>JAQWIW010000004.1 GCA_029248665.1 Opitutia bacterium | reverse complement strand
CCTCAGGTTCTGCACAAGGTGCTGTTGAAGCATCTGTTGAAGCTAATATTGATGTAGCTGATTCTGTTGAAGCTGCTTCTGCAGGTTCTACTGCCGGTGCTATTGAAGCCAATATTGATATAGATGGTTCCGTAGATGATGGCGCAGAGGATGCAGGTGACGCAGAGGATGTAGAGGATGATTTACCAATTATAGAAACTCCTATTGATGATGATCCTTCAATGCGACCAGTAAGCCCAATCGAATAATCTAAACGAATTTAACTTAATTTTTAAAATGCCTCATATAATTCATATGGGGCATTTTTTTATCAAGATTTTAAGAGTAAGCTTGCACAATAATCAATAAAAGCTCTCTTTAATAGTAGTATAGTTATGAGTAAAAAACATGATCCATTTCAGGTAATACAGTCTTTAAACGGACACAGTTATTATAGTTTAAAAGCATTAGAAAAAAATTTAGGGGACTGCTCTTTAGAACATTTGCCAATAAGTATTCGGATTGTCCTAGAATCAGTATTAAGAAATTGTGATGGCACTCGAATAAGCGAACAAGATGTTGTTAATTTAGCCAACTGGAATGCTACAAATACTAGCGATGATGAGATTCCATTTGTTGTATCTAGGGTTATCTTACAAGACTTTACTGGAGTTCCCCTACTGGTTGATCTTGCTGCAATGAGAGATGCGGCAAGTGCTCAAGGCAAAGATCCGTCCACTATAGAACCTTTAGTGCCCGTAGACTTAGTCATTGATCATTCAGTTCAAGTAGATCGTTCAGGAACTGTTGATGCTTTTAAAACCAATTTAAATATGGAATTTAAGCGAAATCAAGAGCGCTACGAATTCTTAAAGTGGGGGCAGCAGGCCTTTGAAACTTTTAATGTGGTCCCACCGTCCATAGGAATTGTACACCAAGTTAATCTAGAACACTTGGCTCGAGTAGTGTTCGAGAAAGATGGCGTTCTTTACCCAGATACACTTGTTGGAACTGATTCTCATACAACTATGATTAACGGTCTTGGTATTGTAGGATGGGGCGTTGGTGGCATTGAGGCGGAATCAGCAATGCTAGGGCAACCTGTATACTTCAAAACTCCCGAAGTTATCGGAGTAAATTTAGAAGGTGAATTACCTAAGGGAGCAACTGCTACTGACTTAACACTTCGAATCACCGAATTGTTAAGGGCAGAAAAAGTAGTCGGCAAATTTGTTGAATTTCACGGTGAAGGTGCGAAGCAACTAAGCCTTGCGGATAGAGCGACTATTTCTAATATGGCACCTGAATATGGGGCGACTATGGGGTTTTTCCCAATTGATGAAAAATCTCTAGAATATTTAAGACTTACTGGTCGCGATGAATCTAAGATTTCATTGATCAAAGATTATTTAAGCGAACAAGGGCTTTTCGGCATCCCAAAAAAAGGAGCTATCAGCTACACCAAAACTATTGATTTAAATCTTTCTGAAATTGTGCCTGCTGTCGCGGGTCCCAAAAGACCCCAAGACCTGATCGCGGTAACCGATCTCAAAGATAAATTTAAAACATTGATCGAATCCCCTGTAGCTGATGGAGGCTTTAATCTAGCCAGCAGTACTATAGATACGGAATATTCTTTTGAATATAATGACTCAGATAAAAACCTTTCTTCAAGTTTGAAGCACGGGCAGGTGCTGATTGCCGCTATCACTAGTTGTACCAATACCTCCAATCCCTCTGTGATGATCGCCGCAGGTCTTGTTGCGAAAAAAGCCCATGCATTAGGGCTCAGCGTGAATCCTTTAGTCAAGACCTCATTGGCCCCAGGCTCTAGAGTGGTGACTGATTATCTTAATGAAACCAAACTGCAACCTTACCTAGATGCACTCGGCTTTAATTTGGTTGGATACGGCTGTACCACCTGTATTGGAAATTCAGGCCCCCTCAATCCATCTATTGAAGACGCACTCAAAGAAAATTCAATTGTTGGCGCTTCCGTTCTTTCTGGAAATAGAAATTTTGAAGCACGAGTACACGGTGCGATTAAAGCTAATTTCTTAATGTCCCCCCCTTTAGTGGTCGCTTATGCCTTAGCCGGTAACGTGAATATTGATTTGAGTAATGACCCAATTGGAATTGGAAGCGAGAATCAAGCGGTCTACCTTAAAGATATCTGGCCCACTCAAAGTGAAATCGATGCACTCATCAAATCAGGTCTCAAGCCAGAAATGTTCCTATCTAAATACGGTGATTTAGAAAATGCGAATGACGAATGGAATGCAATTGAATCTCCAGAGGGGCTTACCTATGACTGGAATCCAAATTCCACCTATATTCAAAATCCACCTTTCTTTAATCATTTAGATACAAAGGAGATCAATACTCCCGATTTGAATAACTTAAGGCCTTTAGCCATTGTTGCTGATTCAATCACCACAGATCACATTTCCCCTGCAGGTGCGATTAAGGCAGATAGTCCCGCTGGACGTTATCTTACCGACAACAATGTCTCACCAGTCAATTTCAATAGCTTCGGCTCACGACGTGGAAATGATCGCATCATGACACGAGGCACTTTTGCGAATATCCGCTTTAAAAATATTATGGCCGATGGCAAAGAAGGCGGCTTTACAAAATTAATGCCCGAAGGCACGCCAATCGATATTTACGATGCTAGCCAAACTTACCGTGAAAGAAATACTGGGCTGATTATATTTGCTGGAGAAGATTATGGTATGGGAAGTTCTCGAGATTGGGCCGCTAAAGGAACCGCCCTTCTAGGTGTTCGTGCGGTTGTCGCTAAAAGCTTTGAACGAATCCATAGAAGCAACCTAATTGGAATGGGTGTACTTCCACTTGAATTTCCTAAAGATGTAGGTGCTGATACTCTAAAATTAACAGGAGAAGAGATCTTCTCGTTAGCCGACTTGTCCAGTGATTTAAAACCTGGAAAGCAGGTGGCACTTGAAATTAAGCGGACTGACGGCACTAAAGATACTGTGACTCTTACTTTAAGAATCGATACGCCAATTGAAGTTAGTTATTATGAAAAAGGTGGTATTTTAAAATATGTATTAAATGATCTTATGCAGAATAAATAAATGAAGTGTTTATTCTAATGCTATTGTTTTGACCATGAGAGCTTCAACCAAATCAGCTTTTTTAGTAAACTCTAGTGATAGCTCAGTATTTATTTTAATTGAAGGCAAAGCCAACTTTTTAAACGCCAATACTTTTAAACATTTTATCGATAACTCTCTTAGCAAAAAGATTTCTCACTACATAATTGATTTTGAACATTGCACGGGAATGGATAGCACCTTTTTAGGGATCATTGCTTGGCTTGGGCTTCAAATTAAACAGTCAAAAAATAAATCACATTTGATCGTTAGAAATCTCAATAAACGTAATAAAGAGTTATTCAATAACCTAGGCTTGCAAAATTTTATTGCGACTGAAGAAGCGATACTTGAAGCACCCACAAAAAATCCCGACCAATTTCAAGCCCTTGAAGAAGCGGAAAGATTTGAGGCAATTGACATACTCAACGCCCATAAAAATTTGGTGAAAGCAAGAAAAGAAAATGCATCGCTTTTCAAAGATTTAATCAATATCCTAGAGGATAAGGTACAATCTGACTAACTTTTCAATCTATATGCCTCATGTTGCTTTTCTTTACAGGAGTCCTCATCACTTTACTTTTCACGGCATTAATTAACTATAGAATTAATCGCAAAATATCGATTAAAGAAGAAGCCATTCAACGTTTAGAACAAGAAAAACAGATAGTTATTGATTTCATGCACTCCATTTCGGGTGCCATCACTGGAGAAAAAAATCGACAAAAACTATTTCATAAAATCATACATGCTGCGATTACAAATACCGGGGCTATGTCTGCATGTATTTTTGAAAAAAAATCCGATGCCCGCTTTTATCGTATTGCAGTTGAAGGTCTCTTCCCTCCACAAAATCAAGCCAGCGTCGCTGCATTGAAACACTCAAGTTCTCGCACTGAATTTATAAAAAATACTTATGAAACTGAAAGTTATTCTATAGGCGAAGGATTAGTCGGCTCCGTAGCAAAAACAGGTAAACCTATTTTAATATCTCGAGCCAAAAATGACCCACGTGTTATTCAGCACGATGACCCTGCACTTCACATACACTCCTTAATGCTGGCACCAGTAACTTATGACGACTCACTGATTGCCATCCTAGCCGTTGCCAACCCTTTAAGCGGGGTTCCATTTGATGCAATGGATTTTTCTTTATTGCAATCACTTGCAAGTCAAGTCGGCCTTGCCATTCAAAATAGTACGACCATTCAACTACAAATTGAAAAAAACAAATTAGACCTCGATTTGCAGTTAGCACAAAATATTCAAAACTTATTGTTACCCTCCCAATTCCCCGAAGACATCCCTTTAGAATTCGCCACACACTATCTCCCTGCTCAAAAAATTGGCGGAGACCTTTATGATGTTTTCGAAATAGACACTGACTCAATTGGAGTTGCTATTGCTGACGTTTCAGGGAAAGGCATTCCTGCATCCATCGTAATGGCAATGTGTCAAACACACCTAAAACACTTAATAAAACAAAAAACTTCACCCGCTGATATTTTAAAACTTCTTAATGAAGAATTATTAAAAACAATGCGACCTGGAATGTTTGTTACCCTATCTTTAGGAATTATTAATTTAAAAACTAACTCTCTGACAATTGCCCGAGCCGGTCACGAGGCACCTTTATTTTACAGTCCAAATCATAAAGAAAGAATTTTTCCGATAGAAGTTTCTGGAATGGCATTAGGAATCGTCCCTGGAGAAATTTTTAATGAAAAAATTGAAGACTTTACCTTAAGCTTTCAAAAAGATGACATCTTAGTTTTATATACAGATGGTGTAACAGAAATGGAAAACAAAAAACAGGTAGAATTTTCCGCCGATCGCCTAATGCGAATTATTGATAAAACTAGCTCAAAAAATGCGGATGCAATTGTTGCCGATATAATTGAGCGGCTAAATGATTTTGCAGAAGGACTTGAACCTTTAGATGATCAGACGCTTCTGTTAATCAAACATATTGGAAAGCCGAATTAAGTCTGAACCAAACTATCTAGAATCTTTTGAGTTTCATCACGCTGATTACGTGTGCTCTCTAATTGCTTTTTAGCTCCTTCAACAACTGCAGCTGGAGCACCGTCCACAAATTTAGGATTGGATAATTTCTTCTCTCCAATCGCAACTAATTGATTCAATTTCTCCAACTCTTTATTAAGTCGATTTCGTTCGCTTTCGATATCGATCCCTTCTCGAAGATCCAAATAAATAGTACCTAGCAAGGTAGAAGCGGCCACCATACCATTAGCGTCTTTTTTCTTAATTCCAATTACCTTAGCAAAGCCGGCCAAAGTTTGTATGCGATCTTGATTTTCTATGATGACCGATTGCATCTTCGCTTCTTCATCAAAATAAAGTGTTAAGTCTCTCTTGTTCGCAATTTTGTACTGTGCCTTTAGCGCTCGTGCTTCTTGAATAAGTGACTGCATAGCATTCACTCTGTCGACTGCTAATCCAGAAAAAGCCAACTGCTCTTTTAGCTCTACCGCTTTTAAGATAGTTGTTTTCTCAATTAATAATTTATCCGACTGTCCATAACCAAGCTGTGACCACAACTCTTCGGTGATATGTGGAATAACTGGATGTGCGACCTGTAAAACCTGACGAAGGACAAAATCTTGGATCGCCAAACAATTTTCCGTGGCCTCTCCGCCTGACTTCAATTTGCCTTTTGAGGCTTCCACATACCAATCACAAAAATCATTCCAAAAGAATCGATAAATTAAATGCGTTAGAGGTGCTAAATCAAAATTCTTGAAACAGGATTCTATCGATTCAGTAAATTCGGTCAATCGGGCTAAAATCCAATGATCATAATCATCCCAGATTTCTGGCTTCATTCGACTTAGGATTACATCGACCGAAGAATTATCCTCAATCGGTCCTGACATTTGTCGAAAACGAACTGCATTCCAAAGTTTGTTACAAAAGTTTCGCCCGATTTCGATACGGTCTTCCGAAAATAAAATATCGGAACCGGTTGGAGCAATATTACAAATACCAAATCGTAAGCCATCCGCACCAAATTTTTCGATCAATTCAAGTGGGTCTGGGGAATTTCCTAAAGATTTCGACATCTTCCGCCCTTTTTCATCACGGATTAAACCATGAATGAAAACATTGCGAAATGGAATGCGTTGTTGGATTTCTTCATCCGTCAAAGATTTTTTATCCTCACCGAATAATTCAAGCCCTGCCATAATCATACGTGCGACCCAAAAGAAAATAATATCAAAACCTGTCACCAATGTTGTTGTCGGATACCAGTAGGCCATCTCCTGCTTTTGTTTTTCACTCGGCTCAGGCCATCCTAAATTTGCCATCGGCCACAAATAAGACGATGCCCAGGTATCTAAAACATCGGGGTCTTGCTCCCACTCTTCAGAATTTTCTGGGGCATTCACTCCCACATAAACATGCTCTGGATTTGCATAATCTAAGGCCTCTTTTTCAATTCCTTTTTTATACCAAACAGGAATACGATGCCCCCACCATAACTGACGACTGATGCACCAATCTTGTATTCCATTGAGCCAATGCAAATAAGTCTTTTTCCAACGATCTGGATGAAAGCGAATAATTCCTTTTTCAACCGCTCGCTTCGCCTCTTCAACTTTTGGGTATTTTAAAAACCATTGTTCAGACAAGCGTGGCTCAATGGGAACATCACCACGCTCTGAAAATCCAACCACGTTTTCGTATGGCTCACGCTCCAGCAATAATCCGTCGGCCTCTAAAGCATCCGCCACTTGCTTCCTTGCTTTAAAACGATCAAGTCCCGCAAAATTAGAACCTGCAGATTCATTCAAGCAGCCCTTTGCATCAATCACTTCGATGACTTCTAGATTGTGCCTTTGTCCAATCTCAAAGTCATTTTTATCATGGGCTGGGGTCACCTTTAAGCAACCAGTACCAAATTCGCGATCCACATAACTGTCACCAATAATAGGAATCTTTGCCTTGGGGTATGGTCGCCAGATAGACTGACCAATTAAATGTTTGTAACGTTCGTCCTCTGGGTGAACCGCAACTGCACTATCTCCCATAATTGTTTCTGGTCGTGTCGTTGAAATCTCTAAATGCGTTCTTTCGCCATCTGCCTCAACCAATTCATAGCGCATTTTATACAAAATACCATTTTGTGGCTTCATATTAACTTCTTCATCAGAAATTGCCGTTTGAGTTGCAGGACACCAATTCACCATTCGCTTTCCGCGATAAACAAATCCTCTTTTGTAAAGTAAGACAAACGCTTGAAGCACCGCTTTTGAATAATCTTCATCCAAAGTAAATCGACTGCGCGACCAATCACAGGATGCCCCTAATTTTTGCAATTGATTTAAAATAATCCCACCTGACTCATGGCGAAAATCCCAAATCTTTTGAACGAACGCTTCACGACCTAGATCATATTTAGATTCTCCAGTATTCGCCCTTAACTGCTTCTCTACTTTTGTCTGAGTAGCAATCCCCGCATGGTCAGTACCCGGTTGCCATAAAGCGGCTTTACCTTCCAAGCGAGCCCTACGAATAAATATATCTTGTAGCGTATTGTCCAAAACATGACCCATGTGCAACATACCAGTTACATTTGGAGGCGGGATCATAATGGCATACGGTTCTTTCTTATCATCAACCGTTGCCTTAAACGACTGTTGCTCTATCCATTGTTTAGACCAGTGGGCTTCAACGGTTTTTGGACTGTAGGCTTTTGATATCTCTGACATATACGATAAACAGACATATGGTATGGTCTGAGCGATTCTTTCAAGCCAGAAAAATGCTTTTACTTGTTTTAATAGGATTTCTGTAATCAAATTTCCTTTCTCACGATTTATAAGCTATGGATACTCAAAAAAACATTCTTATAGGAGGCATCTCTGGCGGCATTGGTTCCTCAGTAGCTAAAATCCTTTCCAATCAACAGCATACTGTTTCGGGTTATGCTCGCTCTGAAGATAAATTGGCTAAACTTAAATCAGACTTGCCCGACATCCACACCTTCCGTGCCGATGCCACTGATACAAACGATTTAGCGAATACCTTCAAGGCGGCACATGAGGCCATGGGTTCCATTGATGTTTATATACATGCCATAGGCTCAATCATTATCAAGCCCGCCCACTTAACCAATCAAGCACAGTGGCTCGACACGCTAAATCTAAATCTCAGTTCCGCTTTTTACGCTTTAAAAGAAGCCGTTGCTCTTATGCAAAAACAATCTCACGGCTCACTGGTATTCTATAGTTCGACTGCCGCCCGCATCGGCGTCCCTAACCATGAAGCCATTGCCGCAAGTAAAGCTGGTATCGAAGCATTAGTACGTTCGGCAGCTGCAACCTACTCAAATCGTAACATCCGCTTTAATTGTATCGCCCCTGGCTTGACCGATACTGATTTGGCTAAACCGATCACCTCAAATCCCCAAGCCTTAGAAATTTCAAAGAAGATGTCTCCGCTCAATGCGATTGCTCAGCCAGATGATATTGCTAGCTTAACCGCATGGCTTGCTTCTGACTCAGCAAAATTTGTCACTGGGCAATGCTTTACGGTTGATGGTGGCTTATCTACCACTGTTCCTAAGCCAAGAGCTTAAGCCGAAATTCTTTAAAAAATTGAAAAATCCATAATAAAGCCCAATCAAGCTCTCTTTATTGATGAAAGTTTACGATAGTTAAGCTTTCTAAAGTTCAGTTTATCTAAATTAATGATAATTTATCTCGAACATGCGAAAAATTTGTCGTATGTTTAGATGATTTTTGAAAAAAACCTTGCTAAACAGCATAAATGTCTTACTGCTAACTAGATGTCTTCCGCCGCATCTACCAAAAAAGCCGTAAGAAAAACGTCAAAAAAACGTGCTTACGAAACTTCTGAAATCAATGCTCAACTTTCAAAAGAAGAAAAAATTGAGTTATATAGAACCATTGTAGGAATACGACGTTTCGAGGAACGTTCCTTGCAGGCCTACAATCAAGGAAAAATTGGAGGATTTCTTCATTTGTATATTGGGCAAGAAGCAGTCGCTACTGGGATTGTGTCTTTAATGGAAGAAAATGATCACATTATCACCGCATATAGAGATCATGGTCATGCTTTAGCAGTTGGCATGAATATGAATGAATGCATGGCCGAACTCTTTGGTAAGTATACAGGATGTTCTAAAGGTAAAGGTGGATCAATGCACTATTTCGCTCCTGATAAAGGCTTCTGGGGAGGACACGGAATTGTTGCGGGACAAACGCCACTTGGAGCAGGGTTGGCTTTTGCCCTTAAATACAAAGGGCTTAAAGGTTGCGCAGTTTGTTTCTTAGGAGATGGTGCGGTTAACCAAGGATCTTTCATGGAGACTCTAAACTTAGTTTCACTTTGGGGTATACCTGTTGTTTTTGTGATTGAAAATAACGGTTATTCTATGGGAACGAGTTTGAAACGCTCTTCTGCTGAGGAAAGCTTGGCCAAGAGAGGTGAAGCCTTTGGAATTAAATGGGATACTTGTGAAGGACATGATGTGTTCGAAGTTCGAGAAAAAGCTAATGAGGCAATGACTTATGCAAGAGACGAGCTAAAGCCTTTCCTTCTTGAAATTCGTACCTATCGCTATCGTGGACACTCTGTAGCCGATGCAAATCACGAAAAATACCGTACCAAAGAGGAAATCGAGACCTACAAGAAAAACAAAGACCCGATCAACGTCTTGCGTAAAAAATTGATTGCGGATAAAACACTGACTGAAGCCAGCGCGAAAGAAATCGACCAAGAGAAGAAAGTTGAAGCCGATGCCTCTGCAAAATTTGCCGAAGAAAGTCCCTATCCACCTAAATCAGAATTAACGAACGATGTTTACTGGACGGTTGATAACGACACCGATCAACAATTAAAAGGTACTTACTTTTTTAACGACTAAACCAAAGAGAATTTTCCTATGCCATTAATAACTTATAGAGAAGCGATCAAACAAGCACTCGCTGAAGAAATCGAGCGAGATGAAAATGTGTGTATACTTGGTGAAGAAGTTGCTCAGTATAACGGAGCCTATAAAGTCACCGAAGGGCTTTGGGATAAGTACGGAGACAAGCGTATTATCGATACGCCTATTTCAGAAGCAGCTTTCTCGGGACTTGCCATTGGTGCTTCCATGCTCGGAGTACGCCCGGTAGTTGAGATGATGTTCATGAGCTTCTCCTATGTTGCCTTTGACCAATTGTTCAACAACGCCTCTTTTTGCCGATATATGTCTGGTGGATTAATGAACGTCCCAATAGTGGTTCGTGGACCTGCAAATGGTGGAACAAATGTTGGAGCTACCCACTCCCACACTCCTGAAAATTTAGTGGCAAATCACCCTGGCTTAAAAGTGGTATGCCCTTCAAACGCCTACGATGCAAAAGGCTTAATGAAGAGTGCGATTCGTGATAATGATCCCGTCTTTGTGATGGAAAATACTTTGCTTTACGGAGAAAAATGGGAAGTGCCGGAGGAAGAGTACGTCGTGGAACTAGGTGTTGCTAATGTACTCAAGGAAGGTAGCGATATTTCAATCATTACACACGGACGTTGTGCGATGATCTCCTTAAAGGCAGCCGAAATACTTGCAGAAAAACACTCAATCAATGCCGAAGTTATCGACTTACGCTCTATTCGCCCATTGGATGAGACTACTATTTTAAATTCTGTAAAAAAGACCCACCGTGCCGTTTTAGTTGAAGAAAATAAACCATTCTGTGGAGTGGATGCGCAAATTTCTCACCTGATACAATACAAGGCATTTGATGATTTAGATGCACCCGTACACAGAGTCTCTGCGATTGATGCACCACAAATTTACTCAAAGCCGCTTGAGGATTGGCAAATTCCTAACGAAGAACGAATCATTGAAAGCGTGCTTAAGTGCCTTGCATAAATTAACTTTTCAAACATTTAAATATTACATCTATGGCGACACTAATTGAAATGCCCAAATTGAGCGATACCATGACTGTGGGAACATTGGTCAACTGGTTAAAAAAAGAAGGCGACCCAGTCACTAATGGAGACATGATAGCTGAGGTAGAAACCGACAAAGCCACTATGGAAGTAGAGTGCTTTGAAGAAGGTATTTTAATTAAGCAATACTGTAAAGAAGGCGAAGAAGTGCCCGTTGGTGGTGCGATTGCTGCAATCGGCGAAGCCGGTGAGGCCGCCCCTGCAATTGATGCAAGTTCCACAGAATCCACTACACCTTTAGCAATAGAGCCTGTTGTTGAAACAAGCACTCCGGAAAAACCTGTTGTGGAGGCACCTGCTCCTTCCTCTGCCCCTTCACATTCAGAGCCAATCGCTACATCTTCCGCAACAAATGGTGATCGCGTGAAAGCATCTCCTTTAGCTCGAAAAATTGCGGAGAGTAAAGGAATTGACTTGAGCCAAATCAAAGGATCTGGCCCCAATGGCCGCATTGTTAAAGCCGATTTGGAGGCAATCAAAGAAGCGGTTTCCAATAGTATTCAAGCGGAAGATTCGAAAGTGCCTGAACCTTCATCTAAAGCCATTGAATCTGTTCCGACATTAGAAGCACTTGATCTTCCTGTTTCTAATATGCGCAAAAGTATTGCCAGTGCTTTGGTCGCTTCCAAAACACAAGCCCCTCATTTTTATTTACAAATTGAAGTCGATGGCGCCCCTCTTGCTAACTTAAGAAAAGAGCTGAATCAAAGACTTGCCGAGCTTCCAAAAGAACAAGGCGGGATTAAATTTTCTGTCAATGACTTGACCTTAAAAGCCTCTGCAGAAGCAATCAAACGTGTCCCAGCAATCAATCGTTCTTGGGAGGGCAATTCCATTAAACAACATCCAAACGTAGATCTTGCCTTTGGAGTCGCTATCGACGATGGCCTAGTCACACCTGTGATCCGTTCAGCCGAAAATAAATCACTTCGCCAAGTCAGCAATGAAGCAAAGAGCTTAATCAAAAAAGCGAGGGATAAGAAATTAGCCCCGAATGAAATGAGTGGCTCTACCTTTACTGTCACCAATCTTGGTATGTTTGGTATTTCTGATTTCTACGGTATCATTAACCCAGGGAATGCGGCCATTTTAAGCATAGGAGCTACTATCAAACGACCTGTTGTGAACGATAAAGACGAAATCGTCATCGGACAAACCATGAAGATTGGTTTGTCTGGAGATCATAGAGTGATCGATGGTGCGGTTGGAGCTCAATATCTACTCGCATTGAAAGAAATTCTAGAAACGCCTTCTTTGATGCTGGTTTAAATTTCAAGACTACCTATCGATTGATTAGACGATATTCATTTTTACTTTATTAAAAATGAATTCTCTATAGAACATCGCTAAATAGAATAAGTTGTTAAAATCAATATGACAATTTTTCCTTCTTGAAATCATATGCCATCACAGAATCAAAGCATTCTCAAACGACTCAGAAGCCACGCTCAACAGCGCTTAGTTTTTGATCCAGGCATTCCAAGGAATCAGCAACTTTCTTCATACAAACGCTATTTAGAGCTCGAAAATAAGATGCTCAAGCGTTTCCACCTAAGAGGTGAATCCGGCAGAGAGATTTGTCAAATGCGGGCCACGATGATCGATGTAGTGATTGAAAATCTTTTCTTATCTGCACTCGATTTATTTGTGACAAAATATGGGAAATTGCAATTTCGGATGGCCGTTGTTGCAACAGGTGGCTACGGGCGAGCAGAATTGAATCCGCATAGTGATATTGATATCATGTTTCTTTATCCTGATAATGCGGAATCTAAAGCTCTTACTTTATTTCAAGAATTGATGGCTGAAGAAATCCTCTACCCTCTTTGGGATCTAGGTTTAAAAGTTGGTCATGCCTCCCGTAACACCAAAGAAGTGTTAAAAGAGATTAATAAAGAAATTCAATCGAAGAATGCGATTTTAGAATCGAGGTTTATTTGTGGTTCTCAGCCGCTTTACAAAGAGATGATCCATAGTTTTCTAGATAATCTCAAACAAGATCAATCTACAGAATATATTGAGCAACGCCTAAAAGATGAATCAGAGCGTCACTTCAAATTTGGAAAAACATTATATGTACAAGAGCCTGACATCAAAAATGGTGTGGGCGGTCTTAGAGATTATCAAAATATTCTTTGGATCGCTAAAATTAAATTCGGATGCCAGTCTTTTAAAGACTTAGCTAAACGAAAATTCTTACGCCCCGATGAGCAAAGAGATATTGAAAAAGCTTATGACTTTTTATTACGTGTTCGCAACGAAGTACATTATCAGAATAAGCGTCCGACTGATAAGATTGACCTAGAGCAGCAACTGAAAATTGCCACTCAATTAAATTACACGCAGCGGGATTCCTTTGAAAGGCTCACTGCACTCATGCAAGATTACTATTCAGCAGCTAGAACCATTTATTCAATTTCAGAATTATTAAAGGAACGATTTTTCAATATAGAAAAAAATAAAAACAAACGCATTTCATTTTTAGATGCACTCAGGGCTTATCAAAAAAAATCAGTCAAAGGAATCGATGGTTTCTTAATTCAAAAAGGTGTACTGTACAGCAATCGAAATGACATCTTCACTAAAGATCCAAATCGACTAATTCGAGTCTTTAGAATCAAGCAACAATTCAATGTTTCCTTAGACATAAGTTTAAAGAATAAGATTACAAATTCCATCCCCTTGATCGATAATCAAGTGATCAATTCTCCCGATGCAGCAGTCAGCTTTAAAGCAATTTTAAATGCTCCAGGAGAAGTTTACCCTATTTTAAAAGAAATGCACTTTCTTGGGGTCCTTGGTCGATATATTCCAGAATTTGGAGAATTAACCTGTTTGATTCAACACGAATACTACCATCGATACACTGCCGATGAGCATGTTTTGCGTACTATTCGCCACCTAGATAATGTTTTTAAAAAGGTAACACCTATGGATGTAACCTATGAAAAAGAATTAAGAAAAAATAATGCGCCTCACCTTCTCTATATTACTTTATTATTGCACGATATAGGCAAATCCGACGGCATCCAAGGCCATGCGGAAAGCGGGGCTATTCTTGCTGAACCTATCCTAAATCGACTTGGATATAAAAAAGAAAATCAGAAAAAAATCCTGTTTATTATACGAAAACATTTAGAAATGGCACGATTCTGGCAACGTTATGATTTAGATGACATACAAACCGCTATTTCATTCTCAGAAATTATTAAAGACGCAGAACTCTTACGCTTTCTCACAGTTCATACTTACTGTGATGCCAAAGGTACTGCACCCACTCTGTGGAATAATTTTAAAGATAGTATGCACCTAACCCTCTTTTCCCGTACCCTTAAAACTTTAGAGAACCAAACCAAACCTGATACACTTAACGAAGAACACAGAGCCATGCTAAAAAAAGATGTATTACAATTGTCCTTAGGCAATCTCCCCGAAGAAGAGGTAGAGGCACACTTTAGTCTGCTTCCTGAGCGCTACTTCGTAAATACTAGTGCCAACGAAGCTATTTTACACCTCAACATGATTAATCGTCTGCTTTCGCAGATTCAAAATGCAGATTCAATTGGCTCTCTGGCACCAATTATCGATTGGAGAGATGACAAAAACCTAGGGATGTCTGTGATCAATATTGTCACTTGGGACCGAGCTGGATTGTTCTACAAGTTAGCCGGTGCATTAACCCTTTCTGAACTCGCTATTATCAGCACACGAGCTATCTCAAGAAAAGATCATATCTCCATCGACACCTTCTATGTAGTCGACCTAGATGGCAAATACGTAAGCGATCCAAAAATCAAAAATACTTTTAAAGAAAAAGTGGAAAATGCATTGGTTCATGGGAAAGATCTAACTGAGGAAATTAACACACTCGAGCAAAAGTATTTACAAGCCAGTATCAAAGAAAGCCAACTGCCCTCACCCTTCCCTCCAAGTGTAGAGGTTTATCACGAGCTTTCCCTACACCGAACCATTATCGAAGTGCAGGCAAAAGACCAAATTGGACTACTCTTTAAAATCACTCAGTTGATCACCGAAAAAGGATTTGATATCAGCTTTGCCCGTATCGCCACAGAACGAGGCATCGCTATGGATACTTTCTATATTGAAAACCTCAATCTTAATGAGTCTACAAACACTTCTGATTTATTAGACCTAAGAGCTGAAATAGAAGTGATTATTCAGAGTTTTGAATAAACTATTCTTATAACTTGATTCTTTTGCCAGTTATTCAAATATAAAGGCATATGAATACTCATGATAGTATTTTTGCCGCTATTGATTCCTTAAATGAAATCAATGATTCCATCTATGGTTCCTATAAATTAGAGGAAGCATTTTCAACCATACTGAAAAAAGTCAGCCAGCACTTCTCTTCAAGTATCGCAATAATTGGAACAATTAACGAAGATCGGCAAGTTGTAGAAATCGAAGTTGCACAAGGCACAAAGGAGGCATTGTCCCCCATTCCATTAAAACAGAGTATCGTCGGCTGGACTGCATTTTATCGAAAACCCATCCTTACCAAAAATTTTAAAGACGAAAGTAAGCTCACTCCTCTTTCTAATGACTCTATATCAGCGATCACCATTCCGATGATTTTAAATGGAAAGGCCATAGGCGTGATGCATATGGAAAGTACTCAAGCTAATCACTACAGCCTTGAGGACTTAAAAATTGCTACCGCATTTGCCAACGAAGCAGGAAAAGTGATTTCTCATATTTGGCTAGTCAAACAACTCAAAAGCAAGACCAACCAACTGCATTCATTGATCGACCTCAGTCGAAAGCTTGTCGCCAAATTAGATAAAAATTCGATACTGATTAACCTCGCACAGGAAACACGCGACTTACTCAAATGCCATGCCTGTGCACTCTTTTTATTATCACCCGATAAAAATAATTTAGACCTGCATACCATGGTAAATCCTACTGGCATCTTGAATGACTCCAGTCAAATTGACCTTAATGATAGCGCCATCGGTGGAGCCTTAAAACGCAAAAAGCAAATTGAAATTCATAACATCCTCTACACAGAAGAAAATGAATTCAATACCATCATTCAGAGAGATTCCCTTTACTCGATGCTCGTCACGCCCATTGTTTTTCAAAATCAAGTTGTCGGAGTCCTCAATGCTTATACTCAAGAAATGCATCGCTTCAGTGATGACGAAAAGCGCATTGCCCTCGCCCTTGCCGACCTTGGTGCGATGACTTTAGAAAATGCTCGACTCTATGAAAAAACATTCACTAGTGAAGAGATCCTCCGAAAAAATGAAAAGCTCACTACCCTAGGGCTCCTCTCTGCAGAAATTGCTCATGAAATTCGCAACCCTCTCACCGTAATTAAATTACTCTTCCAAACACTCGATTTACATTTTGATCCCACCGACCCAAGATCAAAAGATGCCGAGCTGATTGCGGAAAGAATTAACCACCTTGAAACCATAGTTGAAAGAGTTCTCGGATTCAGTCACAGAAATCACAACACTAAATCACAAAACTGCCTCTCTACCTTAGTCGAAGAATCGCTCCAACTGATTCGCCTCAAATTAAACCAACTGAAAATTAATGTCTCCTTTGAAAAACCCGACTCCGAATTGCATATTGAAGTTAATAAAGGGCAGATACAACAAGTGATTCTCAATCTAATTTTCAATGCTAGCCAGGCGATTTCAAAATCTGGCGGCGAGATACATATTAAACTATTTCAAGATGAACAATTCGTCTATTTCAATATTCAGGATAACGGACACGGTATTCCTGAATCAATTAAAGATCGAATTTTCGAATCCTTTCTCACCAATCGAAGCGAAGGCACTGGCTTAGGGTTATCCATTGCTAAAGGAATTCTTGCCAGTCACCGAGGAAGCATCTCCCTGATTAAGTCAGACTCTGAAGGCACCGTATTTGAATTCACCCTTCCTCTTTCCAATAGCTAATAAGGTTTGTATCAATTTCTATTGCTCGGAAAACAGTGCTTTCACCGCGGACTCTATTGCTGAATAGCTTAGATTTTGAGGCAAAATTTGCTCCGTGCCATCTGCTGCTTTCAAAACATAAAGCGGCACTCCAGAACGGCCGTAACGCTCTAAAGCTCGAGTAATTTCAGGATCATTCTGTGTCCAATCTGCTACAAATAAACGAATCCCATAATCTTCAAACAAAGACTCTGTTTTTTCTTTTCTTAACACTAAGACTTTGTTGCTTTGGCAAATCAAACACCAGCTGGCTGTAAAATCAATAAACACTCCATGCCCAGAGTTCAAAGCATCCGCTACCGATTCTTCTGACCATTCTTTCCAAGGTCCTTCTTCGTAGATGCTTGCTTGGCCGCCTTCCGCTTCATAAAGCTCGGCTAAATTCTGACTGACAATCAATCCAGGAATCACAATCAAGCAAAGGCTCAGAAACTTTGCCAGCCTTTGCGTCTCTTTGCTTTCAGAAATACGCCCCCAACGACCCAGCACCCAACTCGCGATTAAAACAAAAAATAGAACTAGCAAAATTTGCATCACCCCATTCGTCCCAGCTGATTGACCGACTACCCAGACAAGGAAAGCTGTTGATAGAATTAACAAGACCCCCATTGCTTGGCGGAAGGTCACCATCCACGCACCCGGCTTAGGCAAAAATCTTAATAAGCCAGGGAACCAAGATAAAAGCAAAAACGGGAAAGCCATACCCAAGCCGATGCAAGCAAAGATCAAAACGCCCAGTGTACTATTCACTTGCAAAGCAATACCACTCACACCTCCTATAAACGGCCCCACACACGGTGCTCCAACAACGGCGGCTAAAATCCCCGTACCGAATGACCCCAGCCAATCCGAACGATTCGAAATAGAAGCATTGGACAGGCGAGACAAACTCGAGCCCAACTCATACACTCCTAGCATATTCAATCCCAACAAAAAGAATAGTATGATCAAGAAAGCAATAAAGTAAGGATCTTGTAATTGGAAGCCCCAACCCACTTCTTCACCTATACTTCGCAATCCAATCAAAACTAAGGCCAAGACAATGAAACTCAATACGGCTCCAAGCGTATACATCGCACCATGCAAATAGCGTTTCGAAGCCGCCCCATCTGCATGTTGAATCAAACTGAATACTTTGATCGATAAAACCGGCAACACACAGGGCATTAAATTTAAAATCACCCCACCAAGAAACGCAGCCATAAGCCATCCCAAAACACCCATTTCTAAAAAGCGATTTTCTAGGCCTTGATTCGTCTTTGCTTCTTCTGCTTCTTCTGCTTCTAATAAGCCATTTAAAAATATGCTCTCTGGTATTATTTCTTCCACATCAGAAATCGTCCAATCTAAAGAAACCATTTCAGTTCCAAAAATACACACATCCTTACACAAGATCCAATCAACTGTAGCCGAAATTGTAAGCAAATCCCCTAAGTTGTAATCCCTAACCTCTTCCTCATCGCTCACTAAACGATAAAGAAAAACCTCGCTCCCATCATAGCCATAGCCCATATAGGCCCCATAATCAAAACGACTTGGCTCAGGATGATTCAAGGCTTCCACACGCATACCTTCTGGTAAATCCCAAGTAATGGTCGGTTCTAATAATTCAGTGCCTAATCCAGCCCAATAAAAATGCCAGCCCGATTCAGCCTCCATTTCTAAGCCAATCAAAAGACCTTCATCACTTCTTGATTCTTCGCCTAAAATAATTTCTGACTTATTCGTCAGAATTTGAATCGATAGTTTATTTGTTTCACTAGTGTTTTCAGACTGAGCTACACTCGTGCCAACAAATGCCGAAGCAAAGATAAGCGCGAGAAAGCAAGCGTGAATGACCGATCTAAACATAGCGATAACTATACGATAAGCAGTCATCAAAGCAATCCATCACTTCGCTTCATCAACAAGTATTAAATAAATTTTTCCAATGTACGCTTTACAAAAACTCAGCCAGCAATGAAATAAGTCTTATGGAAAGAGCACTTACTTATTATGGAAATCCCGTCTTACGGCAAAAAGGCGATACCGTCGAAACCTTTGACTCAGACTTAAAAACTCTGATCCGTGATATGTTTGAGACTATGTATGCCGAAGAAGGCATCGGACTCGCCGCACAACAAATTGGCATTGCCCAGCAAATCTGTGTCGTTGATGTGCGTCCACCCAAAGAGAGCGAAATTCATTTCAACTATAGCTATGATGGCAAATCCACTCCGCTCGATCTCTTCATGCCCTTAGCCATCATCAATCCTCAAGTCTCACTTACCGACACCAATGAAAGTCTTTACCAAGAAGGCTGTCTCTCTTTCCCCAATATTTTAGGCGATGTCTCTCGAGCCAAATCCATAAGCTGTCAGTTTCAAGATACCGATGGAAACAGTCATACCATTGAAGCGGATGGGCTGCTCGCCCGCTGCATCCTCCATGAAATCGATCACCTCAATGGGATCTTATTTATTGATACAATGGAGAAAAAAGATCTGCAAAAAAACCTGACACGGATTAAGCAACTCAAACGTTCCCACAAATCTTAAAAAAATAAGGCCGAGCTAAAAAGCCCGGCCTTAAGTAAACACAAAAAGTGTTTAAAATGTAATTAACTTACAGTGATAAAGCGTAAGAAACAGCGAAATCAAGGTCATCTCTGTTATCAGCGTCAACAACAGAGAATGTCATTGCACCGTAAGAGATATCAAGCTGAATGTAATCAGATGTGTTAATTACTGCTTCGTCTGACCACTCACCGTATGTAAGACTTCCAGAAATGCTTTCATTGATATCAAAACCATAAGATACTGACATAAATGTTTCGTCAGATTCTTCTTCGTTTTGAGCGTAGAAAAGGTCGAAACCAGCAAGTGAATAACCTACAGAAAGTTCTGTAATTTCTTCTGAATTAACTACGTATTTAGTAATAGCTAAATCGAATCCAGATAATTCTGTACCAACGTAAAGATTTAATTCTTCACCGTTATCGTTTCCAAGTGTAGAAACCCAAGCACCAGCATAATAGTTAGTGTCTGTATACTCTAAACCGCCTTGTACTACTGCATCGCCACCAGACAATGATTCACCACGCCAGACATAGTCTGAAGAAACTGAACCAGAAGCTGTTACTGAAGCATAAGCTGAAGTAATGAATGCGAAAGCACCCAAGAATAATGTGATTAATGTAATATTTTTCATATTAATTTTATAATTGTTTGTTTTTTGAGCTAATGCTCGATGTGAATATATGTGAGATTATGTGAAAAATGCAAGCTTTTTATTAAAACATAATAATTCTTAATTTACGTAACTTGCTTATAGACATCATTTTAATTAAATAAAGCAAAGCAGATAGTAATCAAATCACCTCCCGCTAACTGACATATATATTATCTAGCTAATTATAGAAGAAGCTCTGAGATCGGTTCAATGAGGCCGGAATACTCAATTTAAGTTCTTTAAATAGCCTTTCTCGCAGTAAAACAATGGTTCTTCTGAGACTTACCCCATCTTTTGCCAGTATTTTAATGCCCAGCCCTGCTTTATTTAAGTCACTTAAGCCAATAATCGCATCTGGCGTTTCAATTTGATGCATTTCGGCAATAAATTCATCAAAATCACGACTACTGATTAAATACATACTGGCATAATTCCCCTCGGGATAAGCGTCCTGCCAGTCCCGAACATCCCCTTTCTTGGGTTCACAAGTAAAGTTTTCATAATTGATTAAGGTATCATTATAGAGAATACGAGTATTGGACTGCCATTGCTCAAACTCAAACTGCTCGCCAAAGGCACTGCGGCCTGGGGAGACAATTTCGCAAAATAAAGCACACGCCCCTTCTGCGATATCGAGAATCGTTTCTTGTTTGAGCTTGGAAGCGGCCTGTAAAATCAACGGAGCCGTCCAAACATCTAAGAATCCACCTGTTTCTACAGAGTAAGATTGTTTAACCTGGGCATACCCTGAATCCATAGAATGAATCCGACAAGCCGCAGGAGAGATAACAGCGACCTTGGCCGCATCAAGCACCGAAACTTTCACTTCTAGAAGATCTCCTTGTAGTAGCCCTGCCGTTGGACTGAGTAATTGGGAAATCGCGAAGCCATCTTCTTGGTGGGTCTTTGACATATGCAATGGAGGGCTCACCCATTGTTTACTCAAAGCAGAATCCCCAAGCGAATTTAATCCATAGACTAAATTCGCACCACCTTTCACCGCCGAGCGACTGAGATCATTCTTATTTGAAAAAGCCAGCATTACTTATTCTTAATCGCAAAGAAGCATTCTTTCTCTAACCATTCAATCACTTCCGCTAAGCCTTTATGGCTTTTTAGATCACAAAAAAGAAAGGGTTTTTCTTTTCTCATTAATTTAGAATCTCTATCCATCACCGCTAGGTCTGCTCCGACATAGGGTGCGAGATCAATTTTATTGATAATCAGCAAATCGGAAAAACGAATAGCCGGTCCCCCTTTTCTCGGGATCTTATCGCCTTCCGCCACATCGATCACATAAATAAAAGCATCGACTAAATCAGGAGAAAAAGTCGCGGATAAATTATCTCCCCCACTTTCAATTAAGACAACGTTGGCATCTGGATGTGTTTTGAGCAAATCTTCGATCGCCACTTCATTCATACTCGTGTCATCACGGATTGCGGTATGTGGGCAACCGCCTGTTTCGACCCCAACAACCCGAGAGCTTTCTAAAGGACTGTTTTTGACAATGAATTGTGCATCTTCTTGGGTGTAGATATCATTAGTAATTGCGACTAAAGAATACTGCTCGTTCAACGCTTCAATTAAGCGAAGTAGAAGCATCGTTTTTCCAGAGCCTACTGGGCCACCGATGCCGACACGGACAGGACGAATGTTTGTTGATTGTGTACTCATAATTAAGAAATAAAAAGTCGTGAAAAGGCCGTCTTATGACGAGCCGAATAGATATCGTAAAGTGGAGCAAACCAACCGGCCGATGACACAGAGACGGCATTTGAATCTTCTACCCACTGGCTTAAGTGATCGAGCCCAAAGTGCATTGCATCCTGAGCCGACTCCGGACTGATCCGCAGCAGTTTGATCGATGCAGAAATATAAGTCGCCAAGGTTTGGTAGCCGTAGGCAAACAAGGCCGCTGAATTTGGAACCGATAAAATTTTATACTGTAGAGCCGAAACAATTAAATGGTGTCCCATCACTTTTCCCTGATCAAAAAGCTCTGCGTATTTATTTAATGACTTATCTTCGCCCCACATTTGTTTTAATAATCGTAAGCGTCCTCGCCCCTGAGCAATGCTTGCTTCACGAATTTCACTCGCCCACTTCCAAGCATTGATCGCTTCATCTAACTGAATGATTGTTTCAAAATCTTCTTCGGTAAATGCTATGAGGGCCTCTCGCAAGTAAGGAAATTCTTGTCGCATCAAGGCAGGTCCCGCGTGATTGAGGAAAAATTGTTTCAGGTCTTCTTTAGAATCGTAAGCTTTTTCGTAAGCCCATTGCTCAAACCCAAGTGAATGTGCGTAACCTCCGGTTGGAAATAGAGGATCGGAAACCTGAAGAAGCGGAGCCACCCAAGCATTATTCTCAAGGGCTTTCATCATTTAATGTTCGTGGCTATGTGAGTGTGGGTGATCGTGTGAATGTCCTCCTTGGGCACATGGCTGAAAAATTCGATTCACCAAAGCAAATTCAATCGACTCTCGTTCAAGCATTTGGCGTACCGCTAAATCATCCTGCACAAGCATGCCTTCTTCGGTAAATTCAGCTTTAAAATGTAAATTGCCGACCATCCAACCGAGCCAAGCAGACGCTTTAGGTGTACTCAATTGAATTAGAAAACAAGGTTCTTCTGTTTGTTCGATTGCGTAGAGCCGGCCTTCTTTTTCAAAAAAAATATCCCCATGCTTTAAGCTACTTTTTAAATCAAAGCCAAACTCACTTCCATCACTTGCAACACCATGCCAACGTTTTCTCGCCAAAGTGTGCCGATCTACTGAGAGCGGAATCACTTCCGCTAAATTTTTATGAGAATGAATCGATTGTTCTATAATTTGCATAGGAACTATTTAGAATAATAAATACCGTTGTGCCATTGGCAAGACTTCTGCCGGCTCGCAGGTAAGAATTTTTCCGTCCGCTTTGACTGTATAGGTCTCAGGGTCGACTTCAATTTTTGGCAAGGCCGAATTGTACATCATATCTTTTTTGGAAATTGTACGCGTACTTGATACTGCCTTAATTATTTTCTTCAGCCCTAAAGTTCCTGCAATATCTTGCTCTAAAGCCTTTTGACTGACAAATGTGATTGAGGTCTTCGATAAGGCTTTTCCAAAGGAACCAAATTGCGGACGATAGTAAGTGGGTTGAGGAGTCGGGATTGAAGCATTCGGATCACCCATATTTGCTGTAGCGATAAAACCACCTTTAAGCACCATCTCTGGCTTCACACCAAAAAGAGCTGGTTTAAATATAACCATATCAGCTAATTTGCCAATTTCCAGACTTCCCACATCCGAAGCACAACCGCATGCAATCGCTGGATTCAGTGTATATTTTGCAATGTAACGCAAGATCCGAAAATTATCTGCGGGCATCGGAGTTTCAGATTCAAGTGTGCCAAATTGTTTCTTCATTTTATCCGCTGTCTGCCAAGTACGAATGATAACTTCACCCACTCGACCCATCGCTTGGCTATCACTAGACATGATTGAAATCGCACCTTGATCATGTAATATATCTTCAGCGGCAATGGTTTGTGGGCGGATTCTTGATTCCGCAAAGGCCACGTCTTCGGGAATTTTAGAATCCAAATGATGGCACACCATCAACATATCTAAATGCTCATCAATGGTATTTTTTGTAAAGGGACGAGTTGGATTGGTTGATGAAGGAAGTACATTAGCCAGGCCGCAAACTTTTATGATATCAGGAGCATGACCTCCCCCTGCACCTTCCGAGTGGAATGTATGAATGACTCTGTCTTTGAAGGCCTCTATTGTTGTCTCCACAAAGCCTGATTCATTTAAAGTATCTGTATGAATAGCCACTTGCACATCCATTTCGTCGGCGACACTTAAACAGTGATCAATTGCACTCGGTGTTGTCCCCCAATCTTCATGCAATTTTAATCCCATCGCTCCAGCTTCAACTTGTTGCCGAAGTGCATTTAAATTGGAAGCGTTACCTTTGCCCATAAAACCAAGGTTCATCGGAAAGGCTTCAGCGGCTTCGAGCATCTTATGAATATTCCAAATGCCTGGAGTACAGGTTGTGGCGTTTGTGCCAGTAGCGGGACCAGTGCCTCCACCCGTCATTGTTGTGATGCCACTAGTCAAAGCTTCATTAATCTGCTGAGGGCAAATAAAATGAATGTGTGAATCAAAGCCACCGGCAGTTACAATATGCCCTTCTGCTGCAATCACTTCTGTTCCCGCACCGATAACCATTCCTTCGGTGATGCCTTTTTGAATCAAAGGATTGCCCGCATGACCAATACCTGAAATTAAGCCATTTGTTACCCCGATATCCGCTTTAATGATACCTTGTACTGGATCTATGATTGTCGCATTAGTAAGTACTAAATCTAAACAATCTGCATCTTCGGCTAAAGGCGATTGGCCCATGCCATCTCGAATCACCTTACCTCCACCAAATTTCACTTCGTTTCCGTAGCCACCCGATTCGGCGATTAAATCACGCTCCACTTCGATAAATAAATCGGTATCGGCTAGGCGAACTTGATCTCCAACTGTCGGTCCGTACATTTCTGCATATTGGCGTCTTGTATATTTTAAACTCATAATACTATCTCCTTAGACACTTATAAATCTCCATCCACTTTGTTATTTAACCCATAGACTTTACGCAGTCCACTCAGTGCAACTAATTCAACTTCACGCACATCACCTGGCTCAAAGCGAATAGCTGTGCCCGCTGCTATATTTAAACGAAAACCTTTACTCGCCATCCGATCAAATTCTAAAAATTCATTCACCTCAAAAAAATGAAAATGACTTCCAATCTGAATCGGCCGATCACCTTTATTCGTGATACGAAGGGTCTTGGTTTCTAAGCCTTCGTTTCCGATTAAATCAGGGGCATCGTCTTTGAATCTATATTCTCCTGGGATCATCTTAAGGGATTGTGTACCGTTACCAATTTTGTTCCATCAGGAAAAGTGCCTTCAACTTGAACTTCATGAATCATTTCAGGGACTCCTTCCATGACATCGTCTCGACTTAAAATCGTTGTTCCAAAGCTCATTAAATCTGCAACTGATTTGCCGTCTCTTATCCCTTCAAGTAATTCAAAAGTGATAATCGCTATAGCTTCTGGGTAATTTAATTTTAATCCTCGCGCCTGTCTTCTACGCGCAAGATCTGAGGCTACACATATCATGAGCTTCTCTTGTTCTCTTGGAGTTAAATGCATAACCTATACAGTTAAATATTTTTGAATAATTTCAATTGATAAATTTTTGGATTCTCCTGATTGAACCACCGACCCACGATCCATTATATAGAAATTATCACTCGCTGATTTAGCAAAGTCTAGATATTGCTCGACTAGTATAATACTAATTGAGCTTTCATTTTTTAAACGGTGGATCGAATCTTCAATTTGATCAATAATTGAAGGCTGTATCCCCTCCGTAGGTTCATCAAGAATTAATAATTTTGGATTAGTTAGAAGTGCACGCCCAATAGCAAGTTGCTGCTGCTGTCCACCTGATAAAACACCACCTTTTCTTGAAAGCATCTCCTTGATGACCGGAAATAAATCATACACGAACTCTAATTGCTCACGTCCTGCTTGGCCCGAGATACTCATACTCACGTCTAAATTTTCCTTAACTGTTAAATTTGGAAAAATATCTCTTCCTTGTGGAACATATCCCATCCCAAGAATAGCTCGCTGATCTGGACGCAAATTTTCAATCGCCTTGCCGGTAAATTCTATCGAGCCATCCGTCTTAGGCATTAATCCCATTAAAGCCCGAAGGAGTGTCGTTTTACCCACACCATTTCGTCCTAATAAAGCCATCACCGAACCTTCAACTAAATCCATATTGATTGATTTAAGAATTAATGAAGCATCATAACTTGCATTTAAGTCACGGATTTTAAGCAATGTTTTATTACTTTTAAATTCTGATTCTGATTCTTTCATATCTATTTTATATTTCCGCTCGAGTTTGCCTTCCAAGATATACTTCAATCACTTCGGGGTCTGCTTTAACATTCTCAAAAGAGCCCTCTTTCAGTACAGAACCTTGATGCAAAACGGTTACCCTTCGTGCAATTTGTCGGATAAATTCCATATCATGCTCAATGACAATTAAAGTATGTTTCCCCTCCAAACTAAGCAGCAATTCTCCTGTCTTTACTGTCTCTTCATCACTCATTCCAGCTGCAGGCTCATCAATTAATAAAATTTTTAATTCTTGAGCTAAGAGCATACCGATTTCTAGCCATTGCATTTGTCCATGCGACAAGAGTCCCGCCGGCCTGGATTTTGAAGTGGTTAAATTAATTATTTTTAAAACTTCGTTGATCTTGTCCTCGTCTTCAGAGTTCAGTTTATAAAATAATGTTCCAAGGATTCCGCGTGCTCGATTCAAAGAAAGAAGCAAATTATCATAGACGGTATGAGAAGCATAAATACTCGGTGTTTGAAATTTTCTACCAATCCCTAAACGGTTAATTTGATATTCTTTTAATTTAATTAGATCCACATCATGCCCGTCAGGTCGATGGAATGTCACCGTCCCCACATCAGGATTTGTTTTTCCGGTAAGAATATCCATGAAGGTACTTTTGCCTGCACCATTGGGACCAATCACTGTACGCAATTCCCCTTCTTCGAGGTAAAAATTTAAGTCGTTGATTGCTTTAAATCCATCAAAGCTTTTGGTCACTCCTTCGACAGAAAGAATAAAAGGCGTGTCTCTAAAAACAGGAGGCTTGTTCATCGCATTCATAATTATCTATACTGAAACTGTTCCTTCCTTTTTTAAAAATTTCTCTTTTAATTGATTGTAGACCCCAATCAATCCTTGCGGCATAAACAATACAACAAAGACGAATAATCCACCCATAAAAATTAGCCAATAATCTGGAAATGCCTGAGTCGTATAACTCTTTAACAAGTTGACAAAGATTGCCCCAATTGCCGGACCCCATTTGGTACCACGTCCTCCTACAGCCACCCACACCACTACTTCTAAAGATTTAGCCGCCTCCATTAAGCTAGGATTAATCCCGCCTACTTGTGGGACATACAAGGCTCCAGCCGCTCCAGCTATCATCGCACTTAAAACAAAAATTCCGAGTTTGAAGTTGGCAGTGGAATAGCCAGAAAAAAGCACCCTATTTTCCGAATCTCGAATCGCTTGCTGAATTTTACCCAACTTAGTCTTGAGGAGAAAACTAGTTATAAAATAAGTAAGAAATAAAAGCACAACTGAACTGATAAAAAGAATTCTTACCGTTTCTATGGAATTTAAATCCATCCCCAAAATATCTTTAAAATCAGTGAATCCATTATTTCCACCGAAAGTAAAATCATTGCGGTAAAAAAGTAAACATGAGGCGTAAGTCAGCGCTTGTGTTAATATAGAAAAATAGACCCCTCGAATTCTTGATCGAAATGCAAGGTAGCCAAAAATTAAAGCAACCACTCCAGGTACCCATAAAATTGCCGCAGAAGTAAACCAAAAATTATAGAATGGAGCCCAGTGAATTGGTAAATCTTGATAACCAAGAAAAACCATAAAATCAGGCAAGACACTTTTGTAGGCACCTCGTTCTCCTATCATCAACATTAGGTACATGCCCATCATATAGCCACCTAAAGCAAAGAATAAACTTTGACACAAACACAGTAGTCCCGTGTAGCCCCATAATAAATTCAAGCTCATAGCTAGAACGGCAAAAGTTAAATACTTGCCCCAAAGCGAGAGTTGAAAGGCACTGACGGAAAATAATCCTGAGTCAGGTCCCACCATATTTAATATTGGAAGCAACATCAAGAAAGCCAAAATGACTCCTGATGCACCTAACTCTTTAAATATATTTTTGTTAGTCATCTAAGCTCCTTGATTTAGTTGGAAAGATTCCTCCTGGTTTCCATTGTAAAAATAAAATGATAATGAAAAATACGGTAATTTTTCCCATGACTGGACCGAGGTAGGGTTGCAATAATTGATCCACCATGCCAATTCCCATCGCAGACAAACCGGCACCTATAAGATTGCCCACACTTCCTATCACCACCACCATAAAACTATCCACAATATAGGCTTGCCCCATCGATGGGCCTACGTTGCCAATTTGAGAAAGTGCTGCACCACCAAGTGCCGCTAAGCCACAGCCCAAGGAAAAAGTCATACTGTTCACTTTACTCACAGGAATTCCTAAACTGCTCGCCATATTACGATTTTGCATAACCGCTCGAATATGTAATCCAAGATTCGTTTTTTGGAGCAAAGCCCAGGTTAAAAAGACGACCAAAATAGCCAAGGCAACAATAAGCAAACGAGTGAAACTCATAGAAAACCCGCCAAAATTTAAACTACCCATCAACCATGAAGGGTTATTTACTTGCACATTTGCCGCACCAAAAATCAAGCGAAAGCCTTGTTGCATCATCATAGATAAGCCCCATGTACATAGTAATGATTCCAAAGGTCTTCGGTATAAAAATCGAATCACACCTTTCTCGACAACAATTCCAATCAAAGCAGCCACAATAAAACTGACTGGGAATGCTACGAGAAAATACCACCCGAACATAGGATGGTCGATCCCCCAAATTGATATGAAAACATTTTGCACTAAGAAAGTCGTATAACCGCCAATGGCAACGAATTCTCCGTGTGCCATATTAATCACACCCATCAGACCAAAGGTAATCGCCAAGCCGAAAGAAACAATGAGTAAAACAGAACCCGTACTTAAGCCTCGAAAAAAGCTTCCAAAAAATTCAATGACTCGGATATGTGACTCTATGGTTAAAATCGATGCACTACAAGCAAGTGCCAAAGGCTCATTTGATTTACCAGCATCTATCTCTCTTGCTAAAATCTTTTCAATAAAATCTTTAGCCGCAATTGACTTCAGTTCAGCCAATCGATTGACCGACTCTAAGCGCTGAGTCTCATTGCCATTTTTCAATAAATTAATCGCTAAAGCTTCATCGATTGCTGCTTTCACTTTCGCATTTTCTTCGATTGCTAATCGTTTTTCTAAAGGCTCTATATACTCTGCTTTTTGACTACGCCCTAGTTTAATCGCTGACTTTATTCGTGTTTTCGCATTAATCGATTTAAGCCCCAAAGTATCGATAAGTCCTTTAAATTGTTTTCTCAAAGCACGGGCAATCCGTTCTTTATTAAAATTCTCTCTCGTCTCTTCGGAATATTCAAGCACCTCTCCTGTCAGCAATGAATAACAGTTATTTCGTTCATCAATATAAATGATCTCTTTGCTTGCTTCCGTTTCCAAACTAAAAATTTTACCCCGTCTCCAATCCTCATAAATTTTCGCAATAATTGGATCACCAAACTCATTCATCTCTTCAATTAAAGCACTCTGCTCCGATTTATCAGCAAGTATAAGATCGACAAAAACATCTCTTGGCCCTCGCTCATCAGAATTGCCGTACAGGACAATTGTCGCTAGGAATGTGAGCCCAAAAAATAATAAACTAAATCCGTTCCTATACATACAAAATTGCTCTAAGAGTTTTTAAAATAATTAAAAATGAAGGCTTACGAGAAACCCCTTCCCGTAAGCCAAACATTTAAACAAACATTATAAAAAAAATATGATTTTTTTTAAAAAGTTCCCTTCAACCAAGGTTCGCCGTAAACATTTTCCATAACTTCTAAAATTTCAAATTGTCCATCTTCGAGTGTCTCGCCGATGAAAACATTTTTAGTTACGTGATGGTTAGCTTGTGTGGTAACTGTACCACCGGGCCCGTCGAAAGAAATTCCTGATTCTAATGCAGCGATTACCGCATCGACTTCAAACGTACCTGCTGCTTCAACCGCTGCTTTCCATAGATATACACCATTGTATGAAAGTACCATTGGGCTACAAGTAACACGGCCTTCTTTTTGCACATAATCCGGTGCAGATTTTTTCAGCCATTTATTGAAACTTTTAATAAACTTCTTGTTCGCCTTTGAGTCGATTGACATGAAATAGGTCCAGCAACCGAGGTGACCCACTAAGTCTTTTGTTGGTAGACTACGAAACTCATCTTCAGAAAGAGAGAATGAAACAATTGGACAATCATCTGATGTAAGTCCTGAAGCCGCAATCTCTTTAAAGAAAGGCACATTCGCATCACCGTTAATTGTATTAATCACACACGCATCACCAGAAGCAGCGAAGTCAGTGATTTCAGCAACAATTTGCTGGAAATCTGTGTGTCCGAAAGGTGTATAATTACCCGCAGAAACGGCCACATCGCCTTCGTAACGAATACCACCTCCAATATTTTCAACTGGAATTCCTTTAGAAAGTAAGTACTCAAATAAAACAATATTTGTTGTCTGTGGATAAACGTAGTCGGTACCAATTAGGTAAAATTTTGTGTACCCTTCGTTGAGCAAATAATCAACCGCAGGGATCGCTTGCTGTCCAACCGCTTCCGCAGTGTAAAAGATATTTGGTGACTCTTCTTCGCCTTCATACTGTACCGGATAAAATAATAATCCGTTGTATTTTTCGAAAACAGGTAATGCATATTTACGACTCACCGATGTCCAGCAACCAAACACAGCTGCACACTCATCTTGAGCTAATAATTGTTCTGATTTCTCCGCAAACATTGGCCAATCTGAAGCTCCATCAGCTTGAACTGCTTCAATTTGTTTACCAAGGACACCTCCACTTTTATTGATTTCGTCAATAGTGAAGAGTAATACATCTCTAAGAGATGTTTCTGAAATCGCCATCGTACCACTTAATGAATGCAAGATACCGACTTTTACGGAATCTTCATCACCAGCAAACAAAGATGAAAACGATAAGAATAAACCAGCTATACAGCTAATTGTTAATTTTTTAAGATTTTTCATTTTCTAATTTAATTTTTCATATGCGATAATTCGCACAAAATACTAATAGCTTTAACCGTGCCAATATCCTGAGACTCGAAATTTATTTCGCTTTAAATAAAAAAAATGCCTTCCCTGGAGAGAAAGCATTTCAATTTTTAAAAATTCTTAAGTAATTTTCTCAAAGATTTGGCAGCTCAATGATAATTAACTCATCTTTATAAAATTTAAGAATTCCTTCAACTAGTCGATTAGACGGAATCTGTCTTCCCTTATAAATAAATAGCAAATCCACTCGCTTATGAAGCGATGGAAATTCTTTTGTTGGTTTTCCTAATATGGCTAAAGCGTCACTTGTGCTCATGCCTTTTTTCAACTGTTCCCATTTACTCAAATCCATCCACGGATAGAGATTACCTTCCTCTTCTTGGTAAACTTTATTCGCTAGTTTTTCGATGTCTTCCTTGCTCAGATTAGCAATAATTTGCGAGACTTCAGGAGAAGAAAATACTTGGTTCTCAGTTATCTTATAAAGCTGAAATTCTTTCATCTGCTTTTCTAAAATTTCAATACGCTTTTCTAAGTCTTCAATTGAGTGCTCTTCTCCGTACATTGGAGAGAATAAAAAGGATAAACAAATACTGTAGATAATATATTTCATATGATTTATAAAAAAGGCCTTAGGTAATAAATACCTAAGGCCATTGTGATTTAAAGTTTAATTAGAATGTGTATAAGACTTCAACAGCAGTAGAAGTAGTTTCTACTCCACCTAATTCTTCATCAGAGTACTCGATAAGTCCGAATACCGCATCAGAGAAAGCATAGCTTGGTGAAATTGTGAATTTCTCAAAATCAACACCTCCCCATTCGCCATCTGAGTAACGAACAGTAAGACCTCCATCACCCATTGCTAAATAAGCAAGGAACATATCAGTGTCTACTGTGGTTATTCCAGCAGCTTCTGTTTCTGTAGTTTCGAAAGCAAGTGTTAAGTCACCTGTTTCATAAGAAACCCAGAAGTTATCAGTTGTATAACTAGGATCATCCGCATAGATGTATTTTGCTGTCACACCTTCGATACCAGTGTAAGCAAATAAGTACTCATAGCTGTCTGAAGAACCTGCATCACCTACCCAGAAACCAAAAGCATAATCATCAGTGACATAATCTACCGATGCACCTACCGCATAACCTGCAGAGTAAGCAACAGCTGATGATGGACCTTGGTATGAGTATTGATACATACCAGTTTGGTCAAAAGCTTCGAACCCTTGATAACTTAAGATGTTACCAATAGTGTAGGATAACTCATCTGAAGCAGCATAAGTTAATGTGACTGTTTCGAAGTCTGTGTCATCAGTATCATCATCAGAAAATGATAATTCGACAACAGCAGTGAACGGAGAACCTTCTTCAGAGAATTCCATTCCGTATTCGAATTCGAAGACGCTTGTAGAACCTTCATCGTATACATAATCAATGTATCCATAAGAGCCTACTCCGGCAAACACAGACGATGCAAATAATGCACTCGCTGCGAATAATGTTATTAATGTTTTTTTCATATATTTATAGTTGTTTTGTATTGTTCATGAACAATAGCCACACGCCACGCAGTGGGATGTAACCAACTATAGCTAAGCTTAAACTGTGCCAATTTTACTTAGTACCCTTTAAAATGAGGGCTTAAAGGGCTTTTTACTTTATTTTTGTAAAAAACGGACCCCTGTCACCGCTTCGGCTTTTATATGAATGATAAATTTATCTTTAAAATAAGGGTCCCCTAATGCTTTTTCTAAGTCCACAAGATTATTGGATTGAATCCCAAGTGGATTCAACTCCGCATCGATTGAGCCACCTTTCCAATAAATCACCCCATTAGCTAAAGAATGCTTATTTCCTTTTTGTAAATTGTTTTGGATCCAACTTAAAAACTCAGGCAAATTTTTCACCGCCCTTCCCGTAACGAAATCGTACTTCTTTTTTAAGGTTTCCGCTCGAATCTGTTTCGCTACCACATTTTCTAAACCAAGCTCATCAGCGATTGATTGAACCACCCCCACCTTTTTTGCAATTGAGTCCACCAAGGTAAATTTTGCCTGCGGATAGCAGATCGCCATCGGTAACCCCGGCAAGCCACCACCTGTCCCCACATCCAAGACACGTGCCCCGTTCATTAAATTCAAAGCATTCGTTATCGCTAAACAATGGACTAAATGTCGTGCTTCCAAGGCATCGATATCTTTTCTCGAAATCAGATTTATTTTAGCGTTCCACTCTCGGAGTAATTCGGCCCACTGCTCAAGCATCGGCCAGGCCTCCTCTGGGATATTTGGGAATAAGTGTTGATACGGTGCTAATTTCATTCGATTTTCACTGTATTACCTTTAAAACTATTTTACACAATACAAAGAATAGAACTTGCACATATCAATTTATCTTTATACGTTGATTCGTTTATGAGCCAAAAGCCCGCACAGTCAAAAACGACAACTCTCAAGATCCAACAATTGAAAGCATTGATGGCTGAGCGTATTGCTTATTTAGATGGAGCTATGGGCACAATGATCCAAACCTTCAAACTCGAAGAAGAAGACTTTCGAGGTGACCGCTTTAAAGACCATCCCGCTGACCTAAAAGGGAACAACGATTTGCTCACATTAACACGTCCCGACATCATTGAAAGTATCCACCGAGATTTTCTAGAAGCTGGTTCGGACATCATTGAAACCAACACTTTCAGTAGTACCGCCATCGCTCAAGCGGATTATAAGCTCGAGCCCATTGTTTATGAGTTGAATAAATCTGCGGCAGAGCTTGCTCGAAAAGTTGCCGATGAGGTCGCCCTAAAAGAAGGTCGCCCTACTTTTGTTGCCGGTGCCATTGGTCCGACAAATCGTACCTGCTCAATGTCCCCCGATGTGAATCGTCCTGAATATCGTGCCGTTACTTTTGATCAACTTGTCACTGATTATGGAGAGCAAATCAAGGGCCTGGTCGACGGAGGCGTAGATCTCTTACTCCCAGAAACTGTTTTTGATACCTTGAACCTCAAAGCGGTACTCTTTGCGATCGAGGAATTCCAAAAGACCCACCCCGTTGAGATTCCGATTATGATTTCGGTGACGATTACCGACCAATCTGGGCGCACTTTATCTGGGCAAACCGTGGAAGCTTTTTGGAATTCTATCGCACACGCCAAACCAATTAGCGTTGGAATAAACTGTGCCTTAGGGGCTAAAGAGATGCGTTCTTACATCGCAGAACTGTCCCATCTTAGTAACACTTATGTCAGTGCTTACCCAAATGCTGGATTGCCCAATCCACTCTCTGAAACTGGCTATGATGAAACTCCCGAACAAACTGCTGAAGCCCTAGAGGATTTCGCCGAAAGTGGCTTTATTAATATTATTGGAGGCTGTTGCGGAACTACGCCACAGCACCTAAAAGCCGTTGTTCAAAAGACCCGATCCATCACTCCGAGAGCACTCAAGACCACTAAGTCCATGACTTGTCTAAGTGGACTTGAACCTTTTAACATAGAAGCTAATCACAATTTTATCACCGTAGGCGAACGGACCAATGTCACGGGTTCCCCTCGATTTAAAAAAATGATTCTCGAATCCAATTGGGAAGGCGCCCTTGCCGTTGCCTTACAACAAGTCGAAAATGGTGCCAATATTATCGATATTAACTTTGATGAAGGCCTACTCGACTCCGAAGGGTGTATGACTCACTTTCTAAACTTAATCGCCTCCGAGCCAGCGATTTCTCGAGTACCCATCATGATCGATAGCTCCAAATGGTCAGTCATTGAAGCCGGCCTAAAATGCGTACAAGGAAAATGTATCGTAAACTCCATCAGCCTTAAAGAAGGTGAAGCTATCTTCCTTGAACAGGCGAAAAAAATTCAGCAGTACGGTGCTGCTGCAGTCATTATGGCCTTTGATGAAAAAGGACAAGCCGCCACTAAAGAAGATAAAGTCCGCATCTGCCAACGAGCCTATCGCTTACTCACAGAAAAAATTGGCTTTAATCCGCATGATATAATTTTTGATCCTAATATTCTCACCATTGCAACAGGCATGGAGGAGCATAATAACTACGCCGTCGATTTTATCGATGCTGTAAAAACAATTAAGGAAACCTGCCCTGGAGCACTGACCAGCGGAGGTGTCAGCAATATTTCTTTTTCTTTTCGCGGAAATAATCCCGTGCGAGAAGCCATGCACTCCGCCTTCTTATATCATGCCATTCAAGCCGGACTTGATATGGGTATTGTAAATGCCGGTATGCTTGAAGTTTATGAAGAAATTGAGCCCGCTCTGCTCAAAAAAGTGGAAGATGTCCTGCTCAATCGAAATCCTGAAGGCACCGAAATACTCATTGAATTTGCTACCTCGATTAAAGGCACGGAAAAAAAAGTCGATGCCAAGGCAGCGGCTGCTTGGCGAAATGATCCCGTAGAAGCTCGACTCAGTCATGCTTTGATCAAAGGAATTGTCGAATTTATAGAAGACGATACCGAAGAGGCTCGTCAAAAACTCGGTCGCCCGCTCGAAGTTATCGAAGGCCCGCTCATGGACGGGATGAAAGTTGTTGGAGATCTCTTTGGCCAAGGGAAAATGTTTTTACCACAAGTCGTGAAAAGTGCACGCGTCATGAAAAAAGCGGTTGCATACCTCACCCCTTTCATGGAGGAAGAAAAAGCAGCTAATCCCAACGCCCGCTCTCAAGGTCGATTCCTAATTGCCACTGTCAAAGGTGATGTTCATGACATCGGAAAAAATATCGTCTCTGTTGTTCTCGCTTGTAATAATTATCAGGTGAAAGACCTCGGAGTCATGGTTGCCTGCGATGCGATTTTAAAAGAGGCCAAAGCCTGGGATGCCGATTTCATTGGGCTTTCTGGGCTGATCACCCCTTCTCTTGAAGAGATGATTCACAACGCAAGTGAGATGAAACGCTTAGGCTTCACTCAACCTTTGCTAATAGGTGGTGCAACGACTAGCAAAGCCCACACTGCGATAAAGATAGCGCCCCATTATCCTGGACCTGTTGTCCAGGTAGCTGACGCCTCACTCGTCACTGAGGTTTGTAACCAACTACTCAATCCAGATAAAGCACCTGCTTTTATTGATGCTCTTAAAAAAGACCAAGACATTCGCCGTGAACGCTTTCTCCAAAATCAAGATAAGACCGAACTACTTTCTTTAGCAGATGCTCGTAAAAACCACTTTCAAACCGATTGGTCCGATATGGCCATTACATTACCTAAGTCCACCGATATAATTGTCGAAACAGATATCGATCTTGCGACCATCGCAAAATATATTGACTGGTCTCCATTCTTTTGGGCTTGGGAACTTAAGGGGGTCTATCCTAAAATTTTAGAACATAAAAAGTATGGCACACAAGCGAAGCAGCTACATATGGATGCTTTAAAAATACTTGATCGCATTATTCAAGAAAAGACTTTTACCGCCAAATCAGCACTAAGACTTTGTTATGCCAATACTGTTGAGGACGATATTATTCTCTACCAAGACACTTCTAGAGAAACCGTTCTCGGTACTATGCCGACACTGCGTCAGCAAAAGAAAAAAGTAGGCGATCCCTTATATTATAGTTTGTCTGATTTTATCGCCCCTCGTGACAGCAATCGTCTCGATGCTTGCGGAGCCTTTATTTGTAGCATCGAAAATGTGGACACTTTTGCTAAACAATTCGAAGATGACATAGACGACTATACCTCAATTTTAGTTAAAGCATTGGGCGATCGTATGGCCGAAGCACTCACCGAATATACCCATGAATGTGTCCGAAAACATCATTGGGGCTATCAAGCCGACGAAAATCTATCCACCGATGCTTTAATTAAAGAAGAATATATCGGAATTCGCCCAGCCCTTGGCTACCCCGCCTGCCCGGATCATTCAAATCTCGATCTTGTCTGGCAACTTCTCGATGGCGAAAAAAATACCGGAGCTACTTTAACTGAAAACTTTGCGATTAGCCCAGCATCCACGGTTAGTGGACTCTATTTTGCTCACGAAAGAGCCAATTATTTTCATGTTGGAGCACTTTCCAAAGAACAAATGAGTGATTATGCCCAACGCAAAAACCTATCATTGGCCGAATGTGAACGACAATTAGCCACTAATAAAGGTTATTGAACTAAATCAGTTCAATAAGCAAAAATCATGCTTACTCATATATTGAACTATATTGGTTCATATTATAAATAAAATAAATTCAAGCGACATCTGGCAACTTGACAAATTGAACTAAATTAGTTCAAGTTAGACATGGAAACTCCTCAACTGTATCCTGTAGTCTTATTTCGGACTTTACCTTCTGCAAAAAGTAAACTTAAGACCATAGAAATGGGACAATTAAACGAAATATTGAATAATCCGAGTATTTCTAAAGATTTGCTCTCTCCCTATTCAAGAAATCAAGATGACTGCTTCCAAGGTATCTTTGCCACTGGAAAACATTTGCTACAGAATCTATTTCTTATACGAGAGCACCTCTATCCCTGTGATATCCAATTTTCTATTGGCATAGGCGAAGTAAAACCCCCAATTAATTCCGTAATGGCTACAAATATAGAAGGGACAGCCATAGAAAATGCAAACGTTGCTCTATTGAGTGCACCTAAATTAGGAAATCACTTAATAATGCGTGGTTTTTCTAAATCGCTAGAACGCTTAATGAATCCAAGCATAGAATTGCTCTGGTCTTCCACTCGGAATTGGAATTTGAATCGCTTAAAAATATTAAACTATAAGCTGCAAGGATATCCTGAAGCAAAAATCGCTGAGCTAATGCAGATTAGCGAACGCGCTATCTATAAAAATATCGCTGAAGCGAAACTCATTCATTGGAAAGATCTCATTTTCGCCGTAGAAGACAATATCAGTCGAGTTCTAAGCATTCATCAAAGAGCCCCCTCTAAGATTGATTGAATAAAAATTTATCGACCCTCTGTTGAAAAATCTTTTAACTAACTGTTATGTCACTTTTTTACGCAACAATAGCCACGGGCTTATTCTTGATTCTCTGCGGAGGTACTTTGATTTTTAACTACAATCCATCGCAAAAAATTTTAAAAGCCTTTCCACGATCCAAGCCAGCCACCTACATTTTAATGGCAACGGCAATAATCTGGTTCTCTTTTAAAATTTATAATTTACCTTCATCTGAGTTTGGTGATTACAGTACTATTTTATTGGTAATTTTCTTAAGCATCACTTTTGCCTCGTTTTACTTAGTGCCTGATTTTTTAGGTGTGCGTGCTTTAGCAGGCTTAACCTTGCTCATTGCTGATATCCTTTTAGACGCTGCTTTTATGCAAGAACCCACCTCCCGTTTATTTTTAGTCAGCTTTGTTTATTTAGCCATTCTCTTCGTTTTGATTTTAGGCGTGGTCCCTTATGTTTTACGTGATGTGATAAATTGGTTTTTTAAAATAAAATTCCGCGTGCAAATTCTCGCCTATGCACTGTCCTTTTATGGGATTCTGCTCACTTACGTCGCTTTAAATTACTAGAATGTCCGATAGCTCAACAGGCAAAGGTTTATTATTTATCATTTCAGGTCCAGCTGGTAGTGGAAAGACCACGATTTGCGATGGACTGATGGAGAAAGAAAACCTGCAAATAATTGTCACCTCCACTACACGTAGCCCAAGACAAGGCGAAATTGATGGTCTTGATTATCACTTTTTAAATTCTCAAGATTTTGAAATAAAAATTTCGGAAGACGCTTTTTATGAATATGCAACCGTTCATAATAACTATTATGGAACACAGAAAGCGGATATCATTAAGCCAGTATTGTCCGGACAAAATTTACTTTTAAATATCGATGTACAAGGGGCCAAAACAATTACAGAAAAAGCGTCTGCCGATGAAGTTTTAAAAGGACATATCGTGACCATTTTTATCATGCCCCCTTCCTTAGAAGAATTAGATGCGCGTTTGCGAAATCGAGGGACCGATTCTGACGAAGAAATCGAACGTCGACTAATTGTTGCCCGCTCAGAAATGGAGCAGCAAAAACATTACAATTATACGATCACCAGTCAGTCAAAGTCAGCCGACCTCATCACGGCCCTTGATATTTATAAAAAAGAAGTGGCACGCTTAAACCAAATCGATTGATCAAAGCCATGGCTTCACGATTCATAAAAGATGCTCTTAGCCAACGACTCACTTGGAGTGCCATTGATTTAGACTACCTTCAATCAATAATCACCCAAGCCAAATTGGAAGATATGGCCGGCTTAGGATTGAAAAATCCACTGAGTCATCCGCTCGATGTCACCTCAGAGATTATTCCAAAAACGGGAAACGGAAAGGCCGCACTCATTGCCCGAAAATCATTCACACTTTGCGGACTCCATTTAGTGCCTTTGATTTTAACTCAATACAATCCGTCTTTAAGTTTTGAAACAAGCTATCAAGACGGTGACACCGTGAATAAAAATACCTCCTTTGGAATTTTGAATGGCCCTGCAAAAAGTCTGCTTCAAGCAGAACGCATCCTTTTAAATTTTCTTCAATATTTGAGTGGCATAGCGACAACTACCAAATCTTATAGTGACTGTTTGAATCATTCAGAGACTCGACTTTTAGACACACGAAAAACCACACCACTATACCGAATTCTAGAAAAATATGCATTTGTTTGTGGTGGCGGTTATAATCACCGTTATGGCTTATACGACCGTATCATGATTAAAGATAACCACATAGCGGTACTTGAAACAAATACAGATCAAAGTTTAGCGGAACAAATGGATCAACTCCGAGCACGCTTTACTAAGCTTCCAATTCAAATTGAAGTCGATTCTCTAGACCAATTGAATAAAGTCTTAGACGCTCAACCTGATTGTATTTTACTGGATAACTTTTCTATAGAAGCAACAAAGGAAGCGATCCGTATCATCGACGATCAGGCATACACTGAAGCAAGTGGCGGAATTACCTTAAATAATCTAGCCGATTTAAAAAACCTTGGGCTGGATTTTATTTCAACTGGAGCACCTATACATCAAAGCCAGTGGGTTGACATAGGGTTGGATTGGCTATGATAAAAAAATTAATCACACAAAATCAGCCTGTCGAAGTAGATCCAACTGAGGTAGCGATTCTCAAAACTTTGATTGAGTCAAATGCTTATGTTTCAGGAAGTGCCTTAGCTAAATCAATTGGTATTTCAAGAACCACCATACACACAAAAATGGATCAATTAAAAAGCGCTGGCTTTAAAATTAATGCCATATCCAATCGTGGTTACTGCTTGGAAAAACTTCCACAAAATCTCCTTCCCCAACTTTTGCATACTTATGGTCAGGCATTATCTAAGGATTTTCAGCTCTTTTTTTATCCTTCAGTCGATAGTACGAATCTTGAGGCCGAGCGCCTTTTTTCTAATGGAGCCAAGACCCCTTTTGCCGTATTCACTCATAAGCAAACCGCAGGCAAAGGTCGACTCGGACGCAAGTGGCACAGCCAAGCCAATAAAAATCTCTACTGCTCCATTATGTTTTCACCAAACACCCCGCCAGAAAAACTGCAAAGTTTTACCCTATGGGCAGGAATAGAAGTATGTCGTTCACTCAAGGCATTAATCCCCTCTCTTGATTTAAAAATCAAATGGCCAAATGATCTCTACTGTAATGGAAAAAAAGTTTCTGGAATTCTTACAGAAGCAAAAATTGATAGCGACCGAATGCACACAATTATTTTAGGACTAGGCTTAAATATTAATAGCACTCAGAAATCATTTCCTAAAGAAATTCAATCTATTGCCACAAGCCTAAGAGCCGAGACCCATCAATCTTATGATATGAATGCGTTGAGTATTGAAATCATTCAAGCAACGGTTCGTGCTTATAATAAATGCATTGAAAGTAATGATGATGAATCTTTAAGCGATGCATGGGATGCCTTTGATTATTTAAGAGACCGCACTATCTCTCTGACCGAAAATGGTAAAAAAATATCGGGTCTTGCTCTTGGCATCAATGTATACGGAGCTTTACAACTCAAAGCAAATGATGGAACAATACGTTCAATACATTCAGGAGATGTGACTTTGAAGCGATGAAAATACTCTGCATTGATATAGGGAATACCAATTTGAATTATGCCATTGTGGACAAAATGGAGGTTACACATGCGAACTCTTTTTCCACCAAGCGACTTAAAGAAGACCTGCACTACATTAAAGAATTTCACATGCTTATTGAAGCACATCAAATAGAGGCGGTGTCTTTTTGTTCGGTAGTACCCGATTTGAATAATCGATTGAGATCACTCTTAAATCTAGAGATTCCTATTTTTCAACTCACAGATAAAACTCTCAAGGGAATTGATTTACATTATCCGAAACCCGAAGAAGTAGGACACGACCGAATTGCCAATGCCCTTACGGCCCAAGCATACTTTTCTCTACCCGCCATCATCATTGATTTGGGTACGGCCATCACCTTGGATGTTGTCAGCGAAAAAGGCTATGAAGGAGGAATCATCGCCCCTGGATTTGAATTAATGACTCGTTACCTAAATGAGCAAACGGCCCTTTTGCCAGAATTAGATAATGAAGCCCTTGGCTCAGTTAAAGGTAGCTTTGGTAAGTCTACAATTCAAGCAATGCAACTCGGTGTATCTGTGGGATTTTCTGGCATGGTCGATGCTCTTTTGCAACATGTCCTCAATACGATGAAAGAGAAAAGTGGGAATGAGCCCGTCGTTTTATCGACTGGCGGAAGCATTGCCAATTTAACCCAAGACTGGGTAGGGAAAACACAATTTGTTGACCACTTAACCTTAATTGGATTAGCGGTTGCCTATGAACGTTGGGCTAATAGCGATTCTTGCAATTGATAATATTTCAACAATTTTGAAAGGCTTTGTTTTTCCGAAGCTGACTCCGAATTTGCCAATTGCTTTTCAACATTATTAATCGCCTGCTCTATTTCAGACGCTTCCAAATCACTAGAAGCAATCGCCTCATCAGTGAGGATGGAAATCTTATCTGAAACTAATTGCGCATAACCTCCTTTGATCGCAAATACTTCTTGGCTTGAATCATTGATCACTTTCAATGCTCCTAATTTCAATTGAGTGATTAAAGGAATATGGCCCGTCAACAAACCGACCTCTCCTGATTCCGTAGGCAAAATAACTTCTTTTGCTTCGGTCGAGAAGACTTTTTCTTTGGGTGATATGATTTCTAGCTTAAGCATTGAATCGAAGATTATTTATGCGTTAGCATTTTCAGAAGCTGAATCAAGTGAACCAATCATGTATAAATCATTTTCAGCCATGTCATCACACTCACCATCAAGAATCATTTTGAATCCTTTAATCGTATCGGCAACGGAGACATACTGACCTGAAATACCAGTAAAGACTTCAGCCACATGAAAAGGTTGTGATAGGAACTTCTGTACTTTTCTCGCACGATAAACAATTTGCTTATCTTCTGCAGAAAGCTCGTCCAGTCCAAGAATCGCAATAATATCTTGTAGATCTTTGTAACGTTGAAGCACATTCTGTACGCCACGAGCTACTTGATAATGCTCTTCTCCAACGATTGCTGGGTCCAAAGCATTTGAAATTGAGGACAGAGGATCCACCGCTGGATAAATGCCTAACTCAGCAATTGAACGCTCAAGAACGATGGTTGAATCCAAGTGGGCGAAAGTATTTGCTGGCGCAGGGTCGGTTAAATCATCCGCTGGCACATAGACCGCTTGGAAAGAAGTAATCGAACCTTTTTTGGTAGAAGTAATACGCTCCTGCAAGTTACCCATCTCTTGAGAAAGTGTTGGTTGGTAACCCACCGCAGAAGGTGAACGACCGAGTAGCGCAGAAACCTCTGCACCCGCTTGTGAGAAACGGAAAATATTATCCACGAACAAGAGCACGTCTTGGTTTTTCTCATCTCTGAAATATTCAGCCATTGTCAGTCCAGAAAGAGCGACACGCATACGAGCACCTGGGGGTTCATTCATCTGACCATAGACCAATGCCACTTTAGAATTCTCAATATTGCTTTGGTCAATAACGCCTGCATCAGACATTTCATGGTACAAATCATTACCTTCACGAGAACGTTCACCCACACCGGCAAAAATTGAATACCCACCGTGTGCTTTAGCAATGTTGTTAATCAATTCCATGATCACAACTGTCTTACCCACACCAGCACCACCGAAAGCTCCGACTTTACCACCCTTAGTGAATGGGCAAATCAAATCGATCACCTTGATTCCTGTTTCTAAAATTTCGGCTTCTGTTGCTTGATCAATCAACTCAGGTGCACCACGGTGAATTGGACGACGCTCGTCTGTTTTTACTGGGCCTTTTTCATCCACCGTATTTCCAGTAACATCAAAAATTCGACCTAAGACCGCTTCACCCACAGGGACACTAATTGGGGCACCTGTGTTAGCCACTGACATGCCTCGCTTTAATCCGTCTGTTGATGACATGGCAACCGCACGAACCAGTCCGTCACCCATATGTTGTTGAACCTCTAAAACTAACTGCTTGGTCACGTCATTAACGGTAAACTCAACAACGATAGCGTCTAGGATGTTAGGAACATTCTCTTCAGCGAAAGCGACATCGATCACCGCGCCGATAACTTGAACTATTTTTCCAGATGTACTCATAATATATATCTCTTTTAAAGTCTTGTGCTAATATTTTCGTTTGATTATGCGGCCGAGGCGGCGGCAATTTCTAAAATTTCTTGGGTAATCGCCGCTTGTCGGGCTTTATTATAATCTAAGGTCAAAGAATCCACCAAATTAGACGCATTATCCGTCGCAGCCTTCATCGCAACCATACGAGCGGAATACTCAGAGGCTCTTGATTCAAGAATCATTTGGTAGATCATAAAATTAATATATAAATCAGGCAACTGTGCTAAAATCTCTTCAGGAGATGGCTCAAAGGCAATCGCTCTACTCTCGTAACTGGCTAATTCAGTATCTCCTTTGATCTTCTTTTTCAACTGATCCAACATTGTCTCTAAATCAAGAATAGGCAAGAGAGGCATGATGATTGGCTTTTGAATGAGCACGTTGACGAAGCTTGGGTAAGCAATTTCCAAAGTATCAACCTTGCCAGCTTTGTAGGCATTAATGGCAGCTTCAACTAAAGGAGCAACTTCGCTTGATTCCGCTTTATCCGAAATTTGATAAGCCTTCTCTAAATCTAAGCCTTCTCGCTGAATAAACTGAGCACCTTTTTTGCCGATGCTGAAGAAAGACGCATCGCCTTCAACCTCGTCAGTAATTAAGCGAAATAAATTAGTATTTAAAGGGCCACACAAACCTTTATCCGATGACAGCATAATGATGCCACGACGTTTGACTTCACGCTCTTGGAAGAATGGATGCTCGATCGTCTCGCCTGAAACCTTGTATGCATTACTCACTGTATTCAACATATTCGCCAAAATCAGCGAGTAAGGACGACCGGCAATTGCCGAATCTTGCGCGCGCTTCATTTTTGATGAAGATACCAATTGCATAGCACGAGTAATCTGTCGGGTATTTTTAACCGACTTTATTCGTCTGCGTATGTCTCTTAAATTAGCCATTGGTGATTATATATGAGTCGTCTCTATCTTGTGGAGGATTAACCAGAAAAGCTCGTTTGCCACTCAGATAATAATTTCTTCAAGGCTTCTTCGATTGCTTCGCTTAATTGTTTCTCGCTACGGATCTGATCCATAGTAGAAGCACCGATTGTTTCTAAAAATTCTCTAAGGCTAGAAGTCGCTTTTACGATATCGGCAACATCAATAGAATCGAAATAGCCGTTTTGCACACCATAAATCAATGATGATTGTACCTCAACTGGAATTGGATTGAAGGCTGTTTGCTTGAACAACTCAACCACACGAGCACCACGATCCAATTGTGCTTTTGTTTTCGCATCAAGGTCGGAACCAAACTGAGCGAAAGCAGCGAGCTCTCTAAATTGTGCCAATTGAAGTTTCACTTTACCGGCTACCTTCTTAATCGCTTTGATCTGAGCGGCTGAACCCACACGAGATACAGAGAGACCAACAGAAATCGCTGGGCGAATTCCTTGATTGAACAAATCTGTTTCAAGAAATACCTGTCCGTCAGTAATTGAAATAACATTGGTTGGGATATAAGCAGAAACATCACCCGCCTGTGTTTCAATAATTGGTAAAGCAGTTAAAGAACCATTTCCGTTTTCTTCATTCACACGGGCAGAACGTTCTAATAAACGTGAATGCAAATAGAATACATCACCTGGGTAAGCTTCACGACCTGAAGGACGTTTCAAAATAAGTGAAATCTGACGATAGGCCACTGCTTGTTTAGAGAGATCATCATAAACAATTAATGCATCCATGCCATTATTCATGAAGTACTCACCCATAGATGCTCCAGAGAACGGGGCGATGTACTGATTGGCTGGATTGTCTGCAGCCGGTGCCGTTACAACAATGGTGAACTCCATTGCATTGGCTTTTTCTAAAACATTAATGGTACGAGCGATGTTGGAATTCTTTTGTCCAATCGCTACATAAATTGAATACACAGGACGGAAGCCTTCTTCAAATGTTCCGTCTTCTTTTCGGTGCTGGTTATTGATCTTTGCTTGATTGATAATTGTATCAATCGCGATAGTTGTCTTACCAGTTGAACGGTCACCAATAATCAACTCACGCTGACCACGACCAATTGGAATCATTGAATCAACAGACATGATACCCGTTTGCAAAGGCTGGTCCACAGATTTACGAGGAATAATCCCTGGAGCAATTTGATCCACTGGATAAGATTCATCTGAAGCAATTGGGCCTTTACCGTCCACAGGACGACCAATCGCATCCACTACACGTCCCAACAAACCTTTGCCGACTGGGACTGATAAAAGTTTTCCTGTCGTGCTCGCCTCATCACCTTCTTTAAGTTTTGAGTAATCACCGAGGATCACACAACCCACTGCGTCTTCTTCAAGATTCAAGGCCAATGCGGTTACGCCGTTTCCGAAATCAATCATTTCGTTATACATAACGTCCGACAAACCTTCAAGTTTGGCGACACCGTCCGCAATCGATACAATGCGTCCGACATTCTTTTTCACTACTCCCGCTTCATAATTAGCGATTTCTTTTTCTATTTGTTCAACTATTGAGCTCATGATGTTTTTTAAAATTCTCGATTAATGATTATATTTCACTGGCTATACGTTTCAAATGTGCAGACACCGAAGCATCATACACATCATCTCCAATACGAACCTGTAGGCCTCCGATCAAAGCTGGGTCGAGTTTTGTACTCACTTGAACGGGACGGTTATATTTCTTTTCAAATACACTTTTTAGCGATGCAATCGCACCAGCACTCAACTCCGTTGGTGATGTCACTTCTAGGGTTTGCCATGCAACCGCCTGAGATACTTTTGGTCGCAATGCTTTGAGTAATGGAACCAATTGCTTAAACCCAGATTCTTTTAATTGAAGAATCCCCTGCCAAAGTTCCGACTCATTCAATTCACCCTTTACGGTTGAGATATTGATCAATCGTTTTGCCAGTCGGTTTATTTTTTTACGCTTGTCCATTCAATCTATGATAGATTACTGCTTAAATTTTCTGCGGCGGCATTTGAATAACGCTCTTTGTCTTCTGAGCTTAATTCTTTATCCAATACTCGTGCGGTTGTTTTAACCACTAGACGTGCCACTTCTGCCTTTACTTCTGCCAACATTTTTTGACGCTCCAGCTCTGTGGCTTCTCCCGCTTTACGAATAAGGCTCTCTGCTTGTGCAGATGCCTCTTGTATCTTTTGCTCAAGCATCACTTTGGATTGGTCTCTCGCCTCGCCTAAAATTTTCTGAGCTTCAGAGACTGCTTCTTTAATTTTTTCCACACGCTCTTTTTCCGCATCTAAGAGCTGAGCTCTCATTTCTTCAGCGTATTGCAGTCCATCAGCGATCTTTTTCTGACGTTCGTCGTAGGTTAATAAAATAGGTTTGATTGCAAATTTATAGAGGACAAAGGTCACCAATAAGAAATTCACTATCTGGGCAATTAAAGTCGGCCAAGTGACACCGAATTTTTTTGCCACTGCTGCAATTCTTCCAGGCTCTTCCGCTAAAGTCGCATTCTCTGACTCAATTACAGACAGACCTGCATCCGCGGATGTATCGGCTGCGTGAAGTCCAAGCGTTAAAAATACACTGAATAAGCAAACTGAAATGAATTTATACATAATAAATAAAATTTAAAAATAAATTACCGCTGTACGAATGACGCACAGCGGTAATTGAAAATGTTAGCCAAGGAAGATGGCAAAGAAGATAATCGCTTCGGCGAAGGCCATACAGATAATAGACTGCACAAGAATTGAAGTGGCTGCTTCAGGATTACGTCCAACTGACTCACAGGCTTTGAAACCAATAAGTCCGATGCCGATCGGCACGCCTAATGCCGCGGCTGCGACTTGAATTTTTCCTTCGATTGCTGCTAATAATAGATCAAATATCATAATAATTTTGAATTTTAGGTTAATTTATTGTGTGAATGTCATGCCCGCGTATTGCTTCACGGTCACATGATAAAAAATATGTCTTAATGCTCTTCGCCATGATTTGTTATCAATCCTATATAAATGGCAACTAATAATGTAAAAATCAATGCCTGTACTACGCCCACTAAGATTTCGTAAAAATAAAACGGCACAGGTAATAAATAAGGCACCAAGCCTGTCATACTCGATAATAAATTCTCTCCTCCAAAAACATTTCCGTACAAACGGAAGGACAGAGAAACGGGTCGAAATGCAATGGAGACCACTTCAATTACTCCAACAAGTAAAAAGATAGGGGTCAGTAGCATGTAAATCAGTGCGGGTGTATCTTTCTTGCTCGCCTTATTTCCGAACAATTCCCAAATAAAGAATTTAGGGCCTGCTATCTTTATCGTTAGATAGGCCCATGCAATCATAGCAATCAAAGCCAATCCTAATGCGGCATTTAAATCCGAACTAGCAGGACGTAGCCAATATTTTAAATGTCCAGTCTCGTCATAAAAGCCAAAAACTCCAATCCCTGGAAGCAGTCCGCTCCAATTATGAATCAAGATGAAAACAAAAAACCCTAATAATAGAGGGAAAGCTTGCTCAAAGGCTTTTTTGCCTAAAATCGGCTCTAATAAGCCTTTCAATCCTTCAATCAGTGTTTCGATGACACTTTGTGCTTTATTAGGAACCAAGCTGGGTTTTCCAACCGCAAAGCGAACTACTAGAATAAAGACGATTGAAACCACCCATGTGGTTAAAATAGCATTCGTAAGCGGGAGATTAAAGACTTTACCAATTTCGTAAGCGTAGGGACTGACGCCAGTGGAGCCACCCGAAGTGTCTGCCCCGAATACAAAACTCAATGGTAGAAATAATAAAAGATATGTTATGAAATGTTTCAAAAATGAAATAACTACGTTTTATTCAACTTATGCGAAAATTAAACTCTATCGAAATGAACATTAGACTTGTTTCGGTCAACACTCTAATGAAAAAATTCTAAAAATATTGCATTTACAAGATAAAATGCGAAGCTTTGCATATGGTTAGCCCCACAAATTTAACGGATCGTATTTCTCAACTTAGGGGAAAAAAACAAGTCTCCAGCGTACTGAATTCCGGAGACAATGCCCCTAAGCCTAACAAAAAGAAAGCTTTGGCACCCAAAGAAGCGACCTTTGACGTTTTTATGACTATTTCTTATTCGCTATTTTTGATCGCTTTAATCGGGCAGCTATTTTTGATAGTCAGCCTAGATATATTCTAAGTTATACCACTTCTGCTATAACAGAATAGTAGCCTTCCATTAAATTTTGGAAATAGGTGGTCTCTTCATGAAGCCAGCCTGCATCCGAATTAATTTTCCAAAACTTTGACTCATTTAGATGTTCTACTGTCCAGTCAAAGTAAGATTGGTCATCTGTACGAAAATAAAACTTACCTCCAGACTCCATTCGAATTGCAAGTTGTTCCAGAAGAGCGTCTTGTATCATTCGCTTCTTATGATGCCTGGCCTTGGGCCATGGGTCTGGAAACAAGAATACCACTGCTTCAAAAGTGACTTCTTTAGGCAATATCTCTAAAAATTCACCTAATTCAGCTTTAAGAAAATGCAAGTCCTGCAAGTCACGTTTGTCTTTCTTCTTATTTGCCTTGTCCACTCGGCCGGCAATCAAATCAATCCCAAGGCAAATTTGCTCCGGGTGCTCCATCGCATAACTGGTAAGCCAATGCCCATGACCACAACCCGCCTCAAAAAGAATCTTCGCCTCAGAGGGAAACCATTCCTGTATCTGCTTAGAAATATCTGTCTTACGGGCTTCTGCTCGCTTAAGTTCTTTTAAATAGCCTTCTGGCATTGAAGGGATGGCATCCGTATTATCCATTTCTTAATCCTCCACACTATTTGAATAAGGCAAGCTAAAGATGATCGAGGTTCCCTCTCCGACCTTACTTTCTGCCCGTACCACTCCGCCATGAAGCAAAATAATATGCTTTAAAATACTTAAGCCTAGCCCCGTGCCACCTTTTTCTTTACTACGCCCTTTATCCACTCGATAAAATCGCTCGAATAAATGGGGTAAACTTTTTTTCGGAATCCCCGGGCCATCGTCAGACACTTTGCAAATAATATACGACTTATCTTCAGATAATTCGGCTGATAACTCCAAGAGCGTGAATTCAGAGGCATAGCGAAAGGCATTTTCGACTAAATTATCTAAAACTTGGTTAATTCGGTAACGGTCAAAGACAAATGGCTGAATCTCTGAATCAAAGGCTAGCTTAATCGTCTGCTCTCCTTTGATTAAGCGATCCGAATAGCTTTCTTGGACTTCTTGCATAAGTTTATCCAAGGCTTGAACTGAATAATCCAATTGATCCGGCTGTGACTCCAGACGGGACAAGGTCAGCAAATCCTCAACTAATAAATGCAATCGCTCGGCATTATTTTTGATCTTATTGGTAAAACGTATTTTAGCTTCGTCACTCAAAGAGTCATGATCATCGACTAAAGTTTCTGAAAAGCCTTTGATAATCGTTAAGGGGGTTCTTAATTCATGGGATACATTTGCCACAAAATCGGTCCGCATGACCTCTAATTGCTTCAATCGAGTGATTTCGTGCAAGACCAGTAAAGTGGCTCTCACTCCTCCTAGATTGGATCTAGAAATTTTTGAACACGAAGCCTCGAACCATAAAGTTTCCCCTCCTAGTTCAATTGAGATCTGGTCCATTGGCGCCGATCGGCTTTTTTTAAATTTCGCCAAATATTCTAATAAACTTCTGGACCGCACCATTGACTCAAGGCGGACCGATTTCATTTCACGCCCAAAATTAAAAATGCGTTCCGCTGATTCATTAGCGTATTCGATTATATGTTCATCATTCAAGACAAACACCGCTTCTTGAATAGAGCTCAAGGTCGCTTCCACTTGATTAGAAAATCCACTCGTCTCTGAATGGCTCGTTGCATGGTCATCAATTAAAGTATTCACCGAAAGAACCAACCTTTCTAAACTTTTGAACTGAATCTTTGCGCTCGATTCTTTTAGCAAAAAGCGTCGCTTTTGATCCACTGACTCCAATAGTTGTTGGATAATTTTCTCTGATTCCCGTCCTCTCAAAATATACAGAATCAGCAGAAGGAGGATAATTACTAATAACAAAAGATTCATTAGATATCGACGGCTTTATAACCAACGCCTCGGATTGTTACTATAATATCTGCGTACGGGCCGAGCTTCTCGCGAACTCGACGCACATGGGTATCAACGGTTCGCGTTTCAATATCCGTGTCATAATTCCATACATTAATTAATAAATTTTCTCTGGTTTGTACTCGATTTTTTCGAGACATTAATAATTGGAGCAGGCGAAATTCCGTTGCCGTTAAGGTTACTTCCTCTTCATCTACTGTTAATTGATGAATCGATTCGTCGATTACCACACCCGCTATTTGAATACGTTTCTTATTATTTTTCGATTCGATTAATTGGCTTCGATTCAATATTTTGCCTACTCTCAAAAGAAGCTCTTTAGTATTAAAGGGTTTCGCCACATAATCATCGGCCCCTGACTCCAATCCTTTGATTCGGTCCTCAACCTCACCTCGAGCCGTCAAAAATATGATTGGAACCTCATTCATTTTAGGATCTGAACGCACCATCTTACATAGCTGAAGTCCATTCAACTCCGGCATCATAATATCTAATAAAATCAAATTTGGATTAAATTCTCTTGCCACAGAGACGAATGCTAATGGATTGTTAACTATCTGACACCGATGCCCTTCTTGTTCCAGTTTGTACTTAAGTAACTCAGTAACATCCGGCTCATCATCAACAATTAGAATACGATTTGTATTATTTTCTTTCATTAAGTTAAATATGAAATCTATAAACCATTAAAACATTAAATTATTAAAAACGAATAAAATTTGAAATATATTCGTCAATTCGAATAAATTATATACATAAATATCGAACCTATTGGAATCTAAAGAAATTTAAATGAATAAAAAAGAATCAGACACTCTATCCGAAACACCTGAAGACGACAAAGAAGCTAGTGATACTTCATCAAATGCGGAAGCATCCAGTACAAATGAAGCTGAAACTCCGAAACCAGAAGCTGTAAAAGAAGTTAAGAAGGAAGACTTCAAATCTCTGTATCTAAGAAGCGTGGCTGATTTAGAGAATTTCCGTAAACGGGTTGCTAAAGACAAGCAAGACATCATTAAAATGGCAAACGGCTCGCTGATTGAGTCCCTCTTGCCCGTTATCGATACAATGAAACTGGGACTGCAGGCTGCCGACAATCAACCCGAAGCCGCTGACATTAAAAAAGGTTTTGAGATGGTCCTTGAGCAACTCAATCGAGCTCTTCAAGAAAACGGCCTCGTTGAACTTTCTCCTGATGGATCACTTTTTGATCCTAATCTTCACGAAAGCATTTCCTACCAAGCCTCTGATACAGTTCCTGAAGACCATGTCATTCAGACTGTACGCTCTGGTTATACTTTAAATGATAGGTTAATCCGTGCCGCAAATGTTATTGTCTCTTCTGGGAAAGAAACTAGCTAGCTAACATTATGTCTAAAAAAGATTATTACGAACTTTTGGGAGTCGATCGAAATGTTTCCGAAGATGCTTTGAAAAAAGCCTACCGAAAACTTGCGGTGAAATACCATCCCGATAAAAATCCAGATGACCAAACAGCCGAAGCGAAATTCAAAGAAATTTCCGAAGCTTATGATATTTTAAAAGATCCCAAGAAGCGGGCCTCTTATGATCAGTTTGGACATGCCGCTTTTCAAAACGGAATGGGTGGCGGCTCCTACCAAGGCGGTGGAGGCGGAGTTGATCCTTTCGATATCTTTCGCGAAGCCTTTGGCGGCGGTGGCGGCGGCGGCGGAATTTTTGACGATTTCTTTGGCGGAGGAGGCGGACGCAGTGCCAATGGAGCCCAACAAGGATCCGATCTTCGTTATGATTTAGAAATTTCTTTAGAAGAAGCGGCCACTGGTACAGAAAAACAAATTCGTTACCGACGTCATTGCCAATGTAAAAACTGCCAAGGCTCGGGGGCTGAACCTGGAACTTCAAAATCCACCTGTTCTACCTGTAACGGCATGGGGCAAATTTCCTCCAATCGTGGATTCATTAGTTTTCGCCAAGCCTGTCCTGACTGTTCTGGTTCCGGACAAAAGATCGACAAGCCTTGCTCTCAATGCCGAGGAGAAGGACGGACGATTGACCAAAGTACGGTAAAGGTCAAAATCCCAGCAGGCGTGCACACAAGCTCTCGACTTCGCTCAGGAGGAAACGGAGAAGCTGGCATTAATGGCGGCCCATCTGGAGACTTATACATTGTCGTCATTGTTGCGGAGCACGAATTATTTGAACGCCACGAAGATGACTTATTTTGTGAAATTCCCATCAAATTTTCGCTAGCCTGTCTAGGAGGCACCATCCATGTGCCCACACTTTTTGGCAAAGGAAACTTGAAGATTGTCGAAGGAACTCAAACAGGCACCGTGTTTCGATTGCGAGGACAAGGCATGCCTCATTTAAGAGGTAGCGGACAAGGTGATTTACTTGTTCGTGTACAAGTGGAAGTTCCAAAAAAACTGACTAAAGATCAAAGAGAAAAACTTGAAGCATTTTCTGAAGCTTGTGGTGATTCAAGCAATCCTGTACCAAAATCTTTTGTAAAAAAAGCGAAGAAATTTTTTAAATAAGCATAAATATGTCTTTTAGGATAATCATTCTTGGATCAGGTCGCGGAAGTAATGCCCATGCCATACTTGAAGCCGAGGCCTCAGGTCAGCTAGGGGAAGCAACAACGGTGGCCGTCTTGTCAGATAAAAAAGAGGCCCCTATTCTCGACCTAGCCAAGCAATTCGGAAAATCTGCTCACTATGTTCCCTGTCGCCCAAAAAAGGCCCGCTTAGATGCGGAGGAAACAGAAGCCTTTCTTAAAATCATCCAAGAGCTTGAAGCCGATTTAGTAGTGTTAGCAGGGTTTATGAAAATCATCGATCAGCATTTTATTGAGTCGCTCGATGGAAAAATTATTAATTTACACCCAAGCCTTTTGCCTAGTTTCCCAGGAATCAATTCCATTGAAAATGCCTTAAACTTTCCAGTAAAAATCACAGGCTGTACAGTACATTGGGTAATTCCTAAAATTGATGCAGGTAAGATTATCGACCAAAAAGCTGTAACGATAGAGCCCGATGAAACTTTAGAGTCTTTAAGTGAAAAAGTGCATTCAGCTGAACACCTTTTACTCCCAGACGTAATTCGCCGATTAAGTACTGGAGAAATTTCTTTCCAAAAATAAATATTACCATGACAGACGCTCCCCTTGATCTAAAAATCTCTATGCAAATTCCCGACGATCAGGTCGAAGTCCTTGAATCCTATTTCTATGAGTGCGAAGCAAACCCTTGGGTTTTAATTCAAAAAACCGCAGCCGACCCTTACTTTCTCAATGGCTATTTTAGCAATGAAGATGATTGTGCCCAAGCGATTGCCGCACTCAACAAAAACTTTCCTCAGCTCAAACTTGCTTTTAGCAAAGAAACACTTGTAGCAACTGAATGGCAAAACGCCTATAAGCAATACGTCAAACCATGGAATGATCGTTTACTTCATTGGGTTCCTTTATGGTCAAAAGCAACTTACACGATACCAAAAGAAGGTATACCTGTTTATCTAGACGCAGGCATGGCCTTTGGCACAGGCTGTCATGAAACAACACAACTCTGTGCGTCTCGCTTGGTTGATTTTTATTTATCCGATACATCCAAAGAAAATCTCACTCTAGTGGATGCTGGATGTGGTTCTGGCATTCTTGCACTTTCGGCAAGAGCTCTTGGCTTTCAATCAATTAGAGGATTTGATAATGACCCTGATGCCATTCAGGTGTGCCATGATCATTTAATCCACAACTCAACATTAGAACCAATCAAATTTACGGTAGACGATTTAATTTCTGGCTTACCTGAAGGCTCTATTGATTTCTTAATGGCAAACATTCAAACCAACATATTGATACCTTTTGCCGAGCCTATACTTAAAAGTTTACGTGCTTCTGCTCACCTTATTTTGTCAGGAATATTAACCAAAGAAATTGAAGAACTAAAACTTCATTACACGAAAAAATTGAATTCCCTACGGCCAAATGCTTCCTTTCTAATAGATTCACGAGAAAAAGGTGAATGGAGTGATTTAAAGATTGAGATTATTGCTTGCGAAAGTGAAAAAATAATTTAGCAAATAATTATGCAAACGATTGGTGAAAAAATAGAAGAGACACGAAAACGTAAAGGTATCTCTCTTTCCGAAGCCGCAGAAGCGACAAAAATCCGAAGAGATTTCCTGCTCAATATTGAAAGCAACCAGTATGATTATGACCTTCCCGAAATTTATAAACGCGGATTTATCAAAAATTATGCTAAATATTTAAAGCTCAATGCCGATAAAGTTCTGTCACAATATCAAGAGCAACAGATCACTCAATCACGCCGATCTAAAAAAGTGAATTCCGATTTATTTGGCACCAATACGGATTTAGCGCAAACATCAAGCCCAGATACACTCGATCCGCTTTTAGAAAAACCTTCCTTAGGAAAAATTAATTTAAATAAACCATCGGAACCTAAAGATGAGACGCCCGTAAACGAAGAAGGGCTTAGCAATAAAGATTTGTATATTAAAACTGCGATTGTTGGAATCAGCACTCTCCTTTTTGTTTTTGGAATTATTTGGCTCATACAAACGGTCAGCCAATCTATGAATTCTAACAACGACCCCATTGCAAATTCTGGCAGTACTACGAGCGCAACATCTGTCATCCAAACGAATGAGGTTAAGCAAACTGCCGAGTATCCGATTAAGGAAATCACACTTAAGGCAAGTGGAGCCGTGTATATTCAAATCCGACAAAAAATTGATAATAAAGTACTTTTAGCCAAGCAACTTATCGAAGGAGAGATACAAACAATAAAACGTCGTGGCCCTGTCGATGTGGCTTTCACGAAAGGAAACTTTATCACCTTAATCACAGGTGATGAGGGTGCACCTATACAGCCAAATACCAAAGGAACAGGGAAAATTACCCTTCCTTAAAATCGAACGCTTTCTTTCGTTCTTAAGGCAATTGGCTGAGCAAGAATTTCTCCTGTAATCAAAGCTGCTTTGATATCACTCTTGTTGCCTAAAATAGCTCTGACTTTTTTGCTAACTCGAGACGAATAGGCAAAAGCCGATCCCTTGCTTCCACTTAAAGCCTTATCAGCAGACTTATCTTCTTTGAGTCGCCCTATTTTCGCTTTGAGTCGCTCGGCCTCCGCTTGTTTTTCTTTAATTCGCAAGGATTGCTCCTCTAAATGCACCTGAAACGGACTCGGACCATCGTCCACTTCGATTATCGTTTCTACTAGAGGTCCGCCCATTTCCATTCCCTCGGCCTCTTGTTCTTCGAGCCTTTGACGCTCTTCTTTTTTTCGTAAAATCTCTCTACGTATTTCGTCAAAAGGCCCTCCCACAGGCTCACTGGTCTCTTGCGGATATTTTTTTTGAGGAGCCTTTGAATCATCTGAAGATCTTTTGAATAAATAATTCAGAAGATAGACACCTATAACGCCTCCCCATACCAAGAGATCCCTAAAGGATTCATCTGTGAAGAATTGGTCGATAACTTATTCCTCCCCGTCTTTCGAAATTGAATCTCTCATATCCGTATCGGCCTTGATGTTATTTAAGCGATAATAATCCATCACTCCAAAATTTCCGCTACGAAATGCTTCCGCAAGGGCCAAAGGCACTTCCGCTTCTGCTTCCACAACCTTAGCCTGCATCTCTTCAACTTTAGCTTTCATCTCTTGTTCTAAAGCCACCGCAGCAGCACGACGCATTTCCGCCTTAGCTTGAGCTACATTTTTATCGGCTTCCGCTTGAGACTCTTGAAGCTTTGCCCCGATATTTTCTCCCACATCTACGTCGGCGATATCAATTGATAAAATCTCAAATGCAGTCCCGACATCTAATCCTCGTTCAAGTACCACCTTGGAAATTTTATCTGGGGATTCGAGCACATCTTTATAAGAATCGGCAGATCCAATGGTTGTGACGATGCCTTCACCAACACGAGCAATGATTGTTTCCTCTAAAGCACTCCCGACATATTTGTCTAAATTCGAACGAACCGTAACTCTTGCTCTAGCCTTTACTTGGATTCCGTCTTTCGCCACGCCATCAATACTTCGTTTTCCAGTTTCTTGACTAGGGCACTCGATCACTTTGGGATTAATCGATGTTCGTACTGCTTCGATTACAGATTTTCCTGTTCCTTTTGTTGCCAAATCAATCGCACAGGCTTTTTGCCAATTGAGACTAATGTTTGCTTTGTCTGCAGCGATTAAAGCTTGGACTGTTTCGTCTACACTTCCGTCTGCCAAATAATGCGCCTCCAACTGATCTGTGGATAAAGTAAGCCCCGCCTTAACTGCGGTAATTCGTGCATCTACGATTAAAGATACCGGAACAGCACGTAAGCTCATCGCCACCAAAGTTGGAAATCCTACTGTCGCTCCCGACAACCAAGATTTTACGAAAATACCAACATAGCTGATAAAAATAAATCCAACGACTATAGAGGCTAGTCCAATAATAGAATAAATAACAATTTGCATAATAATTTGATTAAATTGGCTTAAATAGAAAGTTCCTTAACATCTATTTTAAAATTATCCATCGAGCAAACTAAAACCGACTTGCCCTTCTCGATATAATTTATTTCGGCATGGGCCTCATATTGCTTTCCTTCTATTTCAATGATTCCCGATGGGTTCAAGCGAGTGATTGTAATACCGTGTTTCCCAATCAGTTCTCCTTGAAGTGCCTCCTCTTCGCTTTCTTCTTTCGAATTTAAGGAACTGGATAAAACAATCGTACGCTCGATAAATGAACCTCTCAATAATCGGGCGAAAACCAATGCCCCAAGGATGGCAATGCCTAAAGCAATGACTAAATTTAATAAAGGAAGCTGTAAAAGCTCGAAAGAGAAAGCCGAACCTTGTCCTGGCCAGAAATCAGTCATCGCAAAGAGTAAACTACCAATAATCAAAATCAAGCCGAGTAAGCCAAAGATGAAGAACCCTGGTAAGACAAAAATTTCGACGCCTAAACAAATTAACCCGAGGGCGAAAAAGAGCATCGCTTCATTGCCCGCTAAGCCTGCAATATTTTGACTAATGAAAAATAATCCGATTATGAAAATGCCACCAATCCCAAACACCCCAAATCCTGGTGTCTTGAATTCGATAAATAAAAAGAGCATACCGGCTCCGAGAAGAATTGGAGTGATATTTGCCAACCATTTAGCCCACTCTTCTGAATAGGTTATTTTGTATCGCTCTAGGCGATACCCATTCGCTCCAAATTCTTGATTCAATATTTCTTCAATGGAATCAGCAACGCCATCAGCCAACAGAGGTTCTGCAGGATCTCCGTATTGTGTAAACGCTTGTTTAGCTGTTAGTGTGAGCAGCTCGTCTTGCGGTTTGATGAGTATCCCATCAACGATCAGTTCATAGTTCGCATCAAACATCGCTCGAATCACCTCGGTGCGGTAGCGATACCCTTCCGACAATACTCGAATATTTGCTAGAAGATAACTTTCTATCTTCATTCGTGCCGTATCGGGAACATCTTCTCCGGTTCCTTGAATCACTGCGGCTGCACCCATTTTCCCTTTTGGAGAAAAATAAATCTTATCACAAGCTGAAGCAATGAATGCCCCTGCTGAAATTGCGTCAGGATTAACGTAGGTAGCGGTTTGTCCTTCGAAAAAATCGAGCATTTCCATCATCTCTAAACAAATATCTAAGCGACCTCCAGGCGTATCCATATCCAAAATGACCATATCTGCATTTTTACGAATGGCTTCTTTCAGTCCTCGACGTAGCACAAATAAATTTGCTTGGTTAATCGCTTCATTGATTGGAATCGCAAAAACTAATTTAGGTCTTTCGATGTTTGTCTCTTTCAAAACTTGAGATTCGCTGTCCTCCAAAAGTAAGGTCTCTCCTTGTGAAGAGGCTACAAAGCTAAGCAATAATAAAAGAGATAAGACACTATACTTGAACACTGAAGTCATAAACAAACTATGAAATATTTCTTTAAAAATGCAAGCTAAGCCAAAATTCACCGACCTTTAAGACTCATTTATTAGTAATCTTAATTAATGCCTCAAAAATGCCTCTTTTGAGCTAAAATTCACAAAGCAAAAAAGTATTGGATATTTAAAAAAAATCCCTCACTATATGCGTTTAGTAGAACTTCCATCTAAATGAAAATCATAATAGTAGGAGCTGGCCAAGTCGGTCACAATTTGACTGCGACACTCTCAAAGGAAGGGCATGATGTAACCTTAATTGAGCAATCGCAATCGCTGTGTGCAAAAGTAGACGAAGAGCAAAACGCTCGAGTTATCAAGGGGAATGGTAGTTCTGCTAGTCAATTAGCACAACTAGACGTAGATAGTTGCGATGCTTTCTTAGCCATGACCAGCGACGACCGCACTAATGTTATTTCCTGTTCACTCGCTAAGGGACTGGGGGCCAAAAATACAATCGCCCGTATTCATGATGCTACCTATAGTGATGCTTCCAGTTTTAGTTACCAAGTCCATTTTGGTATCGATTTATTCGTCAACCCTGAAGGAATTTGTGCGGTTGAGTTGGCAAAAGCAATCCGCAACCCTAGCCGTGTTGCCATTGAAGATTTTGCCAAGGGGCAGATTGAAGTTCAGCGTATGGAATTAGCTAAGGGCTCAAAATTTATCAATAAAAACTTAAGCGAATTAGATTTTGGGGCTAATTTAAGAATTGGTTTTATTGAACGAGCAAATTCATTAATCATCCCAAATGGAGAGACTGAATTAAATGAAGGTGATCAACTGACTGTTTTTGGTCATCCTGACACTCTCTTCAACCAACGTGAAAAATTTGATCCTCGTCAAAAGATAGAAAGCACAAGTGTTGTCCTATTTGGCGGCAGCGAAACGACCATCAGTTTAATCCGTATGCTGACTAATCCACGATTCAAAATTCGTGTCATTGAAAAAGATCCTGAACAATGCGAAATCCTCGCAAACCTTTTTCCCCATATTAATGTGATTCATGGTGATGCGACTTCTTTAAGGTTACTGGAAGAAGAACAAATTGGTTTCGCTGATTATTTTGTCGCTTGTACGAAAAATGATGAAGAAAATATACTGACTTGTATTCAAGCATCTAAACTTGGAGCTAAGCACGTACAATTAGTAATCAATAAAAGCGACTACGATAAATTGATCCACTCATTAAAGAATGAGCTGAATATTGAAGTCGTTGTATCGCCACGTGTTGCAATGACTGAATACATGCGAAAATATTTAATCAATACTCAGCTGACCGAATTAGCAGAACTTCCAAATAATGCTGGGCAAATCTTACAATTAATTATCCCTCACAGCTCTCCAGCGATTGGGAAAAAGATTAAAGATGTGGCTTTGCCTAAAGGAACTTTATTGGTGGCCTTACTGCATAAGTTCAAAGCTAAAGTACCTGCTGGCGATGATACCATTATCACTGATGATCGCTTAATTGTGATTGCGGGGAGTAAAGAAAAGAAAACCGTTCTGAAAAAATTACTCGGTTAATGTAATTTTGTCATTTTCTAATGAACCTCGTTATCATCCAAAAATTATTAAGTGTGGTTTACTTTGCCATAGCACTGGCTCTCGGTCTGTGTATGGCAGGCGGATTAATCATGGGCGAAACATTGCAAAGTCTCTCCATTGTCGGTTTCTTTTACAGTATACTGATTACTTTAGCTTTGGCCATTTTTTTTAGGATCATCTCAAATCGAGCATCCTTGAAAAATGGAGCCGAAAAATTATTTTTCCGTCGTGAAGCGCTTTGTACTATTGGCTTAACTTGGCTCTCTTGTTCATTAATTGGTGCACTTCCCTTTTATTTGGGCTTAGAAAATTGTTCATTTGTCGATGCCTTATTCGAAGGAACTTCTGGGCTTACTACGACAGGCGCAACTGTCTTTAGTGAATTTTCAGACTTAACTCACAGCTTATTTCTTTGGCGCTCCTTAAGTCAATGGATTGGGGGATTGGGCGTGATCGTTTTCTTCGTTGCAATTCTCACCTCACTTGGCGCAGGTGCAAAAATCTTATTTAGTAGCGAATCTTCTGCAGCAGCATCTGATTTTGAACAAGGGCGTATTCAAGATGGTGTTATTAAATTATTAATCTTTTATATCTCGCTCACCGGTATATGCTTCATTGCCTACAAACTAGCTGGGATGGATTGGTTTGACGCACTCAACCATTCAATGACCACCATTGCTACTGGTGGCTTCAGTACCCATACCGAGAGCTTTGCTTTTTATAATAGCCCCTTAATTGAAGCAGTTGCGATTATCTTTATGCTCATTTCTGCGACGACATTTATTTTCGTCATCCGACTTATTGAAGGAGCAAAAGATACGCTTAAAAAAGGAATAGAAGTCTATACTTTTTATGGTCTGGCTTTTTTTAGCGTGATTCTCATCTCAGCTTTGCTCATTCAATCCGACTCTTCTTTGTTTACGATACAAACATTTAGAGATGTTTTATTTCAAACATCTTCTATCATAACAACCACTGGCTACACCTCTACAAATTACGACTTATGGGTACCGTCAGCAAAAGTAGTCCTCATGTTTCTAATGTTTATTGGTGGTTGCTCAGGATCCACTAGTGGCGGGATTAAACTGATTCGTATCATTATTGCTTTTAAGGCTATTTTTCGGACGATCGAGCAAACCTACCGCCCAAATAAAACAATTATTACTCG
>JAQWIW010000003.1 GCA_029248665.1 Opitutia bacterium | reverse complement strand
GATGGTTCAAGCGATGGATGAAGAAGGTTTTGGTGGATGTACCAATATTGGGGCCTGCGAGAGCGTTTGTCCGAAATCAATTAATCTGGATGTTATCGCACAATTAAATCGAGATTATCATACCTCGAGTTTTAAGAAGATTCTGCAATTTTAAGCTTAATAGATATAGATAGAATGTAAGGGTTATTCTTTGCTTCTATTATCTAGTTTTGCCTGCTTGATTAGGTTACGAAGTTCTTCTAATTCGGTTTCAATGGGTGTCTGTGATCCTGATTTTTTAAACCAATTATTCAGAATTAAAGATCCATATGCGGATGTTTTCATATTGTGTTGTTTCGCCCTTCGCTCAATTTCCTCTAATGTTTCAGAACTCACCCAACAATTTATTTGTTTATTACTCATTAGTTAGACTTTTGGTTTAAGTAGGTATTATACTACTAAAACTACCGTGGAATCTAGTTAAAGTATCACTAATTGGAGCGATTTGCTAGTATTTTTATATTTTCTAGAAAATGTGAAGTGCTACTCTCTAGGCTCTTCTATATCTACAGTATTAACCTTTAATACCTAAGTTTTTAAGCATTGAAGCGATATAAGGAAGCAGTTGTTTTTTACGACTGACTACACCTTTGAGTAAGTTGGCATTGTAGCGACTGTGTATTGGGAATTTGACTTCTTCTTTTAATACAGCGTCACAAGCAACAAGTAGAAGAGAATCATGGGAATTAATATCGGTAATTAAAAGCATGCTGAAAAAGTGCTTTTGATCATCTCTATAATTATTTAAGGCCTTTTTGAGTTCTTTAATTCTATCTTTAACATTATCAAAACCAAGTTCTTCAATTTGAGAAACAGAATAGGTTATGTCATTTTCTTCATAAATCTTACAATCACTTTTGATTGTTTCTTTAGCACTTTGATTTAAAACAACAGAGCCTGTTGAGAAGATAATATCAGCTAATTTATCTGATTTTATTTGTGCAATTGGCTCAAGCCACTCTAACAGCTCTTTTTCAAGAGGCGTGGTTGTAGGACTGCTTAAAAGAAGGGTGTCAGATATAATGCCAGACATGAGAATGCCTGCTATAGTTTTTTCCAATGGAATTTTCTGAGCACGAAATAAATCAGCAATAATTGAGCAGGTAGAGCCAACCGGTCGGTTTATAAATAATACTGGTTGTTCACTGGGTAAATTTCCTAGTTTGTGGTGATCGATTACTTCCAAAATTTCGACTTCACTAGCTCCATCAACGGCTTGACTGATTTCATTATGATCGACTAGAACAATTCTCTTTTGGGTAGGTCTTAAGATGTCGCTTTTTGAAAAAACACCAATGAGTTTTTTTTCACCTTCTATTACCATATACAAAGGGTCATCTAAACCAGCGATCCGTTTTTTTATTGAACTTACTCTGTCATCTTTTTGGAAGCAGTGAATGCGATTTTCAACAAGGCCTTCTAATTGGCTTGCGGTACGAACAATCCAGGAGGTTGTCGCAGAATCATGAGGGCTGATGATCAGGCTCACTCCTTTTTCTTTTGCCATTTTAATGATAGATTCCTCTACCGATAATCCACCTGAGATAATTAATAAGCGAACACCCAGTTGAATCGATTTTTCTTGGATATCTATTCGGTCACCAACAACAACAATAGATCCATCTATTGGCGTACTCAATTTTTTATGGTGTTCACCAAAAGAGCTTATATCCATTGCACCAACATGAACTGAGAGCTCTTCGACTAAGTCTTTTTGTACAGTATTGATTGAAATAGCATTCAGTGAGCGAATAATCGATTCAATATTCGTATAAACTCGGCGAAGATTTCGAGATTCTTTAGGGCTTGGGATAAAAAATTCGCCGAGTTGGAAAAAAGAAATCAAGCCCTCTACGCGCTTAGCCGAATCAACCACAGGCAAAACTCGAACATCATGCTGATCAATTTTTTCTAAAGCTTCAAAGCAGGTACTTTGTTTACTCACAGATTGTACCTCTCTTTTCATTATGTCATTAATTCTTGGGGTTACATCACCAATGAATTGAGGAACGGGGCACTGAAAATGATCTAAAATGGCATCGATACGTGCATTAGTATTTCCGCAACGAGCAGCAACAAATTCTTTTTGTCCAGTGGCATGCTTGAATGCTTCATAAGCGATAGCAGAGCAAATGGCATCGGCATCTGGATTTTTGTGACCAAATATATAGACCTTATCTTTATTCATCTTAATTTGTTGTTAAGTATTTTGGGAAAAATTATGCAATATTTTAATAAAAAAGCTCAATCAGCAAGGCACTGAATTGAGCTTTTTAGAAAATTTATGGAGATAAATTATCAATTAAACTCAGGTGCCTTTCGGACATTAGCTTCGCTGACGATTTCATAAATATTGTTAGTGGGTTTACCTGTCTTAGGATTTACGAGAAAACCGTCATCTTCGCCGATTTCATTAAAAAACTCTACGTGGCCATCATAAAACAGAATATGACCACCGCCACCCCAAGGGCTAGATTTTGGCCATGTACCAGATGCGTTTAACCCTCTAGTCCAGGCAAGAGGTGTTTTGGTTGCATTTGCACCAGATGGGTTAAGTCCAATAGCAAAATCATAGGCTACTGGTAAATCATTCACCCATTCATCTGACAATTCAAAGATGTTATTGTCATTTTTAAAACCGATAATGTTTGGGATAACACCACTGTATTGAGACAAAGCAGGATCTGCATCGATAAACCAAATAGAGGCATCGGTTAATCCACCATGTTTTGCTAATAATTCAATAACACCATGTATGCTATCCCCGCTTTTAGTTTTTTCGAGTTTTGCTTGGGTGATCATTTTGACTCTTGCTCCACCAGAGGCGTAATTTATGTAGGTTTGGCCAATGGCTCTAAGATTTGATTGAGACTTTAGCTGTTGTGCTCTTTGTTGCACATTTCCAACAACGGGAATCAAAATACTTGCAAGAACACCAATGATTGCAACCACAGTGAGCAACTCAATAAGGGTGAAACCAGAAAGTTTGTTAAATTGTTTTTTCATAATTTTGCATTAAATCTAAACTTCCTCTGGTGTAAATACTTATCTTACTAATAAGGCAGTGGATATTTTCCACAGAGGCCGATTGCAATGGCCTTTGCTTCGGCGATTTTCGTTTCATCTTCGATATTATCTAACACTAAATTGATCGCATTAGCGATTTCAAGCATATCTTCTTCAACCATGCCTCGACTGGTCACTGCGGGAGTTCCAATACGAATTCCACTTGTTTGGAAAGGACTTCTTGTTTCACCGGGGACAGTGTTTTTATTTGCAGTAATATTTGCTTTATCGAGTGCATTTTGAGCAACTTTACCGGTTAGTTCTGGATACTTCACCCTGAGGTCTATCATGAATAAGTGATTATCCGTTCCTCCACTGACAACAGTATGTCCTTTTTCAATGAGCGCATTTGCTAAGATGTTCGCATTTTTTACTACTTGTTTTTGATAGGCTTTAAATTGGTCACTTTGGGCTTCTTGGAAACAGGTAGCTTTTGCAGCAATTACATGCATCAAAGGGCCTCCTTGAGTTCCTGGAAAAACGGCAGTATCGATTTTTTTCGCATGTTCCTCTTTGCATAAAATGAGACCACCTCTGGGACCACGTAATGTTTTATGAGTAGTTGTGGTCACAAAATCTGCATGAGGTACTGGAGATGGATGTATCCCAGCAGCGACCAATCCAGCAATGTGAGCAATATCGGCTAAGAGATAAGCTCCGACGGATTTAGCAATCGCACCCATTCGCTCAAAATCAATGATTCTGGAATAAGCGGAAGCTCCCACAGTGATCATCTTAGGGTGCTCTTTCTTTGCACTTGCTTCAATTGCGTCGTAGTCGATTAAGCCTTGATCGCTACTCACTCCATAATGAATAACTTCATGATAGATTCCGCTAAAATTCATTGGGTGTCCGTGTGTTAAGTGTCCTCCATCCGATAAATTCATCGTTAAAATTTTATCACCAGGCTTTAAAACGGATAGATATACCGCGGCATTCGCTTGGCTTCCTGCATGCGGTTGCACATTTGCGTGATCAGCGCCGAAGAGTGTTTTGGCTCTTTCAATGGCTATTGTCTCAATCGAATCAACAAATTCGCAACCTCCGTAGTAGCGTTTGTTGGGATAACCTTCGGCATATTTATTAGTTAAAATACTTCCTTGAGATTCCATTATAGCAGGGTAAGTAAAGTTTTCAGAGGCAATTAATTCGATATGCGATTGTTGCCTTTGCTTTTCTTTCCCAATTAATTGCGCGATATCAGGATCTAGTTGTTCCAACGGTGTGTCATTAAGTGGATTCATAATACGTGTAAATTATCCTTGGATAAGTTGATTTGAATAAATGTGTGAATTAAAAAGGCCATTTCCATTTCGATTTTTTCGAATACTTTATCGGATCAGGCTGATTTTTTGGTGAAGTTTCTTTAGTAGAAGCGATGGAATCTACATCATTTGTCAACGATGTAGGCGGATTATTTGTAGAAAATGTTTCAGAATCTTTAATTTGTGTATTATCGCTCCAAATGGGCCACCACCAAGGGCTATTGCGAGAAGGATTGATCGCATCTCGATCTGACCAATTTGAAATCAAAGAAGATTTTTGCCCTTTTAAGTATATCGGATCAGCCTGTTTGAGTAATTTCAATGTGTAGTAAGGCTTAGTATTGAGCAGATCGAGTTTTTTAGGGTTTAAGGGTGCGGCTTTTAAAATTTTATTGGGGTAGCCATCTAGCGGACGGGTTGCTTCGTAAACAAAAACAAGAAAGGCACTTCCTATATATTTTAATTTCATACGAATACCGTTATCTAAATTCACTAAGCATCCTTTTCCCGACAGATACCAATTACCGTTGATGTGTCGATCGGAAGCCAAATCTACACCGCCAAAGCGACTGAATTTGACGACTTCAATCGCATCAGGTTGTGTTTCATCGTATGTTATCCATTCACCTCGATAAAATTTAAGCAAGGCTTTGTAATCAAATTGAGAGAGCGATAGGTTTTGATGCGAGGTAAGGGACGATTGATGTTTTGACCAATACGCTTCATCTTCTTTATTTTGGCTTTGTGCTATAAGCGTATAATTAGATGTTCGTTCAATGATTGCTTCACCAGGAGCGAAATCAAATAACTTCACTATACTTTCATTGCGGTTATCAATGACACTATATGTGCCATTTTCCCAAGCGATATGTAGTTGTTTCCCATGTTTATACCATTCGCCTTGGAGTATTTCTGGGGAGCTTGAGGATGATTCCTCTTCGCTTATGCTGACAACGGTTCGGTTATCCCAAACTTTAATCAACCTATGATATTTTTCATCGAGTATTTTCCATAGCCCAAAGTAGGTTGATGGCAGGTATTTACTTTTAGGTGTTTCATACTCTGGCGGTCGTGCCCATTCGCCAAGTATTTCTTCAGGTATCTTTATTAAGCTGGGAATGTCCGAGTCTCCATTATTGCTGTCAGCTTCTAGCTGGAAGCTGAAACGATCAAAATCTAAACCTGAGACCAATAAAGAATTTCTTTCATCAAGCTCCCATGTTGCGGCGTAGACACTATTGTCTAAACGGTCTTTATAAAAATAGTGTGCAATATGATTTTTTTTAATAATGAGGTAAATTGCTTCATCATTAACTTCCGTCAGCCATACGCCTCTGTATTTCTCGAAATAATTCTCTTCGACACCGTCTTCAGCTGATAAATGAATAACGCATGACAGAGTCATTAAAATTGATAAAATGAGCCATGATAAAATTGAAGTTTGGCGAGTAGTATTCATTTTGAAAAATCTTTAAGGAAGTCAGAAGGTGAAACTATTTTCGGACTTTTTTTGTAATCATTCTGCAACAACCTAAAATAGGTAATAATTCTCTATGCATAGTGTAAAGAAATTAGTGATAGATTAAGTAATTTTCTATTTTTTTCTTATAACTTTGGTGTTGCTGCTCCCAGAGATTCAAAAAGTGGCGAATTTTCGGCTTTCGTTTATTTTGGGTCAACTCTGACCACCATTGAGAACTCCCGACATGTTTGTTGAATAAGGCCGAGCGATTCGTAATCTGAAAAGGATTCGGTTCTTCTAGGTCTATGACCATAAGCATCATGTAAAAGCTTAATTCTGTGGGCTTTAATTGTCTCCAATTATTGATACCTACATAAACCCCGCTAACAGGAGCTCCTTTTGCATTTCTCGTTCGGATTACTTTATAATCTATGCCAGTAATATTTAAAGCTTTTAAGCGCTTAATCAGTATATCTGAAGGTACTTTCTTATGGGAGAGTAGGCGAAAAGGGTAAGGTGTACCAATGCCATGAGAAAAGCTACCTTCTTGTGCTCCAAGACCTGTCATCGCATATCCAAGAACGGCGGCAAAACTCGGAATGTAAGGAGAAGTTGGAATCCAATTTAAATGAGTTTCTGGCCAGAGCATTGAGCGTTCCCATCCTCGCATCGGGATTACTTTGAGCCGGCCTTGTCTACGAAGGTTGCTCTCAATGTTCATCCAATTCGGCATTGATTTGGCTAATATGGCTAGCTCACCAATCGTTAACCCATGCAGATACGGAACAGGAAAAGCTCCAACATAGCTTTTCCATTCTTTCTCGAGCAAAGGTCCATCTATTTTATTTCCTCCCAATGGATTGGGACGATCTAAGACCACAACTTCCACATCGTTTTCAAAGCAAGCCTCCATAGCATAAAGCATGCAACTGACATAAGTATAAGAACGAACACCAATATCTTGTAAATCAATCACCAAAGTGTCGATATTTGCCAACATATCTGGCTGTGGTTTGCGATATCGTCCGTAGAGCGAATAGACTGGCAAATTTGTTCGTGCATCTATCCGATTGTCAATCGGTTGATTCGCTTTTTCATCTCCATAAATTCCGTGTTCTGGTCCGAACAAGGCTACCACTTTAACGTGCCGACTGCGACGCAACACATCAATCGTTGAAATGCCCTTACGGTTCACTCCTGCAGGGTGAGTCAAAATACCTACTCGCTTCCCCTTTAAAACGGAAAAGCGATTTGCTTCTAGTACATCAATCCCCAAATAAATCTTTGTCTCAGCTCCACAGAGCAAAAAGCAAGGCACTATCAGAGATAGAAGGAGAATGGATTTAAGAAAACTAATGCCAGGTGTTTTGATTTTATGAATTAACCTTTGATTTGAGTGATTTCAAAACTCTCAATATGAAATGTTGGGTTGGCGGCAAAGGATAGACGTGCACCGTAATTACGCTCAAGGTCAAGTAGCACTTGAGCATCGTCTTTCAACTGACTTAGGCAATCTGGATGCAATGTCACTTTGAGGTGTATCTCTTCTTCGATGCCTTCACGGTTGCGTATCTCTTTTAGATTTTGCAAGACACGTCTTTGAACATCAATGGTGACTGTACGGATGGACTTAATTTTACCTCGGCCTTCACAATAAGGACAGCAAGTAAACATATTACTTGCATGACTCTCAGAGTGCCTTTGTCGGGTCATTTGCATGATTCCAAAATTAGAGATAGGTAGTAAATGTGTTTTCGCTCGGTCGCTTTCGACTTCGCGTTTCATTTTTCTAAAAACAGAATCACGGTCTTTTTTCGCCTTCATATCTATGAAGTCGACAATGATTAAACCACCAATATTTCTTAGGCGTACCTGTCTGGCAATTTCCTTCGCTGCTTCCAAGTTAACCGCTAAAATGAAGTTCTTTCCGTCTTTTTCGCTATTCCGGTGAGAGCCCGTATTCACATCGATGGAAATTAGTGCTTCTGTTTCTTCAATCACAATCTCTCCTCCAGAAGGGAGCGGTACATTTCTTTGATAGATCTGATTTAATTGTTCTTCGACTTTATATTGTTCAAAAATCGATTTTTCGTCCTTGTAGTGAAATACTTTAGATTTTGAGCGTGGTGATATTTTATCCACTTCACTTAAAATCAATTCATGGGCCTCTTTATTATCCACTACAATACGATCCACATCTTCGGTTAAGAAATCTCGTACAGTTCTTCCAATTAAATCGGGCTCTACATAAACACACGAAGGGAGTTTAGATCGGTTAATCCGATCATTAATTCCCTGCCAACGCTTTTTCAGGATTTCTAAATCACGTACAAAATAACGTAGTTTTTTGCCTTCGCCCGCAGTTCTTATGATTAATCCCATTCCTTCAGGAAGCGTCATATTCCTAAGTATTTTTTTCAATCGAGTACGTTCTCCTTTGTCCTCAATTTTACGAGAAATTCCCAAGGTTCCGCCAAATGGAGTCAAGACAAGGAATCGGCCGGGGAGGGAAATATTAGTCGTCGTTCTTGGCCCTTTATTACCAATTTGTCCCTTTGTAATTTGGACTAATATCTCACTGCCAATTGGGTAGATGTCTGGAATATTCTTTAAGGAAATCTTCTCCTGACTTAATTGCTTCTTTGATTTGTTGCTTTTAACAACCTCGATGGTGTTATCATTACTCGCAGGTAAAATATCCCAATAATGGAGAAAGGCATTCTTTTCTTGGCCAATATCAACAAAGGCTGCTTTCAACCCTGGCTCTAAGTTTTGGATTTTTCCGCGAAAGATGGCGCCAACTTCATGACGATCGCCTTTTCGCTCAATATTAAATTTTTCAAGTACTCCGTCGCGCAACAAAACCATGCGTTTTTCGATCGCACCTGAATTGAAAATTAATTCAGAATAAGGTGTCTGATCTTTGCTCAGTTTTTTTTGTACCTTTTGAATAAATGGTAGCTTTTTCGCACGATTCCCCGCTTCCTTTCCCAAAGCTTTTGAATCAATCAATTTATTTGATTTTGTGTCTTCTTTTGCTTTGGACAGTTGTGGTGAATTATTGTTTGTTTGATTAGTATAAAGTATGTTGTTTGAATCTTGCATAGTTTGGATCTTCTTTTTGTAGAGATCCCTCTGCTTAACTATTATATCTTTAAAATTATAGCATGATTATGAAAAATCTTTCCTAAATCGATAGATGCTTTGAATAATTCCTTGTAAGATAAAACAGCTTAAGACAAAAGAGCCTCCGTAACTTAAAAAAGGAAGCGGTAGTCCTGTGATAGGTGTTATTCCAATAGCCATTCCAATATTAATGAAAAAGTGTACTAAAAATAGTACACTGATTCCCATGGCTAATTGCGAACCGAAGCTGTCTCTAGCCATACCAGAAATTCGGATACCGTTAGCAATTATTAGACTGAATAAACCTATTACAAAAGAGCTTCCTATAAAACCAGTTTCTTCCGCTATTACGGAAAAAATGAAATCGTTATGAGCTACCGCCTTGGGCAAGTAGCCTAATTGGGCTTGGGTTCCTTGTAAAAACCCTTTCCCAGTGAGTCCGCCAGTCGCAGTGGATATTTTTGCTTGGTTAGCATTCCAACTTGCACCCGTTCCAGAGGGGTCCACGACTTTTGGCGCTATAAATGTTAATATTCTATTTCTTTGATAGTTATGTAAAGGGAGTATAGAATTGTAATGTGAGTTTTGAATTGTTGTGTCACTAGAATTTTGAGTTATATTCAAGTGACGACTGTAATGATAAATATCTAAACTAAGTAAACTAAAAGCCACAGCAAATGCGATAGAAGCAGAGATGAAAAACTGCTTAGGCAAATTAGATACATATAATAATGAAAAAATCATTGGAGGAAATACGAGAGTGGATCCCAAATCGGGTTGGATAAAGATTAAGGAAATGGGAAGCAATATAACAAATAGTATTTTTAATAGGACTACAAGCGTATCTTTGACATTTTCCAAATTAGAGCGTGCCAATAAACTTGCTACCATAATTAATGTGCCGATCTTTGCTGCTTCGGTAGGCTGTACCGTTGAAAACCCTAAATCAACCCAGCGACGTGCTCCCATCATTTCTACACTGATAGGGCTTAGAGGAGTTGCTAATAGTAATCCTATAATACCTAGTATATAAATATAATGGGCATAGCCGAGCACATGTTTGTAGTTCACTCGAGACACAATGGTATAAGCAATAATTCCAAGAATCACCCATATGATTTGTTTTTTCCAATCGGCATCATTAATCGTTGATTGGGCAGAGTAAATAAAAGCAATGCCAATCAATGATAAAATCATCATGCATATTGGGTTCAACCAATCGATATTCAGTAAATCTTTTTTGAGCGCAAAATTTGGCTGTTTTTGATTCGATCTAGTATTTCGCAAATTCATTAGCCAATTAAAGTCACATTATCGCCTATTAATTTATGTCTCCAAGATAGGTATTAGCTAAAAATAAATCCTCTGCCTGTAACAAACTCTTTATCGAACTAGGCAACACCTTATATTCCGATAGTTCATTTAATTTAATCCAGCGATAGCCTATCTGTTTTTTATCCGTCTCTTGGCCATTTCCCAGCAAAGTGTCATTATTAATTTCACAGATAAACACATGCTCAATTTGATGAAAATTATCATGTTGTTGGTCAAACTGATGATTTTTTCCAATATACTCTCGTGTATAGATCAGTCGGCCGACAGATATAATAATGCCTAATTCTTCCATGCATTCTCTGGCAACTGCTTGAACAAGCGTTTCGCCGTGTAGTTGCCCGCCACCTGGAAGAATAAAGAATTCTCCGTCATCATTTTGCATCTGCACCATCAATACGGAATCATTTTTAATGATAATTGCACGCGCGGCTGACCTTATGGTTTTTATTGAATTTTGAGAATGCATGTTGAGTATATAATACTGTGTTATCTGAGTCTTAAAGTCTTTTCAATACTGAATCGACTCTATCAATATTATTTCCTAATAGTAGTTAAAAGTAAGTAGTTTAAAGTATAAATTAATCATGAATCCTAATCAAAAATTAACCCGCTTAGCTGAAATGTATCCAGATCAAAAAAGGCAACTATTTAAGTACTTTAGGCATCAGCCTGTGGCACTAGAGCTTTTTGTCTCCGCAGCCGATGGCAGTGACCATTCCTTAAATGAATGGCTGGGTGCACTGGACGCTATGACTGAGTGGCTTTTGAAAAAAGATCAAGTGATGTCGCTTGCGGATAAAATCCAATATCTAAATTGTGCAACAGAAATAATGGCCCAAGGGGCTCACTGGGATGATTTTGCCAGTGCCATTTGTTCAATTCTTGAGCGATATGGTTGTGAGCGCTCAAATGATTTATAGGATTTTCGACTTATTAAAGCTAAGAAAAATCATCAGATTCTTCTTTTCCTTTTGATTTAATTTTGATTAAGCTGTACAGAGTTTATTAATTGTATGAGCGACACTAATAAAATAATAAATTCAATAGATTCTATCTTAGAATTGATTCGTGAGAACAATTTAAAATCGGCAATTGAGAATATTCTTATTTGGGTAGACCCTCAAATCTCCGATTTATTGGTACAATTAGATAAAGCGGAACAAATTCTCGTTTTTCGTGCATTGCCAAGAGAGCGGGCCGCCGATGTTTTTTCCTACCTGGAGCCACAAGATCAAGATAGTTTACTTGCTGCTTTGACTGATGCAGACACACGAAGCCTACTCGCTAATCTTAATCCAGATGACCGTACTTCTCTTTTGCAAGAACTCCCCGCCACTGTCACCCGAAGGTTAATGCAACTCCTCAGTCCAGAAGATCTAACGGAGGCGCGTCAACTGCTTGGTTATCCCGAAGAAAGTGTTGGTCGCTTGATGACACCCGAATATATACGAATTCGGTCAGAATGGACGGTAGAGCAAGCACTCGCGCATGTTCGAAAATTCGGTCAAGATAGTGAGATCTTTAATATCTTATATGTTACAGATCACGAAGGTAAGCTTATCGATAAAGTGCGTATGCGCCGACTAATTCTTTCGCATCCCGAACAAACCATTCGAGACTTATTGAATTATAACTGTATTTCTATCTCTGCTTTTGAGGATCGAGAAATTGCCGTGGAAATGATTAAAAAATACGATTTTAACGCTTTACCGGTGGTTGATTCAGAAGGTGTTTTGCTTGGTATTGTAACGGTTGATGATATTCTGGATGTAGCTGAAGAAGAGGCGACTGAAGATATTCAGCTCGGTGTAGCTGTGAACCCTCTTGAATCAGCGTACAGTACAACTTTACCCATCGAACTCTTTCGTAAACGAATCGGGTGGCTTTTAATCCTTATTTTGGTCAATCTTATCTCCGCTGCTGTTATTTCAAATTATGAAGAGCATCTTCTTGAATATATCACACTCGCACTCTTTATGCCTCTCGTTATAGCCAGTGGTGGAAATAGTGGAGCTCAATCCGCTACACTGATGGTTCGAGCAATCGCAACTGGCGATTTGGAATCGGGGGATTGGATGTCAGCCATGTCTAAAGAAATATTTGTCGGCATTCTTATGGGATTAGCTATGGGTGGATTAGCTTTTATTGTAGGTTTGATTTACGGAGGAGAATCAAGCATCGCTCAAATAATTGGCTTAAGTATGCTTTGTATAGTCCTAGTAGCCAATCTTTTTGGTGCCTTGCTTCCATTTGCTTTAGAACGAATAAATATCGATCCTGCAGTTGCTAGTAGTCCACTTATTACTTCAATAATGGATGTACTTGGATTGATTATCTATTTTTCCATTGCGGTTATTATACTTTAAATTGTGAACGACTCAGAAACGCAGATAGAAGAATTAAAGAAGCGAATACTTGCATTTGCTCAAGAGCGTGATTGGGAGCAATTCCATAGTCCCAAAAATTTATCGATGGCTATATCTGCTGAAGCCGCCGAATTAATGGAACATTTTCTCTGGCAAAGTGCAGAATCCTCTCGTCATGATGTCATGGAGAACCCTCTCAGGGAGAAAATCACCGAAGAAATTGCAGATATTCTTATTTTCGCTTTCGAATTTGCCAATGTCGCCGAAATTGACATCGCTTCAGCAATTACCGAAAAAATGAAGAAAAATGCCCAAAAATACCCGATTAATAAGGCTAAAGGCACTAGTGCGAAATACACAGAACTCTGATTTCGAAAAAAAAGTAAAAAAAATAAGTTTTTTTTGAACGATTTCATTAAAGGTCCGTCTACCTTTATATCCACTGTTATAAACTTTTATAAATTCTTATTTTTTTAATTAATATTTTATTCTTATTTATTCACTAGTTGTTTGTTTTTAAATCCGCCTTTAATGAGGATATAAGCAGTTTCAGAACCTTCATTCAGACTTTTGCTTATAATTTAATCCTCTTTTAAGGCGGTTTTTTTATGCGCTTTTAATAAAGGTTTCTTGAGCAAACAGTAGAATCAAATCTTAAATTTTGTTCAATAACTGTCCAATAGCAGTTCAATAGAGGTTCAATAGCGACCCAATTAGCCATTATTTAAATTATAGTTTCATAACCTTCAGTTCTGTTTCTCTATGCACCCATAGACATAGATTGTCGTACAACGCTTTCGCAGAATTCGAATCAAAGCCATCTTCAACTTCAGCAAGCGGAGTTGTGAGTAAAGCTTCAGCCATTATTTTGTATTCTTGAGAAAGTGATTGCCACCATGCGTTATCGATAGGGAAGCCTTCAATTTTCAAGAAGCGGTAGAGTGCTTTGATTAAAATAATTTGTGGAGCAAATTGTTGTTCAAAAGCATCTAAGGTATTCACTGTGAGTGCATAAAGGTCGGATGGGTCAGGCACATCGCTTACATTATTGAGAAGAAAATTAGCAAAATGGCAGGTGTATTCTAGTTGTTGATAGTCGTTTCCGATGGCATTGCGTTTTTTGAGTGGAGTATAGCCTTTAATAAATTTTTGCTTCGCTTTATTTGCTGGTTCGCTGAGGATTTCTGCTGTGTCAAAGAGGTCAGGTTGTGCCAAGCCACTCTTTTTATGATTGTGGCGAAGAAGTCCGTAAGTGAGCCCATTGTTAGGGGAGATGTAATCTAGTTTAAGAAATCGCTCACTTGTTTGTGTGATTTTTAAAACAGTGATGGCATCCATCCAAGGTTCTTGAATCATGGGGAAGTCCTTAGCTTATTCTGATTCAGATTCAGGTGACTCGCTTGTTTCGGTGTCGATTGTATCCGAATGACTATTCGTGTTTTCTAAAACATTTTCATTGTCTGAGTCATTAAAAGGAGGTGTGACCGCTCCGCCAGAAATAATTGTCTTCATGCCATCGCCAACACTCATTTGCATAGAAATCACTTCTTTTTGAGGAAGCATCAGTAAAAATCCACTCGTTGGGTTTGGTGTAGTAGGAACAAAGACATTGACTAAGTTTTCGCCAGTGAGGGACTGGACTTCGCCTTTGGCTTGGTTGGTTAAAAAACCAATGGCATAGACCCCTTTTCTAGGGTATTCGATCATTACTACTTCTTGAAAGACCGCTTTTTTTTGCTGACTGAAAGTATCTACTAGTTGCTTGACTGTATTGTAAACTTGGCTGACTAGAGGCAATCGAGTTAGGATTCGTTCAAAAAACTTTAAGAGTAGTTGTCCGATAAAGATTCTAGAAAAATAACCTAATGCCGTAATGATTAGAAATACAATGATTAGGGAAAGTAGCTGTAGAGGAATTTCTACGGCCGGTAGTTCTCTAATATTTTGATCGATAAAACGGAAAAAGAGTTCGCTGGCTGGATTGCCGATGCGATCAAGAATAATGCCAATAATAAATACAGTGACTCCTAGTGGCAGTAAAATCAATATTCCAGTAATGAATGCTGTGCGTATTGAACGTAACATAATTGTAGTTTCGTTTTTAAGGGGTTCTTCTGCATTTAACAATCGAAATTATCTTTTTTATTTTTTTTTAAAAATACCAATTTCTATTAGTTATGATGGCATCGTTTATTGAGGTCTGCCAATTTGGCTAAAATCAAGTTCACTAATGCTGACATTACCTCGGGTCAATGCGTCTCGGTCGCTTTGCGAGTTGCTACACAGGCGTTTGCCTTCTGCATACTGAAAGCGAAAACAATCTTTTTCTACCTCTGTATATAAACTGCCCAAATGAATTTTGGCAGGCTGAGTTATCTCAATATCTGTCCCAGTATTCATAGTTTCTGGGAAATTAACATTCAGAATCGTACCTTTTTTGGGAGGCTTCTGAATCGTTTCAAGGGCGAGCTGGGCCGCTTTTTCAGCGGATGCTTGAACCACTGAGTTGAAGCGTTCATCGGTCTGCCCCTTATTTTTGCTAATTTCTGAATAAAGTGCGTTGGGGATAGCTTGGCTAAAGGCGATCGAAGGAATTCCCCAAAGTGTCCCCTCTATTGCACCAGCAATTGTGCCTGAACTAAGGATTAAAATTTCGGTAGTGTTGTAGCCCAGATTGATCCCAGAGAGAACAATATCAGGCGGGCTTGATAAAAGATGACCAAGAGTAATATTCACGCAATCACTTGGCGTACCTGTGAGACTCCAGGCCTCGACCTCTTTAGGGAAAATGCCCTCATTTTTTTCTATACGAATCTCGGAATGACGACTTATCGCTCGTCCTATCCAACTTTGCTCTGTTTTTGGAGCGGCAACAGAAACGGTGAAATTTGGAAGAAGTGCTTCAACAAGACGATGTAAGAAAAGAGAATCGATACCATCATCATTTGTCACCAATGCTCTGTATGTAGCCATAATTATCCGCTTTAGCGAGTTTCTTCTGGGTTTTCCGGGCGAAGGACAGATTGAGGGGCTTCTTCAATTTTTTCGAGAAGGGCTTGTGGAAGAGGTTTAGACTGTAGCTCTCCATCTTCGGTAAGCTCGGTGTAAATTGTGGTTATATGCCCTTTGGCTACAGGGATGGGATTTTCATCGCTATCGCGGTAAAGCCGATACTGGTAATCAATGGCACGGTCTTTAATCGCCTTAATCGCCAGGTGGATTTTGACTGTGTCGCCAAAACGTAGCGGGGCAGAAAATTTGCATTCGGCACGACTTCTTGGATAGCCCACAAGATCATTCGGGATGGATTGGATCAAACTCACGCCAAGAGATTGAAAAAAATCTCGTTCAGCGATTTCCATATATCGAAAATAATTAGAAAAGTGGACGAGTCCCGCCATATCGGTATCCGAGAATTCTACTTTTCGGTATGCAGTATATTCATATGCCATAGTTCCTATGTGTTGATTTTTTCTCAAAATGCAAGAGTAGCTGAGTTCTATTTTAGTAAACACATTTTTTTAAAATCTGTACTGCTTGCCTCAAGGGGCTTTTTTTTTCTTGCAATCCTTAGATTTTCTTATCTATTTATCGTTATATTTATGAAACCGACTATTCGCGAAACCTGCGTTCGCGCAGGGAATACGGGCTTCATCTTTATACCTACATTCATTCTCTTTGTTCTTTGTGGTACAGTCAATTTATTGAACGCATCTGATGTGAAGCTCGCATCAAGTGATTCTATAGCTGAACTAGTCAATACTGTTAACGATCTGAAAATTCGTGTTTCGAATTTAGAATTTCGATTAAAGCAGTATGAGAGAGTTGAATCAAATCCTGAAAATATTGAAGTCCCTAATTCGGGGAATCAATTCGTTGGGATGCATCTGGCTAAAGAAAATGCTTGGAGAAAGTATCGTTGGACGGATCCCACTCAATGGGCACTGATTAAGAAAGGAATTTCTAAACGTGCAGTTATTGAAGCCTTAGGGAATCCGCCTCGTTGGATCAGTTCAATGAAACCGAGAGTGGATACGGTCTTTTTTTACGAAATAGGAGGCCGATTTAACGGGACTCAATTGAAGGGTCAGGTCTCGTTCAAAGACGATTTAGTCGTGGCTTACCAAAAACCAGATTTTACGAATTTTAATTCTAAGCCTGATCGAACTAAAGGCCACTAAATACACAGTGTATGAATGACGTTTAGCTCAAAGGATGAGAATTAGATAAAACAAATAAAAACAAACAAATAAAAACAAACAAATAAACATGAATAAAATATTAAAATTATTGGCTGCATTTATTGCAGTTACGGGTATCGCATTTGCTGATACCATGCTGACTGAGTCAGTCTCGGTCAGTGGCTTTGTCGATATGTCTTATCTAGATGCCGACAATGAAGTAGAATCCACATCAGGCATCGATCAAGTTGAAGTGGACTTCACATTCAATAATGGCGGACCCGTTACAGGTCAGTTAGATATCGAATATGAAGATGCCGATGGAAATCTAAACGTTGAAGAAGCTTATATCACCTACACTTTAACCGATGGTGGTATGGTAACAGTAGGTCGTTTTGAAACTATGCTTTTGCAAGATGCTTCAGAACCGACTGGCTTATACCAGTATTCAAATGCCTATGATTTCTACGGAAATAACTTCAATGCAGCATTATACGATAACAGCGACCAAGGGATTAAATACTCTCAAGGTGGCTGGGCCATTTCCTTAGTCGATAACGGAGATGACAAAATCGGTGATGGTAATGCTACTTCTACTGCAACTGACGGTAATGGTGACTATTCTTATGAAGTCAGTTATTCTGGAAAACTCAGTGACAAAGTGACTGGATTTATCGGGGGTCGTTTTACTGAAGACGATGCAAATAATAACGATGGCGACATCCTCAATATACACCTGACTTATGAGGAAGGCCCTTGGGTACTCGGCGGCGAATTCGTAACAGGGGATAATTCTAATGGTGGTAATATTCTGTTTTCTGGTGAATTACTTCAAAATATTTCAAACGCACCATTGAATACTTCATTGTCAGAAGCAGACATAGATCTATTTTCACTCTTCGCAAATTACAGCTATTCCGACAAGGCTTCTGTGACCCTCCGTTACAGCGATATAAATGGTGATACTGTTGGTATCACTGCTAATAATGCCCTTGCTAATTATAAGGTGGATGCAGAAAAGATTACATTGGCCCATAATTCAGCCTTAAGTGATGACCTTGCTTTAATCCTAGAATATAGTTCGGAAGAGAGTAAGTACGCAGCAGATCAAGATTCGCTTGCTGTAGAATTACTTTACGCTTTCTAATTTAAGATTCATACAATTGAATCCTTTCAAAATCCCTCAGTAATTACTGAGGGATTTTTTTTCGTAAAACTTACTCAATCTGCCTTGCCAGATTCCAACAAATAACTCATTGGTCTTCCTACATATATAAATTAAAGTTTTATGAAAATAGTATTAGCATATTCGGGTGGATTAGATACTTCGGTATTGGTCAGTTGGTTGAAAGCACATTACTCTGCAGAGATTATTACCTTTGCTGCAGATGTCGGTCAGGAGGAAGAGCTCGATGGTTTAGAGGCAAAGGCAAAAGCAACAGGGGCCTCTAAGCATTATACTTTAGACTTGGTGGACGAATTCGCCTCAGATTTTATTTTTCCGATGATGCGCGCCAATGCACTCTACGAAGGACAATACTTATTAGGAACTTCTATCGCACGTCCCTTGATCGCAAAAGCGCATGCTGAGATTGCCGAAAAAGAAGGTGCAGACGCAGTGGCCCACGGAGCGACTGGAAAAGGAAATGACCAAGTCCGCTTTGAATTAGGCTATGCTGCTTTAGCCCCGAATTTACAAATTATTTCCCCTTGGCGGATGCCGATTTTCCGAGAGGCCTTTCCGGGTCGAACCGAAATGATTGATTACTGCAAGGAGCATAATATTGATGTCGAAGCCAGTGCCTCCAAACCTTATTCCATGGATCGCAATTTACTCCATATTTCCTATGAAGCAGGTATTTTGGAAGATCCTTGGTTTGACCCAACTGTGGAGTCTAATAAAGCAATGTATAAGCTCACCGTTGATCCAGAAGATGCTCCAGACGAGGCCGAATATGTAGAATTGGATTTTGCATCTGGGGATTGTGTGGCCGTGAACGGAAAAACGATGAACCCTGCCGAAGTAATGCGCACGCTCAATACTCTTGCCGGTAAACATGGTGTCGGTCGTGTCGATATTGTTGAAAATCGTTTTGTCGGGATGAAGAGTCGTGGCGTTTATGAAACACCAGGCGGTACTATTTTGCTTCAAGCACATCGAAATATGGAATCCTTAACTATGGATCGTGAATTGATGCACGTTCGTGATAGTTTAATTCCAGAATATGCTAAATTAATTTACAATGGCTTTTGGTATGCACCTGAGCGTGAAGCAATTCAAGCGTTGATTGATGAGTCTCAGAAATGTGTTTCAGGAACCGTTCGTTTGAAGTTATACAAAGGCAATGTGACCACAGTAGGGCGAAAATCACCATTTTCATTGTACGACGAGGCCATTGCTTCCATGGAAGGAGTCGATAGCGATTATAATCCTGACGATGCGAGTGGCTTCATTCGTTTGAATGCCCTGCGTTTGCGTCGTCGAGCTATGACTCAAGGAAAGCCTAAGAATACCTAAACCGGCTATTCGTTTTATCTACGAAAGTTAAATCGAAAATTAGATCGAAAGTGTTTTGCTTACCTCAAAGACACTCGTGACAATACCAATTGCAATTAAGGTGACTAAGCCAAAGGCAAAACCAAGGGCTAGGGAGGAAACAATTGTGGTCAAAGCATTCAGTCGTTGACTCAGTGATTCTTTAAAGCCCTCCGTAACATCCTCCATACTATTGGCAAGTTCGCCAGTATCTTCACCCACACTCAGGATATCCAATGCAACATCAGGCATGAAATTCTGCAAACGAAAGGCCTGCGTGATAGATGCCCCCTCATTGATTTGTCCTTTTGCTGTGCTGAATTGCTGCTTCAGGTGAGCATTTTCAATAGTTTTTTCAGTGAGCTGTAAAGTTTCCGTAGTGTTGATGCCGCTTTGAAGCAAAGTCGCAATTAAATTACCCGTTTGATACAGATTAGAATAGTAGATGATATTTCCAACGAGCGGTATTTTTAAGCTCCATTGGTCGATCATGCGTTTACCTATTTGGGTCCGTTTCCATTGGCTCAGGCTAATGATGAGCAAAATCAGTCCTATGATTAAGAACGGACCTAATTTAAGCATCCATTGAGAACCATCAATCAGTAGTTGAGCACTCCAAGTCATTTCGCCCCCCAAGCGTTCGAGCATACCTTCGATTTGTGGTAATAAAACGGTTAAAAACAAAATAACTACAAGTATCGCTACGATACTGACAAAGGCTGGATAGGCCATACTAGAGAGCATTTTTTTTCGAATAGCACGTTTCTCTTCAAGGTGTTGAATTACTTTTGAAAGAACGGGTGCTAAATGCCCAGTCGCTTCGCCTGCTTGGATCACGTGGCTTACCGAAGGGGTGAAAAAACGAGTTCTTCTTGAAAGTGCCTTGGCTAAGGTGAGCCCTTCACTTAAATCTCTCCAAATACCTATGGCCAAGGCTTTTTGCTCCTTATCACTGAGACGATTTTGCAAAATTCGTACAGCATCGCCTATTGGCATACCGGATTTGTGTAATTCATATAGGCGCTTTAATAGATTTAACCCTACACTTTCGCCTTTTGCCGTGGTCAATCCCTTTTGCGAATGGGTCTGTTCAGCTTGTCTTGAATTAAGTCCTTCTTTTTTTGAGCTGAATAAGTCCATAAACTTCAGCCTCTTTGATGCTTTATTGCTATCATCAGTCCTTGATTCCTCAAGCTTCAAAGCAACGATACCTTGCTTTTTTAATAATACTAAAGCCTGTTTTCGATCGTATGCATTGAGCGTTTGGGTGGATGAACCCCCCTCCGTAGTACGATAAGTATATATGAAACTAGGCATAGATTGATTCTGTATTTTATCGGATAATATTATTGTTTTTACAATAGAAATTTATATTTTAAATAAGCCTATCTCTTAGGAGATCACCCCCCTTGCTTTTTGCTTTTTGATTTTAGCCATGTCGCTCGCTAGTAATATGAACTTTATTCTAAGCCCTTTGCCCTTACTGTGCTTCTTTTTATTCTTTTTAAATTTAAACGTTTATGGAGAAGAAGGTACGGAGGTACTTGATGCCTATGACTTAGACTTAGGCTTAGAATTAGACTTAGGCCTCGGCTTAGTAAACCATGATTTAAAAAACCTAGAAATTGCACCAACCAATGGCAATGAATTACTTCCCGAGGGTAGTATTAGAACACAATCATTAGTTAATTCCCCAATGCCTAAGTTGAAGGCTTCAAAATTGGGGCAAATTCTCACACGCCATTATAATCAATGCTTAGGCGGGGCAGATTATTGGGAAACCATTAAAAGCATTAAAATCTCCGCAGATTTGAATACCTTAAATGGTATCTATCAATATGAATCGGTCACAAAAAAACCTAATTGGTATAAAATATCACTTTCATCAAAGGGACAAACCAGCCTAATTGCCTTTGACGGTACCAGTATAAAGCAAAAGCAAATTTCTGAAGAAGGTATTTTATCCCCTCAAATTGCTATTAAATTTGACCGAATGATCAATGAAACCGAACTCCCTAGATATTTGCTATATCCGCTGCAAGCAGGTAAAGCTTATCAATATTTAGGGACAGTCAGAGAATTCAATACAGTGTGTTACAAGATTCGTCTCTTTTTGGATCAAAATTTTACAATCGATTATTTTTTGGATGTTGAATCCCATTTAATCGTTACAATTCAAGTTTTCGACACATTGAAAGAATTCAAGCCTATCTTAATAAGGTATTTTGACTATCAATTAATTGATGGTATTTATTTTGCGCACAAAATTGAATCCTACATTAGCCAGCAGTGGGATTCGCTATTAAGTATTAATTCGATTGCTACAAACGTGGGAGCAGCCAAATGGATGTTTAATTTGGATGATGTTACCCTGAATTTGTACTAAAATACTGAATTTTGTAATTTCTAGGAATATTTTTTGCCTTTATTGCTCTTATCGGTATCAATATTAATTAGTATAAATCTGTTAATTATAAATTATCAAATAAGTTAAACTATAAAAAAAATTATTTGACAAAGATGGGTAAAATCACGTATCTTATCGAATACCCTTTTTTTTTAATTATCTCAAAATATGAAAACTAAACCTTTTAAACTTCTTGGATGCGCTGCGCTATCGTGCTTATTCGCATTCGTTTCTCAAGCTCAGTCAGTAAGTTCCACTCCCGTGGGCTATGTGACTCAAACGATTAATGCCGGTACTGGTAATGGCCGTGTGCTCACCGGATTTGCTCTTCCGCTTTATTCTCCCGTATCTAGTGGTACTGTAAGTACAACTACAGCTACTACTGTAACTGATGATACTGCATCTTTTGCAGATTTATCTCAAGCTGCAGCACCTAATTCAGTCAAAATTACTTCAGGTAGCCTTGAGGGTATGCTTTTTCCTATAACATCAAATACTGCTACTGAAATAACTGTTTCTGGTGATTTAAACGGCTTAGTTGCAGCTGATACTTTCGAAGTGGTAGCAGTTGACACGTTATCTTCACTTTTCGGCGGACCCTCAGATGGTGTGATATATGGTGGTTCAAAAGATGTAGCAGACATCGTATGGGTACTTACTTCCACGGGCACTTGGTCAAAATATTACAACAATGGTACGAATTGGGTCAGAGACGCCAGAGGTAATCCAAATTCTGATAATTTAGCAATCCAACCAGATAGCGGTATATTAATACAAAGAATTAATGCTACTTCCACTGATTTTGTTCTAACTGGAACAGTTCCAACAACACAATCCGTTATCGGCCTAAGTAGTTCAGGTCTTAGTGTTTGGTCTAATACTTTTCCTACTGATATTACTTTAAGTGAAACGAACATTCAAAACGCCTTTGAATTTAGTTCAACAGACTTAGTTTATTCTCTAACTGCAACAGGTACATGGACTAAATATTTCCATGATGGCACTAATTGGAGACGACAAGCTAGAGGAAATCCACTTTCAGATGACGTAGTCATTGCATCAGGAACAGCATTATTAATTTCAAAAGCTTCAGCTGGGACAACAGATAGCACTGTTACTACAGCTTTACCTTACTCACTTTAACTTTTATATATAAAAATCATGAAAAAATCATTATTACTAACTACCCTATTACTTATTGCATCATTTTCATATGCTCAAGTATTAGATTTCACATCAGGCATTACTGTCGACACTAATTACGATACATTTGGTTCTACTACTAGTGGATCAGGTATCACATTTTCAGGCAGTGACCTAGGTAATGTTGTCAGCGCTTATTGGGACAGTGCACAAGATCTATCATCTTGGGCAACTGCGACAGAAGCTATCATATCTGGATCAATGACTACAGCATCTACTTCTGTATTTGACTTAATCCTTTACGATTCAGCCTTTAATACTGTTACACTTAGTGGCGGTTCATGGGTTAATCTTGATACTTCTGGTTCTGATGCACTTGTAATTCCAGCAAACTCTTTTGCATGGAATGATGTTACTGCGTTTGATATCAATACAGGCGGCGCTGGTGATACAGTAGCAGGTACATTAACAGGTGTTTCTGTTGTACCAGAACCTTCAACTTATGCATTAATTGCAGGTTTTGCAGCATTCTTATTTGTAGCGATCCGTCGCCGTAAATAATACGCAAATCAATTAAGAATTTCTTAATTTATAAAAAAAGCTCCAGAGAAATCTGGGGCTTTTTTGTTTGTATGATTTAGAAGCACAAATATCTAAAATGATACATTTAGGCTTTAAAAATAAAGTCTTGGTGTTATCTATAGTGTATTAATTTTGTCCAACGGACTTTAAACTTTTTAATTATGAAATACCTACTTTTTACTATAGCGATTTTGAGCATTGGACTGAACACACTGCTCGCAAATGAAACACAAGCGAAAGCGGATCCAATGCAAGACAGTACAGAACAAGCTTCAAACGAAGAAGCTATGCTTGAAATGTTGGGCTATATGACGGTTTATCGTGATGGCTTAAAAGAACTTGGTTTTGGTGCTGATGAGGCAGAAGCGATTGCTCGGGGCTTAAAAAAAGCTTTAGAGGATGAGGTCATGGATGCTTCCTATCAGTATAAAATGGCGGAATTTCAAGCATTCATAGATAAAAAGATCAAGAATGCGGAGGATAAGCGAACGAAGTTGGGAGGATTACAAGTAGAAGAGAATACTACCAAAGGTAAAGAATTTCTCAATGGTTTGAAAATGGATGAATCTGTTAAAGCAACAGCTTCAGGCCTACACTACAAGATTCTTGAATCAGGTAAAAATAAAAAGCCTAAATTATCAGATACCGTGCGTGTGCATTATAAGGGGACAAGAATTGATGGTACTGTTTTTGATAGTTCTTATAAAAGAGGTCAGCCCGCTGATTTTTCATTACAAGGAGTGGTCCCAGGCTTTGCGGAAGGGTTAACTAAAGTGGGTGAAGGTGGTAAAATCATATTATTTATTCCTAGTGATTTGGCTTATGGTGATAATCCTAGACCGAATGGAATTATTCAACCGGGTGATACTTTGATATTTGAATGTGAATTGATTAAGATTAATCCTTAATCTCCTCTAGTATATTTGGTTTAATTTAAGTTAATAGGAGACGAATTGAAAAAAATAAAAATAGGACTTTTGGGTTTTGGTGTAGTCGGTCAGGGTGTTTGGAAGAATATTGAACAGAATCGTTCGGCATTGGAAGGGCGACTAGGTCTTAAGTTAGACATCGCCAAAGTAGTCGTACGCAACTTAAACCGTGAGCGATCAATCACAGTTCCTGAAAATATCTTAACGACAAATGCTAATGAAGTTTTAGAGGATGAGAGTATTGATATCGTTTGCGAATTAATCGGTGGAACGGATGAAGCACTCACATACACCGAAGAGGCATTAAAACGAGGTAAAATAGTAGTTAGCGCAAATAAAGCCCTTATTTGTGATCATGGTGAAGCCTTGTTTGAATTGGCAAGGCAACATGGTGGGCATTATTTTTATGAAGCATCGGTAGCTGGAGGTATTCCAATTATTAAAACCATGCGTGAAGCATTAGTCGCCAATCGTTTTAGCCTGATTTTTGGGATCTTAAATGGTACTTCGAATTATATCCTCACCCGCATGGAGCGAGAAGGCTTGAGTTTTGAGGAAACATTAGGTGATGCTAGAGACTTGGGTTATGTGGAGGCGGATGAATCCTTAGACTTAGATGGTATTGATGCAGCCCATAAGCTTGTGATTTTAAATTATTTGGCCCATGGAATATGGGTCAATTTAAAGGACATTATCTGCGAGGGGATTCGTTCCATATCTAAAGAGGATATAGAGATTGCTCGCCAATTAGGTTATAAAATAAAGCTCTTAGGGATCATTGCCCGAGATTTTTCGAGTAATTCTGTATCGGTTCGTTTGCATCCTGCTTTGATTGCAGATACTGAAACTTTAGCGGAAGTGAATGAGGTCTATAACGGGGTGAGTGTGACCGGTGATGTTGTGGGCACAACGGTGTTGATTGGTCGTGGTGCTGGGCAAGATGCGACATCGAGCTCAGTGATCAGTGATATTGCTGATGCGGTATCCTTGCTTAAAGGAGAATCTTCCTTGGGTCGTCATAACAACGTCGCTTTAAATACTAAGGATGAAGTTGCTTTGGAATTAAGTCGTCAGGATCAAGTGGAAGGGCGCTACTATTTTCGTTTTCATGTTAAGGATAAAGAAGGTGTTTTAGCGGAAATTTCAAATATCTTTGCCAAGCATCATATTAGTTTTTCGACCGTGAACCAAAAAGAATTATCCGATGATTCTGCTTTGATAATGGTGACCACTCACAAAAGTTCTGAAGTATCTGTTTTGGCAGCTTGTGAAGCGGTTAAGCAGTTGGATTCTTTTATGGCGGATCCAGTCTATTTAAGGATTTTTAATCCAGAAGATTATTCAGCCTGATTTTTTGGTTTTAACTTATATGATAGGGGCATTTACCTTTAGGAGCTGGAGCTTGATTATTTCCCTCTAAAGGAGACGCTTGATAAAAGAAATTTGTATGTTGAACCACGGTTGGATCAAACTCTTGGCTAAATGTAGGGGTCTGTGATGCAGATATCGGGGGTACGAGCCATGACCAATCTCCTGTGATTGGGCATTTGGAATTGGTTTCGTTTTCGCAGAATTTTTCGAACTGACGGGTAATTGCATGGTGATCACCAATTTTTACTTTATCTCGGTCAAAGCTATAGAGTACCGCTCGGTTTAATTCTATGATTGCTCGATCGCGCCAAAGACTACGATTATTTTTTGTATCGAGTTGGAAGATTTTTGCAATTTGAGGTAGGTAATTATAGCGATCTTCGTCGGCTAAGTTTCTCGCACCGATTTCCGTTCCCATATACCACCCGTTAAATGGTGCACAGGGATAGTGGATACCTCCGATCATAAGTACCATATCCGACAATATAGGCGTGCTATACCATTTTAATCCAAGTGTCTTAAATGCTTCATTTTCTGGGTGTTCGATTTGAACTTCAGTCAGTAAGTGAGGTTTTTCTTCAAGTACTGGATAGGGTTCCTGAGTTTCTCCATTAATTTGGATTAGCCATGGCAACGGTGTAAATGCATTTTTATTAGGTGGGACCCAACCGTGTTTTTCTAATTCTTGAGTGAAATGTAAACTGTGTGGGTCTCCAAGGATTGTCCCATCTTCTTTTTTAAAGCCAGCGTATCGAATTAACTGATGATTCAGTATGCGTATGGGATCTGGAGTTTTAGATGTTTGATTTTTCGGGGCAAATATTGTGACGGCACTTTTAATCGCCCCTTTGTTGAAGGAAAATGCGACATGATTTTCCAAAGCATCCATGATAGCTTCTTTTGTCTTAAGTGCGCGACAGTCAAAAACATCTAGCTGCCTCCAAAAATGACGACCAATACAGCGGTTACTGTTTCTCCAAGCCAGTTTTGCCCCAAAGGAAAGTTCTTCCAGGGTGTGACTATAGGTGCCGGTTTCTTCAATGCTTTTTTTGATAGAGTCGAGTCTTTGCTTCCATTTATCCGAATTTGACTGATTCCCTTCAAACTGTTGCATTGACGAAATGAAGGCTTCGGCTTGTATGTAAAGATCTTGCATATAATTATTATTCTACAAATGGTTGTTTAAATTACAAACGCTTTGCTTTTTCTTTTATTTTGACTGACTATGCAGACATTTTTTTAAATTATCTTTAACTTTATTATTTAAGTATTTTATCGAGTTTTTTTGCTATGGCTTTAATTGTTCAGAAATATGGTGGGACTTCCGTTGGTGATGTCGAACGAATAAAGAACGTTGCTCAACGTGTTAAGGAAACATACGAAGAGGGCAATTCTGTAGTGGTTGTTGTCTCAGCTCGTTCGGGTGTTACCAATGATTTGATTTCTCGTGCTAAGGCATTAAATCCTGAACCGAATGATCGTGAGATGGATATGTTGTTAACAGTAGGAGAACAAGAAACCATTGCTTTGATGGCAATGGCTTTACATCAATTGGGTTTGCCGGCTGTTTCAAGAACAGGAAGAGAGGCTGGGATTTTAACGGATCCAAATCATACTCGGGCAAGAATTAAAGAAATTTCTGGCGGTGATATCCAAGAGCAATTGGATTTAGGTAAAGTTGTGATTTTAGCTGGATTTCAAGGACATTCAGATACCGGCGCTATTACAACCTTAGGTCGCGGTGGGTCTGATTTAAGTGCGATTGCGATTGCCGCTGCTTTGAAAGCTGATTTATGCCAAATTTTTACCGATGTAGATGGAGTGTATACCGCAGATCCTCGAGTAGTCCTAAATGCTAAAAAGCTGACCTGTATTTCTTATGAAGAGATGTTAGAGTTGGCGAGCTCTGGTTCAAAGGTAATGCAGAATCGAGCGGTCGAGTTTGCCCAAAAATTTAAAGTTAATTTTGAAGTGCGTTCTAGTTTTAATCGTAACCCAGGAACTATTGTGAAAGAAGAAGTAAAATCTATGGAAGATGTTGTCGTTAGTGGTGTAGCCCTAGACATTAAACAAGCAAAAGTTGTCGTCAGTGATGTCCCGGATAGACCGGGTGCTGCGGCACAGTTGTTTCAGTCATTGGCTCAAGCAGATGTTTGTGTGGATATGATTGTCCAGAATATTGGACGGGAGGGAAAAGCGAATATGACTTTTACTGTTCCAAGAGATGATGTGGCACGTGCCGAAAAAGCAGTGCAATCGGCATTTACTGATGATTCGAGCGGTACACAGTTTGAATCAAGTGAAATTGCGATTGTTTCAATTGTTGGAGTAGGGATGCAGTCGCATTCGGGTGTGGCCGCAACCTTGTTTGATACTTTGGCAAAAAATGAAATTAATATTCAACTTGTGAGCACATCTGAAATTAAAATTTCTGTGGCCATCAGTCCAGATTCAGCTCAAGAGGCAACACGCTTAATTCATAGTGCATATGGATTAGATGCCGATGCTTAAATATTTTTTTAGATATGGAATATAAAAGTACACGCAATCAGGTTCCTAAAGTGTCTTTCAGTCAGGCAGTGGAGCATGGCTTGGCACCTGATGGTGGTTTATATATTCCATGTCAGCTTCCTGATTTGAAGCCATATCTTGAATCATGGAGTGAACTTTCTTACCCTGATTTATGTAAGGCGTTTTTTGCACTGTTTGCTACAGATATTCCGAAAGATGCTTTAGATGACATTATAGATCGTTCGTATTTGAGTTTTGACGATCCTGCAATTGCACCGATTCGTAAGTTAGAAGAGGATCTGATGGTTTTAGAATTGTTTCATGGACCTACTTTAGCGTTTAAAGATTTTGCGCTTCAGTTTTTAGGGAATCTTTATGAATACCAAATTAAAGTAACTGGAAAAAATATTGCGGTATTGGGTGCGACTTCAGGTGATACTGGGGCGGCAGCGATTCATGGCTTACTCGGTAAATCGGGCGTGACTTCATTTATTTTGTACCCAAATGGTCGAATCTCTCCTTTGCAAGAGCGCCAGATGACATGCACAGAAGCAGATAATGTATTTCCTCTAGCGATAGAGGGAAGTTTTGATGATGCTCAAACTGCTATGAAAACGGTTTTTGAAGATCGTGAATTTGCTTCAGAAGTCGGTCTTTCTGCGGTAAATTCTATAAACTTAGCACGTATTCTTGCTCAATGTGTTTATTATCTATCCGCGTTTTTCCGACTCCCTAAAGAAAAGCGTGAAGATTTTACTTTTGTTGTTCCGACTGGTAATTTTGGAAATGTGTTAGCGGGGTGGATGGTCCAACAAATGGGTGTCCCGATAAAAGGCTTTCGTGTAGCCACTAATCAGAACGATATTTTGCACCGATTATTTAAAACGGGAATTTATGCTCAAGAAGCAGTGGCTCCCAGTTTAGCTCCATCTATGGATATACAGGTGGCTTCTAATTTTGAACGATTCCTTTATTATGCAGTGAAAGGTGATAGTGAATATGTTTGCAATATCATTAACACTTTTAAAAGTACGGGAACTTTTGTTTTCGAAGATTTTAATCGTGATACTTTCACAAGTAGTCGAACTTCAGATGAAGAAATTGCTTTGATTATAAAAAAGGTTTACGAAAAATATGGTTATGTGGTGGATCCACATACAGCTTGTGGCTTTGCTGGTAATTTTAATGGATCTTCATTAGTATTAGCGACGGCACATCCAGCAAAATTTGCTGATACAATAGAAAAGTCTATAGGCTTAGAGGTACTACATCCTTCTCTAGAAAATTTTAAATCAAAGCCGATCATTAAATATACAGTTGAGCCCAATCCCGAAGCAATTAAACGATTTATGCGGGAACATTTATCGGCTTGAGGTTTTAATGCTTAATAGTTGTTTTCTTTGAACCGGCTTAAGGTGCGTCTATTTTTTTTCGTCGGCCGTCCTGTCAACGTATGATTTTTGTGCAGTTTAGCGTTTATTTGCCTTTCTTGCTCAAGGATACGTTCTGCGGGTGATGTTTGGTCGATACAGTACTCGTTAACTTTTTGTGCACCGACTCGCTTCTCTATGAGCCCTTTTACTTTAAAGGTTAAGGTTATACCTTTTTTTCTAATATTAAGTGTATCCCCTAAACGAATTTTTGAAGCTGGCTTAGCAGCTTGTCCATTAACTTTTATAGCACTTCCTCGGCAAGCATCTGTAGCATCTGCTCGTGTTTTAAAAACTCTGATGGACCATAGCCATTTGTCTAAGCGAACATATTCGAGATCATTGCTCATGGCCGATTAAATTTTCTTTGATTAAACTTTTGTGCATTCGTTCTAGTGCCTCTAATAAGCGATTTTCCGGGCATCCAAAATTCAGACGTAAATATTTCGGATCTCCAAATGGTGTCCCATCAGATAATCCAATGCCGTGTGCTTCAAAAAATTGTGCAGGCTTTTCTATATTGAGCTTTTCTACATTAAGCCACGCGAGATAAGTCGCTTGCATGGGTCTAAATTTAATTTGCGGGATCTTCGCGTCTAGAAAGTTTTTTAAAGTGTGATAATTACTTTGTAGATGATTAAGAAGTTCTTTTCGCCAAGGTTCGCCAAAGTTGTAAGCTGCTTCGCAAGCGGCATAGCCAAAGCAATTAATTTCAGTAATAATTCCTCGGATATTTTTTTCGAATTGATGCTTTAGCTTTGGATTTTCTATAATGCTGTAGGCACAGGCGAGTCCAGGAAGATTATATGTTTTGCTGGGAGCCATAAGGGTAATCGTTCGATTTGCGAGTTCTTTATCAATACTTGCTGAGACATTATGCTTTGCACTGGAATCAAAAATTAAGTCGCAATGAATTTCGTCAGAAATAAGTATTAAATTATGACGAGAACAAAAAGCGGCGAGCTGTTTTAGTTCATCTTTTGAATAAACACGACCGACTGGGTTATGTGGATTACAGAGAATAAATATTTTTGTATTGGGTTGGATTGCTTCTTCCATTGCGAGAAAATCAAGCTTCCATTCTTTTTCATTGTTTAAGCACAAGGGGACCGTAATTAATTCTCTTTCAGCGTATTTAGGGGCGAAAAGAAATGGAGGGTAGACAGGTGTTGCTGTCATTATGGAATCCGATTTATCAGAAAAAGCATGACAGCATAAATTAATAGCTGGAACTAAGCCGGGTAAAAAATTAATAAATTCTTTTTTTACAGAATAATTGTGTGCTCTTTTTAAATATTGAATAACTGAATCGTATAAAGAATAATATGGAATGGTATAGCCGAATACCTTATGGGCTAAACGCTTTTCTAGTCCTTCAATAATTTCTGGGGCTGTTTCAAAGTCCATATCAGCAACCCACAACGGTAAAATTTCAGGAGGATAGCGATCCCACTTTAATGAGCCAGTGTGATTTCTCGAAGGACAATTTTTGAAGTTATATGTTGGAGACATTAATTATGATTAACTGGGAAGTTTGTAATCAGAGTCGCTTTTTTAGTCAATACAGTATGACTGTTATGAAGGTTTTATTTAAACCTGTTTTATAGTAAATCGAGTTATTGTGCACACTTTATTTATAGTGTGAATACTGATTAACCACAGTTAGGTTTATTTCAGATCTTTTTTTTCTGCTAATTCTAAGCAATGGGCATTGCAGTATTTGATGCCATCTTTTTCGACAATGTGTCTCTGCTTCAGAACAAGCAGATTTTTTTGGCAAACTGGGCACCTTTTTAAGTTATCTGCTATAATAGTAGATTTCATGCAATGATTGAATATTAATTATGATTTTTTAAAAATATAATTAAGGCAATAAATAAAATCAGAAACCTAGTTATTTTAATAATTTTATAAGTTTAGTAAAAAAAATGGCTTTTAAGGTTGTTGTGAGAGATAAATCTTATTGCTTTAAGAGTCTGGTCTTTTATTGCTTATTTATTCATGATTAATTCACTTTTTTATATATTTGCTTCACTAATGCTGCTTTCAGCATTGGTCATGGTTTTGAATAAAAATGCCGTCAATAGTGCTATGTGTATGATTGTGACCCTCGTCTCTACTGCGGGTTTATTCATTTTATTAGAAGCCTATTTTTTAGCGATATTGCAGGTTCTTGTCTATGCGGGTGCAGTGATGGTGCTTTTTTTGTTTATTATCATGCTTTTAGATGTGGATAAGGGGAATAATTATGAATACCTAAAGCAGAAGTTTGCTTTTTTTGCACAATTGCTTGGATTCAGTTTATTGTTTTTTCTGGTCTTCAATAGTTTTTCTAAAATATATTTGCCCACGACAGAGTTAGTTCAAATTTCCAACGTAGGAGAAGCTGGAACAATTGCCTTTAGTAACACAGCAAAATCATTTGGACAGATACTCTTTACTAAATACATGTTGCCATTTCAAGTAATCGGTTTTCTGCTTCTTGTGGCTATGATCGGTGTAATTGTCATAAGTAAAAAACAAAGTACCGATACTGAAAAATAAAATTTCTTAAATAATTATGACAATTGGAATTAATGAATTTATTATCGTGTCGAGTCTGCTATTTTTAATAGGATTTCTTGGCGTAATTCTTAGACGCAATACCATCATCATTTTTATGTCGATTGAACTTATGCTTAATGCTGTAAATTTAGCTTTAGTCGCATTTTCTCGTTATAACAATACGATGGATGGTTCAATTTTTGTGTTTTTCATTATGACCGTTGCGGCGGCTGAAGTCGCAGTAGGTTTGGCAATTATTGTTATGATTTACAGACAAAGACAGACTATTTTAGTGAATGAATTAAATCAACTTAAGGGCTAAGTATGGATATATTAACGAATCTTCTCAGTCTTTTGTTTCTGCCTTTAGGAACTTCAATCCTAATTATCGCTCTAGGTAAACATAGAAAAAAATATGCGCCTATTGTCGCTTTTATGAGTGCCATAGGTGCATTGAGTTTATCTTATATTCTGCTAAAAAACTTGCCTGAGTCTGTTCACTATTCTTGGGAATGGTTAGCGTTTGGAGACTCTAAGTTTTATATTGGAATATTATTGGATAATATAGGAGCGACAATGTTGGCAATGGTTTCGATTGTGGCACTGTGTATTGTTACATTCAGTATCGGATATATGTCGGATGATGCTGCTAAGGGGCGCTTTTTTGCTGGGGTTGCATTTTTTATGTTTTCAATGACGGGAATCATACTCGCAGATAATTTAATTATGATTTTCCTCTTTTGGGAATTAGTTGGTTTTAGTTCTTATTTATTGATCGGGCATTATTTTCAGAAGGAAGAAGCTAAATCAGCTTCGCAAAAAGCTTTTATCGTCAATCGTATCGGTGATTTTGGATTTTTGATAGGGATTATTTTAACCTATTGGCAGTTTGGTACAACAAATATTGAATTACTATCTATTCAATCAGGCATAGACCCTTCTCTAATGAGTACTTTTATTGGGTTCCTGTTAATCTGTGGCTTTATTGGTAAATCTGCCCAATTTCCTTTGCATGTCTGGTTACCCGATGCAATGGCGGGGCCTACTCCTGTGTCTGCTTTGATCCATGCGGCAACAATGGTAGCTGCAGGTATTTATCTTTTAATACGAATTGATTTCATTCTCACATCTCAAGTGCTTCTATTTATCGCTTATTCGGGAACGTTTGTCGCCTTATTCGCTGGTTTTTGCGCCTTTGCTCAAGATGATATTAAACGAATTTTAGCCTACTCAACATTGTCTCAATTAGGCTACATGGCGGCAATTTTTGGCATGGGATATTCAGGAATTGCATTATTTCATTTGATTACACACGCCTTTTTTAAGGCTTTGCTATTTTTAGGTGCGGGTGCGGTGATTCATGCCTGTCATCATGAACAATCCATTTTTAAGATGGGTGGATTGTTTAAGAAAATGCCGATCACTTCGATTACTTTTATTATTGGGACATTAGCACTATGCGGAGTATATGGCTTCTCGGGATTTTATTCTAAGGATTCAATTTTGATCGCAGCTAACGATTACAATAGTACTTTGTTTTATTTTCTAGTTTTTGGAGCTTTTATGACCGCTGGTTATATGGGTCGATTGATTTGGATTGTTTTCTTTGGAAAGGCAAATTCTGAAGCGGCATCTTCTGCCCATGAAGTCAGTGCGGTTATGACAGTGCCTTTAATCTTGCTAAGTGGGTTTGCTATTTTTGTCGGACTAAATGCTTACTGGCCTTTTGGATTGGGTGCATCGATTGTATCCGACCTTGATCACTTGCACCACCTTTCAGGTTATAAAGAGATCCATAAGTGGGTACTTATTCTCGGTTCAGCAGCATGGATAGTAGGCCTTGGTGTCTCGTTGATCTTTTATGGGAAAGGTTCAAGTGAAGACCGCTTACAATTGAAATTTCCGAAGGTATTTGCATTTCTTAAAGGCCGATTATGGGTTGATGAACTTTATCAATACTATGTAAATCATATACAAAAGCCTGTGGCTGAATTTTTATCTTTTGTGGATGAAGTGATCTTACGAGGTATTATTGTGCGTGGAGGTGCTGGATTAGTTGGTGTTTTAGGGGTGGGCTTTCGTTTGCTTCAAGTAGGTAAAATAAATAACTATGTCCTTTGGTTTTTTGTCGGTTTATTGCTTTTTTGGTTATACGGGATCGATTTATTTTAACGATTTTTCTATGATGTATTCACATTTGTTATTTAGTACTATTTGGATTCCATTCATCTGCGGGCTTATTTTTTTAGTCTCGGTTAAAGATGTTAAAACATTAGGGGCACGCTTATTAGGTCTTTGTGGTGGAGTGTTGCCTTTTGTTTTTGCTTGGATTCTTTATTTCAAGTATGATGCTTCTCTTCTGGAGGCATATAATTTTGAGTTAATTTTACCGACAGGTCTGGAATCTCTCGGGATATTTTTGCATTTAGGGCTCAATGGAATTTCCTTACCTTTATTTATTTTATCGGCTACAGTAGGTTTATCCGCGATTGTTTATGCACTATTTTCAAATGCAGAGCGTTTAAATCTTTATGTGGGATTACTCTTTATCATGTTTAGTGGTTTGATGGGTACTTTTGCTTCTGTTGATTTATTCTTCTTCTATTTCTTTCATGAGTTTGCGTTAATTCCTACTTTTATAATGATCATGATTTGGGGTGGAGTTGCTCGTCATGCAGTAGCTTTAGAGATGACGATTTATCTTACTCTGGGTGCTCTGCTTTCGCTTATTGGCTTGATTGCCTTATATCAGCAGAGTGGAGCAGAAGCCTTTAATATGATTGCTTTAAAGGACGCTTTGCTCGAGCAACCTATCTCTGAAGTATTACAGAATAATATTTTTGCACTTTTGTTTTTTGGTTTTGGAATTTTAGTATCATTATTCCCTTTTCATACATGGGCTCCAAAAGGTTATGGAGCAGCTCCAACTGGTGCAGCGATGCTTCATGCAGGAGTTTTAAAGAAATTTGGACTCTATGGTCTTTTGCAGATTGCCATTCCGTTTTTACCTGCAGGTTCAGAAGCATGGGGATTTTGGTTATTATTATTAGGGCTAGGGAATATTTTAGTGATTGGTTTAGTCACTCTTGCTCAGAAAGACCTTAAGCAGATGATTGGATATAGTTCAGTTATGCATATGGGATATGCCTTTATCGGACTAGGAACATTTTCAATTTTAGGTGCTGGGGGTGTTTTACTTCTTTTAGTGGCTCACGGATTATCTGTGGCCTTACTATTTCTATTATCAACCTGTATTTATAAACGTTTCTCCACATTTAATATGGATGAAATGGGTGGACTTGGTCAGATTGCTCCGAACTTATCCGCATTTTTTGCTTTAGCGATTTTAGCAAGTATTGGATTGCCTGGGTTTGCGAATTTTTGGGGTGAATTCATTATATTTACCGCACTAGGTGAGTCAGAGTCTACTAGGTGGGTGTTATATTTAGCCGCTTTAGGGATTATTATTTCAGCAGTGTATGGCTTAAGGGCAGTGGGGAATATTGTATTTGGAGTCGCTAAAGAAAGTGTTATCCAAGCAAATACGGCCTCTAAGGTGGGCGATATGAACCCGATCGAGAAATTTTCAGCCACTGTGTTATTGGGAAGTTTATTATTGATTGGAGTTTACCCAAAAATATTTAGCGATTACTCAAATAAGACACTCCAAAATATATATTCAGATACGTCCCTTTTATTGAATGATGAATATGTTGGCGATTTTAAATTAGAAAGAGATACAGAATATGAATGATTCATATACCAATTTTTTAAGAGAGATTAGTTTAACCAATGATTGGTTGCTCCTTATGCCAGAGATTATTTTGGCCTTAATTGCGTTTGCAATATTAGGAATCGATTTATTTCTGAAGTCTAAAAAAAGAGTATGGCGAGAAAAGTACCTAATGCCAGTGGCCATTTGTGGTTATATTTTTGTTTTAGGGATCCTGTTTCTAGATAAAAGTACTTTTTATATAGAAAATATATCTCATTTTGGTGGATTGATTGAGCAAACGGACAGCAATCAATTTATGCGCAGTTTTTTTGTATTTGCTTCTCTTTTTGTAACTTTAATTAGCGGGCAATTTTTATCTAAGAAATCCTTACCGAAAGCAGAGTATCTTCATTTGATATTGCTTTCATGTGCTGGATTTATGCTTTTAGTGCAATGCTCACACTTTATCTCTCTCTTTGTTTGCCTTGAGTTGGTTACCGTGGCCTTTTATGTTTTAGTGGCTTTTCAACGAACGAATGTGCTATCATTAGAAGCTGGTTTAAAATATTTAACTTTGGGTGGATTGAGTACAGCAATTTTATTATTTGGAATAGTGCTATTATATGGAATTTCCGGAAATCCTGAAATGAATGGATTTATTAACGATGGATTCCAGTTTCAAGCATTGCAGTCGTTTATTGGCCTAAATTCAGATAACTTGATTGTTCAGCTGGGGGCCTTATTTGTATTGGCAGGCATCAGTTTTAAAATTGGCTTAGTACCATTTCAGATTTGGGTACCGGACGTTTATCAAGGTGCGCCTACACCAACAATGTCTTTTCTTGCGGTTGCTTCAAAAGCTGCCGGTGTTTTTGTGCTAATTCAATTATTACAGGGTCCATTTTTAGCACTGGATGCTTTTTTAATTCCAATCTTATCTGTTCTTAGCGTACTGACTATTTTATTTGGAAATATTTCAGCAACTGGACAGGTTAATATTAAACGCCTAATTGGTTTATCTGGAATTTCTCATGCAGGCTATTTATTACTAGGTGTTATTGCGAGTTATACGATACCACAAGCCTTAGATGTGGTTTTATTTTATCTCTCTCTTTATTTATTGAGTTCGTTTTTAGTTTTTGCATCACTTGCTTATATGGATAACGAGGATGATTCGCTCTTAGAAACTAAAAATTACCAGGGGCTTTATAAAAAGAATCCTCTACTGGGTGTCGCTAGTTTAATCGGAATTGCCTCTTTAGCAGGAGTGCCGCCACTTGGAGGGTTTATAGCTAAAGTATTACTATTTATTGTGGCTTACCAAGCTGGTTTGTATGGCTTGTTAGCGGTAGCGATAATCGGAGTGGTTATCTCAATTTACTATTATTTTGCTTGGATTCGCTCAATCTTCTTTATTCCGAATGAAGATAATACAGACTGTTTAAAAGAAGTAATTACCTTAACTGCTCCTCAAAAAATTATATTAATTATATTAATAGGTTCAGTTTCTCTGGCTGGATTATATCCTAGTTTATTGAACTTTTTCATTTAGCAAATCTCTGGTTTTTCTAGCATTCCAATATAAGCCTTGAAGCTCGAAAAAGTTAGCTGCTTCATCTAGAATCTTTGGGTTTCTTACTTGATCATCATTTACAATTATTTCGTAAAGTTTTTGGGCATTATCGTTTTGTTCATCCTCAACGTATAAGCGAGCAAGATTTATTTTTTGTTCAATATTCTCAGGGGTCTTTTCTAGAATAAATTCTAAGAAGTAAATATGGTCATTAATATCATAGTTACCATAACCATTATTAATTAAGTAATCGCTCATCGCCTGCTTTGGCGTTACCGAATCGCTCCAAGTGATACTGAAATATTCCCACATTTTAAGTGTTTTACTGTAGAGTAAGCTTCTGCTGAAAGTAATACTGGTTGAAGTAATAATTAATATTCCTACTAGCAGATACCATAAAATTTTAAATTGTGGAGCCCTATGTACAACTAATGCATTAATTGAGCTAGAGACTATAGCAATTGCTGGTATTATGGTAATATAGACAAGAGAATCATCTAAAGCATATGTGCCATCTAAGAAAAACCCATTTTGGCAAGAGGCATAGACAAATAAGGTAAATAGCAACGATAACCCCATAATTAATAAACGAGCCCATATGGTGGTTATTTTATAAAATAAAAAGAAAAAGATTATAAATAATGAGAGATAGGGAAGTAGGAAGTATGAAGAAAACGTCGATTCACCATCGATTGGACTGAAGAAGGCCGTGCCGAAAGGGAAGTAAACGATTTTCAAATATTCCAATAATTGGTAAGTAAAACTAGGGACTTGCTCTGAGTTTTGACTGTCAACTAGGTTAAGCTGATGCATCGAATGGTTTTCAAATACCTCAGTTACAATACTGAGCACTAAAACAATGGCAACATAAGGGATTACCTTATTGAAATCCTCTAATTTAAATATCTTGTTTTTAACAAATCTGTGCAAAAAAAGTATTAGTGGAATGATTAAGGCAATTGGGTGAATGATTGCGATTATACCAGCAAGAATGAAGGCTATGTTGGAATTCTTTTTATTTTTTTTATCCAATGCCAAGTAAAGGCACCATAGCGTTAGGCAAAGTGCTATTAATGTAGATCTATAGCCTGGCCAAAAGATAGTTTGTACCACCACTGGATGGATGGTGAAAATTAAAGAAGTTAAGAATGCTCCCGATACATGCATTCGATTGAGTAAACGAAATAAAAGAATAGCTGCTGTGCTATGTAGAACTATGTTTATAAATCGATGAGCAAAGGCTTCTGGTAAGGGTATAAAACTTTCAATAAAATAGGTGGCTAAAGCAATCGGGTTTTCGTTCCAAAAAATAGAACTTGAAAAAATAGACTTCCATGAATCCAAAGTTGGAAAAAAAGATCGATTCACTTCATCATAGTTTTGCCAAAGTATATTGTTTTGTAAAAGTGGAAAATAAGCCAACATACTTAGAATAATTATATATAAATAGCTTACAGGGTTTATTTTGTGAGATCGTCTCCGTTCCCAATGTTTCCAATTTTTATTAGCTAAAGAATTCATAGTTTAATCTTTTAAATTAAGTGAAGTTTTTCTCAATTGAATATATTTAAGTGCATTTTCCAAATCTATATATTTTCCAGTGCTTATCTTATTTTGATGATACCAACCTTTATTCATTTCAAGTGTATATTGGATACTATGGCTTTTAGAAACAATTTGGGTTTCATCATTAGGGTATAGTGAATGGATTTCAATTAATCTGCCATTTGAATCAAAGTAGCCTATATCTAGAGGTATTGGGACATTTTTCATCCAAAAAGCGACCTGTTTGGGATAACTGAAAGCAAATAACATGCCGTGGTTTTCATCAAGGCTATTTCTAAACATTAGACCTTGCCTATGCTCTTTGGGGTCGATTGCTATTTGCACAAAAAATTCTTTCTGATCAATGGAAAGAGGGAAATAGTGTTGGAAGTCAAAATTTTCACGGTTTGGCTCTTCATTGCAATTTGTACAAAAAATCGCTATAATGATGACTAGCAAATAATTAATTAATGTGGGCTTACGAAACATAGCTGCTTGGATTTTTTAATCGTAATTTGAGCAATTTATCTAATTGTTTATATAGTATGAAATTGAAATGTCTATATGCTTCGAGCAGTGATTGTTCAGATGCCTTTTATATATCAGGAGTAAAAGTTCCAGATCCATACCTTTCATTGATAGCAGGGCGACATAAAATCGCGATTGTGAATCAATTAGAATATGCTAGAGTTAAAAAAGAATCTAAATATACAAAAATTTATGAAATAGAGGCGTTAAAAGCAAAGATTGTAGATCATTATCATTTAGCTAAAAAAGAGTTCAGTCTTAAATATTTCGTACAGTATTTTTTTGATTTATATAAAGCAAATACAATTTTAATTCCAAAATATTTCCCATCTTTTTTATTATTAGAGCTACAAAAATTAAAAATTCCGATAGAGCTTTCGGCAGGCTCGCTTTTTCCTGAAAGGGAACAAAAGAGTCAAGAAGAGATTAAATGCATCAAAATTGGTAATAAAGCGAGTGCTTATGGTTTAGGTATCGCACAGTCAGCATTGAAAGCTTCAAGGATTAAAAAAGGCAAATTGTATTTGGATGGATCAGTTTTGTCATCTGAGCGCTTACGTTCAATGATTGAACTTGCTTTATTTGAGAAAGGTTCAATCGCAAGCTCTACAATAGTTGCAGGAGGAATTCAAGCAAGCGATCCGCATCAAATTGGGTACGGTTCACTGAAGGCTAATCAGTTAATTATTGTCGATATTTTTCCAAAAATAAAAGAAAGCGGATATCATGGAGACATGACTCGAACTTTTTTAAAGGGCAAAGCAAATGAAGCTCAAAAGAAATTAGTTTATTCAGTCAAAGAAGCGCAAAAGTTAGCCGTTTCTAAAATTAAAGCGAATGTCTGTGGAAGCTTAATTCATGATGCAGTAGCTTCTTATTTTAATCAAAATGGATATTTAACAGAACACGAATGCGATTCAGATAGTTTTGTTGGATTTATCCATTCTACAGGTCATGGTCTCGGGCTCGATATTCACGAAGACCCGAAGGTTTCAATATTTAAGAATAAGTTGAAAGCCAATCATGTCATCACCGTTGAACCAGGTTTATACTATCCTAATATCGGAAGTTGTAGGATTGAAGATGTTTTTGCGGTTACCAAAGAAGGCTCAGAAAAGCTTTCAAAGTTTAATTACCAATGGGAAATTGCGTAATGACTGTAGTTTTTACTTGAGATTCTAATGATTATCTAGGATGTGAGAATTTCGGTGCGCTCTTCTTTTAATATATACAGAGACTGATTAATTGGGAGTAGCAGATAGAATCATTGATTACATCCGATCAACTGTGGTGATCCCAAGTAAATTTAGCCCTATGCTTAAAACAGTATGGGTTCTATGGCAGAGTGAAATTCTTCGCTGCTGTATAGACGAATCAGCATCTATGACTTTTTCGTTATTATAAAAAGTATTGAAGACCCCAGCTAGTTCAAAAAGGTAAGTTGAAAGGAAGTGCGGTCTTAGATCTGAAAGCGTTTGGTTTAAAGTAATCGGGAATTGAATTAGTTTTCTTGCTAATTGTATTTCGTAGGTCGTCCTAACGTCAAAATGATGATTTATGCTTGAATCGGATAGATCAAGATCTGCCTTTCTGAATATACTGTTAATTCTAGCGATTACATAAAGAAGGTAGGGTGCTGTATTGCCTTCGAAGCTAAGCATGCGATCCCAATCAAATACGTAGTCTTGAGTTCTATTAGAAGATAAGTCTGCATATTTTAATGCTCCAATTGCGACTGCTTTAGCAATAGTTCTTTGTTCTTCTACAGGTAAGCTTGGGTTTTTTTCGGTAACAACTTTCAGGGCTCGCTCAATAGCTTCATCTATTAATAATTGTAGTTTTATAGATTCTCCTGATTTTGTTTTAATGGGTTTATTGTCGCTACCTAGAATCGTACCCCACCAAACGTGTTTAAGTTTTGGTAGAGGGTAGTCTTTTTTTTGAAACCATTTTTTTGTGGTTAAAAAAAGTTGTTCGAAGTGGTCTTGTTGCCTTGAATCCGTTAAATAGATAACTGATTGGGCTTTAAAGTGTTCAATCCGATAAAGTATAGTCGCTAAATCCGTAGAGGCATAATTAGAGGCCCCGTCTTTTTTTCGTATGTTAAAGGGGAAAGGACGCTTATTGTCTTTAGCAAATTTCTTAATTTCATTGTGCCAAACAACAAGAGCACCATCGCTTTTTTCGGCAATTTCAAGCGTCAGTAATTCGTCATAAATTCGTTGGACCTTATCTTTGTAGAAAGATTCGCCTAAGGTGTAATCAATTTTTACGGCCAACTGTTCAAATAGTTTTTCAAAGGCTTGGTTAGAAACATCAATGATAGATTGCCAGATTAGGGTGTTTTCAGAATCTCCGTTTTGTAGCTTTAAGAGTTCGTTTCTGGAAATGTCTCTTAATTCAGGATTGTTGTTTTCTAGAGTGGTTGCTTCTTTATAAAGACTATCAATCAGCTCAAGTGCTTCTGCTGGATTTTCAAATTCATTTATGGTGATTCCTTTTTTCTTTAGAATCATAATTAAGCTTCCAAAGTTGGTTCCCCAATCGCCTATATGGTTATCTCGGATAACCGTAGCCCCCGAAAATTCAAGTATTCGAGCAATGGACTCACCAATAACCATAGGTCTTAGGTGTCCTATATGAGCTTGTTTAGCTGTATTTGCACTGGGAAAATCTATAACGGTTATTTCTTTGTTTAACCATTGGGATGTTTCTTGCTGAATGGCTTGTGCTGAGGAATAGCTTTCCAGCCATTTAGATAAGTAGCTTGCTTTAAGTTTAAAGTTAATAAAGCCAGGTCCTGCGACAGATAGTTCAAATAAGTTAGAGTCGATCGTTTGTGAATCTGTGAGTTTCTTGCAAACAGTGTTCGCTAACTGAACAGGATTTAAGCGATTCTTTTTTGCTAATGGAAGTATCCCATTTACTTGAAAATCTGCAAACTTAGGGTCTGCAACCCTAATGACTGGGTCAAAGGAACCTTTGAATTGTTGTAATAACTCAGCATCATTTTTGAAAAGCAAACTGATTGCTCTATCTATGGAATGAATTGGGTTAAATGATATTTCCATGAGTTTTTATTAAAGTATCCATTACGTTATTAATAATAAGAAAGTAAAGAAGACTTAGATGTATGGACAAGTAGTAAATTGCTTACAAGAGCGATTAATCTTGACAATTTATCGCAACAAGCTAGCAATGAGACGCTTATGCCAATAAGCAATTAAGATATTGTCTCATGTTTATCACATAAGAACGTATGATTTTAATTCTTTTTAATTCACCTTATCATCTGTAACCAAAATGCGCAAAAAAATCATTAGTACACGCAAATTTATAAAGCCTTCATTTCGACATTTAATCGAAAAAAAACGTGATGGCGGTGAATTTTCAGAAGATGAAATTCGCTTCTTAGTAGATTCAATTTTAGATGAAGAGATTCCTGACTATCAGCAATCTGCTCTAGCTATGGCCATATATTTCCAAAATATGTCGGCACAAGAGACAGCTGTTTTTGCAGAAGAAATGATGCTGTCTGGAGAAATGATTGATTTGACTCACATTGCGCGCCCGAAGATCGATAAGTATTCTACAGGTGGTGTCGGTGATAAGTCATCTTTAGTTTTGGCACCTCTGGCCGCAGCTGCTGGAGTTGTCATGCCTACAATGAATGGCCAAGATGAAGAGTATGTCATTAGCAATTTAGATAAATTATCGGCAATTCCTAATTTCAACCCACGGTTGAGTATTGATGATTTTAAAGGGCAGTTAAAGCAAGTAGGATGTGCAATTATTGAACAAAATGAAGAAATTGCTCCAGTAGATGCTATGCTATATAAGCTTAGGCAGCAAACCGGATCAATTCCTAGTATTCCTTTAATCACTGGAAGTGCATTAAGCCGTAAGCTAGCAGAAGGTGCAGAGAGTTTAGTCGTGGACGTTAAATGGGGCAATGGTTCATTTATTCGTGACATCGAGCAAGCTAGACAATTGGCTCGTTTTATCACCCGTGTAGTGCGCTCTATGAAGAAGCGTCGCTGTGTAGCATTAGTTACAGATATGAATCAACCTCTAGGTGATTCGGTAGGAACTGCTCTAGAAATTCAAGAAGCGATTGAGCTATTGAGCGGTCGTGGACCTCAGGATTTGCAAGAGTTGATCTTGAAACTAGGAATGGAAATTGTTCGATTAGCGGGTGTTGCAGGTTCAACTTTATCCGCAAAGCAGACAGTTTTGAGACACTTAAATGATGGTTCAGCTTTAGAGAAATTTAAAGAAATGATTGCCGCTCAAGGAGGTGATACTTCGGTGATTGATGATCCAGATAAATTCCCTAAAGCAAAATATATTCGTAAGCTTCCCGCTCCAAAGCGTGGATACGTGCACACGATTAATGCAGGAATGATAGCAGAAGGTGTTCAGAAATTAGCGATGTTGCCTAATAAGACAATGGATCCTGCTGTAGGGGTCTCAGAAATCAAAAAAGTAGGTACACAAGTAAAACAAGGAGAGCCTTTAATGATGATTCATTATAATGATGAAACAAAGATGGAGGAAGCCTTGGAATTCTTAAAGTCTGCTTATCGTTTGGCACCTAAGAGACCCAATGCGCCTGATTTAATCGCTGAGCGAGTCGCTTAAATTTTTTGATAAATTTAAAACAACAAAGCTTTTGATAATTTTCTAAAGCTTTGTCTTTTTAGTACTGCTTAGGCTCTACTCATATAAGATCGATCAGTTGTCGATACTTTGATGATTTCACCTTCTTTAATAAATAAAGGAACTTGTACAGTTAGTCCTGTTTCTAAAGTGGCAGGCTTCTGTACATTACTTGCTGTATCCCCTCGGATGCCTTCGGGTGATTGAATAACTTTCATTTCTACAGATGCAGGTAAGTCTATAGAAATAGGGTCATCGCTTACAAATAGTATACTGTAGGCAGAATTTTCTACTAAAAAGTCTATTGCATCGCTGACCATGGCTTCATTAAGTAAAGTATCTTCAAAAGTTTCAGGATCAATAAAATGGTAACCATCTTGATCTTTATAGGAAAATTCAAGTTTACGATTATCCGTGTGGAGAATTTCTACACTATCCGTGGTTCGAATTTTTGTATTGGTACTAGAGCCAGTATTTAAATTACGCATTGTAACCTGCATAAAGCCAGCTTGTCGTCCTTGTGTTCTGTGAAGTACATCGAGAACAAGATGTGGTGTACCTTGAAATTTAAGCACTTTTCCTTTTCTAACGTTCGTTGGGGATGCCATATATATTTTCTTTCTAAGTAGATTTTCTATCGTTTAAAGCTTTTTGTCACTCTGCTTTGAGACTGTCAAGTTCGGCTTTTTAGCTGAAAAAGGCTCTCTTTTTTGAAAAAAAGATAGTTTTCATTGCAAGTTCTTAAATCTATTTCTATTTCATTAGTTAATTATGAAAATATTAGTTGCAGATCGAATTTCTCCAATTGGAGTTGATTTATTTAAAGCAGAAACAGGATTTGAGGTTATTGAGGCCTATGGATCTTCCCCAGAGCAAATATTAGATTTGGTCAAGGATGTAGACGGAATTGCCGTACGATCGGAAACAAAAGTGACCGCAGAAGTTTTTGCGGCAGCGAAAAATTTAAAAGTAGTGGGTCGTGCTGGAGTGGGTGTTGATAATATAGATATCGAAGCGGCAACCGATCATGGTGTCATCGTCATGAATACACCTACGGGCAATACAATTGCTACTGCAGAGCTCACCTTTACCCATATGTTGGCGGGCACTCGTCCAATTGTTCAAGCCTGTGCAAGAATGCGAGAAGGTGCCTGGGATCGTAAAAAATTTACTGGATCAGAATTAAATGGAAAAACATTAGGCGTACTTGGTATGGGTCGTATTGGTGCGGAAGTTTCAAAGCGAGCAAGAGCCTTCCAAATGCAAGTTTTGGCTTATGACCCTTATTTAACAGAAGCTCGTGCCAAAGACCTTGGAGTCAGTTTGGCTAAATTTGATGAACTTGTCGCCCAATCTGATTATATCACTGTGCACATGCCTTTGACGGCAGACACCAAGCACATGATTAATACGAAAACCATTCAGCAAATGAAAAAAGGGGTGCGAATTTTCAATTGTGCTAGAGGTGGAATCATCGATGAGTCCGCTTTGATTGAAGGACTAAAATCAGGACATATTGCCGCAGCAGGCTTAGATGTTTATGAGGATGAACCACCGGCTGAAGACAGTGAACTTCGTTCGCTTCCCAATTTAGTGGTCACCCCGCATTTAGGAGCTTCTACCCAAGAGGCACAGGAAAATGTCGGTATTGATGTGGCTCGTCAAATGATCGAAACTTTAAAAGGTGGTATGGTCATGAATGCTCTGAATATGCCATCAGTTGATCCGCAAGTCCTTGAGCGTTTAGCCCCTTATATTAGTTTAGGTGAAAAATTAGGAACATTTTCTCAGCAATTAGGGCCTGAAGGAATTGAAAAGATGATTATTCGCTATTACGGTAAAATGGCTGAATTAGAAACCTTGCCTTTGACAAATGCGATTCAAAGAGGGTTTCTTCGTGAGATTTCTGAAAATGTGAATGACGTAAATGCTCCAAAGAAAATTACAAGACTAGGCATACAGTCAGAGGAGGTGAAGATTTCAGTGCATGATGATTTCAATGAATTAATTGAAGTATCCGTAATCAATAACGCTGGCAAAACACGGAGTATCAGTGGCTCTTTATTCGGCAAACAACAAGTCCCAAGAATTGTTTTAATTGATGGACACAGTGTAGAAGTTAATACTGACGCAACTTTGATTGTCTTAAAAAATAAAGATGTTCCCGGTATCGTTGGCTTTATTGGGCAGGTTCTTGGCGAAGACAGTGTGAACATTGCCAATATGTCATTAAGCCGAGATAAGGGCGAAGGTTTTGCCGTGAGTGTTTTTGAAATTGATAGCGTTCCTTCGGAGAAAGCGACACAGCGAATTGTGGAACATGAAGCGATTGAAAAATATCGCGTGATTAAATTATAATCTATTAAAATTTTTCGATGACTTATTTTTGGGCATTATTAGTGGGATACTTTATAGGATCCATTAATTTTGCCGTGCTTTTGGCAAAGTCTAAAGGGCTTGATCTTTTTTCCGTGGGCAGTGGCAATCCAGGAGCTACTAACGTGAAACGAACAATGGGTGCATTGTGGGGAAATACGATTTTTATACTCGATTTTTCTAAAGGTTTTTTTGCAGTCTTTTTATCTCAATATGTTTTCGGCTTAGATGGAATTAATTCCGATTTATTAGGAATTCTCGGTCTTATGGGTGCTATATTAGGACATAGTTTCTCAGTTTTCCTTAGATTTAGAGGAGGGAAAGGCGTGGCAACCACTATGGGTGGTTTATTAGCACTGATGCCTTGGGTTTTAGTGACAGGACTTATCGCTTGGCTTGCAGTCTTTTTTGTAACACGCGTGGTCGCTTTAGGGTCAATTATGTTCGCCGTTAGTTTGCCAATCAGCTTTTATTTTCTTCATGGCTTATCCGATGTTCGTTGGATATTTTGTTTGGTCTTGGCTGTTTTGATTATTTTTCGGCATTATTCTAATATTCAAAGGCTTGTGTCGGGAAATGAACATCATTTTTCAAAAAAGTGACTCCTAGTGAAATCTTGACAATTATTTCTAGAGGGTTTTAGTTGTACCCTAATCTTCTAAATTTTTATTGAAGCGGGCTTGCCTCGCTTTTTTTATTTTCACAGTTAAATATTAATATGAGTCACGAAATCTTATCAGTCCTTGAATACATGGAGAAAGAAAAGGGTATTGCTCGGGATGCTATGATCGAAGCAATTGCTTCTGCGATTGCTTCTGCAGCACAGAAAAGTATCAATACAACTAATGATATTCGGGTAGAAATTAATCCTAAATCAGGAGCTCTAAAGGCTTGGAACCAGCTTGAAGTGGTAGATTCTGTGGGTGATACTCAGCGTGAAATGCACATTGATAAGGCAAGGCAGATTGATAGCGAAGCGACTGTGGGAGCGATTATAGAAACAGAAGTCGATCCTGCTTTCCTCGGACGTATTGCTGCACAGGCGGCAAGACAAGCAATTTTACAGAGGATCCGCCAGTTTGAAAAAGATCGAATTTTTGATGATTTTAAAGATACTGTGGGCGATATTGTTACCGGAACAGTACGCCGAAGAGAACGTGGTGATTTACTTATTGATTTAGGAAAAGCAGAAGCGATTTTGCCGGCACGGGAACGCATCATGGGAGAAGATTATGCTCCAGGTGAAAGTATTCGTTGTTTATTACTGAGGATTGAACAAAGTAATCGTGGCCCAGAGATTATTTTATCCCGCTCAAATATCAATTTCGTCAGACGTTTATTTGATGTAGAGGTGACTGAAATTGCTGATGGTACAGTTAAAATTGAAGCGATGGCCCGTGAAGCGGGATATCGAACAAAGATTGCTGTTACAAGTACTGACCCTAAAGTAGACCCAGTGGGTGCATGTGTAGGCTCTAGAGGTGCTCGCGTAAAAACTATTGTCAGAGAATTGGGCGGAGAAAAGATTGATATCATTCGTTACGAAAGTGACCCAATCCGTTTACTTGAGGAGGCTTTAAAGCCAGCAGTTCCAAAGGATATTGAATTAAACGAGGAAGAGCATAGAATACATTTTAATGTGATTGAGGATGATTTATCAATTGCGATTGGTCGTAAAGGATTGAACGCAAAATTGACTTCTCGTTTGCTTGGATGGAAACTGGATATTGGGAAAAAAGAAATCGAGTCAGTCGGATTCAGTCAAAAAGTTGCTAAAGCAGTTGAAGGGATAAATTTAATTCCTGGAATTGAGCCCGAAATTGCAGAACGTTTAGTTGCAATTGGTTTAGTCAGCGCAGATGCTTTTGAAGGTGTATCAAGTGCTGATTTATTAGACGCTGGTTTTTCTGAAGAGGAAGCTAGTGACGTTCTTGGAAAAGTTCAAAAGTACTTAGAAAATAACGCCTAAACCTTTTACCTATATCTGTTACTAATATATTATTATATAGAGATCTGAAATTTTATTTATGAGCGTACGTATTCATCAGCTATCGAAGCAAATTGGAATTGAAAATAAAGAATTGATTGAGTTGTTACGCAGTCGTGGCTTTGAAGTTAAAAGTTCATCCAGTACGATCGATAATATTTCAGCGGAATCCCTAGTGGAAGAATTTGCTAAGAAAAATGTTGTAGAAGAGCCGAAAGCAACCGAAGCAGAAAAAGAATCTGTAGAGGAAGATGAGAAAGTAGAGGAGGCAGCAGCAAAAGCAGTCATGCCACAGGGCGCTATAATTAAATCGACCAAAGAAATTAATAAAGAGCGAGAAATGAAGCAAAATAGCAAATCGAGTGACTCAGTCTCTCGTGTTTCTCCCCCAAAGGTTCCATCACCGATTAAGCGACCAAGTGCACCTAGCCCAGTACCAATTCCAAAAATTAAGTCAGAGGATACAAGCAACTCTGATGGAAGCGATACGGATGATGGTACAGCTGAAAATGTAGAAAAGATTATTCACGCCAAACCTCCGATAGTAGTTAGAGATTTTGCGCTTCAGTTGGAACTTAAGCCATTTAAATTAATTTCCGAATTAATGGAATTGGGTATTTTTGCTTCAATGAATCAAACAATTGAAGAATCAGTGGCTACTGAATTAGCCAAGCGGCATGGATTTCAGTTAGAAGTTCACCACCGTGGAGAAGCTGCGGTTGAGCAACCGAAAAAAGTAGAAAAGCCTAAGGAAGACGAAAATGATCCTAAGCTATTAGAGCCAAGAGCTCCTGTTTGCTGTATCTTGGGACATGTAGATCATGGAAAAACAACTTTATTGGATACGCTTAGAAAAACAAACAGTGTAGAGACTGAGGCGGGAGGAATCACTCAGCATATCGGTGCTTATCAAGTTAAGTTTAACGATAATGACATTACTTTTATTGATACTCCTGGGCATGCCGCATTTTCAAAAATGCGTTCTAGGGGAACAAATGTAACGGACATTGCAATTTTGGTGATCGCAGCAGATGACGGCTTTAAGCCACAGACTGATGAGGCTTTAAAACTAGCAAAAGCGGCTAATAATTCTATAATTGTTGCGATTAATAAAATTGATGCCAAGGGTGCAAATATCGATAAGGTAAAACAGGAGATGCAGGAAAAAGGGATTGCTCCAGAAGATTGGGGTGGCGAAACTGTAACGGTCGGAGTTTCTGCTTTGAATGGAACAAATATTGAGGAGCTTTTGGAAATGATTCTCCTTCAAGCTGAGATTTTAGAATTGAAGGCAAATCCTAAAGCCAATGTAAGTGGTACTGTAATCGAAGCACAAATCGAACAAGGCAGAGGACCAGTTGCCTCAGTGATTGTCGAAAAAGGAACTTTAAAACGTGGCGATGCTTTGGTTTCAGGCGAAAGTTATTGCCGAGTGAAATCTATGGTTGATGCACAAGGCAATGTGCTGAATTCGGCTGGACCTTCTACTGCAGTTAAAATTTTAGGCTGGTCTGAAGTGCCTCGCTCTGGGGACCGTTTCAACAAAGAGAAAAACGAAAAAACAGCTAAGCGTTCAGCGGACGAATCAAAATCTGATCGCAAAATGTCAGATTCAAAACAAGTTTTAGAAGACAAGGCAGGCAGTGCTGGTTCCTCAGTAGAAGATTTATTTGCTGCGATCGAAAATCAAAAGAAGAAAAATTTACGTTTAATTGTAAAATCGGATGTTCATGGTTCCCTAGAAGCTTTGGTAGCGGGATTAAAGGAAATCAAAAGTGAAAAAGTGGATTTAGAAGTCATCGGGCAAGGTGTAGGCAATATCACTAAGAGTGACATAACTTTAGCGAGTACCGGTGATGCAACTATTGTTGGCTTCAATGTTAAGTTAGACAATGGTGTGCAAAGCTTAGCCAAGCATGAGGATGTGACTTTAATTCAAAATGCAATTATTTACGAATTATTAGATCAAATTGAAGAATCTATGGTTGGATTGCTTGAAGCTGAGGTCGTAGAAAAGAAATCAGGTGCAGCAGAAGTTCGTCAAGTATTTGGAATTTCTAAAGGTCGTAATGTTGCTGGTAGCATGGTCACCGAAGGGACAATTTATCGTTCAGGTAAGGCTCGTCTTATTCGTAAAGGTAAATTGGTATTTGAAGGTGCTATCGAAACACTTCGTAGATTCAAAGATGATGTTAAGGAAGTTCGTGCTGGATATGAATGCGGTATTAATATCAAAGGATACAATGATTACGAAGAAGGTGATATTTTAGAATGCTACCAAATTGAAAACAAAAAGCCGTCACTTCGATAAGTTTATATTGAACGACTGGATTGCGCTTTCACTTCGCCTTTTATTATGTCACAGAGAATCGCTAGAGTTAATCAGCTCTTACAAAGAGAGATCAGCCACCAATTACTCCAAAATTATCAAAGGTTGGCTGTAAAAATTACTATTAGCTCGGTAGATACTTCACCTGACTTGAGGAAAGCACACGTTTATTACAGTGTCTTAGGTGATGATGCTACGGTAGAGGAAGCGAAGAAACTTTTCCAAAGAGTGGGTAAGGATCTACAAAGACGCGTCAGCAAATTTATTATATTAAAATATTTCCCAAAATTTGAATTTATATATGATCCATCGCTTAAACGAGGTGCATCCTTAATTGATTTATTAGATGATTTATCAGAGGAGGAAAAAACAAAATGAGTAATTTTTATGAGAAAGAAAGTGCCGCTTTTAAAGCATGTGTTGAATCATTAAAAACGAAAAATGAAAAAGTTGTAGTCATTGGTCATGTACGTCCAGATGGAGACTGCATTGGTTCAACAGTTGCAATGGTGCGCATTTTAAGAAGTCAGGGCATTGATGCAGTTGGGGTGAATAATGATGAAGTTCCCGCAAATCTTAAATTTCTTATAGGTGACACACCTTTTTATTTAGCTTCAGAATTTACGAACGAAGAGCATATTTGCATTACAGTGGATTCCGCTGATTACAAACGGGTAGGCCCAAGTTTAAATGAAATGTTTACTGAGGTATTTTTGAATATAGACCACCATATTTCAAATAAGCAGTACTCGAAAAATGATATAATTATCGGGAGTGCTTCGGCCACGGCAGAAGTTATTATGGGTTTTGTTTTGGATTTGGGTTGGGAAATTGATGCAACAACAGCACAGGCTTTGTACGTGGGTATTGCCACTGATACAGGGCAATTTCGATTTCCTTCAACAACAAAGGATACATTTGAAATGGTTAAAGCCTTATGTGATTTTGGCGCAAAGCCTTCTGAAGCCGCTAATGAATTATACGAAAACGAGAGTTTTGCTCGTATTAAGTTAATTCAATTATTTTTAGCTTCATTAAAAATTGAATGTGATGGGCGTGTGTGCTTCGGTTTTTTAACGGATTCAATGTATCAAGAGTCCGGTGCGAGTATAGATGATGCGGATGGTTTAGTTGATTATGCGCGTTCGATTGAAGGCATCGAAATCGGTGTATTACTTGAAGAAAGGAAAGGCACTTTGAAAGGAAGTTTGAGAGCCAAAGATCCAAAATTTCGAGTCGATCAAATTGCTCAAGCATTTGGCGGCGGTGGTCATGCCTGTGCTGCGGGACTGAATGTTTCGGAAATGGCTATTGAGGCTTTCAAACCTCAAGTGTTGGCAAAAATTAAAGAACAATTTGCTTTGTTGGAAAAAGAATAACGGTACTCTATTTTTTATGACAGAAGACTTCGAAGGTATTTTATTGGTGGATAAACCTAAAGGTTTCACCTCGCACGATGTAGTGGCTAAGTGCCGCAAAATTTTCCAAATTAAAAAAGTAGGTCATGCGGGTACTTTGGACCCTATGGCTACAGGTTTGTTGGTTATATTAATTGGAAAGGCGACTAAGGTTTCGCAGTATTTAATGAGCTTGGATAAGCAATATACTGGTACGGTCTATTTTGGGAAGGAAACCGACTCTCAAGACGCCGATGGGGAAATCGTCAAGGAATCTCCAGTCCCTGAATTGAGTGAAGCTTTATTGAAAACCAAAATGGCTGAATTCATTGGTGATCAATATCAAATTCCTCCGATGTTTTCGGCAAAGAAAGTTGGAGGTAAGAAATTATACCAATTAGCCAGAGCAGGAAAGACGGTAGAGCGAGAGCCACGAGTGATTCGCATAGGACGTTTTGATTTGCTGAACTTAGAGAGTCCTAAAATGGAATTTATTGTTGATTCCAGTAAAGGTGCTTACATCCGAACGGTCGCTCATGATCTCGGAGAAAAACTAGGATGTGGTGGGCATTTATGTGTTTTGAGGCGTACAAAGGTAGGCTCTTTTCTTATCGAAAATTCCGAAACTTTGGAAAACTTAGAAAAGTACACAAAATCAAAATTAAAATCGAAGCTCTTACCGATTAAGGAATATATTCCAAGTCATGCGTTTTAATTTATGGGTTGTCTCAAGGTAACTCATGGGTACTTTTTTTCTATGAATTTGCCACTGCAAGTATCTGATTTTAATGCCTTGAAAAATTGTGATAAGCCATTGCATTTGGCGATCGGTGTTTTTGATGGGGTTCATTTAGGCCACTTATCGGTGATTGAGCCTGCAGTATCTTCGGCTAAGGATAATTCAGGTATAAGTGCAGTTCTGACTTTCAACCCCCATCCGAGTCGATTATTTAAAGGTGCCGAGGGGACTGACTTAATTATGTCCTTGGAAACAAAAACAACTCGCCTGCATGGATTAGGCGTGGACATTGTTATTGCTAAGACTTTTGACAAAGATTTTGCCTCAATTTCGGCCGATGCATTTTTGTCTTATTTGCTCGATGAATTGCCAACGCTTAAGGCAATTTACGTCGGGCAAAATTTTCGTTTTGGACAAGGGCGTGTGGGCACTATTCAAACGTTAATTAAATCAGGCGCAGCCTTGGGCATTGATGTTTGGAGTATTGATCGCATCAAACAAAATGGACTGCCAATTAGTAGCACTCGCATTAGAGAGGCAATGAGGGCCGGGCAAGTGGACCTTGTTAATGGATTACTTGGCTATCGATATATTTCGGAGGGAATGGTCATCAAGGGGGCACAACTTGGAACAAAGATTGGATTCCCTACGATGAATTTATTATGGTCTCCAGAATGCAAGCCACGTTATGGGGTATATGCCGTACGATTTTTAATCGAAGGCTCGGAGCATTGGAAAAATGGGATCGCCAATTTTGGAGTACGTCCAACTGTCACAGGTGGCGATTCAACGGAACCTTTACTAGAAGTTCATTCTTTGGAAGATTGCCAATGTAATGTAGATGATAAAATTCGAGTGGAATGGGTTACATTTATTCGTGACGAAAAGCAGTTTGATTCAGTCGATGCTTTGAAGAAACAAATTAGCGAAGATTGTCAGTTAGTTAAGGGCTTATTGTCTGATGGGTGAGCGAATTATAGAGTATATTGTCCCTGAAGATGTTGGGAATATGCGGGCAGATAAATTATTTGCTTCGGTGATAAAAGATGTCAGTCGTGTTCGCTTACAAAAGGCTTTTGATTCAGGTTGTGTGACTTTTGATGGTACGGTAATTGATAAGCGTTTTAAGATTCGTCATAGCGGTTGCTTGCGAGCAAGTTTGGAAGAAGTCTCCGTTGAGGAAGCTCCAAAAGGAAATGATATTCCGCTTAAAGTGGTTTATGAGGATGAGTCGATTATTGTCATTAATAAATCTTCAGGAATGGTGACTCATCCCGGCAATGGAACAGGAGACGATACATTGGTTCATGCATTGTTGCATCATTGTAAAGGGGAGTTGAGTTCGGTTGGCTTACCGGAGCGACCCGGCATTGTGCATCGTTTAGACAAAGAGACTAGTGGCTTGATTGTCGCGGCGAAAACAGATTTGGCCCACCATGCTTTGGCCAAAGATTTCAGTGAGCGAAATGTTAAAAAGCGCTACTTAGCTTTAGTTTCAGGAGTACCAAGGGTAGATTCAGGAACTTGTTTAGAGCGAATTGGGCGTCATCCTACCTATCGTACAAAGATGTCCGTACAATCAAAAGGACGTGAGGCCCATACCGATTGGAAAATAAAGGAAAAATATTTAGATAAAGCCTCTTTAGTGGAGTGCACGATTCATACAGGAAGGACGCACCAGATTCGTGTGCATATGCAAAACTTAGGATTTCCTTTGTTGGGGGATAAGCTTTATGGTTTTCGGAATAATAGCCTAAAGGGAATCGATATTGAGCGAATTTTTCTGCATGCGACTCATTTGGAATTGGTGCATCCTAGAACAGGTGAAAGCTTAACCTTTACTGAATCTTTGCCCAAAGATTTTCTCAATCTTATGGATGTTCTAAAAACGAAGTATATGAGCTAAAAAATGAGGCGGGTAGGCTTTAGTTTAAATTTTAAGCATCTCTTTGAGTATGCCAAATTTTAAACTAGATTTTGAGTGCTCAATATGGGTGATAGAAAAATGTTCCATAATGCAAGCGACGGTAATGAAGGCAGCTGGTATAATATCTGCACGTTTTTCAGGGATCTTTAAATGATTAATTCGTTCTTGGAGAGATAGACGAGAAGATGCTAAGCCGAGTCTTTGTATGTCTTCTTTAGTAAAGGACGAAGCTTGATCCAGAAGTTGATTTAAAATGTAGAAAGTGCCTCCACTTCCAAGGAGGGGGCATAGTGAGGAAACAACCATTTTATTTTTGGTTATTATGTCTTTCACATGTTCTTCAATTAAACTTATTGTATCTTGGGAAATAGTTTTGCTTGGATCTTTTATGAATTGCTCGGTGATACGAACTGCACCTAAGGGCAGTGAAAGAGCCTTTTCTAAACGATTATTTTTGAGATAAATCCATTCTAAACTACCACCACCCAAGTCGATTGAATTAAGGGTTCCAATTTTTTTGTAATCTGCATTGAGTTGAATGGCTTGACCGATGTAGAAGGCTTCCTTTTCGCCGTTTAAGATTTCAAGTTGTATGCCTGTTTTTGTTTTGATGAGGTCAATTAAACGATTTGAGTTACTGGCTTCACGAACGGCACTGGTGGCGACAATTCGTACAAGGTCCAGCTTATAGTGATCCTTGATTTGAAGAAGGGAAACTATGGCTTCACAGACTTTTTCCATTGCCGAATCTTCTAGGCTTGGATGACTGTGACTGATACCTGTACCAATGCGAACTTCAACAGTTTCTTCATGAATTGTTCGGAGGGAGTTTTCGGGCATTTTTTCAGCAATGATGAATTTGATGGAGTTAGTACCCAGATCGATTACCGCTGCTGATTGTGATTGAATCATAATTTTTTGATGAATGTTTAGAGTAAATGTAAAAAATGAGTTAAAAGCAATTAGGGTTTGATGTTGATTTTAATTTTTTTCAGAGAAAGATTCTCCTTATGTTTTATGATGAAGTTAAAGTAAGTTTAAAAGCAGGAGACGGTGGTGATGGCTGCTTTAGTTTTCGTCGTGCTAAATATGAACCCAAAGGTGGCCCTGATGGTGGCAATGGTGGGCGTGGTGGCTCAGTTATTTTAGTGGGCGATACCAATGTCGCGGATTTGACGGATTACCATTTTAGACCAATTTTAAAAGCGAAGAATGGTGAAACAGGTCGCGGTAGTGATCAACATGGTGCTAGAGGCGATAATCTAGTGATCAAAATTCCGGTGGGTACCGTGATCATTGATCGAGAGACCGAAGAAGTGGTCGCTGAAATATTGGAACATGAGGAGGAAGCCTTATTGCTTGAAGGTGGTGAAGGCGGAAAAGGGAATATGCAATTCAAGTCCTCAACGAATCGTGCGCCGAGAGAATTTACCCTAGGAAAACCAGGAGGTGCTGGAGAATTTCTTTTTGTGATCAAAACAATTGCTGACGTTGGATTAGTAGGCTTCCCCAATGCAGGTAAATCTACGCTTTTGAATACTTTGACTAACGCTCACCCTAAAATGGCATCGTATCCCTTTACGACTCTATTTCCAACAGTCGGTATCTTGGAATATGCGGAATTATACGAACGCATTACTTTGGCCGATATTCCTGGTTTGATTGAAGGAGCGAGCGAGAATAAGGGCCTCGGACATCGTTTTCTAAAACATATAGAACGCTGTAAAGTACTTGTAGTCATGGTCGACCTTCAAGGTACGGATAACCGTGATCCTTTGGGTGACTACCGAATTTTATTAAACGAATTAAAATTGTACATGCCGAAGCTTTTGAAAAAACCGATGTTACTTGCGGCTAATAAATTAGATGAGCCCGATGCAGAAGCTAATCTCAAGAAATTGAAAGCAAAGATTAAGAAGCATAAGGTAATCGGAACGTCTTGTTTGACTGAGGATGGCTTGGAGGATTTAAAATCTGCAATCTATGACCTAGTCATGGATGAACGTAAAGCATCAGCGGAAGAGGAGGAATAAGTTTCAGATGCTTCAGATGTTTAAGGCATCAACTTAAACTAATTCCTTTTCGTTTATTGCTTTTTCCAAGGGTCCCTTAAGCAAATACCAGGTGATGAAAAATGCACCCCAATAATAAATTGTGCCGAGTAATTCATGGATGAAGTCGTAGTATTGAAATAAGAAAGGTGCGATTAAGATGATGCTTATGATTCGCAATACATTGAAGGTAAAACCAATGAATAGGGCAGCGATGATATTTGTGGCACTATTCAAAAAGCTATGCCTTTTGTAAACAGACAGCAGTAGGCCAATCAATGCACTGTTTAAAATAATCCCAAATCCATTGCATTCGGATGCGACATTGAAATTTCTACCATTGAATTGGATAATAAGGCTGGGGGAGCTTTGGCTCTGATCTTGATTGGCGATAAAGAAATCAACCGATTGACCGAGCAATTCAATTAAGAAGACACTCCATTGTGCCGCTAAGGCTCTAAGTGGCCAATCTACTTGAATCATAAATAGGCTTAAAAAGAGAAATAAAATAAAAGTGATAGAGGAAGAGTAATTAATGCGAGAGATTCGCGTGCCAAAAATAAAGAAAACAAAGCTGGAGAGGGCCATGACCATTGAAGCAATAATGGACAGACTATAAATCATATTAAGAATGAGTGAGTCTAATTGAAAAAAGTTTAAGCTGATTTTACTAAGAACAAAAATGACCAATAGCAAAAGGGAGATTTTTAAGCTTTTTTGACAATGAGGATTGAGTTCAAGAGCGTTTTCTAAGGTGGGGGTTTCGAATCGATATAATAAAATAATCGCTATGCTTAAAGTAATCAAAGAATGGAAAACACGTGTTTCAGAAAAAGTGTTTTCCGCAAACCAATAGGACACTGGTGCAAATGAGAGAAAGAATAAGCCGAGGATGATCCATTCGAACCAAAAATTCGGGCTTTTAATTCGCTCTTTTAGCGTTTGAAGCAATTGATTCCTTAAAGCCATTATAATTCCTTTGGGTCAATTTGTTCAGGTGCTCGTGGGTCGCTACCAGCACTTTTGTAATATTTCCCGCTTGTTTTATCTTTCTGGTATTGGGTAAAGCCTTGTTTCTGTAAATTTGAGGGATCCAATTGATTTTTTGTCGCTCTATCTGAATACTGTGTGTTGATGGAGGGTGTAGAAAAGTGCTTCTTAAGAGGGTTCCCGGTCAGTGGGTGGATCTTCAAGGCCGGGTCGTTGATTTTTTGCGAAACATCGAAGGGCTCGCCTTCAGTTCCGTCAGGAAAAATCTCATAATATTGGTAAATCGGCATAGTAGGATATTATAATTTTGATTTTCATCTTAGAATCGTGCAGGGGGGATGTAAATTTCAAATTATCGCTTGCATGAAAATGATGTCTCAGTAAGTTTTAGAGCATTAGTACTAATATTACTTTAAGCGAACATTATGAATAAACAAACAGTTGCCTATGATAGTAAAGTCGAGGGAGAAGTTATCGTCACCCGTGCAGATGCTGTTATCAATTGGATACGAAAAAATTCTGTTTGGCCTATGCCTATGGGGCTTGCTTGTTGTGCGATTGAATTGATGGCTGCTGGTGGTTCTCGCTTCGATATATCTCGTTTCGGCATGGAGGTGATGCGTTTTTCTCCAAGACAGGCCGATTGTATGATTGTTGCGGGTACCGTGACCTACAAAATGGCTGAGGTTGTGCGAAGAATTTATGAGCAAATGGGAGATCCTAAGTGGGTAGTTGCCATGGGTGCTTGTGCGAGTTCAGGAGGCATGTATCGTTCTTATGCAACCTTACAAGGAGTGGATCGAGTGGTTCCAGTTGATGTTTATGTTAGTGGCTGCCCTCCGAGACCTGAAGCACTTTTGGATGCTATGATTAAATTACAGGAGAAGATCAAAAACGAAAATTCTGTGAAAAATTTATTAACAAAGCATCCGATCAAAAAGATACGTAAGGACGCAGTTTCCTAATAAGCAGTCATAATTTGGAGGTATAATTTAAGGTGAGTGAAATAGAAAAAAGTGAATTATTGGATCGTTTTACTTATTTAAGTGAGCGAGAAAGTTCGGATCATTTAGCGCTCAATTGCCCAGCGGAGCAATTGATTGAATTTTGTACAGTATTACGTGACGAATTTCAGTTCGATTTGTTGCTTGATGTCACAGCCATCGATTGGGATGTAGCAACTCCAAGGTTTACAGGAGTGTATCATTTTTATTCAACAGTTAAGCAAATGTATTTAAGAGTGGCATCGGATTGCGTGGATAACATTAAGCCAACATTGCCTAGCCTTGTGCCGCTTTACTCTGCAGCAGACTGGCATGAACGGGAAACTTATGATTTGATGGGCATTCACTACGAAGGCCATCCAAATCTCAAACGTATTTTAATGTGGGACTCATATCCATACCACCCTCTAAGAAAAGATTTCCCATTAGCGGGCATTGAAACACCTCTACCGGCAGAAGATGTTGTTGAGCAAACAAATCTACAGGTATCAGCGGCACCAATGATGGGCGGGCCATTCGTTTCATCAGGTGACGGTAAGATGAGCCAAACTGAGCCAAAGGCAAAAGACGAAAGTTGGAACGAAGAAAAGGGAAAATAATTATTTAAGGACACGGAGATCAATTTTTATGGGAGAAGTTAAAGAAGTTTCAGTAGGTGATATCGGTTCTCGAGCAGCGGAAGCGGATCCAGAATTTAAAGCAGAAACTATGGCTTTAAATGTGGGGCCATCTCACCCGTCAACGCACGGAGTTCTGCGCTTGATGATGCAATTAGACGGGGATTTGATCAAAGAATGCGAGCCAGTGATCGGCTACCTGCATCGTGGAGATGAGAAAATTGCTGAGAACATGACTTACAATCAGTTTATTCCTTATACAGATAGACTCGATTATCTTGCTCCTTTATCTAACAACGTAGCTTACGCAATGGCCGTAGAGAAATTGGCTAATTTAGAAGTGCCAGATCGTTGTCAGGCGATTCGAGTGATCTGCTGTGAGTTAGCAAGAATTTCTTCTCACCTTTTAGGGGTCGGTGTATATGGTATGGATGCAGGATCTTGGACTGTGTTCATGTACACCTTCACGGAGCGAGAAAAGCTTTATACTCTTTTTGAAGAATTAACAGGTGCCCGATTCACTACGAGTTACACTCGTATTGGTGGAGTAGCTCGAGATATTCCAGATGGTTGGCTTGGGCGTGTGGATACTTTCTGTAAAGGAGTTCTTCCAATTTTGAATCAAGTGGACAAAATGCTCACTCGAAATCGCATTTTCATGGATCGTACGGTTGGTATTGGTGTTATCTCAAAGGAAAAAGCCTTGAGCTACGGCATGACTGGGCCGAATTTGCGTGCGGCAGGGGTGGATTTAGATTTACGAAAAGATAAACCTTATTTGGGGTACGAAAATTATGATTTTGAGGTGCCGATTGGTTTGAATGGCGATTGCTATGATCGATATTTGATGCGTGCTGAGGAAATTAAACAAAGTGTAGGCATTATTCGACAGGTAATTGGCTCATTCCCGGAAGGACCGTATTATGCTGAAGATGCAAAAAAGATTTTTGCACCACCTAAGGATAAAATTTTAACCAGTATGGAGGAGTTGATTCAGAATTTCATGTTGGTAACCGAAGGGCCTCAAATGCCTAAGGGTGAGGTCTATTTTGAGGCCGAAAATCCAAAGGGTTCACTCGGTTTCTATGTGGTTTCAAAAGGTGGCGGTGTGCCGTATCGTATGAAGATTCGTGGACCGTCATTCTGTAATCTCAGTATTTTAAGCGAACTCCTGCCAGGGCATTTTCTAACCGACATCACGGTGATTCTCGGTTCATTAGACTTTGTTATGGGTGAGTGTGACCGTTAATTTTTAATTTGTATGGATTTAAAACAATCAACATTAGATAAGATAGATCAATTAGTACCACGCTACCCTGATATGCGTAGTGCTGCACTGCCTTTGTGTCACTTAGTTCAAGAAGATCTTGGTTATTTATCCAATGAATCAATTGAATGGATCGCAAAGCGTTTGGAACTTGAGCCGATTAATATTTCAGAAATTGTAACGTTTTACCCTATGTTGAAAACGGCTGCTCCGGGTAGGTATCAAGTGAGAGTGTGTCGCACGTTATCCTGTGCTTTGGCCGGTGCTTATAAAACCTGCAAGCAATTTGAAGAAGCCTTTGATTGCAAAGTGGGCTCGACGAGTGATGACGGCTTAGTGAGTTTGGAGTATGTCGAATGTCATGCCGATTGTGGACGTGCTCCAGTTGTCATGGTAGGGGAAAAAGAATATACTGGCGTCAAAACGGATGAAGCGAATGAATTAATCGAAAAAATTAAAAGTGGTACAGTTGAGACTGAATAAGAGGGGAATTAATTATGGCGATTGAAGAAAAGAGATTGATTTTAAAATACGCAGACCAAGAAGGTTACACCAATGATATAGACTGTTATATCAAGCATGGTGGCTATGAGGCCCTTAAAAAAGGCTTTCAAATGAAGCCTGAAGATATTTGCCAAGAGGTTTTAGACTCTGGTGTTCGTGGTCGTGGTGGGGCAGGTTTTCCTGCGGGCATGAAATGGAAATTTTTAGATCGTAAATCAGGCAAGCCAATTTACTTGATTTGTAATGCGGATGAATCAGAGCCAGGAACATTTAAAGATCGTCAAATTATTCATAAAGATCCGCATCAACTGATTGAGGGCATGTTGTGTTCGGCTTATGCGATCCAAGCAAAGTTAGCTTTTATTTATATTCGTGGAGAATTTTTTGAAGGTTATAAGATTTTAGAGCGAGCAATTGAAGAGGCGCGTGCAAAAAACTTCTTAGGCGATAATATACTAGGCTCAGATTATTCTTGTGATATTATCGTACATCGCGGAGCAGGTGCGTACATATGTGGAGAAGAAACTGGCTTGATCGAATCTCTTGAAGGGAAGCGTGCCAATCCAAGAATTAAACCACCGTATTTCCCTGCGGCCCTTGGATTGTACCAATGCCCAACCATCGTTAATAATGTAGAAACCCTATGTGATGTGAAACACGTGATCACAATGGGGAGTAAAGAATTTGCTAATATAGGAACGCCTGGTAACACGGGCACACGTATTTGGTGTGTTTCAGGTCATGTGCAAAAACCAGGCTATTATGAGTTTCCATGTGCAGGGGTAACTCTAGGTGAGTTGATTTATGATGTGTGCGGAGGATTGCTCCCAGGCAGAAAATTAAAAGCAGTGATTCCTGGAGGCTCCTCATCTAAAATTCTTCGTGCGGACGAACGCTTTAAGGGTAAGAAAAAAGATGGGACAGAATTTGATTGGGGGATTGAAGATATCCCTATGGATTTTGATAGCTTATCTTTAGTTGGCTCAATGTCTGGTTCTGGTGGTGTTATCATTATGGATGATAGCACGGACATGGTTGAAGCTTTAGCGAATATTAATTATTTCTATGCACATGAAAGCTGCGGACAATGTACCCCTTGTCGAGAAGGAGTTCCTTGGATGAAAAAGATCACGACACGCATGTGCTCTGGTGGAGCTAGAGAAGAAGATGTGGATTTACTTAAGAGTATTGCTGATCAGATTGAAGGCCGAACAATTTGCGCATTTGGAGAAGCTGCTTCATGGCCAGTACAGAGTTTTATTGCTAAGTTTAAAGATGAATTTGAGGCAAAAGCGAAAGAACAAGCATTGTTGAGAAAGCAAGGTGAAGATACAGCTAAAGAAACAAGCTTAATTTAATTTTCTATTGGTATTATGTTGGAAATCAAAGTTACAGATACAGTTACAATCAATGTTGATGGTGAACTTGCACAAGTGCCGAAGGGTGTAAATGTGATTGAAGCAATGCGTGTGGTGGGTAAGGAAAAAGAAATTCCGCACTATTGTTATCATCCAAAACTTTCGGTGGTCGGGAATTGCCGTATGTGTTTGGTCGAAGTAGGTAATCCAATGAGAGATCGTCAGACTGGGGAAGCTATTTTGGAAGAAAATGGAGAGCCTAAAATTGGCTGGGCACCTAAGCCGGTGATTGGTTGTGCTACGAATGTTTCTGAAGGAATGCATGTGCGTACTAATACTCCCAATTTAATAGATTGCCGAAATGGGGTGACCGAATTTTTATTGATTAATCATCCTTTAGATTGCCCAATTTGTGACCAGGCAGGTGAGTGTCGTTTACAGGAATTTTCGGCAGAGCATGGGCGAGGTTATAGCCGCTTTAAGGAAGAGAAAAATGTTAAGCCAAAGCGTACTCGCTTAGGGCCAAGAGTTACTTTGGATGACGAGCGTTGTATCTTGTGCTCACGGTGTGTTCGTTTTTCTCAAGAAGTGGCGAAAGATGATGTCCTAGGTTTTGTTGATCGAGGTACTTACTCAACCCTTACTTGTTACCCAGGAAAAGAGTTATCCAATAACTATTCATTAAACACAGTGGATATTTGTCCAGTGGGGGCTTTGACCAGTACAGATTTTAGATTTAAGATGCGTGTTTGGTTTTTGAAGCGGACACACAGTATTTGCACGGAAAGTAGTGTTGGGGCGAATACAGAAATTTGGAGCCGTGAAGGTAAAATATATCGTATCACACCAAGGCGTAATGATGCGGTGAATGATACTTGGATGACTGATTCGGGCCGAGGTTTATTTAAGGAATTTGAATCAGAAGATCGTTTGACTTCTTACTCAGTGGATCAAGTGGCTAAGAGTCTGGATGATGCGGTTGTGGCGACACGTGCACTACTAAAAGCAGGCTCTGTGGGTGTGATCGGTTCAGCACATAGCTCTGTTGAAGAGCAATATCTATTACAAAAAATCATAAAGCAAACAGATGCAACTTGTGAAATGGTTCAGCATATAGGTGAAGGCGATGGCTTGCTTTTATCTGAAGATAGAACACCTAATCTTCGTGGTGCGTTTATTAATGGTTTAATTAAGCAGCTTCCAGAAAGAGAACTTGGTCAATTGAAAGCAAGTATTGAGGGCGGTAGTATTAAAACACTTTTAGTCTTTAATCAAGATCTTGAGCAATTGGGTATCGATCTCGGAAAGCTTAAAGAATCAATTCAAGTGATTTATTTTGGAAATTCAAAAAATACTACGAGCGAGCGAGCGAAAGTAATTTTCCCAAGTTTAAGTGTTTTTGAAAAAGAAGGCACTTTTGTGAATCAAAATTTCATTTTACAAAAATTCAAACAAGCAGTTTTACCTCCTGTAGGTTTGATGTCAGAATGCGGAGTACTGAAAGCAATTCTTCATGAGTTAAATAATGAGGCTCCTGAAACTGCGATGCCTTTCATGGATGAGCTTTGGAGTGAAATTTCCGAAAATGTGGAAATTTTGAAATCAGTAAAATGGTCAGCAATCCCTGAAGAAGGTTTTGCATTAGAGGATGCTTCGTTTGCCAGTATGAATTTTGTCGAAACGCAAAATTTAAAATATAAACCTAATTTAGTCTCTAAAACAGTGTAGGGATATTGAGTATGAATTTTTTAGATTATATAATCCCTATATTTTATGCACTCGGAATGGTCAGTGTCTTTATGACTTTATGTGCCTATTCAGTATTAGCCGAGCGTAAGGTATGTAGCTTAATTCAAAGACGAGTGGGGCCTAATCGTGCAAAAATCCCGATTGTTGGACATATTCCTATTCTAGGTAAAATTCTCACCCGTTTAGGCATTTTTCATCCTGCGGCTGATGGACTAAAGTTTTTATTTAAGGAAGAAATCACCCCTCAGCACGTGCGCATCGGGTATTATTATTTAGCCCCGATCGTAGCATTGGCTCCTGCTTTAACGACTATGGTAGTCCTTCCTTTTGGTCGATATATTGATGTCAATGGCATGGTGCAACCAATTGCTTTGGCTAATATTGATGTGGGTATTTTGTTTATTTTAGCAGTGTCTTCCTTGGGTGTATACGGTATTGTTTTAGCGGGTTGGGCATCAAATAGTAAGTACCCATTTTTAGGTGCGATTCGATCCACCGCACAAATGATCTCATATGAGCTGGCTATGGGCTTATCGATCCTTCCAGTATTTCTCTGGGCAGCATCGCCTGGTAGCGATTATGGACTTTCTTTATTTGGAGTGGTTCAGGCGCAACAAGGACTCTGGTTGATTATTTGGCAACCGATCTCGGCATTAATATTTCTCGTAGCCATCTTCGCAGAGACAAATCGTCTGCCTTTTGATATGGCTGAATCCGAAACCGATCTTGTCGGAGGTTTTCATACAGAATATGGCGCTTTTAAATTTGGCATGTTTTTTGTGGCAGAATACGCTCATATTATTATGGGGTCAGCACTCTTTGTTTTATTATTTCTTGGAGGTTGGCACTTTCTTCCAGGTGTAGCGGATCCTTGGCCAGATGGACTGTTTGGTATTCTTTGTTCGACCTCTTGGTTCCTTCTGAAGATTTTCTTCATGATTTTCTTCTTCATTTGGATGCGTTGGTCTATGCCTCGTTTTCGTTACGACCACGTTATGCACCTCGGCTGGAAAATATTGTTGCCACTCGCAGTTGCTAATTTCGTCTTCTATATTTTCTTAATCGCTTTTATTGATAACCTTACTTATTAAAGAATCATGGCTAAAACAAAAGTATTAGAGCGTAAGCCCCTGACATTTTCGGAAAAGACCTATATTCCGCAAATTGCGTCTGGCCTGGCGGCGACGTTTGTGAACATGTTTAAAAAGTCGGTTACCTTAGAATATCCTGAGGTACGTCCTGTGATTCCCGAAAATTATCGTGGTGTTCCTACTTTAGTCAAAGATCCTAAAGGAAGAGTGAAGTGCGTTTCCTGCCAATTATGTGAGTTTGTCTGTCCTCCTAAGGCGATCCGTATTAAGCCTAGTGAAATTGTAGATGAAGAATCGGATCGAGCACATATTGAAAAAGAGCCTGCGGCTTTTGATATCAATATGCTCAGATGTATTTATTGCGGTTTGTGCCAAGAAGTCTGTCCAGAAGAGGCTATTTTTCTTCAAGATTCGTTCTCTTTATCTGGATACACTCGTGAAGAAATGGTTTTTGGTAAAGAGAAGTTGCTCAAATTGGGCGGTACCTTACCGGACAATCACTTCAAATGGGATAAAAAGAAGTCAGCGGAAGAAAATACAGAAAAAGATCACTAGTTCTATGCTTAGCTTAGGATCTTTTCCAGTGCTCTATAGAAAATTGAGTATTGCTTTCGAGTACTGAGTCTAAAGTGAAGCTATCTTCAAATTCTGGAAAGAAAGTATCTCCGTCAGGCTTTTGGTGAACTCTGGTTAAATAGATATCAGAGCATTTTGGGAGCATGAGTTGGTAAATTTCTGCACCGCCTGCGATCCATATCGTGTCATTGGTGGCTACAGTTTCAATTGAATCAATGGCATTTATTGTTTCAGTATTCGGTATCGATAATTGGCTTCTACTGAGTATGATCGTTTGTCTGCCAGGTAGTGGTCGGCCAATGGATTCGAAGGTCTTTCGTCCCATGAGTAGGGTCTGTCCCATTGTGGTTTTTTTGAACCATTTGAAGTCTTCCGGCAAATGCCAAGGGATCGTATTTTGATTTCCAATTACACGATTTTCCGCCATGGCGGCAATGGCTCGATACTTGAATTCCTTTCCCATTTTAATTATTATTCCATTTCTGATTCAATACGCTGAATATATTCTGAAACATTACAAGTGAGCATTCTCATACTGCCTTTGGAAACTTCTAAGACTTTATTAACTACGCCATCCAAGAATGATCGGTCGTGAGATACTAAAATAACGGTGCCTTCAAATTCATTTATGGCATCTTGTAAGACTTCTTTAGATTTTAAATCTAGGTGATTGGTCGGTTCATCAAGAATTAAGCAGTTGGCGGGTTGCATGAGCATTTTACAAAGTGCCACTCGATTTCGTTCACCTCCAGATAGAACTGTATTTTTCTTTAATGCGGCATCCCCAGAAAATAGCATAGCTCCTAAAGCAGCTCTCGGATTTGCCGCATCATTGCCTTTGGCGGAGAGTTCAACTTCCTCCAATACTGTATAATTTGGGTTTAGCTCCTCTGCTTGAGATTGAGCAAAATATGAAATAACCGTGTTGATGCCAGTCTCTACTTTACCGCTTTGGAAGGGCTCTTCTCTGGCCATGATACGTGCCAATGTCGATTTACCAGCGCCATTTACACCGACTACGGCAATACGGTCACCATTATCAATTCGTAAGTCTAATCCGTCAAAAATTACATTATCACCATAAGCTTTATTGAGATTAGTAATGTTAATCACTTTTGAACTGGCAGGTGGTGGTTTGGGAAAGCGAAAAAATATTTTCCTTTCGTCTCTTGGAATAGTGATGAGGTCAATTTTATCCAGTTGTTTAATTCGACTTTGTACAAGACTGGCTTTTTTGACGTTAGATCTGAATTTATTAATAAAGTCTTTGATTTCTCGAATTTCTTTTTGCTGATTGGCGTGAGCTTTACGGAGTACTTCGAGTTGCTTTTTACTCTGTTCTAAAAAGAAAGAATAGTTGCCTTTGTAAATGTTGAGTTCACCGAGTTTGAGCTCGTAGATTTTATTGGTAACGGTATCAAGAAAAGCTCGGTCGTGAGATATGACAATAAGTGCGCCTTGGTAATTTTTTAAGTAATTTTCTACCCAATTTTGTGAACTGATATCAAGGTGATTTGTCGGTTCATCTAATATTATTAGTGATGGATTTTGTAGTAGTAGCTTGGCCAATGCGATACGCATTTGCCAACCACCTGAAAATTCACCAGTATCTCTGTCTAGGTCAGATAGCTCAAAGCCTATGCCAGTTAGGATACGTTCAATCTTTGATTTAATACGATCAGGCTGTGACTCTTCTAGCTTTTGCTCCCATTCGCCAAGGACATCAATTAAGTCATAGTATTCTTCACTACTAGTGTCCATCTCTAGCATAGCTTCATCTGCTTTCGCTATTTTATCCTGTAATTCAAGAATATCACCAAAGGCAGATTCTGCCTCCTTAAATAATGTTTTACCAGAAGTTTGGATGCCATCTTGAGGAAGGTAGCCAATGTTTACGTATTCTGCTTTTTCAATACGGCCTCTGTTTGCTTCCATTTCTCCCATGAGAATTTTCAAGAGGGTTGTTTTGCCTGATCCATTGGAACCAACTAAGCCAATACGGTCTCTTGGGCCTATGGATGCATTAATGGAATTGTATAAGACTTTTTCTCCGTAATGGTGCTCTATTTTATTCAGTGTAATCATGAATTAGTCGTTTCGTTTCGTACAGTGCAGTATGATTATGATTTAAAAAGTAGTGATAGCTTGTAAAAGAAAAAGCCCTCAAATTTAGAGGGCTTGATAGGAAATTGATTCAGTTCTTATTCTTCGGGTTTGGTTTTCTTTAAACCAATAACACGCTGTCCATCAGACCATTCACCTCGTTTTCGAAGTAAATCGACTCGTTCAAATCGTTTTAAAACTGTACGGTTCTTTTTGCCGCCTGCCTTACTGGCTTTAAAGCTGTTATGTTGTGTCATGACGTTATTGTTTGAAATTAAAGAATAGATAAAAGAAGACTCTCAAAAAAGATCAAGGACTAATTTAAAAGAAATGCATAGTTTATCTTTACTAAATAACAAGGATGGGTCAAAGAAGGTGCGTGTACATCGTATATATTCTTATAGGAGGTTTCTTCGGTGGTCTGAGTCGATTTTTTTTATCAACTTGGCTGAATCGCTATCATTTGAATGGATTTCCTATTGGTACTTTGGCCGTCAACTGCCTTGGTGCAGCCTTACTAGGTGTGGTCTTGTCTTATGGGATGATTGTCGAAAGGCACCTTGAGAGAGAAGCATTGCTTGTAATTGGCTTTCTTGGAGGAATGACGACTTTTTCAACGTATAGCTTAGACACTTATAATTTGATTCAGAAGAATAAATTTGGCCATGCATTAGTCTATTTGATTGGAAGTCCGATCTTCGGCATCATTGGCTTTTGGGCTGTTCTAGTATTAAATGAAGGTATCTTAAAATGAAGATATCTATCCCATTAGCAGTTGGTTTTGGTAGTGCTTTAGGTGGCTTGACCCGATTTTTTACCGATACATTTTTACTATCGTTTGCTTGGGCTAATAATTACACATCACTTTTTTTAATGAATATATTTGGGTGCTTTATTATCGGGCTCTTTTTAATTCAGTCTCAGATGAGAGATAATGAAGAAGCAAAAGTGTATTGGCATTTTTGGGGTGTAGGTTTTTGCGGAGGATTTACCACTTTCGCATCATTTGTCTTTTTATTGTTTGAAGGTCTGATGAATGCGAGTGCATTAGACGCAGGTATATACGCTACCTTTTCTGTTTTAGGTGGGCTATTCGCTTTAGTTGCAGGCTTGATTATCGGGCAAAAGTTATTTGCTAAATCGTAATCGCTTCAGAGCGTGCAGCGGAAAATAAGAATTGCTGTGCAAAGCCAGCATTTGAGCCAAAGTGCGATAAGGCAAATTGTTGAAGCTGTTCTTTGGAATAGCCCTCTAGCTGGTAAAATTTAACTAGAATTTTTTCAATCCAGGTATCAATTGGAAAAGACTCCATTCTTCCTAAGCCAAATAGTAAAACACAATCGGCAATTTTTTCTCCAACTCCAGGTAATTGCAGGAGATTTTTTTTGGCTTCAAGTGTAGGCAGGCCAGGCAGCTCTTTTAGAAACTGAGGATGTGCTTTTAAATAATCGGCACTTTTTTTGATGTAGTTCGCCCGATAGCCTAGTTTTAATTTCCGTAACTGTTTTCCTTCTAGCCGTTCTAAGATTTTCCAAGTGGGTAAACTTTTGAAATCATTTTCAATAATTTCTCCATACGATTCAGCTGATAATCTAAGAATTTGTTTTATTTGGGGAATTTGTTTTGTTGAGCTACATAAAAATCCGAGCAATGTTTCGGGGAATGGTTGCCGAAGGATTCTCAAATAAGGATAGGCCTCGATTGCTTGTTTGAGAATGGGGTCAGAACGCCAAGGGAGTGCATCCTTCATCGCTTCAAAATCGATATCGGTAGATAGATATTGAGCAAGTGCGAGTTTTGCCGTACTCAGGTTGGTTGTTTTTGGAACCGAAAAAATAATACGATTTTCCTCAAGTCTTAGTCTGAAAATAGATTTAAGAAATTGCCCTTCGATATAATCAGGCTTTAGATCCCAAGCAAAGGATTGGCCGCCATCAAAGGTTTCATGAAAACTTTTGAGGTCAAAATAAGGGCTTTCTGGCCACTTTTGCCATGAGGTGAATTGAGTCTCATTCATGACGCTCAATGCTTAAGCTAAGCTTACAAGCTCCAAACCTGACTGCTTTTTTCAGCAATAATATTTTCTTTGCTATCGACTAAGGTGATCCTCCAAGCTGTAGGCAAAGCATCATTTCCGTAAGGCCAATCATCTCCAGTTATACCAAGAAGCATGGATTTATTATTGGGCAATTTATTGAGCTTAGGTAATGGAAATTCAAATACATCGGGATTGAGTTTTCCCGGCATATATATTTCACAAACGATGGAAGTATCCACCGGAAGTTGTGGGATTTTTTCATTGAGCGTGATCGCTAAATAAAGACCCGTTCTTTCACCTTCAGTTGAGCGAATGATCAACCGGTTTTTAATAGTCTCTTTCCCAGTGAGATATTCCTTAATACTCAAAAATTCTTCATGCACCATATATTTGGGAATGATTGAGCTAATTTGTAAATTTTGCGCCTCATTGTTTCTGTCTAATGAGATGCAGCTTGAGAATAGAATGGCAGTGAGGAGGGCGTATATTAATCTCATAGTTTCCTTAATTTCAGTTGAGTTAGTTATAAATGTCAATCACTGCTCACAGAACTTTTATCCATTTCTTGTTGATTTATTCTTAGATTCTTTAAATTAGTATTATTCTCTGCAGTGTTCGAGAATTTTCGAAGTTCTGTCCTTTACTCTTAATTTTATGGGAGTTGCCTTAGAATATTGGATATCACGCCAGCAATGGACGATAGAAAATATTTTCAGAATTCCCACTTTAGCTAACAAAGGCTAAGAACTTCCACAATACGGCACAGGCGGGGAATTTTTTTTGTCTGCTTTTCTTGTTGAAAGCTAAAACTTATACTCAGCGAGTCCCTTATCGAAAGCTTCTGGGTTTTCTGCTAAATGATACCGTGGGTCGTCAACAGCTTCGATCACAACCTCCTTAAACTTAGTACTGGATTTGTAGAGTAGCTGTTTGCAGTCTTCACTCAGATGCTTGAGTTTAACTTTTTTTCCTGCATCTTCGTATTTATTGACTAAGTTGAAGACCGCTTCGATGGCTGAATGATCACTGACTCTTGATTCAACAAAATCAATTTCGATCGATTCAGGGTCATTCTTAACGTCAAATTTGCTATTGAACGTAGTGATTGATCCAAAGAATAAAGGCCCCCAGATCTCATAAACTTTTGTCCCATCTTTTTTCACACGCTGTCGAGCACGGATTTGTTTTGCACTTTCCCATGAAAAAACCAAAGCACTCATGATAACCCCAGCAATGACGGCGATCGCTAGGTCGAAAACAACAGTTAATGAAGATACTGCGATTAAAACAATAACGTCAGTTAGAGGAATTTTATTAAGAATTCGGAAACTACTCCAAGCAAAGGTTCCGATGACTACCATGAACATAACACCAACTAAAGCGGCGATTGGTACTTGTTCGATAAGGCCTGAAGCAAAAAGAATAAAGACTAGAAGTAAAATGGATGCGACTATACCGGAAAGCCGAGTTCTTCCACCTGATTTGATATTGATTAAGGATTGTCCAATCATGGCACAGCCACCCATACCACCAAAGAAGCCAGTGACAAGATTTGCACCACCTTGGGCGATACACTCTTTATTCGCATTGCCTCGTGTTTCAGTTAAATCGTCGATCAGATTTAAGGTCATCAAGGATTCAATCAATCCAATCGCAGCAAGAATTAAAGCATACGGAAAAATGAAACTAAGTGTTTCGAAATTTAAAGGTATTTTAGTGAATAGGTCGCTTTGAAAGACAGGTAAGCCACCCTCTAAGCCACTACCGCCACCATCTCGAATGAAGCTACCAACAGTTGCGACATCAAAATTTCCGAAGATACCCAAGAATGAGACAACACAGATAGCGATCAAAGCCTCAGGCAATTTTGAGGTGATCTTAGGTAAGAAAAACATAATGCCCATCGTCAACGCGACTAAGCTCAACATTGTCCAGAGTTCCTGCCCGCCGAACCAATGTCCAGTTTTTGCATCTTGGAACATATGTAATTGAGATAAGAAAATAACAATAGCTAAACCATTGACGAAACCCATCATCACAGGATGAGGAATCAAACGCACAAATTTACCCAACTTAAAAACTCCAGCCAGTACCTGAATGAGCCCCATTAAGATAACGGTGACAAAAAGGTAATACAGGCCTAACTGTTCCCCAGGTTCTCCCATTGCATTCCCTGTTGCCACTAGACTGACCATAACCACCGCTAAGGCTCCCGTAGCACCACTGATCATCCCAGGTCGACCACCAAAGACAGACGTGATTAAGCCTACTAGAAATGCTGCATAAAGTCCAACCAATGGATCAACCCCAGCAACAAAGGCAAAGGCAACAGCTTCTGGCACAAATGCTAAAGCAACGGTTATACCACTTAAAATATCGTTTTTAACGTTTTTAGCACGATTTATAATAAATTTAGTCATCTTTAATTTCAGCAGGACGCTAGGCTTAATGGATTGCTTTGCAAGTAGCAAAATAGTGTTCCCATTCCTTTCCTAGAAAAGTGTAGTTTAATTAATAAATAGCAATTTACCCTGAGTTGGGCACTTGAGGCTTTCTAGATATAAATGTTTAAGGAGTTTTATTTCAATGCCTCCAGATCAAATTCGTAGGTGCCCACTCGTGTAGTCGGACCAGTCATCCTTATCGCATAATTCTCACCGATTTCAATTTGGATGGTACCACCTGGCATGTGGACGGTGATTTGTTCGTCACAATGGCCAAGTTTGTGAGCGACCGCCGCCGCCGCACTGCTACTTGAACCGGAGGCCAAAGTATAGCCAGCACCACGTTCCCAAATTTCAATTTGAATATTGTTTCTGTCGATGACCTTTAAAAACTGAACATTCGTTCTGTTAGGGAAATGTGAATGTGTTTCTAGGACGGGCCCATCTTTATGGGTTAATTCAGAAGAGATTGAATCGAGCGGAATTACGCAATGCGGGTTGCCAATATCGGCAATGTGGCAGAGGTAATCGGTACCATTGATTTCCAATTGGGCATCGTCAGCAAAGCGAACAGAGCCCATATCGACAGTGATTGCCGAACTAGGATCTTCGATATCAATCGTCACTTCACCACCTAAGGTAAGTACTTTAAAAGGGTTTGATTTGATCAACTTATGATCGTGTAAATAGCGAGCAAATATCCGTAATCCATTACCACTTTTTTCAGCTTCTGAGCCATCTGGATTAAAAATCTTCAAAGCACAGTCTGCTCCTTCTGTTGGAAGTGGTCCGTAGAGAATGCCATCTGAGCCGAGTCCGAAATTTCTATGACAGATGCGAATGATTGCATCATTATCTAAGATATTAGGGCAGTCTTGAGGATTGAGCACTAGGTAATCATTTCCTAATGCATGGTATTTATAAAATTTCATACAAGTTGTGATTTTTAAATTATTTTTTTTGCAAGCGATTATAAGCACTGATTAATGCTTTCAGCCCAGCTTTTTCGATATTTGCATCAATTCCACATCCGTAAACATGGCTTCCTTGCTTGCTGACAATTTGCACATAGGCTGCCGCTTCGGTTTTTGAGCCACTGCCTATTGAATGCTGTCGGTAGTCATTCAAGCTAAAATCTTTCCAACCTTCTTTATCAATCGCATCAACGAAAGCACTGATCGGGCCATTGCCGGTGCCTTCAATGAAGTGTTCCTGCCCGTCCTTTTCAATCTGCGCTTTAAGAATAAGACTGTCATCGGCTTCATTGAATGTTCGGTCAATCGACAATAATTTCAAAGGTGCTTCAAGATTTACGAAAGTTTCTTTGTATTGGGCGAAAATTTCATCAGCGGATAACTCACGGCTTTCTCTATCCGCAAATAAATTGGTCACTTCACCCACTTCAGGGTGCATCGCTTTAGGTAAGTCTAAGCCGTAGTCGTGATTGAGAATATAAGCGACTCCACCTTTACCACTTTGGCTATTGATTCGAATAATGGCCTCGTAATTTCTGCCAATATCATCTGGATCGATGTGTAAATAGGGAACCTCCCAAAGTACACGGTCTTTCGATTTTTTGTCCCGTAAATCCATTCCCTTCTTGATCGCATCTTGGTGTGAACCAGAAAATGCAGTGAAGACAAGGTCGCCAGAATAAGGATGTCGCTCAGGCACCTGCATACGAGTCACTTCTTCATAAATTGTTCTAAGTGAATCTAAGTCACCGAGCTCGAGTTCAGGGTCAATACCTTGAGAATATAAATTAAGAGCTACAGTGATAATGTCCAAATTGCCCGTACGTTCACCATTGCCAAAGAGGGTGCCTTCTACACGATCGGCTCCTGCCAATAAGCCTAACTCAGTTGCGGCAACACCGGTGCCTCTGTCGTTGTGGGTATGAAGGCTGATAATCGCTAAGTCTCGGTTATTCAAATGTGTACAGAACCACTCGACCTGATCCGCATAAATATTCGGAGTCGAAATTTCAACTGTTGCTGGGAGGTTAAGGATGATTGGATTTTCTTGAGTAGGTTTCCATACATCCATTACTGCTTGGCATACTTCTAAGGCATACTCTAGTTCTGTATCCGAAAAACTCTCGGGTGAATATTCAAAGCGAATATTCTGTATATCACATTGCTCACTAAGTGTTTTTACTAGGCGGGTCCCCTCGACTGCAATCGCCTTAATTTCCTCCTTCGACTTATTATTGAAGGTAACCTTTCTTTGAAGTGGTGAAGTTGAATTGTATAAATGAATAATTGCCGAATGCGCACCTTTCAAACTTTCAAAAGTTTTTTTAATGAGATGCTCTCGTGCTTGAACCAATACCTGTATCGTGACATCTTTAGGAATTCTATTTTCTTCTATTAATTTTCTGATAAAATTAAACTCGGTATCATTCGCTGAAGGAAAGCCAATTTCAATTTCCTTAAAGCCTGTTTTTACCAAACAGTCAAAAAATTTTAACTTCTCATCAATATTCATAGGTATAGCAAGGGCTTGATTGCCATCTCGTAAATCAACGCTTGCCCAAATAGGTGCAGATGTATGCTCATTATCAGGCCATGTTCGATTCTTTATGGAAATCTTTTTTGCTTTTGGATACTTGGATATTGTTCCTTTGTGCATGGTTTTTCTGCGATTATTTGATTTGATAGTTATTAAATAGTCATCTTAATAGAGTTTTCGTATGAAAATCAAATTAGAATTTACCGATTGTGAGTGTTGATAATTTAAATCTTAAAGGTCGTACCATTGTTTTAGGAATCACTGGCTCTATAGCTGCCTATAAATCTGCAGATTTATGTTCACGCTTAAAGGAGGCTGGAGCAATCGTATATCCTATTTTAACGGATTCAGCGTGTCGTTTTATTCAACCACTTACTTTGCAGATTTTGTCCAAGAACCCGGCATTAACCGACCTTTGGTATGAATCTGAGCATAATCACCCGAATCATATCCAAATTGCCGACTCAGCTGATTTATTGCTAGTCGCACCTGCAAGTGCTAATTGTATTGGGCTTTTTGCTCAAGGATTGGCCCCAGATTTACTTTCAACCATTCACCTAGCGACTCAAGCACCCGTGCTTATTGCACCTGCAATGAACGGAAAGATGTATGATCATCCCGCAACCCAGGAGAACATGAAAGTTCTGCGTGATCGAAATTATCATTTTGTTGAACCCGAAGAGGGGCTTCTTGCATGTGGTTATGTTGGCTTAGGCAAATTAGCTAAAGTAGAAACCATTCTTGAGAAAGTGAAAGATTTGCTTTAAATAAAAGTAACTATACTTCAATCTGTTGATGAATTTTATAAAATTACTATTTCAAAATATATAGCTATGAATAACCTAAATAAGCTTTTTACAGTATTTATCATATTTGTTGCAAGTGCCTCTCAGTTGATTGCCGAGAGAGATGTTGAGATGCCGACACTTGATGAGCTTAAGCTTTTACATATTGAAGGTAACAATGGTCAGTACACCTTAGATAAATTAAATTCTGTTTTCGCAAGTGGGCGTATTTTATATTATACAGAAGAAGATACGATCGAAAGAGGTTTTCGTATTTATAAGAAAAGGCCCAATAAATATCGCTCATTTTATGAGACAAAACTGGGGAATAAGCTCGTTCAATTAGAAGTTATTTTTGATGGAATAAATGCAGTTCAGATATTTTACCACGGAGGAAGAGAGGTCTATCGCGAAAATCTTCAAGGTGAGGCACTAGAATCAGTTAAATATGAATCCAAGATAGAAGGTCCTTTCCTTTTAGTTACGGAGGAAGAGGGGCAATATGTAACAATTGAGGGTTACGATTACATTGAAGATCAAAAATGCATTTTATTATCCATTGATGAGCGTAGTCAGTACCCTTATCAAAAGATTTGGATAAGTGCAGAAAATTTTCAGGAAGTTAAATATGATCGCTTGTTTCTAGAAAATGATCAAGAAATGCTTGAAGAGATTTATTTCCGTAATTTTAAAAGCATTCAAGGGATTATTTTTGCCACCCGTATGGACAAATATGTTAACGGGAAACGAAAATTTGCTACCTTTATTGATGATTTTAATGTCAATTATGGTCTCTATGACAGTTTATTTGATATTGATCTGAAATAAATAAGTTATTTTTGAGATTTTTTGTTAAAGGTTTATTTTTAGTAGCATAACCGCAATCAGGGCCACTAGGATATATGAAGTCTCTGTGATAACTCTAAAGTGCTCAGCATCAATATGTTTCGAAGTAGCATGAAGTGCCAAATTTATAAGGCATATAATGGAAAAGGGGTTAAGTATACTCTGAAAACTGATTAGATAATAGGCGCAAGATAGACTTATTATTATCAAGATAAAACGATGGCTAAATAGATGTGTTAGGGAGGTAACACCCATCAGTTGGTCTATTTTTTTTTCCTTATGGTTAATAATTAGACAGTTAAGAAAGCATATTAAACAGAAATTAAATAAATAGCTGAGATTCATAGGGCCTTGTATTAGGAATAATGTTCCGTAAGCAAATATGGCTGCTATAAAGACCTCTTTGGGGAATTTTTTTTTGGTAAAATACTGATTTAGGAAGTTGTAGAGTAATATAATTAGAATAAGTATGAAACCTACGACAATTTTGTCGTTATTTAGTGTATCAAGGCTAAATATCAGAGTTGAGATCAAGATTATTGCCCATAAAGCCCATAAGTAAGGCTTGTACTGTTTGCAAAATAGGTGTCGCAATGAAATAAATTTAGCTTCTTTTTTAAATTCAATGTCAAAAAGCCGGTCAGCCATATAGCCAAGCCAGACGGAACACCCTAAAATTAGGCAATATTGCATATTTAAATCTGCTATTTGAGATTTTTCGACAAAGTATATATACCAAGCAACGCTGATCATGGGTGCATCGAGTGCACTTATACTTAAGAAGGACCAAAATGGGTAAGGCTTCATTTATAAATAAGAAATTTATTTCGTGTTTTACATTTTTGGAATAATTAGTATCTTATGTTTTGTGAAAGACAAAAAAAATCAATGGAATGTTTTATCAAATCATGGCTTAGTCTTAATTTGTTTACATAATTATGAAGGCTATCCTATGCGTTTAATTGGTCAAGTGATTGGAATAACGGAGCGAGCAGTTCAACGTATAATCTCTGATTTAGAAGAATCTGGATATATTGTGCGAGAAAAAGTAGGTAGAAAAAATAAATATACGATTTTGAAAGATGCCTCATTAAGGCATGCAGTAAGCGGACATTGTACGATAGGCCAGTTCTTAGAGACTTTCAATGCCGATATTGAACCTGTTGAGGAAATCAATAGTATGAATCATTGGCGAATAGGTGAGCATGGATCAGAAATGTATCATCAAATCAAAGAATCTTGATATCATGATATAATACTTGCTTTTTTAAGAAAGGTCTTACTGTATTGTTAGATGTCTCAACAATTTATATTTTCATCAGAATCAGTTGGCGAAGGCCATCCAGATAAGGTAGCAGATTATATATCCGATAGTATTCTAGATGCTTGCTTGGAACAAGATAGCTACAGTCGTGTTGCTTGTGAAACTTTAGTGAAGAGCAATATTGTGACTATTTCTGGAGAAATTACGACAAAGGCTAATTTGAATTATGAATCAATTATACGTGAAGCGATTAGGGAAATCGGCTACACGAATGAAGATGATGTATTTCAAGCAGATAAGGTTTTTATCAATAATTATATTACACAACAGTCTAATGATATCGCGCAAGGTGTTGATGCCAAGGAGGTAGAAGGCAAAGGGACTGATCAGCAAGGAGCTGGTGATCAAGGAATTATGTTTGGTTTTGCTTGTAAGCAAACACCAGAATACATGCCTGCACCAGTTATGTTTGCCCATAGAATTTTAAGAGAAATGGCTCGCCAAAGAAAAGAGCTAGGGGTGTCTTGGTTACGCCCTGATGTAAAAAGCCAAGTGGCTTTAGAATATGATGGAGGTGAAATTACTGGAATTAAAAATGTAGTAGTTTCCACACAGCATGCTGCTTCAGCTTCTTTAGATGAAATTAAAGCATTTTGCATTGATGAGGTTATCAAAAAAGTTCTTCCAGCAAATTTAATTAAACCAAATACAGAATTTCTAATTAACCCGACGGGCAAATTTATAATAGGTGGTCCACAAGGCGATGCAGGTTTAACCGGTAGAAAAATCATAGTGGATACCTATGGAGGATGGGCAAGGCATGGTGGAGGAGCTTTTTCTGGTAAAGATCCTTCGAAAGTTGATCGTTCAGCCGCCTATTTTACTCGATGGGTAGCCAAAAATATTGTAGCTGCCGGATTGGCTGAATCTTGTGAGCTTGAAGTCGCTTATGCGATCGGGCACCCTTACCCCACAAGCATTCATATTGATACCTTTGGAACACATAATGTAGAGGAAGCCAAAATAGTTTCTGCAATACAGGAGGTATTTGATTTTAAACCTGCCTCAATTGTTTCTCAGTTGGATTTACTGAACCCAATTTATAAAGGATCTACTCATTATGGACATTTTGGTAAAAAAGAATTGCCATGGGAGTCTCTCTCAAAAGTTGAAGCTTTAAAACAATACGTTTAATTAAAAATTAGTAATATATGACAACAAAAACTGATACTCTAACCGATACAAGTGTAGCGTTTAAAATTAAAGATATCTCTTTGGCCGAGTTTGGGCAAAAAGAGGTGCATGTTGCACAGCATGAGATGCCTGGTTTGATGGCCACAAGAGAGAAGTATGCCCAAGAGAAACCTTTGAATGGTGTACGCATCATGGGTAGTTTACATATGACGATTCAAACTGCGGTATTAATTGAAACCTTAAAAGAACTTGGAGCAGATGTTCGATGGTGTTCTTGTAATATTTTTTCAACTCAAGACCATGCTGCAGCTTATGTGGCGAAATATCTAAATGTCCCTGTATTTGCCTGGAAAGGTGAAACATTAGAAGAATACTGGTGGTGCACAATGCAGGCATTAACCTGGCCAGATGGTAAGGGTCCAGAATTAATTGTTGATGATGGTGGTGATGCTACATTGCTTATTCATAAAGGCTATGAACTTGAGCACGGAGATAATTGGGCAGAATCTGACTCTGATAATATGGAAGAGGCGGTCATTAAAAATCTTTTAAAAAATGTTCATAAAAAAGAAACAAATCATTGGACAGAAGTGGTTAAAGACTGGAAAGGCGTTTCTGAAGAGACAACAACTGGAGTGCATCGCCTTTATGAAATGCACAATGCAGGGCGTTTATTAGTGCCTGCGATTAATGTGAATGATTCTGTGACAAAATCTAAATTTGATAATTTATATGGGTGTCGAGAATCTTTGATTGATGGGATTAAACGAGCTACTGACGTAATGATTTCAGGCAAAGTTGGCGTGGTCTGTGGTTATGGAGATGTCGGTAAAGGTTGTGCTGCTGCTCTTAAAGGCATGGGTGCTCAAGTTGTGGTTACAGAAGTTGATCCAATTTGTGCATTACAAGCAGCTATGGAAGGCTACCGAGTGCTGACTATTGAAGACACTTTGGGTTGGGGCGATATTTATGTCACTACTACAGGAAATTTTGGTATCATTACTAGAGATCATATGAGCCAGATGAAAGACCAAGCAATTGTTTGTAATATAGGGCACTTTGATAATGAAATCGAAGTAGATGCACTGAATGACACCCCTGGTGTAGAGGTGGTAGAAATTAAATCTGACGAACAAGGTGCAGTTGATAAATATACTTTTCCTTCAGGAAATTCTATTTACATGTTGGCCAAAGGTCGACTTGTGAACTTAGGCTGTGCAACAGGTCATCCATCATTTGTTATGTCGAATAGTTTTACCAATCAAGCCTTAGCTCAAATTGAATTATGGAAACAGGTTGAGGGATACACTCCTGGAGTATATCTTCTTCCAAAGAATATTGATGAGGAAGTAGCACGATTGCATTTAGAAAAGATCGGATGTAAGCTAACCGTACTCAGCGACAAGCAAGCAAATTATATCGGTGTTAGTGCAAAAGGTCCCTTTAAGTCGGATCGCTATCGCTACTAAATAATTGTATAACGTCATTCACTATCGTGTAAAAAGCTGGCACGAGTAGCAAAGTGATAAAGGTGGCAAACAGAACTCCAAAGCTCAAAGAGGTAGCCATTGGAATCAAGAACTGTGCTTGTAGGCTGGTTTCAAATAAGATTGGAAGCAAGCCAGCAAATGTTGTTAGGGATGTTAACAATATGGGTCTAAAACGTGCGACACCTGATTGCTCAATCGCTACTTTGATTTCAATGCCATCAAGGCGCTTTTTATTGATGTAATCAATCATCACTAGACTGTCATTAACAACGACCCCAGTGAGGGCAACAAAGCCGAGAATCGATAAAATACTCACTGGTTGATTCAGAATAAAATGTCCGCCTATTGCTCCAATCAGACCAAAAGGAATCACTGACATCACTATGATAGGTTGAATGTAAGACTTAAGAGGAATCGCCAGTAGGGCATAGATGATGAACATAGCGAGCAAGGTCTTTTGTATAAGGCTACTAAAGATATCTGACTGCTCTCTCGCCTCTCCTTCAAAAGACCATTTTATATCAGGGTAGGTGGCTAAAACTTGATCAATCAAGCCTGTTTCATTTTTATTCCCCATCAAGTCGGCACGAATCAGCTCTAAATTGGCTTTCGATTTATCGGCATCTGCAGTGACATTGATGACACGTCTTTGATCAATTCTACGAATCGAAGAAAAGCCTTCTTCAATGGAATAATCTGCTACTGTATTTAAAGGGACTTTTTCGCCTGTTGGGAGTTGGATAAGTAAAGAATCGAGGTCTTGAGAACGCATCCTTTCATTTTTAGGATAACGTACTTTTACTTTAATATCATCTGAAGCTCTTTGGATCCTTTGTGCCTCAATTCCATAAAAGGCCGCACGTACCTGAGAGCCCACCGCTGACTGTGTCAGTCCCATAGACTCAGCACTTGGCTTGAGCTTAATCTGCACTTCATTTTTTCCGCCAAGGAAACTGTCTTTGATATCATAAAGACCTTGGTAGTTATACAATAGAGTTCTTAATTTTTGAGAGACTATTTCTAGGCGATTGAGGTCTTTTCCTGAAATTTGTATATTGATCGATTCGCCCGCAGAACCCGCCGCATTTGCATCAAAACTTAGATCTTCAGCACCTATGATAGGTCCGATGATTTCCCGCCAACGAATGGCTAGATTAGGGGCTGAAAGAATCTCAATATTTCCTCCATTGGCAAGCTCTTCACGCTTAAATAATTCGACTGCAATTTCACCAATATTTTCTGAACGAATGCTCGAACCTTCGCCCATAGGGCCACCACTACCATCGAAATTTGTGCCACCTATGGTGACAACAATATTGTCGAATGCTTGCCCATAGCCCATGCCAATAATTTCTTGAGAGAGTTCATCAAGACCTGCTTCCATTTGCTGAACTGCCTGCTCGGTCACTTTATACGGCGTGCCTTCCGGCATTGTTACTTTAGCTAAAATATAGTCTGAAGGGACAGGAGGGAAAAAGACGAATTTAAGGTGATTCCCAATTAAGAATGAGAGTGTGATAATCAAGACGGCAACAAAACTAGCCAGGAGGGTGTAGCGTCGCTCAATTGATTTCTTTAAGATAGGCCGGTATTTAGTATCAATGAAATTTTCCAGAGCGTCAGCGATCGTACGTTGTTTTCTTTGAAACCAATTTAATTCCTTTCGGTTTTGGGCACCTACCTTGCAAAGCGTCAAATGGTACGGAAGAACTAACTTTGATTCAACTAAGGATCCAATTAAAGTTGCGATGACTACAATTGGAATTGGAAAGAAAAATTTACCCAAAAATCCAGGTATAGTTAAGATAGGAATGAAAGCAACAATGGTGGTTAATACAGCAAAGGTAACAGGAATAGAAACTCGTTTTGCTCCCGCTACAGAAGCATTAACACCCGGGCCGCCATGTTTTTGGAATTCCGTGAAAACACTTTCTCCAACAATAATTGCATCATCAACAACAATTCCCAAAACTAGAATAAAGCCGAATAAAGAGGCTAAGTTGATGGTAACATCAAATACAGGTAAAATAATAAATGCTCCCAAGAAAGAAATAGGGATGCCAAGCATTACAAAAAAGGCCAGTGAAGGTCTTAGGAATAGAGTTAAGATGATGAATACTAAGATTAGGCCATAGATGCCATTTTCAATTAGCATATTCAGTCGGCTTTTTAAATAAAAAGTAAAATCACGGAAAGGTTCTATGTGTATCCCTTCAGGCAAAGTACTTTGAATACTTGAAGCAAATTTCCTTACATCTTCAGAGACCTCCAACGCACTTTGATCACCAATAGAAAATATGCGTAGCATAATTGAGCGTTGTCCGTTGAACAAGCTCGTGATTTTTGTTTCCGAAAAACCATCAACAACAGTCCCTAGGTCAGCAATTCTTACAGTACTACCATCCGAATTTTTCAAAACCGGTATCGCCTCAAAGTCACTTTGGCTATAGGCTTTCGCTTTCGTTCGGATGAGAATTTCGCCTTCTTGAGATTTGATTATTCCACCAGGTATATCTACCGCTTCTGAGCGGATTGCTTGAGCTACGGTCTCTAAGGTAATATTATATTCGTTGAGAACATCTTCAGAAACGAGAATAGAAATTTCTAATTCAGGGTAGGCTTTTATATCTACTTGGCTTATCCCTTTTTGGAAATTCAGTTCATCTTTAATATATTCAGCAACTTGCTTTAAGGTGAGAGGATCGGTATCACCATAGATGGCTAAAGAAATAACTTCATTTCGTATGTTGATTTCTTCAACTCTTGGCTCTTCAGCCTGTTCAGGGAAATTAGTAATCGTATCTATTTCGGATTTTATCTGATCTCTTATGTTATTGGTGTCATAGTTTCGTTCCACTTCAACTATGACCGTCCCAATATTTTCCGATGCATAGGCAGTGATTTTTTTTATTCCTTCTATGTTTTGTATACGATCCTCAATCAGTTCAATAATCCCTGTTTCAACTTCGCTTGGAGCTGCTCCTGGGTACACCGTATTAATTTTTACCGAGTCTAAATCCAAATTCGGGAAAAGCTCTAGCTTGATAGTCGAAGCAATAAAGAATCCAGCAATGATAATAATGCCTGCAAGTAAGTTGGCGGCTACGCCATTTTCTGTAAACCAACGAATCATTATTTTACTATAGGTTCAACCGGCATATTCTCTACAAAGAAAGGGATAGGGCTAGTGACAATCTTCTCGATGTCAGCAAGGCCATCACTGAGGATGATTGAGTCTTTGTTTTTATGAATAACCGTCACTTTTTTCTGAATTAATCGATTTTCTTCGTTTATAATATAAACATATTCATTGTTTCGAAGTGCCGCATTTGGAATAGTGAAAGCTGACTCTAAGAGCTTGCCCTCAATTTCAGCGACTAAAAATTGACTGCGTTGTAGAGCTGATGCAGATGTAATATTTTCTTTAGAAAAAGCATCTGTGATTTCACCAACACAATAAAAAAGGCGGCTGTTACTATTGAGCGTGGCTTCTATACGATCAATCGTACCCTCCGCTAAAAAACTTTTTGTAGAGGCATGGTAAAAGCGAACTTTGTTAGGTTTCGATTCTTCATAAGCAAGTAATTGCTTTTCTATTTCGCTAATAGGTAGGCGAATTTCTCCATTTCCAACTCCATAAGCTTGAGCAACAGCATTTGCCATATTGCCGTTAACTACAGTCCCTAAATCTATGTTTCGACTGAGTAAAAATCCAGCGTAAGGTGCTTTAAATGTAGTATCCTGCAAATCGCCTTCCGCTGAATCAACAGAAGCTTTTGCACTTTCAAGGCGAGCAACTGCTTGATTGAGTTGCGGCTTTCTTAAGACGAGATCATTTGCCTTGCCGAAGTTTAATTTTTCCCAGTCGGCTTTTGCTTGTTCCGCTAGTGCATTTTGTTCGGCTAAATATAATGTTGCCTGTGCCATTTGGAATTCAGCTGCTTTTAATCGCTCTACGTAATCCAATGAGTCGATCTCAAACAGCACTTCATCTTTTTCAAAGTAACTTCCAGGATAAAAATTTTCCCCAATATCGATGACTTTTCCTGATACTTCTGAAATAAAGGCACTTTCTGTTTTCGGATTAAGGATGCCTTCGCTTTCAATGATGATTTGTGTATCCGTAGCTTTTACAGTAACGAATTCAACCGGAGTCACTAAACGAAGACTCTCTACTTTCTTTGGCTTAGGCCTGAATTGTAAAAGTAGAGCGCAGATGATAATTGCCCCTAATAAAATATAAAGTGGAAGAAATTTTTTCATTGATCAGATAATTAAATAAAAGAGTAGCCGAGTGCTAAGTATAAATTGATACGGTTTTGTAACTGATTATATTTGATTTGTAAATTTTGACGTTCTGATTGGAGGGCGGAGATTTGTGAATTTAAATATTCAAGAAAATCACTACTCCCTACTTTATATTTTGTCTGAACAATGGATGCGATATTTTTAGTTTGGCTGAGAATTAAGCTATTGGAATCTTGGATAGTCTTCAAATTGCTTTCACTAGCGAGTGCATTTTCAACTTCCATAAAAGCATTAAGAATTACCTTTTCATAGGTCGCTTCGGCTTCAGATAATGCCGCTTTCGAAGCTCTTATATTTGCATTTATACGTCCATAATTAATCAATGGCTGGGTAAGGTTTAGTCCAACATTCCAAAAGGAATTACTTGAATTAGCTAGATTGCTTAATTCGGGAGAAGCATTTCCAAGTGCTCCAGTCAGTGATATTTTTGGTAAGCGGTTCTTTTTTGCCGATTTTAATAATACTGTTGATCCTGCTAACTGACGCTCAATGGCAATCACGTCAGGTCGATTGTTTAGAATGTCTGAAGGAATACCAGCAGGTATTGAATCCAAGAGATCCGGTAAAGGTTCATATTTAAGAGCCTTAAAAGTCTCTGCTTTCGGATACTCTCCAATTAAAAGCGCTAAGCTTCTACTGAGTTGATCTCGTTCATTGTATAATTGATGGAGTGACTCGAATAGTGTTTGAGTGTTATTTTTTTCATTTAGAAACATCTCTGCAAAAATAAGCCCTCTACGGTAGCGTTCTTCTATCGACTTTAAATAAAGGAATTGTATCTCTTGATGTTTTTCTAAAAGGCCTATCTGCCCTTGTATGTGCATGATCCCAAGCCAAGTTTTTGTTATTTGGGAAGCAATCGACATTTGAGCATATTTTAAATTAGCTTGATTCGATTCTAATTGTGTTCGGCTGAATTGCACTTGGTTCCTCAAGCTTCCCCATAGATCAATTTCCCAGCGCAATCCAAGATTTGCCGTATATTCATTAGTATGAGCTTCTCCTGACAGAGCTTGGAGGGTCGATTCATTCAATTTTTGGCGTTTGCCTTGCCCATTTATGTCAATTGTAGGTAATCGGTTGGGCTGGATTGTTTTCAATTCGGCTTGAGCTTTGGCGACTCGAGAACTAGCAATCACTAAATCTTTATTAGAAAGAATACCCTGTTTGATCAATGATTGTAATTGTGAGTTATCTTCAAAATAATTCAGCCAAGACGCTTCCTTTAAAATTACCCCATCATTATCGCTCTTATCTACAGATTGCCAATGTCCGGGAGTATCTATTTGCTCGGCAGTGATAGGCTTGGGCGAAGAGACACAACCGCTGACTAGTATTTCGGCGATTAATGCTAATGATATTGTGTAGAGCCTATGCATTTAAAAAGTAAGTTGATATATTTCAAATATATATCGGATATGCATATGATTTCTTACTTTTGTTTTTAATGTTCTTCAAAAGAGTGGTCAAACAAGGTTTCTAGCTGACCAAGAATTTGTTCAGCTTCTTCACTCGGACCTTCCAATAAAAAGTTGAGTTTTGAACCATTACCCGCAGCTAGCATCATCAGACCCATAATACTTTTACCATTAATTTGTTCATCGTCTTTTTCTACCCAAACATCTCCAGAGTAATTACTAGTAATACGAACAATCATTGCCGCAGGACGTGCGTGAACACCAAGCTTATTATTGACGATAAGTACTTTTTCGTGGGATTGGTTGTTTTCTTCGGAAATAGACTGTTCCATAGATGAACATTGAATTTTTATTTTAAATGTTCGTCAAGATGTAAAAGGCCTATCGCTACTTTCGCTTCTTATTTATGCTAGATTGATTCAGGTATGAGATCACTTTGTATCTCCCAAAGTTTTGCGTATGTGCCACCTTCATCAAGCAATTTTGAATGTGTTCCTGTTTCAATTATTTTTCCTTTATCTAAAACAGCAATATAGTCTGCTTTTTTTACCGTAGAGAGTCTATGAGCTATTATTAAAACAGTGCGCTCATTCACTAAATTTTCTAAAGCTAATTGAATTTTTTTCTCTGTTATCGTATCCACACTTGCAGTGGCCTCATCTAGAACGACAAAAGGAGGATTTTTCAAAAGCACTCGCGCGATGGTAATCCTTTGTTTTTCACCTTGGCTAAGGCGTATGCCTTTTTCTCCAATGTAGGTATCTAAACCTTGCGGTAATTCATTTACGAAATCTAAGGCAGCGGCCTTTTCTAAGGCTTCATTAATTTCAGATTCATTCGCTGTTGTTTTGCCTAAAGTAAGATTCTCTCGAATGGTTCCATCAAAGAGGAAGGGATCTTGAGCGACAAAGCCAATGTGATCATGTAAGCTTTTTAAAGAAATATTTTGTATGTGTTCATCAGCAAATGTGATTTGCCCAGATGTTGCATCGTAGGTTCGCATAGCTAAATTGGCGATCGTAGTTTTGCCCGCACCTGTGGCTCCGACTAATGCGGTCACTTTATTTTTTTCAATGAGTAAATTTAAATTGGAAATAACGGCATCACGTTCGGGGTATTGAAAGCTGACATTTTCAAAGCAAATGGATAAGTCACGTCTTTGGATAGGTTGAGCCTCTTTGGCATCATCAACATCTATCGGGGTATCTAAAATTTCAAAAACACGCTCGCCTGAAGCTCTCCCAGCCGCAAGTAAATGGTTCAGTCCATGTAATTGTGCAATCGGTTGATACAGCATATTGGCTAAAAGAAAAAATGCGATTAGAGTACCGATACTTAAGCTTTGCTCCCCATCAAAGACCATAAATCCCCCGATACCAATAATACTGAGAAAGCCTAATTTAGTGACTAGCGTTGTAGCAGGGCTATAAAAAGACCATCGATACATGGCTCGTATATTTTTTTCCTTAAGATCATTCGCCTTTGTTGCAAAGCGGGCTTTTTCTCTATCCTGTAATCCAAAACTTTGGATGAGTCGATTTCCCTGAATATCTTCAATGATTAAGCTATTCAGATCACTGGCACTTTCTCGTACTTTCTTCCAAACATAGCGAGAACGTTTAGAATAGAATACACCTACAATTAATAAAATTGGAACAGGTAGAAAGACGCAAAATGCTAAAGTAGGCTGCATATAAAAAAGAGCGATGCTGATCCCCAAAATTTTTATTAAAGAGCCGACTCCCTGTTCTGTTCCATCCAACAATGCTCGCTCAACATTAGCCACATCTTCAATCACTCTTGAGGCCAATTCTCCACTTTTTCTTTGGTCATAAAAGGTAACCGATAGTTTTAATAACTTATTGTGAAGGTCACTCCGCATATCCATTAATACCTTTTGTTCCAGTTTGTTATTTACCCGAATACGTAAGCAATTAAACACTTCACTGCTTATATAAAGAAGTCCAATGATTAAGATACCATTCCACAAGGACTTAATCGAACCGCTCATTTCCATGTGATCAAAGATCGATTGAATGGCTAGAGGCACACTGATTTCGAGCAGCGTCATTAATATAGCGAAACTCAAGGTAAGCCCAAATAAATATCGATAGCGAAATAAATATTTTGAAACCCTTAAGATCGTTTTTTTATCAGAGCTACTTTTCATAATGTTACTTTAGCTAAAGAAGAATTGATAAAATGAAAAGAGTTAAGCGAATTTAGTTGCTCTTCAGAGCCGCTTATTTCTTTATATCTTTTTTATTACTTAAATATTTATCATTATGTCAGTACGATTATATATTGGAAATTTACCATTTGAAGTTACCGGAGACGACTTAGATACGCTTTTCTCCACTATAGGTGTGGTCGAAGATGCAATCATCGTAACTCAACCAGG
>JAQWIW010000014.1 GCA_029248665.1 Opitutia bacterium | reverse complement strand
CCATCGATACCACAGAAGCATTCGTCAAAGAACTAAGGGAAAATATCAAAGGCAAGGTACTTCCAGATTTAAAATAAATTTTCTAGTTCTTACCATATTTATGGGAACGACCGAAGGCGTTTAATTATTCATTTATAAATTAGTAATAATTCATACCATCTGAAATAAATAATACAACAGAATCATAGAAATCATCCATGATATCTGATCTGACTTTTACCCTAATTTATCTGGTGGGCGATTTTAGGAACTGGATTTGGACTTATTTCTGTTATTGGAAAATTATAATTTAGATATTTTATTTATAGTTTTAAAATATTCAACACTACGAATACTACATCTATAATGTTAGATATTGTGATGATTTTTTTATTCCAACTATTTTTTTAACTTTAAAGCACGAATCTTCTTTAATTAAACTTTAATAAGCCTCGCAATGAATTAAGAAATCTTGACTTCAGAGTGTGGTAAGCTTTGATACTCGTTCGAATGCCAGGGTAGCTCAGTGGTAGAGCAGAGGACTCATAAGCCTTTGGTCGGGAGTTCAAATCTCCCCCTTGGCACCATTTTTGTATCAAATATTATACTATGTTTACGGGTATTGTTGAAGAAACAGGCATCGTGCGTTCTTTTGAAGAACAGGATCAGGCATGGCGTCTCGTTATCGAAGCACAATTAATTTTAGACGACATTAAACTAGGTGACAGTGTATCTATTAATGGTTGTTGCTTGACTGTAGTGGCAATTGAGGGGACCGCTCTCTCCTTTGATTTATTAGAGGAATCGATTCGCAAAACCTCGATCAAATCAGTATCCAAGAACAGTCTAGTAAATCTAGAGCGGGCTTTACTCCCAACATCTCGCATGGGTGGACATTTTGTTTCTGGGCATGTTGATGGCTTAGGTACAATTTGTGCAATTGAAGCAAAAGGCAAGGATACCATTATTGAAATCAGCCCCGCAGAATCAGATCTTGCTTCATTGAAATATATTGTGCCCAAGGGATGTATCACCTTAGACGGTATCTCCCTAACTATTTATTCGGTGAATGAGTCGAGTTTCAGCGTTTGGCTAATCCCTCACACCTTAGAAGTGACTAATTTACACAGTAAAGCAGTCGGTGATCCTATTAATATCGAGTATGATATGATCGCTAAGTATTTAGAAAAACTACAAACTGCAAAATAACTAAGGTATCTTTTTATTAATTTTTATTGAGCTTATCACGGTAATCACTTCTATAAGCATTACATTTAAGCTATGGAAGATATAATAATTTTAGGAACAGGCTGTGCAGGTTTAACTGCAGCCATCTACACAGGTCGAGCACAATTAAATCCTCTCGTTCTAGAGGGATCTCAGCCTGGAGGACAATTGACCACCACTTCTGAAGTAGAGAACTTTCCAGGATTTCCTGAAGGAATCGATGGATATACGATGATGGACCGTTTGAGAAAACAAGCCGCACGATTTGGAGCACGATTCGAACACGCAAAAATTGACTCCATAGAAGTAAATGGAACGACAAAAATTTTACACGCAGGTGGTAAGACTTTTGAAGCTAAAGCAGTGATTATTGCAACTGGTGCTAGACCTAGATTGCTCGGCATTCCTGGAGAAAAAGAAATGTACGGTGGAAAAGGTGTCACAACCTGTGCGACTTGCGATGGTGCGTTCTATAGGGATATGGATGTAACGGTCATTGGAGGTGGAGATTCTGCCTGCGAAGAAGCCCTCTTTTTAACACGATTTTGTTCGAAAGTTACCTTAGTGCACCGCCGAGATACCTTAAGAGCCTCAAAAATAATGGCCGAACGAACGCTTGCCCATGAGAAAATTGAAGTGGTTTGGAATGCAAACCCCGAAGCCGTTCTCGCAGATGAATCAGGCAATGCAAGAGCCTTACAGGTGCAAAAAACAGATACCGGAGACTCTTTAGAGATTCCTTGCAAAGGTGTCTTCATCGCCATTGGACATATTCCTAATACAGATTTCGTTGAAGGCTTGCTCGATAGAGATGACAACGGTTATATAGACCCCGCCTCTGGAAGCCAGGTACGCACCTCCCTTCCTGGATTATTTGCTGCAGGTGATTGCGTTGATCACGTTTATCGCCAAGCGATTACAGCTGCAGGTATGGGTTGCCAATCAGCGATTGAAGTCGAACGCTGGTTAGCTGAACTGTAATATAAATTTATGGATTTATCTGATTTAAGAATACGCTATACTAAAGACAGTTTCGGTGAAACTGATCTCTTAGAAAGCCCATTTGACCAATTTGAAAAATGGTTTGCTGAAGCACTTAAGTCTAAACTAGATGAACCCAATGCGATGAGCCTGGCTACGATATCGCCCGACGGGAAGCCTCGTACCCGAATCGTATTAGTTAAAGATTTTTCAAAAGATGGTCTGATTTTTTATACCAACTATGAAAGTGCTAAAGCTAAGGGCATGGATATTCATAAAGATGTTTCCGTTAATTTCGTGTGGCATCCTTTACAAAGACAAATCAACATTCAAGGCTACATAGAAAAAGTAGATCGTAAAGTTTCGGAACTTTATTTCCACAGTCGCCCAAGAGGCAGTCAATTAGGAGCACTCGTCTCGCCTCAAAGTACGGTTATTGAATCCAGGAAAATACTAGAAGACCGTTTGGCGGAATTAGATGAGCGTTACAAGGACGAGCCCATCCCTCTCCCAGAGAACTGGGGTGGCATTCGCATCGTTCCCACCCGCTTTGAATTTTGGCAAGGTCGTGATAACCGCTTGCATGATCGCTTTGAATATATTTTTAAAAATGATCAATGGTCGAGCCAACGACTTGCCCCCTAACTCAAAAAATACCTGATATGCTATACCAACCTGACAAACTCCTTCTCATTGCTGGTCCTTGTTCCTTGGAAAATATAGACCTGTGTCGTGAAGTAGCGGACACATTGACTGAATTACAAAAAGCATATCCAGCGCTTAATATTGTGTTCAAAGGCTCTTTTGATAAAGCCAACCGCACTTCCATCAAAAGCAACCGAGGTATTGGTATAGATGAAGGCTTAAATATTTTCCGAACCATCAAAGAAGAATACGGCTTTCCTACGCTGACAGATATTCATTTACCCGAACAAGCACAACTCGTATCCGAAGTTGTTGATGTCTTGCAAATACCCGCATTCTTATGTCGCCAAACCGACTTGCTTGTCGCTGCTGCAGAAACCAAGAGTATTGTGAATGTAAAAAAGGGACAGTTTTTATCACCTCAAGAAATGGCTCACGTGGTGCACAAATTAGAATCCTTAGAAGCTAAAGAGATTTGGCAAACGGAACGAGGCACCAGCTTTGGCTACCAAAACTTAGTCGTAGATATGCGAAGTTTTGGTATTATGAATGAATATGGACACCCCACCATCATCGATGCAACTCATAGTGTGCAACTTCCAGGTGCAGGTAATGGAACCAGTAGCGGTCAACGAGAATTTGTCCCCTTGCTTGCACGAGCAGCCTTAGCTGCAGGAGCCAGTGGCGTCTTCCTTGAAACTCACCCCAACCCAGAAAAAGCGATCTCCGATGCGGCCACACAATTACCACTTAATGAATTGTCTGGCCTAGTGCGTCAATTATTGGCGATTAAAATGGCTTCGTTTTCCTAAGCCCTTGTCTCTAAGCTCTTGTCTCTAAGCCCTTCGAATTCTCTCAATCATATGCGTATCACAGGAGGCAAAGCACGAGGCATCGCGTTAAAATCCCCTAAGGATCACGGAACTCGACCCGCTACCGATCGCACACGAGAGGCGCTTTTCTCTAGCTTAGCCGATAGTTTCCTTGATGCTTCTTGCTTAGACTTATTTGCGGGAACTGGTAGCTATGGCTTTGAGGCTTTGAGTCGAGGAGCCAAGTCGTGTCAATTTATCGAATACAATCGAGTGGCCATCGACTGCCTAAAACAAAATGCCCAAGCGGTGTCAAAAAGTGCAGAGCTTAGCTCAGAAGTGGCGCAAGTGACGCAATTCGATTTACTCAAGGCCGATCCTAATTTAAATGCTACGAAACAAAGCTTTGATTTTATTTTCTTAGACCCGCCCTATGCTTTGTGGGAAAGCCATGCTGAATATTTATTGAATACCCTTGCATTAAGCTATGCCCATGAAGATACCCAACTTATCTTGGAGTGTCCAAGTGACTTAAGCCTAGAAGAGGTTTCTTCCGATTGGAGCCTTAAAAAAAGACTGGGTAAGTCAGGTAAGGGTAAAAGCAAGGGTAAGGACAAAGGCAAAGACAAGCCGTGTATCGCAATTTACCAAAAGGTCAAATCGGCTTCTTAAGCCCGAAAAAACTGCGTGTGGTTTCAGCAAGTTGCTTAGCTAAGTCTTCTGGCTCAAGCCCAAGCAAGTCAGCACATTTCAAGCCGATATTGGCTACATAAGCTGGCTCATTTTTTTTACCTCGATGAGGTTCAGGAGTTAAATAAGGGCTGTCTGTCTCAATCATCAAAGTTTCAACCCCCTGCTCTACTAAAGCTTTCTGTACATTCGGTGCATTTTTATAGGTAATGATTCCTGTAAACGATGCACGTCCTCCGCGTCTCACTAGTAGTTTAATTTGTTCGGCTGAATAACTGAAACAATGCACCACCACTTTTTCCCAATTCACGCCCGATGCATCTATCATGGCTAAGGTATCTTCAAAAGCGTTGCGACTGTGAATGACAATCGGGCAGCCCTGTCGCTTCGCAATTTTTAACTGAGCCTCAAAAGCTGATTGTTGATGGACTTTTAAAGCCTCCGCTGCTTAGGCCTCTTTCGGTAAATGAAAATAATCGAGGCCTATCTCTCCTAGGGCTGCGGGTAGCGTGGGTCGGCTGAAATAAGCTTCTAGTTGATCCACCGCCTCTTTCCATCCCTCTGTTACATAACAAGGATGTAAGCCAACTGTATAAGCAATACGATTGGGCATCTCAGAGGCTAGCTGATGATTAACCTCCCAGTCTTTTAAATCGGTACCAATGGCAATCATTTGCTCTACACCAGAGGCTTTTGCCCGCTCCAAAACCTCAGGCAGCACCCCTTTATTTAAATAGCCGTCCAAATGACAATGACTGTCGATCCATTCCATAGTACTTAATGTGATAAAAGAAAGGGAAGAAAAGTCATCATAAAAAAAGCCCGTTATGAAAACGGGCTTTGAAAATATTAAAAGTGCTTAGATTGAATTAATCCGCAATCGTTACATTTCTAAACTTGCTCCCTGCTGGAGTCGCTACTGAAGGTGATTGATAGATCGTGTTTGCTTTGATGTTATCGTAGGACTGATTACTTAATGAACCACCCGGAGTCACTAGGTTAGCTGTTACAAAAATCAATAGATTACGTTTCTGACGTGTCTCACCTTCCGAACGGAACAAGCGACCTAAACCTGGGATGTCGCCAAGGAATGGCACCTTGTCGTTCACAGAACGAACTTCATCGCGAGTTAATCCACCCATGACTACGGTCGCACCATCATAAATGGTCACTTCCGTCGTGATCTCACGTGTTGAGAAAATAGGCTGATAAAATCCTGCTGGCACCACTGCTGTGGTTGATCCAGATAAAGCGATACTTGGTCCACCGTATTCAACAAATCCTTCAAATTCCGTTACACGTGGTTTTAAGATCAAACTAATGGTGTCATCACTTTCCACATTTGGAGTGACTGACATTTCAACTCCAACGTTACGAGTTGTAAAATCTTGTGGAGTCCCTGCTGTAATTGAGACAGCAGCACTGCCCCCTCCATCGCCGCCGCCGCCGCCAGAAGATACGGTTGATTCGATATCACCATAACTTGTTGGGTAACGAAGCTCTTGAGCAACAACGATGTTTGCTTCCTTCCCAGATAAAACAGTCACCTTAGGTGCACTCATTAAATCTGAACCCGTTTTTCTGGCTAAAGCTTGAATTTGTAAATCAACTTTTAGATCATCTAGGACAAACCCTTGCGTTAAATCTATTGGGCTACCGTTTGCATCTTCTCCCACTGTGTTTTTGTCAACAAAGAAACCTGCTGACGTACCAAATCCTAGTGACCCACTAATTTGTGGGGCTGATATAACTGGATCAGCAATACCACTAATACTAGCAGTACCTGAAGCATTGGACACGCTATTAAGATCAGACAATGTTCTAAGGTTTGTAGCAATATTCCAATCTTCTCCAGATTTACCGTTGCTAGAAAATCCCCAATGAAAGCCTAATTCATCGAGGTCATTTTGGGCAACTTCTAAGAATTTAGCTTCGATCTCTACCTGCTTAAATTCATTATAATTCACTAAGATAGTGCGCAGACGCTCTAAATTTCTTGGCGTTTGGGTGACAATTAATTGCTCACCATCAAAGGCTAAACTAGTTCCAATGACTCCATCAAAATTAACACCGGCATTTTGGAAGAATTTCTGCAAAGCCTGTGTTTCTTGATCTTGGCTTGGGCCAGAAGCAGCTGATTCGTCTTCAAATGGGTTGTCTGATGGAGCTCTAGAAGCATCACGCAATCCAGTTAAACGGCTAGCGGTTGCTCTAGTGATTGGGAAAAACTCGGTAAGAGTTGATGATGAACCACCGATCGAATCGCTGGCTTGTA
>JAQWIW010000034.1:0-107500 GCA_029248665.1 Opitutia bacterium | reverse complement strand
ATTATGACCCGTAATTCCGAAAGGAGTTACGGGTCTTTTTGTGGATAAATTGCTCAATAACTAGGTATAATGCTGAATTTTATAGGCTAAATTGACTAATTTCTTAGTATTTGGATGAAAATAAGATCAATCGATGCTATTAATTAGATAGATTCTTTTAATAGACTGAAAACTGAACTGAATGAACTGCTAGGATTATTTGTTATCTCTTGAAAACAAATGGATATGGGTTAATAGTTAATAACTATGAATTCAAAAACTACCATTAATGCCTATGCGGTGAATCAACCTGGTGATAAGTTTGAAATATTTTCCTATAGATTAGGGACTTTGTTGCCGAATGAAGTTGAGTTAGATGTGCTTTATTGTGGGATTTGTCATAGTGATGTCAGTATGGCGAATAATGAGTGGGGTATGACAGAGTATCCGTTTGTTGGTGGTCATGAAGTGATTGGAAAAGTAGTAGCTCGAGGTGAATTGGTTGAGCATGTTACGATTGGTTCGCTAGTAGGACTTGGATGGCATTGCGGGTATTGTCATAATTGTGATTCTTGCAAGTCGGGTGATTTGAATTTATGTGCCAATGCAGAAGGCACAATCGTCTCCCACCACGGAGGTTTTGCTGATAAGGTGCGAGCGAAAGCATCTAGTGTGGTGCTTATTCCTGAAGGTATTGATCTAAAGTCTGCAGGGCCCATGTTGTGCGGGGGTATCACGGTGTATAATCCGATGAAGCAATTCGAAGTAAAGCCAACGGACAAGGTGGCGGTGATTGGCATTGGAGGCTTGGGGCATATTGCACTGAAACTTTTAAATGCTTGGGGGTGTGAAGTTACGGCTTTTACTTCAAGTGATTCGAAGCGGGAGGCGGCTTTATCGATGGGTGCGGATAATACTTTAAATTCGTGTGACGCTGATGCGATTACGGCAGCGGCGGGTAGTTTTGATTATATTATCTCTACGGTGAATGTGAGCCTAGATTGGAATTTATACCTTAATACTTTAAAACCTAAGGGTCGTTTACATTTTGTCGGTGCGGTGATGGAGCCTATAAATATTGGGGCTTTTGGCTTAATCATGGGACAAAAATCAATTTCAGGTTCGCCAGTAGGAGCACCGAATACAATCAAGGAAATGTTTGAGTTTTCAAAGCTTCACGCAATTCAACCCGAGGTAGAGCTATTTCCTATGAGTGAGATTAATGAAGCGATGGAACACTTAAAAGCAGGCAAGGCAAAATACCGAATTGTTCTGTTCAATGATACCGAATCGAATAATTAAAATTTCCAGGATGCTTTGATGCCTCCATAAAGATGGTTTTTCTCTTGGTTTGTGGATTGTCCATTCATCGATATTATATCTTTAGTAATGTTTATTACATAAATTAAATATTCTAATCATTATAAGCTTATGAAAAAAATACCGAGGAGTGTGGCAGAGCGGAAAATTATTATTCTAAATCAGCTCTGATTGAATATTGTAAGTACCTGAAAAAGCCTGACTGCTCTTTGTTATTTTAGCTGAATCGGCTAAAATCCAATATTTTAGTGGCTTGATTCCGATGATTGTAGGGTCAGTTTGATTAATTATTCCTTAATCCGCATTTTTTTGAAGCGATTGGAGAAGTTAGTGGCTTCTTTAAATTGAATGCGAGCGGGTATTTTGTATGGGGAGAGTTGAGCACGGCAGTAATTCTTGATTGCTCGTTTCATAACCTTGGGATCATTGCCTGCTTTGAGGACAATTTCAGCGGCTACGATTTGTCCGGTGATGGCGTTGCTTTCAGCGTAGACTAAGCAGTCTGCGATTTCAGGCATTTCAAGTAAGGTGCTTTCGACTTCTGAGGGGGTGACTTTTTCGCCTCCAACATTGATGATTTCTTGTTTACGTCCAACAATGCGAAAATATCCTTGGCCTTCGTCTTCGTCAGCGGGTTCTAGGAGATCGCCCGTTTTGAACCATCCGTCTTCGGTGAAGCGACTCATCTCGTGATTGAGGTAGCCGAGAATTTGGCTTTTCGATCGTAGCCACAGCTCGCCATCAACGATTTTGTATTCGGTATTTGGGTCGTCAAATTTTATGAGTGTACTGGTAGAGGAACGACTGGTTGTTTGGCTGATTCCTGTTTCACTGGTGCCGAAGGTTTGGATGAGTTTGGTTCGAGGAAAGGCTTCTTTGATCCGCTTGAGTAGTGATTGAGGCATGGGTTCAGTGCCATAGGTAATGAAGCGAAGACTGGATAAGTCATATTTGGTTTGAACGCCACTTATAAGAAATAGATTGAGGAAGGTGGGGGATGCGGGGAGTAGTTTGACTTTATGTGTTTGGATGGCTTGAGCAATCGTTTCGGGGTCTCGGTTTTGTGGAGCGACTATGAGAGCACCTGTCGAAAGACCGTTGAAGAGAGTATTGAGACCGCCGATATGGTCGAAGAGTAGGAAGATAAGAATGTTGAGATTCTTCTGGCGTTTGCTTTGGAAGCTGGAGAGGAGACGATCCGCTGAGTGGATCATGGCTTTGGGTTTTCCAGTGCTACCGCTACTAAAAAGGATTAAGCCTGCTTCTTGATTATCTTTCAGTGAAGCGACAAAGGTATGGGTTTCTTCTGCTGGATTAAGAGCTTGGATGCTAAAGTTAGAATGGGATTCTGTATGAATTTCCCATTGGGCATTGGAGGCTTGGATGCGTTGTTGCCGTTCGTTTTCTGCATCAGTAGCGATGGGTGCGACCATAGCTTTTAATTCAAAAAGGGCGAGCAGGGCGGCAATAGCATTCAGGGTATAGTCGCCATTAAGGATAGTAATATGGCCGGCTCGGATTCCTGCTTGAGTGAATGTCTCTTTGGCTTGTTGGATTGCCTCTGATAGATCTATGTAAGTATATTGTGTGTCCTTGAGAGATAAAAAAGGTCTCTCTGCAAATGTTTGAATACGTTCGTTGAGCCAATGGGTCACGGTGTGATTTAGTTAACGCCTCCTAGGTAGAGGATTTGCCCAGTGATAAAATCGCTTTGAGGCTTAATTAAAAAATCTACAGTATTGAGAATGTCTTCGTAGGTGCCTAGTCGTTGGATCGATTGCTGTTTCACGAGGGCCTCAATTTTTTCTTTGGGCACGAGTTTGATGAGATCGGTTTCGATTGGAGTCGGCCCGATGGCATTTACGGTAATATCCATTCCTGCGAGTTCTTTGGCTGCCGTTTTAGTCAGCGATTCAACTGCAGCTTTGCTTGCTGCGTAGATGGCTTCACCTTCTAAGTTTAAGGGATTGGCAATGCTTGTGAAGTTAATGATACGACCTCCGCCTGAACGACTCATTTGTTTGGCAGTTTCTCTAAGCATAAGGAAGGTGCCTTGGACGTTGGTTTTGAAAATATCTTCGTAAGATTTAAGAGGAGTGAGTAAAAGGTGGTTCATTGAGGCAACCCCTGCATTGTTGATGAGCACCTTGATTGGTTGTATCGTTTTTTTAACTTTTTTTAATGTGTCTATGACCGCAGTTTCATCGGAGACATCAAAATTGAAATGATGATAATTTTCATGTTGTAGGTCTGACTCTCTCCGGCTACACCCAGCGACAATCCAACCTTGAGACAGAAGATGCTCAGCTATGGCTCGGCCAATACCTTTACGTGTTCCAGTTATGAAAGCGAGATCACTCATTGTTTTGTTTTTCAATCAATTCTAAAATGTAGTCAACACAGGAGCCTACTCTAAGAAAGGGAGATCGGGTTCGGCTCATAGCACTGGAGCTCGCGAGTGTGATATTGATATCATAATCATCCGATAAGCGTTCTTCGATCTCGGTGATAATATTAACTAAATTCATGCTATCTAAGTCACTACGTGATCCAAAAAGAGGTGTTCTCTCATCAGTCTGGAGCAATGTCTCTTTACCGAGGTCTTCACCGAGTTCTCTGAGTATGGTTTGCAAGAGTTCTAATAAGGTCTGTCTTTCAATGCGCATGATTTTATTCATTACCTAAAAATTCACTTCGAGTAGCTTGGTCTGTTTCATTAATATTTTTTCTTTGGAGTACTGCTGAAATTGTTAGAAAAAGTACCTTGAGGTCGAGCATTATTGATTGTTTATCCACATACCAACAATCGAGCTCAAATTGCTTGGCCCAGGTGATATTGTTGCGTCCGTTTACTTGTGCCCATCCCGTTATACCTGGAAGGACTTGATGACGTCTATTTTGTTCTGGGGTGTATCGATTTTTATAGCTTGTGGGTAAGGGTCTTGGTCCGACAAAGCTCATTTCTCCAATAAAGACATTCCATAATTCAGGCAGTTCATCCAAGCTGGTGGATCGAAGGAATTTTCCCCAATAAGTAATCCGTTGTGCATCTGGCTCTTTGCCTGGTTTCATTGTGCGAAATTTATGGATATAAAAAGGGCGTCCTTGATGACCAATTCTTTCTTGATGAAAAAATATAGGGGATCCGAGTAGGATTTTTTGCACGATACATAAGAGTAGCATGGGGATCGCAAAGATTAATGTAAACAATACGACTAATATTATATCTAGAATTCGTTTCATTGGGTGTCTTATTTATGTGGCTCTCTTTCGAAATAGTCAAACTTCTCGTTGACAGAAAATATCTTATTAATTACCTAGGTTTTTATGAACTTCGACGCATCCTTACGTACTTTTGATCCTTTCTGTTTAACTCGTTTATTAACTAAGTCTTTTGGCGTAGGTAATGGTGAACAAGTCTGTGTATTAATTGATTTACCAAATCCTGAAGATATCAAGGATTTTGCTTTTTTAAATGATGAAACCTTATCAATTCAAAATTATGGCTATGAAGTCTTTTATAAAGGTTTTCAGAAAGGTGTTTTGGATGCGATGAACTGGAAGGGTGGTGAAATTTTCGCCTATAAAGAAACGGGTGGTAGTAATTTGGATATGGAGGATGAATGCTATAATCCAAATGGCGAAAAGCTAAGTTTGGACGCGGATATCTATAGCAAATATGATATCATTTTAGTGGTTTCAACTTTTTCTGCTACCGCACCTTTGACTGCAAAATGTAAGGAGTTTAGTTTTCGTGGCGCGACTCTTCATGGGCTGAATCAAATTATATTAGATACAGGTTTAGCTGTGGATTATCAAGAAGTTAGCGATGAAGCAGAAAGGCTTCGTTTAGCTTTAACAAAGGCAGATTATTTTGAAATTGATTTTGAAGTTGAAGGCTCTACCTACACTTTGCGTTTAAATACTAATGGACAAGAAGCTCAAAAGAGTCACGGATTATGCCCTGCAGGTAAGCCGGATGTGGCTAATTTGCCAGCGGGAGAGGTTTACTTTGTTCCTGAAAGTGTGAATGGAGTATTTCCCTTCAAATACGCAGAAGAAACGATTGGTTTGCTCCATGTGAAAGATGGAACTATATTTAAATCACAATTTGTATACGGAGATTATGCCGAGATTCAGGCCCATAACGATCGCTTAAAAGATGATCCGATGATTGGTGCGATTGGTGAATTAGGTTTTGGTACGCAGGTATTACCATTCTCAGGACGTGATATCCAAGATGAAAAGATTTTGGGTACAGTTCATATTGCCACAGGTCGTGATGATCATCTTGGCGGGAATATTACCCCTGATTTATTTAAGGAACATAAGAATGCCTCACATGATGATGTCTTGTATGCACCACATAAAACGCCTGAGATTCGTTTGCCTGAGGTGCGAATGTACAAAGATGGTAAGACAGAAATTTTAATTCAGAAGTATAAGCCAGCGGCATTTATGGTTTCTGCCTTAGAGTCAGGTACACCTTTACTGGTATAATTTACCTCATTTATAATGCATACCTTGTATGAATCAGATGATTTACTGAATCAGTATTTGCTGTTTCATTATGCCACTAAAGAAAAGTTATTTCCCTATGATTTCCCGGTATCGGAAGCACTTGATTTTTCTAAACGATGTGTCTTAGAGGGAGTGGATTTTGACTCGTTGCCTAGTCAATCAAGAGCCTTAGACCTTGGTTGTTCAGTTGGTCGATCAGCTTTTGAAATGAGTAAGCATTTTAATTCGGTTGTGGGTATAGATTACTCTGAAGCATTCATCAATGCGGCAAATGTTTTAAAAAATGAGGGTCGTCACCGTGTTGATCGTTTGATCTCTGGCCACCAGTCGATATCAGAGGAGGTTATTTTAGATGTAAAGTCACGAAGAGATCGTGTTTCTTTTGAGGTTGGAGATGCAGAAAATTTAAGAGAGGATTTGGGAGACTTTGATTGCGTGCTAGCTTGCAACCTAATTTGTCGTTTACCGAATCCAAATGTTTTACTGGATCGTTTATCAACTTTGGTCAGACCGAATGGGCAGTTATTTATAACCACTCCGTTTACTTGGTTAGAGTCATTTACACCAAAAGATCATTGGCTAGGTATAAATGCCGAAGATTCTTTTTCAGGGTTAAGAAAAGCTTTAGAGGAGCATGGAAAATTTAAGCTCTTAAAATCTTGGGATATGCCATTTTTAATTCGAGAGCATGCAAGGAAGTTTCAATTTTCTATCGCCCAAGCAAGCCGCTGGGTACGACTTGAGGGCTGAAGTATTCAAAGCTTTTAGTAAAGAAGATCCTCATAGCCTAAAAATGATTCTACCGAAGATAATTGGTGCTCAAGCTGATGGGCAATGGGCAAATTAAGGTCGTAAGGATGGATAGATATTCTTAGCGGAAGCGCTTTTTTAAGGGCTTTTTTTTCTTGGAATTGATTCCATAGAGTGAGGAAAAGAGCCCGAAAAGAGCTATCTGCTTCATAGCCGGTTAAAGGTAGGGTTTTTAGTTTTGGCTTATGATTTGAGTTTAAATTAATAAGGCCACGTGTGACTTCTATTTGTTTGAAAGGAGTTTTAAGAAGGCTTTGTTTATTGATAGCACCTAGTGCCCATGCCGGTGGCACGTATAACGAAGGCGAGGGCAGATTTTGTTGAATAAACCACTGATGAGAGCGGTTGAGTAGGTCTAGGATACCTTGCTCATCTAAATCAAGATGCTCGGCTACATTTTTTGAAATAATGAGTGCATGTATTCGATGTAGAATTTTCTTTGGTTCAACATGATGGTGCCATCCATGAGCAGCTAGAGTGTAGCCTTCTTGTACGTATTTTTTGAGTTGGCTTAAGTGTTGCTCCGTCCAGTTTTTTCCAGGAACGATTAATAAAGTAACCGGTGGTATATTTCGTTCTTTTAACCATTCTAGTATATACTGAATTTTATCCATGGTTTCAGGCATGCAATCATGGATGGAGATAATGGCTTTCATTATTAATCTTTCAGTTTAAGTCATTCACTGTCTTCTGAGAGCAGATCAATCCATTGTTGAATGGTATTAGTGTGAAATTCTCGAGCGGCAGTATAGGCATTGTTTGAAAGCGTAATACGTTCTTCATCGCTCATCTCAATAAGCTTTTGTATGGTGTCGATGAGACTAGCTTCATTCTCTAGTTGTATGATGTGTTTACTGAGTGTCTCCCATTCATTTATACCTGCATTTTTTGAAACAATAACGGGACGGCCTCTAGCCATTGCCTCATAAGCGACAGAGCCGAAGGTTTCAATTTTGGATGGTAATAGTAGTGCACTGGATAAATCCACCATATTCACTAATTCTTCACGATTGAGCCATGTCATGAACTGAACATTCCGAAGGGTACTAGCTTCTTTTCTCAGTTTTTTTCTTAATGGGCCTTCACCGATGATAACGAACTTTATTTGGGAAAAATGTGCGGCAGCCTGAAGTATAAGATCAATATTTTTTTCCGCAGCAAGACGGCCGGCATAACAAATTTGCTTAATTGATTTTGGGGTGGGGTAAAGTGGTTTTTTTAAATAATATTGAGGTAAGGGTGTCCCCATTATTTTATGATTCTTACTACCAAAGGATTCTATTTCTTTAATCAGTTCTGAATTATGAATGAGCGTGTGATAACTATTTTGGCAAAGTAATTTATTTATTGATCTCAAATATAAATTGGCAAAGAAGCGATTAAACGGATTCCAATAAATTTTAGTCAGTTGTTCAAAATTAGTATGAAAGGCGGTTATGAATTTAATCTTATGTTTTTTAGCATAGAGATAACCAACCAGCCCAAAGGGACCGGGAGTAACTGAAACAATGATTGTAGGTTTTAGTTTCTTTAAGCCTTGATGAATTCTAAATAGGTTGGGTGTTATCAATCTTTGTGAAGGATCTCCGGGCATGGGGATGGATAAAAGATTCAATCGAACATCACGTAAGGGCTGAAATATTTCACAATTAGGAATTTCAGGTTTTAAAGATTCTATTAAATCAAAATAGTAAGCTCCCGTGCCATTTCTTTCCGATAATGAATCGGAGAAAAATGCTATACTTGTTGTTTTATTTGGGTGGCTTGTATTCATGGACCAGAAGTTAAAAAAGCATTATTTAATCATTAAACGTAGAGTCTAAGTCAGTGATTGATTGATAGATATTTGTTAAATTTGGGTCAATGGGATCTTGCAATATGGAAGTATTTTTTTTGCTAGTGGGATGAGTGCTTTTTGTTTTGGGTATAACTACTTGATTTGAGGTAGTAACCGTTACTTGATTTAAAGCTTCTTTTAAGATGCGTTCAGGTTCTTCTCTTAATTGTTCTTGCTGTATGAGGGCACATATTCCTTTAGGTGTACTTTTGAGAAAGTTTAAAATTGAAGAATAGCTTTGTTCAAAAGATTGTCGAATGATTTCCATTGTTAGCGTGCCATTGGGGTCAGTTCCAAAAAGTTTTCTAGCTGATTTTAAGGCATTTAATTGAGATGGAATAGCCGTCTTAGGGTCTCGAATAGAAAGAATGAATTTAGCCTTTGGGAATAAAGTCTTCAATTCAGGTAACCAGGTGCAAAATGCAGCATTTTTTGAAAGAAATAAAATACTTTCATTTTTGCCGTAAAGATGTCTTTGGATGTTTTTTTTATAAAATGCTAAGATAGCTGTTTTATCGGGACGAGACATACTTTGAAAATGAGTTAAATTCCTAAGCTCAGGACTGTTCGGAAACGCAAAGAGTGTAATTAAACACGCACCAATGGGTAGAAGCGTTAGATAATCTTCTTCGGGAGCATCTAATGTAACCGAATGTACATTATGGAAATCATCACCAAATAGCCGAATAAAAAAATTAAGTACCTTGTTGATAGGTCTGCCGACTATCGTATCTATTTTATTGAGTAAATTTAGGCATTTTTTTTCGCAAATAGCCGGAGCGAAAATTGCTTCCCAAGTCGAAAAAGTAGTACTTGTTTGTAATTCTGAAATGGTTCTATGGATAAAGGTAGTTCCACTTCTAGGTATGCCTATAATAAAGAGAATTTTGTTACAGGATTGATCTTTATATTTTGAGTAAAAAATATCATCTAAGATGAAACCTAAATAATGAATGATTTGTAGAACTATAAAGGGTGGAAAAAATAAAGTGAGAAAAAGAACTCGTTTAAAACTGAATGGATTTTCCCTTTTCTTATTAAATTTAAATGCATTAAAATACGCAGTGAAGTAGAGTTTTAAGCCATTGAAAAAAAGTCTATACATTGAACATTAATTATCAAAAACAATTTTCTTTGAAAAGAAAAAGTTGAAAGTTAAACCAGTTATTCCACCAAAGATTACTGCAACAGCTAAAATCAGTTCAAATAAGATGCCTTCGAAAAATATTTTCTTAAGGAGGGATAGACTGATTAGGAAGATCAGCATATTTATTATGCCACCAACAGCATGCACACTAAAATGTCGAATGATTGAATCCCAGAGAGCTCGTCCAATCTCTATATGGTGGAAAGTGAAGTAGCGATTTAGGAAGTAGCCAAACAGAATAGATGCAGATAGTGAAATAGAGCGATTAAAAAAGAGATTAAAAAGATCTATTTCTTTGAGGAAGTATAAGAGGGTGATATCAATAATTGAAATACATAATCCTACTCCAGCAAATCGAAAAAAAACGGCTATGGAACTTGGGCTATTTTTAAATCTGTTAAATAATTTAATCATCTCGGATTAATCTATTGATATATCAGGTATTTAACTTCCAGGCTTGGAAGTGGGGATATTTTTAAGTTCTTCAGGTAATTTATCGGCTTCGTATGTCGGAAAATTGAGTTCAGCAAGGCTATGGTGAGGAATTTCAAAATGTGTTTTTCCGGAACTCCTATCGACAATAACTCCAACAGCTACTGGATTTCCTCCATGTGACTTTATTTCATCAATAGCTTCATAGACTCTTCCTCCTTTGGTGATTACATCTTCAATAATTAAGACTTTTTCGTCAGGCGAAAATTTAAAATTCCGTCTTAATTTGAGTGCATCATTTACCTTTTCTAAAAAAATGTATCGTTTATTGAGTTGTCTGGCGACCTCTTGGCCAATGACTAAGCCACCCATAGCATTGCCTACAACTGTTGTCACTTCGTAATCCTTCAATTGTTCAACAAGAATTTCGACTAAGCGTGTCACTTTGTCTAAATATTGGCAGACTTGGGCACATTGAAAGAAATGTCCGCTATGAAGTCCTGATCTGAGAACAAAGTGTCCTTCTAATAATGCACCGCTATCCTTGAATATTTGGATAATTTCTTGTTCTGTTTTAGACATATTTTGTTCTTTATGGTTGTTGATTGGATTATGTTAACTTTACTAGTGGATAATCTCGTATTATCAATGATTACTTTGAAAAAGAAATCCATATGATTAATTTACTACATCGTTATATATTTAAGGAATTATTAATCTCAATAGGTATTTCTTTTTGTTTTTTCCTGTTCGTTTTATTGATGGGAGAAACAATTCGAGATTTGTCAGAATTACTTACCAGTGGCAAGCTAGGCTTTAAGTTATTTCTTCAATTAATAGCATTACTTATACCTCATTTAGCTATTTTTGCGATACCGTTTGCAGTATTGTCAGGAATTTTGATTGGCTTAGGTCGACTGTGTGCAGATGAAGAGATCACTGCGATGAAGGCATCAGGATTTAGTTTATATCAAATTTCATCTTCTGTTTTCTTTATCGCATTTCTAGGAATGTTAATCAGTGCGGCCTTTAGCCTGCACTATGGGCCGAAATCATCTTTAGCATATCGATCTTTAATTGCTCAATCTCTTGCAGATAATCCTTTAGGATTCATCCAAGAAAATTCTTTTGTAAAGGACTTCCCTGGTTATGTTATTTATGTGAATGATCGTGAGGGAAAGAAATTGAAAGATTTTTGGATATGGGAATTGAATGAAGCGAACGAAGTAGAGCTTTTCTTGAGGGCAAAAAAAGGGGAACTGAATTACGAAGAAAATAAAAGAGCGCTGATGCTTAATTTAGAGAATGGAAGTATTGAGCGAAGGACAACTCTCGACACAAGTAGTATCAGTTCTAGCAGCCCAAAAATTTTATACTTTGAATCACTTCCGATTCTCTTGCCTTTAGATACATTATTTGAAGACTTATCGGCTGCGCCTATTCGATATAAAGACATGACTTTGGCTCAACTAATGGATGAGAGGAATTCTTTGAAGGATAAGGAAGACAATTTGGATGGCATGATCTCAGAACAACGAAGACATTTGCAATTATACATCCATGAAAATTTATCACAGGCTTATTCAGTCTTTGCTTTGTCAATAGTTGCAATTCCTTTAGCTATTCGAGTGGGTCGTAAAGAGTCTTTGGTTAATGTTTTAATCGCTCTATTAATCGCGTTGCTATACCATTTTCTCACTGTCTGCATGTCCTGGTTTGATGGTGTGATAGGGATACGTTCAGATTTACTTATTTGGATTCCCAATATTCTTTTTCAGCTTCTAGGTATCTGGCTTTTTTCAAAGGCGGCTCGTCAGTAATTATAATCCGATGCAAATTCAACCGTATTCAAATGCTTTATTGAGCCGAGAGCTAGTGGATATATTTTGTGGTGAAAAATTAGGGTTTGCTTTAGACAGTACACAAATAGTGGATAATCTAGGTGAGTGGAGCTTTTACGGTTCTGATCCTTTTGAATGTATAAAGGGTGGTGATGATCTCTCGGAACTTCGAAAGTTGATGAACCCTTACCTGAATAATACTTATTCGGAAATACCTTTTCTTGGTGGTGCTGTCGGCTTTATCAGTTATGATTACGGACGTTGTTTGGAAAAGATACCAATTGTTTCTACCAATGATTTAGCGATACCAAATTATTGCTTTGGCTTATATGACGGGATTGTTGCTAAGAATAAAGTCTCAGGAGAGGTTTTCCTTATAGCTTCAGAGGTGCGAGAATCAGCCGCAGATACTTTTGTTCGTTTGAATTCAGTAATTGAGTCAGGCATAGCGAAGGCTAGGCTTAAAGAGGATCGAAAATTTTCGTTTAGTGACTGGCAATGGGATACTTCCCAAGAAGAATTTCAAGCATCAGTAGAGCGGATCAAATCTCATATTGCTTTAGGTGAAGTGTACCAAGTGAATTTATCTCGAAGGAGAGATGGTTTATTCGATGGAGCTTTGGTCGATTTATACCAAGCTTTGAGAAAAGGAAATCCAGCACCCTATAGTGGTTTTTTCAATGGTGAAGAAGTTCAATTGATTTCAACTTCCCCTGAGCAATTTTTGAAAAAAAGTAAAAATAATTTGGTAACACGGCCCATTAAGGGAACACGACCTAGAGGCAAAACAGCAGAAGAAGATCGTTTATTTGCTAAAGATTTAGAGCTATCGGAAAAAGATCGTGCTGAGCTACTTATGATCATTGATCTTGAGCGTAATGATTTAGGGAAGGTTGCTGAGTTTGGTAGTGTGAACGCAAATACTGATTATAATTTAGAGTATTATAAGAGTGTAATGCATGCTACGGCAGAAGTGAAAGCAAAGCTATCTCCTGAGTATGATATTTTTGATGCAATTCATTCGATGTTCCCTGGAGGTTCGATAACCGGGGCCCCTAAAATAAAAGCAATGGAGATTATAGAAAAGTTAGAAAAAAATCGTCGTGGACTTTACTGCGGTTCCTTTGGTTATATTGGCTTTAATCAAGATGCTGAGTTTAATATATCTATTCGCTCATTACAATATACCAAGGGTCGTATTTATTATAATGTGGGTAGTGGAATCGTATGGGATTCCGATGCGGAAGCTGAATATATGGAAACTGCTGCAAAAGGCTCAGCCATAGAATCAACATTAAAAGGGTTATGATACGAATAGAAAAAATATATCCTGGGGATCAATTATCTCTAGACCCTAGAGAATCTGCATTTGGTTATGGTATGGGGATTTTTGAAACTATTCAAATTACCGAAGGGCAATTGCAATTTTGGTCTCGGCATTGGGGTCGTTTGAGGTCATCGGCTTTACAATTATTTTCGCATGATCTATCGCCTGCAGATGAATCTGCCAGTCTTGAAGCAATTAAGGAATATTATCTTAGCCTTGGGCAAAAAGATTTGGTGCTAAAATTATCTCTAATAGTTTTGGAAGCAGGGCCAGTTTTATATGTTTATTCAAGAGAACGTTTGGGCTCTGACACATCGAGCAAGCTGTGTTTAAACTGGACTCATCCAATAAATGAAAATGCAGTTCATGTTGGGCATAAGACACATAATTATTTTGAAAATATATCGCTTTTAAAAGAAGCCAAAGCTGCCGATTATACGGATTATCTTAGAGTGAATACAAAGAGTGAGATATGTGAAACTAGCGTAGGGAATTGTTTTTTTGTGAAAGGTGAGCAGATTATCACGACTCCTACTGAGAGTGGCTTGTTCCCCGGCGTGATTAGAGATGTTTTATTAGAATTTGTACCAATAGAAACAAAGCGCTTATTGATGGAAGATTTACGATTAATGGATGGATGTTTTGTGACAAATTCGATTGTAGGGATTTTGCCAATACTTGAAATTGTGGGTTTTTCTGATGAGTCAGTCCTTTCTTTTTCTAAGAGCTCACGTGAAAAAATAAATGAAGCAGAGGCTATTTTGAAAACAATTGCTATATCAGAGTCTATAAATTTACTTTAGTTATGAATAGTGGAATAGAAAGAGTATTTCGAACGAAGCGGAAGTGTTTACCTTTAGGGAGACAAACGCATATGGTGGGCATTTTGAATCTTACACCTGACTCTTTTTCTGATGGCGGGCAATATTTTGATTTAAATCAGGCTATAGAGCATTTCCACAAAATGGTTTCGGAAGGAGCATCGATAATAGATATTGGTGGCGAATCAACTCGACCAGGTCACGTTCCGATTTCTGTAGAAGAAGAGATAAAGCGCGTGCTTCCATTTATCGAAAAAATTCGTGAAGAGACGGATTGTTTGATTTCAGTGGACACGTCTAAGTCTGAAGTTGCTGAGGCATCTTTAAAAGCTGGAGCAGATATCATTAATGATATTTGGGGCGCGCAAGGCGATCCTGTAATGGCCTCGATAATCGCAAAGTATGATGCGGCATGTATTTTAATGCACAATAATGAGCACAAAGTGAATGAAGAAGGGCAATTAATTCAGGATGTAAAAAGATTTTTAAAGCATTCGCTTGATATCGTTCAGAAAGCAGGGGTTAGCCCTGAAAGTATTTGCTTTGACCCTGGATTAGGCTTCGGCAAATCATATGAAGATAATTGGGAGATTATGCGAAATTTGGACGCCTTTAATGTACTGAATAAGCCACTTTTGTTAGGTGCATCTAGAAAATCAATGATTGCTAAGTTGCTGAACCTTGAAGATCCAAAGGATAGGCTTTCAGGAACTTTAGCAACGACTGCTTTGGCAGCGATTCACAATGTTGACTTTGTTCGAGTTCATGATGTTTTAGAAAATAACCAATGCGCAAAGGTAATTAATCACTGTACTCACTATGAAAAAAACTAAGATTATATTAAAAGATTTAGCATTTTTTGCTCGGCATGGATTGGCCGAAGAAGAAGCGAAATTAGGACAGCGTTTTAAAATTGATGTGCTTGTTGAATTAAATGACCAAGCTGCCTACGAAAAGGATAATGCTGAAAATACAGTGAATTACGTAGCGATTTATTCTGTGGTGCAGTCTATTTTTGAAAATAAACGATTCAATTTAATCGAAGCTTGTGCGAATGCGATCGCTTCGAGTTTATTAGAGGAATTCCCAGCGATTGAAAATGCTACAGTTATGGTTAAAAAACCTTCAGTTCCTGTGGATTGTATCTGTGAGTATTTTGCCGCGGAGGTTACTCTATGCCGTTAAAATCTGTCTATATTGGCCTAGGGTCAAATATGGGAGATCGTTTAAGCCATTTGAAGGAAGCCATTTTTTTGTTAGAAAAAATGAACGCATTAGTTGTAACACAAAGTAGTGCGATTTATGAAAATAGAGCAATTGGAATTTCGGATGGGCATGATTTTTACAATGCAGTGATTGAAGGTTTTACAGACTTGAGCCCATTAGAATTATTGAAATCTTGCCAAGCAGTTGAGCAAAAGATGGGCCGAATTAAAACGGATTCTTGGACAAATCGTATTATTGATTTGGATATTTTATGGTATGAGGGAGTTTTTTTATCAGAAGAGAAACTGTCGATTCCCCATCCGAATATTTTAAAGCGTGATTTTGTACTAAAGCCTTTGTGTACAATTAATCCCAGTTTGCTGATTAAGAATGCTTCTCATGAAGATCAAGCGGTTAATTTTTTGAAAGCCCTTGATACATCAGGTCTAAATGAGTTGGAAAATCGACTTTGGCCTTTGGGTAAGATTAATCAGATTGTAGCAGTAGCAAAAAATGGTGTTATTGGGAAAAATGGTGTCCTGCCTTGGTCAATTGAAGAAGATTGGAAAATCTTTTTAAGGAAAACAAGAAATGGAATCTTAATTATGGGGCGTTTGAGTTTCCAAGAAATGATTAAGGAACCAGATTGGGATAATTCACGAAGCTATATCGTTTTGAGCCATCAAGCTCCAAAGTTCAGTCATGATGCCGTAAAATATGCTTCAAATCTAGAAGATGCTTTGCGTATAGCTGAGGCTTCAGGTAAGACGATATGGATTTGTGGAGGGGAATCTATCTATGAAAGTAGTTTAGAAATATCAGACGTAATTCACCTAACACGAATAAATCGCGTCTACGAAGGAGATACTCACTTCCCAGATTTCGAAACACGTTTTGGTGAATGTCATTCAAAAATTGATTCGAATTTTAAAGATTTAAAGTATACTTTTGAATTATGGATTCAGAAAAAATAATGCTAACAGTGGAATACTGTACGGGTTGTCGCTGGTTAACTCGAGCTTCTTGGGTAGCACAAGAGCTACTGATAACTTTTGAAGGAAATATTGAAGGAGTTAGCTTGAAGCCTTCAGTAGAGCCAGGCACGTTTAGAGTGTTATCGGGTTCGAGGGTATTTTGGGATCGAAAAACCGAAGGAGGTTTTCCCGAATTGAAAGTACTTAAGCAAATAATTCGTGATTTTGTTTCTCCGGAAAAAGATCTTGGTCATAGTGACAATGAAGATTAGAAATTGATGAGTATTGCCGATCAGTTAATTAAGGCAGGTAAAGAGTTATCTCAAAAAGTAGATGCTTTAAAATTTGCTGAACCGACTACGCATATTTATAACCCTTTGTCGTATGCTTGGAATGCTCACGAAGCCTATATTCGAAAGTGGGGCAATTCACCTAAAAAGATTTTATTTATGGGAATGAATCCTGGTCCTTTTGGTATGGCTCAAACAGGTATCCCTTTCGGTGAGATTGAACATGTTAGAGATTGGATCGGGGTGTCTTCTCCCGTTAATAAACCTAAAAAAGAACATCCTAAGCGATTAATCGAGGGATTTGATTGTTTGAGAAGTGAAGTGAGTGGGCGACGTTTGTGGGGATTTTTTAAGGAACAATTTTCTTCTCCAGAGATTTTTTTTAAATCACATTATGTATTAAATTATTGTCCATTGGTTTTTATGGAAACTTCTGGAAAAAATCGAACTCCCGATAAATTACCAATTAAAGAATCAAATGCATTATATGATTTATGTGATGAACATTTGTTATCAGTAGTTAATATTTTACAAATTGAATGGGTGATTGGCGTGGGTGTTTTTGCCGAAGATCGAGCAAAATTTGCATTGAAAGAGCTTCCATCTCTTAAGTTTGGGCGAATTCTACACCCAAGTCCTGCGAGTCCTGCAGCAAATAAAGGTTGGGGCGAAAAAGCATTAATTCAATTGAATGATTTAGGCGTTTGGTAAATGTGCTAATTTTTATGTAATTTTGTATATTAGCACTTGCCGAGTAAAATTAAAAATTTTTAAATTTTACTTTATGTTTCCCAAAGAACCCACACGTTCGTACAATTCAATATCTTTAGAAAATTGGTTTAATTATATTCAAATCAATTGGGAGGAATTGTTTTCGGAAGAGGTTTTATTAGAAGCACGAAAACTTTACTTATCTGGTGAAGTGAAAGGCATTGAATTGTCTGAAGATGCTGTAATGGTTCATTATGCACTTACTCGAAAAGATTTGTATTATTCGATTGTCGACTGGATAGATGGAACGTTCAAGATTCGTTCTTCAACACAGGATACACAATTAGGTTATATAATTGCGGCAGCAGGTTTATATGAAATCGAGGAATTAGTGGCTGATGAAATTAGTCCAATCGCATTACAGATAGAGCAAAAAGAAAAAAAGGACCGTAATTCAGTCAAAGTTAAAAAAAATACAAGAAGGCCAACTCGGGGAAAGATAAGAGAAGAGCATTCTCAAAGAAAGCTAGTTCTTGAATTTTTTGGCACCGATGGTGGTTTAACTTTAAAATCATCATGGTTGGATAAATCTGGGAATAAGAATTCCGTCTTTGATAGTGAATCTGATGAAGTCAGTGAATCTGAGCGAGAGAAGATTGTTCAATTAACAGTTTTGACTCGTGAGGTAGGTTTTCGATTTAGGAAAGATAAGCAGGATTTTCTTTTATCTGATTTTGAAAGAATCGCTGGATTTTTCTCTCATGCAAAAAATCGTTGGGAAAATATTTTTGGTTCATTTGTTCTAGACCAAGGGGCTAAAGAAATGGCACATGGACTTCAAAAAATTAAGATTGTTGGTCGTGCAGAAAGTGCAGGGCGAAGTAAAATGCGCTTGAATTACCAATTTCAATTAGGATCGGAGTTAATGGATTTTAAAGATGCTCAATATTTAACAAAATATGCAAAAGGAACACATTTTATTAAAGGTAAAGGAATCGTTACAATTCAAGAAGAGCAATCTAAGGCGATAAAGAATTGGGAAATAAGCTTTGATGGAAATAAATTGAAAGAATGGCCACGTTATATGCTTTATTCACTATGGCTAGACAGAGGGATTCAATTTGATTTAGCAGGCGAGTTAAAGCGTTGGCGTGAGCGCCTCCTTAAGAATGAGAAAAAGCATGAAAATTTTGAGCAATCTTTACCTGATTTCTTGAGAGAATATCAAGCAGAAGGAGTAGCTTGGATGCAACATATGCATAATAATGGAGGCCATTGTTTGCTTGCGGATGAAATGGGATTGGGGAAGACGCTCCAGGTGCTTACTTTGATTGCTCATTGCGCAGAATTTAATCAATCAAGTATGATTGTCTGCCCTGCAAGTGTTGTACCTGTATGGAAAATGGAGATTGAACGTTGGTATCCAAAACTTAAGGTGCAAATTTTGAAATCAGATCGTTTTCCGAAAAATGAGAAAGGAGTGTTATGGTTATCGAGTTACTCCCTCTTGAGAAGGCATGTAGAGCAGGTGAAGACAATAAAGTTTGAATATTTGATTTTAGATGAGGCTCAGTGTATCAAAAATCCTTTAGCGAAAGTTAGCCAGGCTTGTTATGCCTTAAATGGGAAATATCGACTGGCAATTACAGGAACTCCTATTGAAAATAAATTATTAGATATATGGTCAATTTTTAATTTCTTAATGCCTGGCTTAATGGGTACTATGCAAGAATTTGAAGTAGCTCTACAATCGGGGAATGCGAAATGGGTTTCAGAATTTTCTAATCACGTTAAGAAGCAAATTAATCCTTTTATTTTGCGACGATTAAAGGAACGAGTGGCTCAAGAGTTACCAGCAAAAACAGAGGTCGATTTGATCTGTCCAATAAAGGACGAGCAGAAGTCTATTTATAATAGCTTCCTAAATAAGGAAGTAGCTTTAATGAAAGATGAATCGGGTGAAATAATTGAACAAAAAGGTTTTAACTTATTCACCCTTTTAACTCGTTTAAGGCAGGTCTGTTGTGACCCAGGTATCATACCTGATATAGACTTTGATGTCGAAGAAAGTGGTAAAGTTATAGTCTTGTTGTCTCGATTAAATGAAGCTTTTGATGGAATAAAAAAACGTAAGGTAGTTATTTTCAGTCAATTTGTGAAGTTAATTGATCGTTTGAATCCTGTATTGAAAAAGTATTTCCCTAATTTGAATATCTACGAGCTAACAGGTTCTACTAGAGATCGAAGCCAACCAGTCAGAGAATTTCAAGAAGACCCTAATTCAGCAATTATCTTAGTGAGTCTTAAGGCGGGTGGTACAGGTGTAACTTTGAATGCGGCTGATTATTTATTTCTTATGGATCCATGGTGGAATCCAGCTGTTGAAAATCAAGCGATAGATCGTGTACATAGAATGGGACAAAAGATGCCTGTCTTTATCTACAGAATGATTACTAAAGGGACAATTGAAGAACGTATTCAATCATTGAAATCAGAGAAAAAAGAATTGTTTGATTCTACTTTCAAGGATGTAAATATCGTAAAAGATATTCACGCTTACTTTGGTAATTTAAATAATTTAGCCGCACTCGAGAAGGAAGAAAGTAAAGAAACGACTGAAGTTAATTAATTAAATAATTGTATTCAGAAAACGAAGTGCTGCATTGTATCCCTCAAAGCCTAATCCAGAAATTACACCTTTGCAGGCAGGGGCAGACATAGAGCTTTGTCGAATTTCTTCTCTTTGATAAATATTGCTTATATGAACTTCAATAGCAGGGATATCACATCCAGCAAGTGCATCTCTTAAAGCTAAGCTAGTATGTGTCAGTGCTCCAGGGTTTATAATGATACCTGCAATATCTGCTTCGCTAAGTGTTTTATTGATAGTGTCGATGATGACTCCTTCGTGGTTTGATTGATAGAATTCAAGTTTTAGATCTAGCTTATCCGCTACAACGGTCATTTGTTTTTCAAGGTCAGCGAGAGTTTGGTCACCATAGATTGAAGGTTCTCTTGCACCAAGTCGGTCTAGGTTCGGGCCATTAATAATTGCTATTGTTTTCATTGCTTTTTTTGAGATGTTTAAATTGAACAGTTTTGATCTAAAAACGTCCACTCAATTTTAAAATGATTTGCTACTTCTTCTGCTAATGCTTTGACCCCAAATGTTTCTGTAGCGTAGTGACCACAAGGATATAAATTAAGCTCCAACTCTTGAGCCATGTTGAAGTGATGTTGTTTGAGTTCACCTGTAATTAATGTATCAATATTATTTTCTTTAAGATAAGGCACCGCACTTTGACCGCTTCCTGTTAAAATAGCGATTTTTTTTGGCGTTTCACTTCCATATAGTATGGATGAAAAAGTATTTGGAAATAGCATTTTAAGCCGTTCGGAAAGCATTGTTCGCGTACATCCATTGGACTGGCAAATGAAACTATAATTAGTGCCTTTGTAATCTAAGAAAGTATCAACTACCTCTAAGCTGAGTGCTTTAGCGAGTAGGGCATTATTCCCAATCTCAGGATGACAGTCTAATGGTAAGTGTGCACTATAAACTGCGATATTATTATCTATTGCAGTTTTAATCTTTTTATAATTGTGATCTTTGATTGGAGTGATTGGTGACCAAAATAAACCATGGTGACAGAGTAAGAGATCAGCCTTAGCTTGAAAAGCTTGTTGGAGTGGAACCAAGCCTGCATCCACTGAAGCAGCAATTTTTGTAATGGTACCATTGTTCTCAAGTTGTAGACCATTTTGTGCATTTTCAAAGTCAATGATCGAATGAATGTTTAATCGTTCGTTACAGTAAGAAATGACGGACTCTAATTTTACCATATGCGTACTTTGGCATAAAAAAGATAAAGTGGAAGCGAATTTTTAGGTTGATTTAATGAGGACATTTTTCAGAGCTTTATTTGTGATTTTAAAATATGAGTGATTATTCATTACGTTTCAGTGCATTAGGTCGATTATACGGAAAGCATGCTATGGAGATTTTACCCCAAACGCACGTAGTCGTTGTTGGGCTTGGTGGCGTGGGCTCATGGACAGTTGAAGCTCTAGCTCGCTCAGGCATAGGTAAATTAACCTTGGTTGATTTGGATGAAGTTTGCTTGAGCAATATGAATCGCCAAATTCAAGCCTTGGATTCAACGGTAGGGCAATTTAAGTCTTCGGCATTGAAAAAACGAATCACAGAAATTGCCCCTGAGTGCATCGTAATTGAAAAAACAAAATTTTTCACAGAACAAACCGCAGATGAATTATTATCTGAAGATTACGACTGCCTTGTAGATGCAATCGATTCAGTTTCGCATAAATCACTATTAATAGCGGAAGCGAGAAAGAGAAAATTGCCGATTGTAACCTGTGGTGGTGGTGGAGGTAAATTAGATCCAACAAAAGTAGTCGTGAAAGATTTAGCAAAAACAAAAAATGATCCGTTGTTATTACAAGTGAGAAAACGGTTAAGAAAAGAATATGGGTTCTCTAAGTTTGAGCGGCAAAAATTCCATATACCATGTGTCTTTTCCGAAGAGGAACCGTCATTTCCACATGCGGATGGTAGCGTAAGTTGTGAAAGGGAAAAGGGGGGAGATTGTCGCTTGAACTGCGACGCAGGATTTGGTTCTTCTACAATGTTGACTGGAACTATTGGTTTTACAGTTGCATCAGTTGCGATCGAACAACTAATGCAGTCTAAACTTTGAATTAGATAAAATTAACCACTAAAAAAGAAAAAAAGAACCCTACACAATAGATTCCTATCGAGATGAAATAAATTGTACGGCTCATTTTTCGAGTTTGCATACATGCTTTCGCTTTTTTTGCATCTAATGGGCAGGGTGCATTTCGATTAAACCATAAAAAGAGACCGTTAATTATCAATAGTACCGCTGCAATAATGAATAATAAATTTTTATTCCCGACAAAGGTGGTATACCCGGGAACATTAGCGTAAATTGAGGCCATAACCCCACCTGCCCCAATTGTAATAAGCAGGGCAGGTAGTGCACAGCATAGCAGTGTACTTGTTGATGAAAAAAGTGTTAAAAAAGAGATAGATTTTTTCATTTATTTCTATGAATGGATTCTAATGCATAACCATTCGCTTTTATTAGCTTTTTGATTTTTTCATCACTGAGGGTTTTTCCTTCTTTGAGTTGAAGTTTAATAAGCCCATTGTCTAAATCTACATTTATACTTTCTACGACTTTAGTTTTATTGAATGTCTTTTCCACACTACGTGCACAAAAGTCGCAAACTAGGCCTTTAACATTCAGCGTAATGTCATAGGGCTGATGAGACTCATCTGCAGATAGGATATTAAGAGATGTTAGGAGGATACTTAGAATTAAGATTAAATTTTTCATTTTTAGAACCTTATTATGGTATTGAATAATATTTGATTGTTTGAATTTAAGCCAATTTCACAAAGGTAGTCTCCTTTGAAAAATCGAACCATGGGTGTTAAGATGAAGTGATTATCAAAATTCGGATCATCTGGATGATGTTCGAATTGAAGCATCAGCCAAGTATGTATGCTTCCATAGGGTGCCACATAGGGAGCAATTCCTATTTTAGCTTTTTGATGAAAGGTATTTGATTTAGTCAATTTTTCATCTGTATGCTCAATTTCTGCAGCATATAGAAAAAAATGTTTTCGTGTTTCCCAATCAAAAGAGAGATTGAAAGCACTATGAAAAACATTTGTTTGATTTTTCGTTTTTTCTAAACGACCAAAATGAATTTTGGAATAGAGATTTGACTGCGATTTTTTTTGATTCTTCCTAAAGAGTAGGTGATTCCATTGCATGGCATATAGGCGATCATCTTCTTCTTGATAATAGGCTCCGAGAAAACCAATTGAATTTTTTGCGTTAGGCGAATAATGGATATGGACTAAGGTTTTCTCCCAATTATGCTGTTCCATAAATGTCCAGCTGCCTGGATACGAAATCGGCCTGGCTTCTAGAAAACAAAATGACGCTGAAAAAAATAGAATAAAAGGTAGAATCGAAAGAAGCGGTTTAAAAAGTAATGTTTTTGAAACTATCATCACCATTTTAGACTTACTTTATTTTTTATTGTTCATTGTCTGAATGATTTTATTAAAAATTAATATAACTAATTATTTTCCGTTAATTTTTTTAGTTTTTTAAACAAATTAGTTCTTCGAACATCTGTTTTGTTATTTTTAACTGCAATTGAATAAGCTTCAACTGATCCAATAATAAATAGCTTCTCCTTTGCTCGTGTGATGGCGGTGTAAAGTAAATTTCTTTGTAACATAATGAAATGTTGCTTCGTTAGGGGGAGTATTACGATTGGATATTCACTACCTTGGCTTTTGTGAATTGAGAGAGCATAAGCAAGTTGAATTTGTGAGAGCTCATTTCGCTTGTATTCTACTAGATTTTGATTGTAAGCGATACTAATGGTTGATTCATCTATCCCGATAGATTTGATGATGCCGATATCTCCATTAAATACATTTTTATCGTAATTATTAATTGTTTGAATGACTTTGTCACCTATTCGATAATGTAAATTTCCGTAAGCAATTTCAAAAGGAAATGGCTTTTTCGTTTTTTCTTTAAAGAAAGTTTGTTTGGCACTTTGGTAGTTTTTTTGTGCAGTGATTCGTCCTTTTGCCTTAGTTGGATCATTGAGACAATTTTGCAGAGCATCGTTTAAATTTTGAATACCACTAGAGCCTTTGTGCATAGGAGATAAAATTTGAATATCTTGGATTGGGTCAACTCCTCCAAGTTTTCCAATTTTTGGGAGATAGTCTTTTACTAAATAGAGGATCGCTTTAAGCATTCGATCATCGTCTTCTACCTCAATGAAGTTGAAATCAATATTCGGGTCTAAATGGTGCAAGCTTTGCAAAGTCATTTCTGGTTCATTGACTCCTTTAAGAATATTGTGGGCAGTTGTTATAATTCTGCTTTCTTTGGCTTGTCGGTAGATGGTCTCTAAACGAACAACATTGGAAAACGAGGAGTTTTTGAGGTCGCTGAGCATATTCCCAGGTCCAACGGAGGGAAGTTGGTCTGAATCACCTACTAGTATAAGGTGTGCTGTACTCGGAATTGCATCAAAGAGAGAAGCTGCCAGTTGGGTATCCACCATGCTTGTTTCATCAATAATAATGCAATCGCACTGTAATAAATTTTCTTTATTATGGAAAAAAGAACCAGTAGAAGGGTCAAACTTAAGCAATCTATGAATAGTCTTTGCCTCCTTTTTAGTGCTTTCGCTTAATCGCTGTGCGGCACGACCTGTAGGGGAGGTTAATGCTATTTTACATTTTTTTGCTGAAAGTATTTCTACAACAGCTCTTAAGATAGTTGTTTTCCCCGTGCCTGGGCCACCTGTGATGATGGTAATTTTATTCGATAAGGCAGTTTGTACGGCGAGGGTTTGTTTGGATTCAAATTGAAATCCTGCTTTTTGTTGTGCCCATTCGATAGCGGAATCTAATTTTATATCTGGTAAATTAGATTTTGAATTATAGATCAAATGAATGGCTTCGGCTATTTTACTTTCGTAAAATGCAAATATTGGGCTTTGTACAGCCGGACCTAAAAATAAATCTTCCGAATTATAGGCCTGAATCGCATAGAGTTTTTTATCTTGGATAAGGGCTTCTATACGGTTGCCGATTAATCTTTGCTCTAGCCCTAATAAATGTGCCGCTTGTTCACTAAGCATTGGAATCAGAGCAATAGTATGTCCGTTTTCTTGGATCTTACTGACCGTATAAATAATGCCTGCATCTATCCTTTCTTTGGAATTAGTGGGAAAGCCTAAATTTAAGGCTAATTGGTCTGCAGTTTTGAAGCCAATACGATCAATTTCTTCTGCTATCTTATAGGGTTGGTCTTGAATAATTCGCTTTGTATTATTCCCGTACTTTTTGACTAATTTTAAGCATTGAGATGGAGTGACACCATAAGTTTGTAGAAAGAGCATGACATCTCTCACCGCTACCTGCTCTTCCCATGCTACTTTAATCGATTTCACTCTTGATTGTCCAATACCTGGAATTTCCTGAAGTCGGCCACTTTCTGAGCTGATTATTTTAATAGTCTCAGTCCCAAAATAGTCTACAATCTTATCTGCGTAAGATTTCCCAATGCCCCGGATTAAACCACTACCTAAGTACTTTTTGATTCCATAAATCGATGCGGGTAATTCGGTTGAAAAGGCACTTACTTTGAATTGACTGCCGTGCTTTTCGTGTTCTATCCATTCTCCTTTGACAGAAAGAGTTTCTCCGCATTGTATATTAGGTAACGCCCCTAGGATTGTAACTTTTTTGTTCGAGTTATTTAAGGATAATTCAGCAATACAGTAAGAATTTTCATCGTTAAAAAAAACTATTCTTTCTAAAACCCCTTTTATTGCTGTCGTATGATTAGAATTCATTGAGTTGATTTGGTTGTAATAAAACGAATATTTAAATAATGCAGGAAAGAAATAGAGAGTCTAGAAAAAGGAATCATAAACTTAAACCAGGTTCTAGCTCTGTTTCTAAAAATAGGAAGAATTCAAAGCCTAAAGAACTGACTCCCGTTGAAAAGAGAAATCAAAGAATTCAAGAAAATAGAAAAAAAGGGCGTAGGGCAGATAATCGTGAAACTATTGGTTCATCGAGAGAATCTAGATCAGTAACGCCTAATAAAAGAAAAAAGTTTTCTAGAAAAAAGCCTAACGTTAATGAAAATAAGCCTTCTCTTAGTAATGCATCTTCTTATAAGCCAAAATCGATTAGTATAAAGAATGGAAAGCCTATTAATTTAATAGCAAGTAGAGATTTTGAGGGTTCGGAGTACGTTTTTTTCGGGGCAGGTTTCGTGATCTCTTATCTACTTTTATTAACAAGTTCAGTAGATACAGTCATAAGCGAGGGCTTATTTTTTATTTATTTAGGGACCTTACTATTAAGGAGACCTCGCCTCTATTCAATGGGAAGCTTTGTTAACATTTTCGCAATAGGAATTGTTTTATATAGCTTAAGTGCGTTTTTGCCCAACTGGCAGAATTTTTTCTCTAGCTGGAGAAGTAGTGCAAGCAATGAATATGATATTAGCCTAGGCTTTTTTAATACAATTTTACCAATGAAAAGCTTAGAGGGAGTATTGGTTTTAGTAGCTTCAATAAGCATTTTTTACCATATTGCATGCTGGAAATTGAATAACCTGGGAAGAGAAGCTTTATTTATTATCATAATTGGAGTGACTATTTTCAGTGGAAGCATCCATTATTTTATGGGCCATGATCCATTAGCTTTTCTTTTCTCAGAAAATTATGTGCGTAGTCCCATAAAAGATTATTTAGATAACTTGAATTTTCTATTTGCTATCGGAGGTATAAGTTCTGTCGCCTTATTTTTCGATTCATACAAATCTAATAAAGCAATCTCAGTCTATGCTTTTTCCGGGCTTCTCATTGCTTTATTTCTGTTAATTCATAGCGAAGCTTTTTTTCATTATACACTTTTATTTATTGGGTCTTTCTTATTAATTATCCGACTGTATCTAAAGGATAGACCATTACTTCAAAAATTTTGCACATGGATTCTTTTATTATCATGCTTTAGTTTAGGGATTTATCTTAATTCTATATGGTGGGATATTTTCGTGTATGATTTTGGAGGGTTTATTTTAGCCAGAGGAAGGGAATTATGGTGGCTATTGATTGGTTCATTTAAGGAGTTAAATATTTTTGGGAATGGTATAGCAACGGCTCATTCAATTTTGCCTCAGTTGTCTCACCTAGAATATTTCAAAGATGCTTTTTCTTATCAAAGTTTAGATATTCGTGCTTATTTTTCAGATTTTGGATTTATTGGAATAGTCGCTTTAATCTTATTTTTCTATTGTTGGGTCTCTGATATTTTTCGTGGATCAAAACAATCGAAAATACGGCATCACTTTTTTTATGCCTTAGTTGTCATGGTGTTTCTCATGCGTTTTTTAATGCTATCGAAAAGCATGAGTGTTGGCTTGCTTTTATTGATGCTCATTTTTCTTCGGTTAAGTTTACGAAATGAAAAAGATTGCATCACCATTTTCGGTAAAGGATTTTGTCAATTGATGGGGGTTTTTTGGTTATGTGTAGGTATGTTTTATGTTTCCGTTTCTATTTCCAACCAACCCTTACTCTATGATATTCGCTATCGTTTAAGTTATGCTGATCAATGTGATGAAAATCTAAATTTTAAAGATATTTCAGTGACAAGTATTGAAGAAAAAGATGCTTATATTTCCAAAACTAACCCTAGCAAGTATTTCTTAAAAGCCTATCAATTGCTGGAATCAAAAGCAGATCAAGAAACGATTATAAAAACATTAAACCAAGCAACTTTCTTTGATCAAAATAACCCAAAGATTTTTTTAAATTTTGGTTATTTGCTGTCTGAGTATGATTTAAATTTAGCAATTGATGTTTGGCTAACCTACTTCGAGGAAAATCCTATGAGTAAATTTGATGACTACATGGCACTTATTTACTATTCAAAAGACAAATATGAATTACTTTTGAGTCTAAATAAGCTGTCTTTGTTGGCTAACGAATATGCTGTGGAATTTGTACTCTCACTCAACAGGTTAGATTTCCAAAAATATCTAGAAGTTAATTCAATTGATCAATTTTTTATATCAAATAAAAATTCACAATTTCAATTCCTAAAGCGCTTACTTGAAGAAGGATTTTTCGAGAAATTCGATACCTATATTTCAGAGTATCAATATGAGATTGATGATATTGCATTCTTGAATGCGATAAGAGAAAAAGAATTAGCAAATTTTGATAATGCTCTATTTATTTTGAGAAAATATATTCTTCCTGAAAGAATCGATGTCTACAAAGTAAACGATGATAAGAAATATATCCCTAGAGTTTTCTTGCAAAACTATCCAGATCTTGAAATGGGAGCGATTCTAATTAAAAAAGAAATTAATTCAAAGAATTATGAAAAGGCATTAATATACGTTGAACATATTTTAACTATGAATAATCCGCCAAAATATGCTTATTATTGGAAAGCCGAATTATTGTATAGAGTTGAGGATTATGTGGACAGTTGGTTTGCTTTTGTTACTTATTTGGAGAAATCAAATGTTCGACAATTTTCAAATAAACGTTAGCTAATAATTTTCTAGTTGTGAATACTGACATCCAAACTATCCAATCTATCCAAACTTTAAAATCTGTACGTCCAATTGTTGCGACAACAGTTTATGACTCCATCATGGCAGAATTAGCAGATCAAGCTGGCATGGATTTGCTACTTGTAGGTGATTCTGTCGGAACTACTTTGCTCGGCTTTGAAACAACCGTTCATGTTACTTTAGAGATGATGCTTCATCACACATTAGCAGTATCTAGGGCAAAGACAAAAGCATTGTTGGTCAGTGATGTTCCGTATGGATATAGTCACGATGCGTATGGAAATATTTTTGAAGCTTGCCGGCAATTAATTCAGGCAGGTGCGTCAGCTGTAAAAATTGAAGGAGGCATATCCATTGCACCAACGATTAAAAGTTTAGTGGATTCAGGGATTCCAGTTTTGGGTCATATTGGATTATTGCCTCAACAAATTAAAAATTTAGGTAAGTATCGAAAATTTGGGAAAACAGATGTAGAGGCAAAAGCACTCATTGAAGATGCTAAAGCTTTAGAGGATGCGGGTTGTTTTGCACTTATTGGAGAAATGATAGGCAGTGATGTGGCCAAAAAAATAAGTCAGTCTATAGAAATTCCGTTAATTGGAATCGGAAGTGGTAATGACTGTGATGGACAAATATTAGTTTCAAATGATCTTTTAGGATTGTCTACAAAGGATGTTCCTAGTTTTGTGCATCCATTCGGAGATCTGTCAGAGAATGTCATCAAATCATTTCAAGAATATAAAAGTGCAGTAATTGAAAGGACTTACCCAAATGAATAGTTGTGTTTTAGGAGCAGGAGCATGGGGAACGGCAATAGCATTGCACCTTATGAAGTGTGGTCATAGTGTAAGCTTAGCGCCGAGACGAATTGAGCAGGCAATGCAATTAACGTCTAGCCGTGAAAATTCGGATTATTTGTCTGGATTTAAGCTACCAGAGTCTTTGCAAATTGGTTACGAACTTGAACCGATTTTAATGGAAGCAGACTTGGTGTTTCTTGCTTGTCCGGCTAAAGGCTTGAGAGCGCTATGTGAACGAATCATTAATGAAACCAAAGGGCACGAACATCTGAAACTCATCGTAATTTTATCTAAAGGCCTAGAAAAAGAAAGCTTTAAGATGCCTTATGAGGTGGTACGTGAATATTTCCCTAATACACCTGTTGGGGTCTTATCAGGTCCGAGCTTTGCGAGTGAAGTCGCTGCTGAAGGTCCGACTGCTTTATCTTTAGCCGTTGAGATTTGTTCTCCAACAATGGAGACAATACAAGAGCGTATCAGTAATGATAAATTAAGAATTTATCTCACGGACGATCTTAAAGGTGTTAGCTATGGTGGTATATTGAAAAATATTTATGCAATTGGCGCTGGCTTATGTGATGGCTTGAAATTGGGCGATAATGCAAAATCCGCATATATCACTCGTGCTCTTAATGAGATGGTGAGTATTGGAAAATCTTTAGGCGGTAGAAAAGAAACATTCTATGGCCTGAGCGGGTTTGGTGATTTTATTGCAACCTGTTTTGGTGAATGGAGCCGTAATCGTACCTTTGGTGAGTCTTTAGGTAAAGGCACGCAACCAGATCAAATCCTTAAGGGTCAAAAAACAGTTGTTGAAGGTTTTGTAGCTGTTGACTGCCTCTATCAGATTGCACGAAAGGAAAATTTAGAAACTCCAATTTTAGACGAATTATACTCGATTATATACAATAAGAAATCACCTGAATTAGCCTTAAATAATTTAATGGTTCGAGATCTTAAAACGGAATTTTAGAAACTCTGGGTTTTATTGTGGGAGAAAAATTATACAAAAAAAAGAATTCAGCGATTCATAATCAAGGTCTTTTTGCTAAGTGTTTCATCCCGAAAAATTCTCGAGTGATTGAGTATGTTGGAGAGAAAATATCTAAGAAAGAATCTTCCAAACGTGCACTTGAATGGGAAGAATCGGCACAAAAATCAGGTGAAGGATTGGTCTACATCTTTGAATTGAATGAGGAATGGGATATAGATGGAAGGATAGGTGAAAATCCAGCTCGATATATCAATCATTCTTGTGGAGGAAATTGTGAAGCGATCAATGATGATGGAGAAATCTGGATTTACTCAATTAAAGACATTGAAGAGGGGGAGGAACTTTCTTATGACTATGGCTATGATATGGAGCATTTTCTGGATCATCCGTGTCTATGCGGAACAAAAAAATGCATCGGATATATCGTTCGGGAAGACCAACGAATGAAAGTCAAAAAGCTTTTAAGAAATAGTAAGAAAAAAGTTACTAAAGAGTAATAAGCTTCAACTGCTCAGTTGTTTTTTGCAATCATCCAGCAATTGCTGGCATCCATCTTCAATTAAATCAAGGACGGTTTCAAATCCATCGTCATAACCATAATAAGGATCTGGAATCTCTTTAATATTCGTATCTGAGCAGTATTCGGCGAAGCATTTTATTTTGTACTTTAATTTCCCACTGACATCTAAGGATTGAGCATCCAATAAGTTTGAATTATCCATCGCTAAGATAAGGTCAAATTCTTCAAGGTCTGTTTTATTTATTTGTCTTGATTGACCGATGATGGGAATTTCCCTTTTTCTTAAGGCATCTTGCATGCGACCATCTGGTTCATGCCCTTGGTGATAGCCAATTGTACCTGCAGAATCGATAAAAAATTTATTCTGAAGATTCGCCTTATTCACCATTTCTTGAAATACGCAATGTGCTGCAGGTGAGCGACATATATTTCCCATACATAAAAAAAGTATTCGTATCATAATCTAAGTCCGTTTGTTAAAGATGGTTTCCATAGTGTGAAATATGAAGCTCGGCTAATCCTTTTAAATCTTCGATTTGATCGACTTTGCCAAGTTCTGTCCGGATTTTCCTAGAGCCCGGCATCTCTTTTGTTAAAGCTATGATTTTTGGCCTCATCCATTTAATGTCATTATGGCGTTTTTTTTGATATTTTCGTGCCATTATATTTTCAGTAAATTCAATGATCGTTGCCCAGCGTTCTTTCATGCTTGGAGGCTCGGGAAGTGTTCCGTGTTTTAAACTATATTTGATATCTCTAAAAATCCAAGGATAGCCAAGTGCAGCTCGCCCAATCATTATTCCAGCACACTTTGTGCTATTCTTGATCCGTAAAACGTCACTTGCAGATGTAATGCTACCATTGCCAATTACTGGAATCTTTATCGATTCAGCAACTTCAGCAATTACAGTCCAATTGGCGTCTCCTCGATATCCTTGAACTTTAGTGCGTCCATGGATGGTCAGTGCTTTAGCTCCCAAATTTTCTACAATATGCCCAATTTCAGTAGCAATAATCGAGTCGTCATCCCAGCCAATACGAATTTTTACGGTAACGGGAATTTCTGGTACTGCATCAACTACTTTTTGGGTGATGGTACCGAGTTTTTCAGGATTTCGCAACAAAGAGGACCCTGCATCCATACATATTACTCTATCTGCAGGACAGCCAAAATTAATATCAATGAAATCAGGCTTAATTTTATGATAAATGAGTTTAGCTGCTTCTGCCATAGATTCTGGATTAGATCCAAATATTTGCACGCCCATTGGGCGTTGAGATTCTGTAAAATCAACAGTTTCCCATAAACGATCATCTCCTCTAATGATTGCATCGGCTTGTACAAATTCAGTCACCATAACATCGGCTCCTTGTTCTTTACATAACTGTCTAAAGACGGTGTCCGTAAATCTAGCCATAGGAGCTAAGTATATAGGAAATTGAGTTTCTGAAATCCAAGGTAGCATAAAATTACTTTATCGATCGACAAATTGCTTTATAGTGGTATTGCTATAGTTAACTATAACATTTTACAATCATATGAAACAATTAATTATTATTACTCTAATGTTCGGTTTAGGCGTATCAGCTTATGCCGGATGCGGTGGATGTGGAACTAATCACGACCATTCAAAAGAAAAAGTCTCTGAAAAAAGTTGCTGTTCTAAGGATAGTCAAGCTTGTTGCGAAAAAGATAAATCAGCTTGTAGTGCATGTCCTTCATCTGAGAAAAAGTCATCTTGTGGCTCATCTAAGTAATTGACTTTAAAATCTTTACTACGAAGCCCTTTTTTCGAAAAGGGCTTTTTTGTTTACATATATGAGAAAATAGCTTGTAGCTATTTTTAACTAAAAATATTATTTTGATGATGGACAGTGAAAATAAATTAATGTTGGGCTTACCCAAAGGAAGTCTAGAGGAATCTACAATTCGATTATTCGCTAAAGCGGGCTATCAAATTACAAAGAGCAGTCGTTCGTACCGCCCTTCATTTGATGACCCAACATTGGATGGTCGTTTTTTAAGAGCCCAAGAAGTGAGTCGTTATATTGAGAATGGTTATTTTGACTGTGGCCTTACTGGTCAAGATTGGGTTAAAGAAAATAACTCCGACGTTGTTGAAGTATGTGATTTAATTTATAGCCGTGCATCCAATAGAAAATCTCGTTGGGTGCTCTGTGTCCCCGAAGCATCAGAAGTCAAAACAGTTAAGGATTTAGAAGGCAAACGTATTGCCACGGAAATCGTAAATACCACGAATGCATTTTTAAAAGAAAATGGTGTGAATGCAGATGTAGAATTTTCTTGGGGTGCGACTGAAATGAAAGTGCCTGATTTAGTCGATGCTATTGTGGATCTTACCGAAACGGGGAATTCTCTCAGGGCCAATAAATTACGTATCGTAGACACTTTATTAACGACAAATACTGTATTTGTAGCCAATAAAGAAGCGCTTAAAGATCCTTGGAAGAAAAAGAAAATCGACACCATCGCTTTACTGTTAAAATCTGCATTGGAATCAGCTTCCAAAGTGGGATTGAAGTTAAATATAGAGATAGATAAATTAGATTCAATCTTAGCGGATTTACCGTCTCTAAGAAAGCCAACGATTAATAAACTTACCGATGAAAAATGGGTGGCGATTGATACAATAATTGATGAAACAGTTGTTCGTGAAATCATCCCTGAACTTAAATCACGTGGAGCCGAAGGAATCGTTGAGTATCCTTTAAATAAGGTTGTTTTCTAAACTGAATCCTAAGACTTTATGGGAAATAGAATAGAGAAACGTGGTTCAGTTTCCATTGGTTTAATACAAGGAAAAGATTTTGGCTCCAAGCAGGCCAATCTAGAGTTTACCCTAGAGCAAATAAAGGCACTAGCTAGTCAGGGTGCACAAGTAGTTTGCACTCAGGAATTATTCAATACGAGTTATTTTTGTAGTGAGCAAAATACGGAACATTTTGATTTAGCAGAATCTATTCCTGGTCAAACATCTGAAATTTTTTCTAGATTAGCCAAAGAATTAGGAGTGGTTATCATAGCAGCCTATTTTGAAAAACGTTCTTCGGCAATTTATCATAATTCTGCGATTGTTGTGGATAGTGACGGGTCACATCTCGGAACATATCGAAAAACGCATATTCCTCAAGATCCTGGGTTTGAAGAAAAGTTTTATTTCACTCCTGGAGATCAAGATTTTCCTGTATGGGATACTGCATTTGGTAAAATAGGCGTATTAATATGTTGGGATCAATGGTTTCCTGAAGCCGCTCGCTTAATGGCCTTAAGAGGAGCAGAAATTATATTTTATCCAACAGCCATTGGGTGGCTTACTTCTGAAAAGGAAGAGTGGGGTGAATTACAGCATAAATCCTGGGAATCAGTCCAAGTGGGGCACGCTATTGCTAATAGCTGTTATGTTGCCAGTACAAATCGAGTAGGCACCGAAAAAAATACAGAATTTTGGGGGCAATCATTTGTTTCCGATATGTATGGTACAATTTTAAAGCGTGCATCGGTTGATAAAACAGAATCTATGTTGGTCAAATGTGATTTAGACGCTTTAGAAAATATGCGCAAAATCTGGCCATTCTTCAGAGATCGAAGACCAGAAAAATATCAATCAATCACTAAGCATATTTTAGATTAAATTCAGTTTTAAATTAATTGAAATAAGCTTTAAATAAGTGAACATTTTGGAGAAAAATAATGCATATCGCCTTCCGGCAGAATGGGAAGAGCAAGAGGCCGTTTGGTTTGCTTGGACAACAAGGCAAGATTTATGGAAAGGATATACTGAAACAATCCAAAATCGTTTTTCAGAATTGTATTTGCTCTGTTCTAATTTTCAAAAAGTAAATATATTGTGTGCAAAAAACGCACAGTCAGATTTAAATCAACTGCTGGATCGTCATGAGCATAAAAATGAAATAAAGCTTCATACTTACGAGACAGATGATGTTTGGATAAGAGATTATGGTCCTATTTTTCTTAAGCACGAAAATGAAAATAGGCTCATATCAAGTGATTGGGTTTTTAATGCATGGGGAGGTAAGTTTGAGTTATTTCAAAAAGATAACGGTGTACCAAAATGGTTGAGTGGACGATTAGATATAGAAAACATCTCATATTCCCAAATCCTTGAAGGTGGTGCTGTAGAGGTAAATGGGGAAGGCCTACTGTGTACCACGAAGAATGTACTAATGAATGCTAATCGTATTATAGGGAATGAATCGATTGATTGGGATGAATTTTTGCAAGAAGCACTTGGAGTTAAATCTACTTTATGGTTTGAAAATGGCTTATATAACGACGATACTGATGGCCACATTGACAATATTCTGCGTTTTGCTCCAGGCCATCGTATCATTTATGCCAGTGAATCAGATAAGAAAAATCCTAATTTTATTCCGTTAAAGCAAATAAAAGATCAGTTAAATACTTATGCAAAGAGCCTATTAAAGGGCTATAAATATCAGGCATTACCGATTCCCGACCCTATTTTTGTCAATGGTGTTATGGTCTCAGCTAGCTATTTGAATTATCTAGTAATCAATGGAGCAGTGATTGTTCCTTGTTTTGCTCAAGCGAAAGACAAAACAGCCTTATCTGTGATTAAAAGCTGTTTCCCTGATAGGGAAGTTATTGGGTTTAACTGTTTGGAAATCATACGTGAAGGAGGTGGCTTGCATTGCTTGAGCCTAAATCAACCACTCATTAATCAATGAAAAGAAAAGTAGATTACTTTAATGAACTTGATGTATTTTTTTTACTGAAGTGAATAATAAATAAGTTTCAATTTTTTCTTTATCTAATTTCAGTAATTTTGAGACTGCATCTTGGTAAGAGTGCAGTTGTTTCTGATGCTTTTCAATAGCCTGAGAAATCTTGAAATCTTCAGTGATTGTGTCGGTTTTAAAATCAATGATTTGGGCTCTTGCATAACGTTTTTGTTCATCGATAAAAATATGAACACGATCAAAAACTCCATTAATTAAGATTTGATTTTCTGAAAGGGTGAATGCTTTTTCTTTCCAGAGAATATATGAGGTCTCTGGCTTTGTGAAAAATTCCTGTATATCTTTTTCTTTAAAGCATGTTTTCAGATGCTCTAAAGTTGAAGGTTTTATTGTGTCATTTAACTGAGATTCAAAGCCCATTGTACTGTCATACCAATCAATTTGCTGAAATGCATCGTGAACCAGTTGCCCGAACTGTTTTCCTGAAGCATTATTGTATAGTAATGATGGAAGTGCATTTTTAGATTCTTTAGAAGGAGTGTAGTCGCTTAAACGCTGGTGAGTAGGCTTAAATGATGGAATGATTGGTTCATTACTTTGATTGAATGAATTAGCATCAGTGGGCACATTTTTCTTAAGTGAGTCATGCCAATTCATATCACCGGTTTCCCAAAGCACAGAGAAATTATGACTAGGGAATAGTTCTTTTTCTTCTGAGCTGTCGCTTAGGTAGGTTTTTAAAAAATCAACAGAGGTATTACTATGGGGCGAATTAAGATCACTCATCATATAAAGTGCTTTCTTTGCTCGAGTCATTGCCACGTATAATTTACAGAGCGAAGAAAACTGATTTTCTTGCTGGGTTTGAGCAAAGAATTCAGAGGTTTTATTGAGTGACAGCATGACATCTTTTTTGAATGGCTCTAATACCCATTGAATTTCTTGATTTTTGTTTCTGTATGCTTTGATGTTTTTCTCGGTGAAACTTTTTTTATCATTATTGATATATATAACGACATCATATTCGAGACCTTTGGACCGGTGTATTGTTTCTACAGTAACTACAGCACTTTCTCGGCTACCATTTAAGCTAAAGTTTTCTAAATAGCTGATTAGGTTTTTAATCGAAGGCACTTCTTCTCGGTCAAATTTTTCCGCGTTCTCAATCAGATATTGTAGAGATTTTCTATGCCTGTTGTCATCGGAAGATAGTTTTTTTATTAATGGCTGCGAAAATTTCAGAACTAACTGTGCCGACTTCATGGCATTGGCATGGGGCCTGAGTTCATCAACTACGCTGATTAAAGAATCATTCTTAGTAGAAGAATCAATTAGCCCTAAGTATTGCTTAGACTTTTCATCGGACGGGTGGATACAGTATTTGAGCATCGAAAGGAGTGCTACGCCTGCAACATTGTCTTTTGCTGGCAATAAAGATGAGCCGATTCGGATAGGTATACCTAAGCCTTGTTCCCTTAGGAAATACGATAGTTCAACTGCTTCTGAGTTCTTCCCGACAAGTATGCCGATGGATAAGTTATCAGATTTTTCTTTAAGCCCTTTCAGGATATTTAAAACGCTCGTTTCTTTATCGTTTTTGGCATTTTTACTAATATCGATCCAACATGCATATCCGTTCTCAATTTGGGTTTTTTCAGACGCATAATGTTTTCTCCATGCACTGAACCAGCGATCACTGGTGATCTTTCCATAGTATTCTTCGATCGCTTGACGATTATCAAACACACTGTTGACAGCATCCATGATTGCAGGTGCTGAGCGATAAGATTCGGAGAGCTTATCGGGTTTAGCTATAGCATTCTTATAGTAATCACAAATTGACTGAAATAATCGGTCATCACTATTTCGCCAAAGATAAAGTGACTGTTTTGTATCTCCGACAAAAAAGGCAGTTCGCTCGTCATCTTGTATTGCTTCGTCAACTAAATCTTTAATGATTTCCCATTGAGGTCGGCTTGTGTCTTGAAATTCATCAAATAACCAATGATCATAACGTGCATCAAGTCGGTAATAAAGCAGGTCTCTAACCTCATCAGCTTGTTTATTGAAGGGGGAGATTGAAGATTTCGGGTTTAAAATGTGTATCAAATCGGAGAAGGTAACTTTCCCAGTTTGCCTTACTTGGTCATCATAAGCCTTGTTGTAGATTTCTAATATCTTAAAAGTACCTTGTGTGGCATCGGTGGATCGCCTGATATGATAATTAAAGATATTTTTTACGCATTCATGGAGTGTTTTAGCCAGTGTTCCTTCAATTGAAATATCAGATCGGCCAACTTTAATAAGTGCTTTACCTTTTTCTAGTGCTTCAAAATTTTCTATGCTTCTTTCGATCAGTTTTGGTTGTGTTTTGTTATGGGGGAAGTTCGCAATATATTTCGCACCAGATAAAAATGAGTTACGTTCACTTTTGCTCGAAGCTTCAGGAATCTCAGCAATCAACTTCTCTGAGAGCTCTACCCAATTGATTAGAGGAGAATTGATCCATGGGTATTCATCGGCCCAAATCGTCTTAGTCGAGCCCCATTTTTCAACAGTTGGGGCTTCTAGGTAAAGCTCTTGAATTGTATCTATGTAATTACGAATAGTTCTATCGATAGAGTTGTTACTTTCGCCATAGTTGGATTGTTTGAATGCGTGCCAAAATTGTTTCAGTGATTTACTATTACTGGGGGATTGGTTGAATTCATGTATAATTGAATCCTGTACTGTTTTCTGACACAGTACACGTGAATTTTCACTGAGTAATTGCAAGGTTTCCGTAAGACCTATTTCGGGGCCGAAACAATTAAGAATTTTATATAAAAAGCTATCGAGTGTTTGTAAATTTAGCCGATCTAATTTTTGAAGTATGATTCTTAAAAGTTTTTTATAGTGATCTTGATCAGCATTAATTTCCAAACGTTCTGACAGCTTACACGCTTCATTTTTGTCGGTACAAGCAAGGTAGAGTTTTTCTACTATTTTTTCAAAAAATTCTCCAGCGGCCGCTCGGGTAAAGGTCAGAGCAATAATTTTCTCAGGTTCTAAGGTATGATGCAGGATATAAATAAAGCGATCGGTCAATTGAAAGGTCTTTCCAGTTCCAGCTGAAGCAAATAGAGCTTTATTTATAAATGTTGTTTCTTCGCTCATTCTTGACTGAATTTGTAATTTTCGAAGAAGGATCCATCTACCGATTTTTTTATTCCATCTGGGAACAAGTCTGCAAAATCGTCCATGGTTGGTTCTAATTGTTCATTAGGTGGCCAAAACTTACCTTGTTTTATGCAGTTTAAAATGGCTCTAGCACATTCTTTTGCTGCATGTAAATCCTCTAGTGTGATGTCATCCCATGGAGAAAGGGCAGTTTTTTCAGCAGATTTAGGAATATTATAATAATGCAATTCTGGGAATGCGGAATTTTCATCTGATATTTCTGACAAGCAATATAGGGGTAGCTGAAGATCACACCAATAATAGTTCTTATCATTAAGGGTATAATAAGCTTCTTCAGGTAAGTGCTTCGGTTCTTTTTTTGTATTTGCTGAATGCAAATGCTGGCTCTTAGGAGTCTTAGGGCTACTGCTTGTTTTATAATCAATGATCCGTTTTTGTCCCTTAATCATATCTATTCTATCGATGGAACCTGTAATCGTAAATTCATCAATGTTTAGAGAGAATGATTTCTCTGTATCAATAATTTCTAATGTTTGGTCGGGTTGAAGTGATTGAATCTGTGATTGAGCAAAGGAAGTTAAACGATCATACAAATTTTCTTTCTGTATTTGCAAAGCGAAAGAGGGATTGAACCCGAAGTCCCTTTTTAGTGCGTATTCAGCTTTAGTATGTAAGTCTTTTATGAACTTTGATTCATCCATAGTCCCTGAAAGCTTTTCTCCTTTTAATTGAGCCACTACTTTATGAAAAAGAATACCAAATGTACTAAGGCTCATTTCTCGATCATCGAAATTTTCAATTCTGATTTTTAAAATATGTTTTAAGAAAAACCGAAATGGGCATTTTAAATAATCCTTTAGCTTGGTGGCGGAAAAGCTTTTGGGCAGTGGGCAAGGCTTTGATTGATTGATAATCCAAGCAGGGTAATGATTCTCAAAACCTGGTTTTTCTGTCTTTGTCAGTAAGATATTTTTAGTCGTGTTAACTAATTGATCTTCGGGGATTTGGAAAAGTATTCTTGAAGGCATGAGTGGGTTGCCTTCTCCATCGCTTTCGGGAACAAATAGAGTAACTTTGCCTTTTTCTTTTTGGTGTCTTCTTTGGCAGATGGCTTCAAATAAATAGAGATCATTGGCAAAAAATTCTTCGTTGGTTTGCATTCCTAATATTTTTCTAAGATTTTCAGGAAGAAAGGAATCAATCGGGTTAGTCCTAGGGACAACACTTTCATTAAAACCGCAAATAAGGCTGTGAGGAGCATCATGCCATAAAAGCTCTAGCCAACCAAATAAATCATGCGCATTTTTCTCTCTCTCTTGATAAAGCTTCTGCTTCTTAAACGTGTCTAATAAAACATCTTTTCTTAGAGATAGGTTATGGTTTAAAAATAAATCTTCTGATGTGATCGCTTCATCTATTACACTGTTTATGCAGTCAGATATATTTTTATAATGTCTATCGCTATCAATTAAACCATATCCTTCGAGTAATATTTTAAGTGATTGGCTTAACCATTTCGCAAAATTTGTCGGCTTGTTATTCTTGTCATATGAAGGATACGAAAATGCTCCTATGCACTTTAATACATCTACAAGGTTTTGATTTTTAGAGAATTCCGCCTGTTTTTTAAGTTCTTTTAGCGAATAAGTTAGGTGTTTGGAAAATAGGCGATCGATATCTGCGATTAAAGTTTTTACTGCTATGGTTGATTGAGTGTATCGATAAAAATAAGGATTGAGCAGTAGTTGCTTAAGCTCATCTATATTTTGAGATTCTTGAATGCGAATTAAACTTATTATAAGCTTACCAATTGCACTTTGGCTTAGGCTTATTCCTTCTGGATTATGGAAAGCAATTGATTGTAAGGTGAAATAATTGCTGACGGGAGAAATTAAATTAGGGTCTAAAAGCCCAATCTGTAGAGTTTCAACAGAAGCATTTTCGACACACTTTTTGAGTTTTTCTGGAATTTCTAAAGCAGTATTAATGCGGACTATTTGCTGATTCCACTGATTGAAATCAAGTGTTCTATTTTCCCATGCATTTTGTGAAGGGATTCCCCATGAGTTAAATAGACCTTCTTCTGGACCATTTATCCATACTTCAATTGAGGTTTTTGATTCTAGAGATTGCAGTGCTTTTAATGGTAATGGCTTTGGGTTAGGTGTTGCGACCAGGATGATTTTTGAAATAGCCGAATCAAGTTGGTAGTTTTCTGCAGTATTTTTGTTAAGAGCGATTGGATCGATTAAGTTTTTTTGACTGAGTAAGCTGTAATAGCTTTTCTCTAATTGTGCTAATTGCTTCCATCGTTCCACTTCAATGCCTTGGTTGAGGCAAGTTGTTGCAATTTGAGACAGATCAAAGCCTTCACTCCCAATCTCTTTACGCAATTTATGAAAGCGTCTAGCATTCGAGAGCTTTAAAGTATCACTAAATGGGTAGGTATTGGGGAATAAAGCATTAATCGAATGCTGTTTTGCCATTCCTAATGCTTCAATCCAAGTGAATATGCACTGTCCATCGGTAGCTTTTTCTTCTTCATTCAATTCTAATTCAAGAAATTGTATCGGAGTAAGTATTTTTGGGCTTAAAAGACCTTTGTTAATCGTTAATGGGTCTGTGCTGAGTGCCTCTAATAAATGTCTGCCCGACTTGGCAGTTGGGATAATGACGAGGAGATGGCTTAAGTCTATAAGTTGGGAGTTTTCGTCAATTTCACTCAATAGGCTCTGCTTCACTTGGGGGATAAGTGCCTCATTCCAATTAAGATATTTTTGAGTCAAAGGCATATGAATCAATCCTTAAAATTCTCAAGGAGTCCTAGTATTTCATTTTTTGGATCGTCATGATTTTGATCTACGGCCAGCTTAAGTGCTTTTTCTAAGACGCCTTTGGCTTTATCCGCTTGCTTACACTGAAGCAGTGACTTTCCCAATAAAATATAAGCAAGCATCCAATCGTCCTGAAGTTGTATGCATTTCTCTAAGTGAGGAATCGCTTCGTGAAATTGCTCTTGGTCAAAGAGTATTTTGCTGAGACTGAAGCGGAAAAGTTTATTTTCAGGTGCTTCTTGAACTTTCGTGATAAAAAAATCTTTCTGACTCATCAATTTAATTAGGATATTGCTTTATTTATTGTATATGTAAAAAACTATTAAATAGTTGTTAAACTATAGTAATTGGCAAAATTTACGACAATACAAAATGAACGAAAATAACGAAAATAATGATAATACCCATGACTTATATGCGGTTCGTTTAGAAAAGCTTAATGGCTTGATCAAAGAGGGGAGAAATCCTTTTTCGGCGAATTTTGAGCAGAAATTTTCTTCTGAGGCAGCTCGGGCTCAATACGATGAAAATTTAGAGGATGACCAACAACCAATTGTTAAGGTAGCAGGTCGGATCATTGCCTTTCGTATTATGGGCAAGGCCAGTTTCATTAAGCTTCAAGATAGCGCTGGGCAAATTCAATGTTACGTAACTCGTGATGAATTACCTGAAGGTGAATACAATACTTACTTTAAGAAATTAGATCGTGGTGATATCATTGGTGTAGAAGGTCGTTTATTTAAGACTAAAACAGAAGAAATTACTGTGCGTGCGAGTGCGTATACTTTGGTCTCTAAATCTTTAAGACCACTTCCAGAAAAATGGGCTGGTTTGACAGATGATGATAAGATCTACCGTCAGCGATATTTAGATCTAATTGTAAATCCAGAATCGAGAATACGCTTTAAACAGCGGTCGAAGATCATTCAAGCAATGCGTACTTATCTGTGGGACTTAGATTTTACAGAAGTTGAGACACCTGTTTTGCAATCCATAGCGGGAGGAGCAGCAGCTAGACCTTTTGAAACACATTTTAATGCGTTGGATTGCCCGTTTTATTTACGAATCGCTTTAGAATTATATTTAAAGCAAATGCTTGTTGCAGGCGAAGAGAAAGTTTTTGAGATCGGTCGAGTTTTTCGTAATGAAGGTTTATCAAGACGGCATAATCCTGAGTTCACTATGCTTGAATTATATCAAGCTTATACCGATTTTCGTGGTATGATGCATTTAACGAGAGGCTTGATTCAGCATGTAGCAGAATCAGTCATCGGAAGTTTAATCATAAAAAGGCCCGATGGCACAGAGATAGATTTAAGTGGCGAGTGGCGAGAAGTCGCTTATAAGGATCTTATTAAAGAGGCGACCGGCGATGACACTTGGTTTGATTTATCGAAAGAGGAGAAATTAAAAAAGGCCGATGTATTAGGAATACAAGTCAATCCAGACTTAGAGGATTATGAAATAACAAATAATGTATTTGAGAAGTTGATCGAACCTACATTAATTCAACCGACTTTTGTTACCCATATTCCTAGAGAATTGTGTCCACTGGCTAAGATTACCGAATCAGATTCAACAACAATTGATGTATTTGAATTATGTATTAACGGACAAGAAATTGCACCAGCTTACTCAGAGCAAAATGATCCGCTGATTCAAAGAGAAATGTTCTCGGCTCAAGTAGGAGAAGAAGTGCAGGATATGGATACTGAATTTCTGACTGCCTTAGAATATGGAATGCCTCCAGCAGGTGGTATGGGCTTAGGAATCGATCGATTGATCATTTTGCTTACTGGGGCGGAGAGCATCCGTGATACAATCTTGTTTCCAAGTTTAAAACCAAATAAGGACTAATCTCTACTTATTTTTCCTTATTAGGCGGAGTCAGTAAGAGTTTCGTTTTCAATCCGGGTAAGTAATCTGAAAACTCGGCATTTTCTGGGGCATTACGCAGTGTTCTTTGAACCATGCCCATCTTCGCATCTAGGTTGTCAATCATTGAAACAAAAACGGCTTCAGGAGTAGCGGCCATAGCAGCTGCCCCCCATTCTTTTTCGCCTTGGTGGCTGAGTACAATATGTTCTAAGCGCTCCGTTAAGTCTTCGCTTAGTTTAGATATAATGGCTGCTTTTCTCACGATTTTATAGCCTAAAACAACATGTCCTTGCAAAACACCGACTCGTGTGGTTTTTGTCACAATTTCACCCTCATATTCTTCTAATTTTCCGATGTCGTGTAGAATGATACCGGCAATCGCTAGATCAAAATCAACCTCTTTATAAATGGGTAATAAAGACAATCCGATTTGCATCATGTGTACAGTATGTTCCAGTAATCCATGTCGATAGGCATGGTGCATCGCAATGGCCGCAGAGGCACCTCGGAATGCAGATTCATGATTTTGGATAACGTACTTTACAGTTGCATTTAAAGCAGGGTGTTTAATTTGTTCAATGCCTTGGGTTAATTCATCCCAAAGATACGACTCACTTTCTGGTGGTACTTCAATTAATTGTTGAGCAATCCCTAGTTCAGTTGCTTCTTCCAATGAAAAAAGTGCCACTGAGTAAATATCAGGGGAGATTTGATTATTATAAAATCGAGTAGTTCCTTGAATTTTGATTAAGCTACCTTCAGAAATGTCTTCAAATGTAACATAAGCATTACTGTTGTTAAAAATATTTGTGACAAACGATCCGCTGGCATCAGAGAATTCCAGCAGTAAATAGGGATTTCCGTTTTTGGTTGTTTTGGTCAGCTTACGCTTGATGAAATAAATCCCAGAGAAGGCTAATTCAGAAGATTGATCTAAAGCTTGGAGTTGTTTTATCGTTAAATAATCAGTCACAAGTACGAGTATTATTTATATTTCCAGAGATGCAAATGGAAAAATGAATCGCAGGAAATTCTAAAAAAATCGAAATTAGAAAAATTTCCTAAAGGATACAAATAACAAGATCAAGAAATTCATGCCTAAAATAGCCGCATTGTTTTCGGGAATTTGTACGATAATAGATTCGAGGGCAAAATTCTCATTAAGGTCTGCTTCAGAACTTATATAGAGTGATATTAGTTGACCTGCTCTAAATGCTTCGTTGATTGTAAAATCGTCCCTACCACTAAGTGCAGTTTCTGTATTAAGGTTAAATTGGCCTCCACCATCGAATGATAATACGGCTTCATTTGTGGACTCTTCAATATAGCGTAGATCAATTGTATTGAGTATGCCTGAAGTATTAAATGAAAAAACAATCGCCTCTATTCCATTACTATTGTCAATCCTTTGGGTATGATCACTCGGTCCATTACCATTGACGCCAAATCCTTCGGCACCACCGTTTAATTCAGCATTTGCAGAGTTACCATCTAGCATCGCTTGCATTGATAAAGTGATATTGTTTTCGGTAAAGGAAGCTATGGAATTTTCATTATCAAAAAAAAGTACCAGCGTCTGTAAGCTGTGTACCATCATGCAAAGAAAACCTTATGCTTTGTCCAAGTAATGAGCTAATAATGACAGTTTGAAATAAAAATATTAAAGATATCTTTGTCATTATGTGTGGGATGATGAGGGGAGATATTAATGATTTCATTCATAATTACTAATCTATTTATCGTTATTATGCAAACAAAAAAAACGACCTAGATGAGCCCTAGAATCATTTTTCCTTCTTCGGTGATCATTTCTTGATCCCATGGTGGATCCCATACAATGACAACTTTAGCCTCACCAACTCCTGACACAGTTTCTAGATGATTTTGAGCATCTTCTGCAATCGCTGGCCCCATCCCACATCCTGGAGCGGTGAGTGTCATTTGCATTTCTACAATATGTTTTCCTTCTTCTTCTATGACCTCTAATGAATATACTAATCCTAAATCAACTATATTAACTGGAATTTCTGGATCAAAAACTTTTTTTAGCACTGTCCATAGAGCGTCCATTTCTGGGGGACCCTGATTGACTTGTGCTTCATTTTTTTCATTTATGACTATTTCTTCGCCCAATGCATCGGCATCACTACCTTTTATTCGAAACATTCCATTCTCTGTCATGATGGTGAAATTTCCACCTAAACGATGAGTAATCACAACATTTTCACCTTCAGCTAATTCCATTGGCGTACCTTGTGGAATTAATGTGGCTTCTACAGCTCGGGTAAGTATACGTTTATCGTCTTCCATGATGATTATGGCTTAATTTTAGAGGCAAATTTTTGTTCTAAGAGCTTTCGGATATTTTCTGCCAATGAGTCTGACCCTAGTTTTTCAATAATTTCTTCAAAGAATCCAAGCACTATTAATTGCATCGCAACTCTATGCGGTATTCCTCGACTCAGCATATAGAATAACTCATCATTGTCGATGTTTCCTGTGGTAGCACCATGAGAGCATTTAACATCATTGGCGAGGATTTCTAATCCTGGTAGTGCATTGGCATCAGCTCGTTGATCCAGTAATAAATTTCGGTTGGTTTGGTAAGCATCGGTTTGTTGTGCGCCTTCTTCAACTTGAATTAGCCCTGAAAAAATGGTTCTGCTGGTGTCAAATAATGCATTCTTGTAAAGTAAGTCGGAGACTGAATTTGGAGCATTATGAGTCTGTAAAGTTCTTTGATCAAATTCCTGAGTGCCTTCAGCAACTGACAAGGAGTACATGGTGACATGAGCACCTGAACCATTGATTTTAATTTGGTTCTCATAGCGAGCTTTTGCTGCACCTAAATTGATCGCAATGTTTTCTAGTTGGGTGTCTCTATCTGCAGTGGCAGAATCTAATTGGAAGGAAAGAGTGCTAGAGTTGAAATTTTGTATAACTTTCCTATAAACATTTGCTGAAGGGTGAGCTTCAATATTACTGACAGAAATATTACATCCTTGGTTTTCCTCGGTGGTTGAAGCCAAGACATCGATTAAAGAGACCTTTGTTTGAGCTTCGGCAATGATAAGTGTATGCGGGCAGATCAATCCTTTGTCTTGATTAGACCAATGGTACACTGCAATTGGTTTGTCGATTTCAACGCCTTTAGGAACGTAGAGCAATGCACCAGCTTTAACCGCGGAGGCGTGCAATCCAAAGTATTTCTGAGAACCTAGGCGAGTGGATTCCTTTAAGAAATGGGGCTCCAAAAGATCAGAATGCTTCTGAATCGCTTCATCGATTGATACAAAGCAAACACCTTTATCCACTAATTCTTTAGAAAGTGGCTTTGATTGAACTAAATGGTCGTCGACAAAAATAAATTCTGCAATTGGGTCTTCAACAAGTGTGGAATGAGATAATGCATGCTGTATGGCATCATCATTAGGCATTGGTGCTGGTTTAAACGCATGAATGTCTTGAGACAAAACAGAGGCGAAACGCCAGTTTTCATCTTTTGCAGCAGGCACTGGCAAGTTTGAATAATTTTGGCTACCGGAGGTTCGTCTATCGAGCAACCATTGTGGTTCGTTAGCACTAGAGATGACGGTAGGTTGATTAAGTGTAGTATTCATTAAATGATAAAGCTGAAATTATTAATACTGGGATTAACCGACAGATCCTTCCATTTCCATGTCGATGAGTCGTTTTAATTCTACAGAGTATTCCATTGGGAATGCTTTGAGTAGATCATTGACGAAACCATTAACAGCTAGACTCATAGCTTCTCCTTCGGAGAGACCACGTTGCATCATGTAGAAAATTTGTTCGGCACTCACTTTTGAAACACTGGCTTCGTGTTGAACTGTATTACCTTCACCCCTAGTGGTGATTGCCGGATAAGTGTCTGTACGACTGTTTGTGTTAATAAGAAGGGCATCGCACTCTGTATTGTTTTTACAATTTTTTAAATGCTTAGGCATGTGAACTTGACCTCGATAAGTCGAGCGTCCTTTACCAATAGAGATAGATTTTGAAATAATATTACTGGTGGTTTCGTCAGCAAGGTGTATCATCTTAGCTCCGGTATCTTGGTGTTGCCCATCGTTGGCAAGGGCGATTGATAATACTTCACCTCGGGCTTTACGTCCTTTAAGCACTACACCAGGATATTTCATCGTTAAACGAGAGCCGATATTACAATCGATCCATTTGACTTCGGCATTTTCTTCAGCGTGAGCTCGCTTCGTGACTAAGTTAAAGACGTTATTCGACCAATTTTGCACGGTGATGTACTGAATCTTGGCATTCTTTAGAGCGACGAGCTCAACTACTGCACTATGAAGAGTAGCGGTTTCAAATTTAGGAGCGGTACAGCCTTCCATGTAAGTGATTTCAGCTCCTTCATCTGCAATGATGAGAGTTCTTTCAAATTGACCAAAGTTTTCAGCATTAATTCTGAAATAGGCTTGAAGGGGTTGTTTTAATTTTACGCCTTTAGGCACATAAATAAAACTACCACCAGAAAATACCGCACTGTTGAGTGCAGAAAATTTATTGTCTGCTGAAGGAATGACTTTCCCAAAGTAGGGGCGAAATATTTCCGGATATTTTTCTAAGCCCTCCGAGGAACCTACAAAAATAACACCTTCTTTTTCTAGATCTTCTTTCATCCTAGAATATGCAGCTTCCGAATCAAATTGTGCTTCAACTCCTGCTAAAAATTTTCGCTCTTGTTCAGGAATGCCTAATCGCTCAAAGGTTTCTTTAACATCATCAGGAACTTCGTCCCAAGTGCGACTGGGTTTTTGCCCTTTTGAAAGATAATAACGAATGTTTTCAAAAATGATGTTTTCTAAATCTTTACTGGCCCAATGCGTTGGCATCGGTTTTTTGTTGAATATTTCTAAAGCCTTGAGTCTAAATTCTTTGATCCATTCGTCTTCATTTTTAACTTTGGAAATATAAGCTACCGTTTCTTCGCTTAGTCCAGTGCCGGCATCATAGGTATAGTCTTCAGGGAAGCTGAAGTTCCCTTTTTCGTAGTCAACTTTGATCGCTTCTTCTTGTTCGTTGATGATTGATTCGCTCATTGTATGATATATTGAAAAGTTATTGAGCTGTGGATGAGACAAAAGAATCTTTAACCCAGTCGTAACCTTTGGTTTCAAGTTCTTTTGCTAGTTCGGCATCACCGCTATGAACGATTTTACCGTCATACATGACATGAACTACATCAGGGACGATGTAATCTAAGAGTCTTTGGTAGTGAGTGATAATAAGAAAGCCTCTCTCTGGACTACGCATTAAATTAACGCCATCGGCAACAATTCTGAGTGCATCAATATCCAAGCCTGAATCGGTTTCGTCCATTAAGCAATATTCGGGCTCAAGCATAGACATTTGTAAAACTTCACAGCGCTTTTTTTCTCCGCCAGAGAAGCCTTCATTAAGGGATCTTGCAGTGAACTTTCGATCTATTTTGAGAGCGTCCATTTTGTCGTAAAGCTCTTTATAATATTCGACAGCGTTGATACTTTCATTTTCTGGTAAGCGTGCTTGTTTTGCTGCACGAATAAAATTAGCAATACTCACACCGGGGATTTCTAATGGGTATTGGAAAGCTAAGAACAAACCAGCTAGGCTTATTTCATCAGGTTCGTCCCCGAGAATGGATTCGCCATTGAGTAAAATTTCTCCTGAGGTCACTTCATAATCTTCATGACCTGCTATAACTTTGGCTAGGGTGCTTTTCCCTGTGCCATTTGGTCCCATCAATGCATGAATTTCGCCTTTGGGAATGTTGAGGCTGAAGTCTTTGAGTATAGGTTGCCCACCAATACTTACGTTTAAATTAGTAATTTCTAAGGATTGCATATACAATTATCAATTGTTGTTAGTTTTTTTTGATAGAACCATTGAAGTTAATATCAATTTGTTCAGTTTGAAAATTTTCAGGTAAGTTTTTTTTTAAAGCGCTAAAAATTGAATCTGGTAAGTCAACATCGTAAATGTTACCAGTGTTTTTACATAGAAAATGTGCGTGGGGTTTTAAATTTGGACAATAACGTGTGGATTCTCTTTCGAAATTTACTTGGCGAATCAGTCCACTTTCAACAAGGGTTTCTAAACAATTATAAACAGTTGCAAGCGAAATTGTGGGCATGGTATCTCGTGAGCGAGTGAAAATTTCATCCGCAGTAGGGTGATCTTTCTTATCAAGAATTAGAGAAAAAATATGTTCACGCTGTTTGGTCGGCTTTAACGAACTTTTTTCTAAGGCCTTATTGAAGATAGTTTTGTATGCTGGAGATAACTGCATCTAAATCAAAGGTTATTGAAAAAAGCAAAAAAGCAAGTGTAATTAGAATAATTCTAAATTAATTTTTGAAAACTCGACATTTAGAGAAACTTGGGCACTAATCAAAAATACTATGGCAGGGTATAAGGCATTTTTATCAGAGACTTCTAAATTTCAAGAGGATCGATTAATTCTTGATCCACAAGAAAGCCATCACCTGTGTCGAGTGCTTAGAGCTTCTGTCGATAGCGTGGTCGAAGTACTTGACGGGAAAGGAAAGGTTTATCAGGCAAAGCTTATCGAAGCAAACCCCAGAAATGCAGAATTATTGGTTAATGGAATAGAGAGTTACCTTTTGCCGAAAACTGAATTGGTTTTGTTGATGAGTATTCCTAAGCCAAAAGCAATGGATCAGATTTTAAAACGTGCGGTAGAGATTGGAATTCAAAAAATTATACCAGTTTTTAGTGAGCACAGTGCCTTTGTATTAAGTCCTGAACAAATGGAGGCCAAATTAAATAAATGGCAGGTTGTCTTAATTGAATCATGTAAACAAAGCTCATGCCCTTTTTTGCCCACATTGAATATGATTGGCTCTCTGGAGCAGTTTTTTTTAGAGTATGCATCTGATTGGAAGCATGAATCACTTGGAGTAGTGGCAAGCTTAGAAAATGAGGCAGAATTATTATGGAACGATTTAAGCAATCGTTATGAAGGTCAAAAAAAAGTTATTTATGCAGTCGGTCCTGAGGGAGATTTTTCAAAAAATGAGTATAAGGCTTTTAATGACATAGGTTTTACAGGCTCACGATTAGGAGCTCATGTCTTGAGATCAGAGACAGCTGTTACTTATGGGCTGAGTGTTATTGATCAATTTTTAAAATCCCGTTAAGCTTATTTGTAAAGAATGGTTTAGCTTATGGTATTCAAATAGGTTCAATAAAAGGTCATTAGCAGAATCAAAATAAATCCAAAAATAGATTTATAGAAAAGCATTTTTATTTCCTAATTTAACATTAAACTTAAAGATGTTTATTTAATTTTATTTTGTGAGCGGATTGCTTCTAATATACTACTTTTTAAATCTTTGGGCACCTCAATGGATTGCAATGCATTCTGCAATTTTTCTTCTAAATTATAGTCATCAGAAAGATCTTCTATTATTTTTTTGAATTGAGTTTCGTCTTTAATTAAATCTAAAATAGCATCATTATTAATTATCTTTTTGTTCTTTGTTTGGTTTAGGATTTGTTTTTTTTGGATGATGAGGGTTCATTATCTTGAGTGTTATCGTTCGATAAATCTTTAAATTTTAAGACAGATTTTAACTGTTTTTTGCCTCTAGATAATCTCGACATTACAATGCCAATTGGGATAGTTAGAATGTCGGCTACTTCCTTTTAAGAGAGGTCTTTTAGGTAAAAGAGTACAATGACTTCTTTATAAATTGGATCAATTACATCGAGTGCATTTAAAATATTAGTCTTTTCTTCTTTATGGATAATATTTTGGTTTTTGTTATTCAGATCTTCAATCTCAATATTTAAAGCGTCAAAACCTTCTAACCGTGACATTTTTCTCCTTTGCCCCAAAAATTCTCTGTATAATGTGGTGAAGAGCCAAGACTTAATTTTTGCACTATTTTTGATTGTGTGACCTTTAGTACTGTAAATTAAAAAAGTTTGTTGAGTGAGGTCAGAGGCTTCGTGCTGATTTTTAGTTAAACTATAGGCAAATCGATATAATTCCTGATAGTAAGCTTCAACAATTGCTTCGATTTGCTTAAGTAGTTTGAATAGGTGTGTCAGAACTATTTTTTTCTTTACTCATTTTGGGAATGATTGAAGTCAGATAATGGTGTATTGAAATGCTTTAAAGTATTAACATCGCATCACCATAGGAATAGAATTTATATTTATTTTTTATCGCAAGATTGTAAAGTTTTTTCAATAGGTCTACGCCATTTTTTTGGTCTGGAGATAAAAAAGCTGAGACCAGACAAAGTAAAGAGGAGCGAGGTAAATGAAAATTGGTAATCATCGCATCAATACCATGAAACTTTGCTGGTGGATATAGGTATAAGTCGGTGTCGGCAAAATAGGGCTTATTTGTAATATGTGGTTTGTTTTCAGGATTTTTTAACAGTTGATGATAAAACGATTCTATGGCTCGCACACTAGTTGTCCCAACAGCGACTCGTAGTTTTGTTCCTTTGGGATATAAGGCTTTAACCGTATCGGGATGAATTTCAAAAGATTCAGTATGAATTTTATGATTCTCTATCGCATCGACTTGTATCGGCTGAAAAGTACCAATGCCTACATTTAAGCTTAGGTCAAAAAAATCATGCCCTTTGGCTTTTAGATCTTGGATGAGTTCATTTGTGAAATGAAGTCCTGCAGTGGGTGCAGCAGCAGCAAATGGCTTGTTTGAGTTAGCGTAAACAGTTTGGTAACGTTCGGCATCTAAGTTATCTCGTATATCTACTTTTTCTCTTTGAATATACGGCGGTAAGGGCATCTTACCTAGAGCATTAGCTAGGTTATACACATTCTTTTCGTGGAATAACCTAAAGCGAACTTTGTATTCGCCGTGTGTATTGGTTTCTAAAACCTCTGCTTCGTAATGATTTTCATCAAAAAAGTATTTAGCACTAAAAGTTTTTTTGCCTGGCTTGATTAAGCACCACCAGGTGTTTGAATCTTCGGCAGGATTGAGTAATAAGCATTCAACAGAGCCACCTGTTTTCCTTTGTCCAAATAATCTAGCTTTAAGCACAGAGACTTGATTTCTGAAAAATTGTACATTTTCAGGCAAAAAATCATCAATATCTTTAAATTGGGCATGGTTTATCGTTTCATTTTTTCGGTTATAAACCAATAATCGTGCATCACTTCTTTTTTTGCTTGGTTCTTGAGCAATAAGCGATTTCGGTAATGTGTAATCAAATAAGGATAAATCCATTGTTATATTTCAGTTTTATTTCTTAAACGAATTACTTTTTAATTTTATTAATAATTAGTATGCAAACTATTTTAGACAGTTTTAAATCTAAGGACTATCTTTTTGAGTCTAAAGTTTATCAGTACCTTTTGTCCAAAAATGGGCAAAAAATTCTAATTGCTTGTTCAGGTGGAGCAGATTCAGTTTTTGCGTTATTATTATTAACGGCGCATCAAAAAGATATGAATTTAGAGTTAAGTGTAGCCCATTTTAATCATGAATGGAGGGGTGAGGATTCTATTGAAGATGCTAGGTATGTTGAAGGTTTGGCGAAAAAACTAAGCCTCCCTTATTACTGCGCTACAGCTGGGCCAAATCAGCTGAAAAAAACAGAAACGAATGCTCGAGAGGCTCGCATCAAATTTTTGAGAAAAACGGCGAACGATGTAGGGGCAGAGGTCATTGCTTTTGGGCATCAAATGGATGATATTTTAGAAACGCAGATTCAGCGTTTAGGGCGTGGGTCAAATATAGAAGGTTTAATTGCTCCCAAACCGGTGCATTTATTTGAAGATTACCCAACGCATATTCGCCCAGTTTTTAATTATAAATCAGATACAATTAAGGATATTCTTAATGAGCATGAAGTAGATTGGTGCGAAGACTCTAGTAATCATGACGAGAGAATTCTTCGAAATAAACTTCGTAAGAGCATAATCCCAGAATTATCTGAGAGGATGCAAAGAGATGTTTCTGAAGGCGCTTGGCGCAGTAGGAAATTATTAGAAGAAGATGCTGATTATTTGGATGAATTATCTAAAGAGCGATTGCCTGCATGTTATAGGTTAGAAGAAAAATTAGACCGATTGTTACTTAGATCTGAAAATCGATCACTTACCAGAAGGGCATTTTTTTATTGGTTGCACAGAATGAATAGAAATTTTGTCGCTAGTACTGCTTTTCAAGAACAATTGTTAAGTGCTATTTACGGGGATCGTTTTCGAGAAAAATTTTCGCTTGGGAGCGAATTCATCGTGATGAATAAGCGTCAAATATGGATAGAAAAGGATTGAAGTATTTATTTTAATTTATTTAAATAATAGGTACATAGTTTGACATACTAAAGAGGAAAAACTACTTACTAAAAAAAATGTTCAATAATCAAAATTTCAAAGATTCTAATTCAGGTAATAATAATACACGTAAGCCTAGAAGGTTTCAGCCACGTGTTTTGTACATTTATCTGATTATATTAGGCGTCATTATGGCTTTGTTTTTCGCTAATCCGAATTCTGGATTATCGGTCAAAACTCTTACTATTAGTGAAGTTATCGAAAAAGTGCAGGCGAACGAGATTACCCCTTGGGAAGGTACGATGAAGCCGAATTTGTCATTCGGGCGTGAAGGCTATTCAATTTCTGGAATCTTTAGATCAAATAGTGATAACTCTGATTTAACGCTCACTGAGGATAGTCAGGAAGAAGTACGTTTTTTTGCAGAAGGTCGCCTAACGGAGGAGGATTTCTTGTTAATGAGAAATTATTTTAACGAGCGTCAATCAAGTACAATGCTCCAAGATGTATTAGTCAGTTTTCTGCCTTTTATTTTAATTGTCGCCTTATTGTATTTTCTTTTTGTTCGTCAACTTAAGAGTGCGGGCAAAGGGGCTATGAGCTTCGGGAAGAGCAAAGCCAAAATGCTGACTCGAGATAAGGACTCAATTACTTTTAAAGATGTTGCTGGCTGTGATGAAGCAAAGGAAGAAGTAGGAGAGGTGGTTGATTTTCTAAAAGATCCTAAGAAATTCCAAAAAATTGGTGGTAAGATTCCTAAAGGAGTGCTGATGGTGGGGTCTCCAGGTACTGGTAAAACTTTATTGGCTAAGGCGGTTGCTGGAGAAGCAGATGTGCCTTTCTTTTCAATTAGTGGTTCTGACTTTGTAGAAATGTTTGTAGGAGTTGGAGCAGCACGTGTGAGAGATATGTTTGAGCAAGGTAGAAAAAATGCACCTTGTATTGTTTTTATAGATGAGATTGATGCAGTCGGTCGCCAACGAGGAGCAGGTGTTGGAGGAGGCAATGATGAACGTGAGCAAACATTGAATTCGCTCTTAGTTGAAATGGATGGATTTGATGGACACGAAGGTGTTATCATTATTGCAGCGACGAATAGGCCTGACGTTTTAGATAGTGCTTTATTACGTCCAGGGCGTTTTGACCGTCAAGTTACCATTGATTTACCGGATCTTAATGGTCGCCATGAAATTTTAAAAGTGCATGCCAAAAAGATAGTTTTATCAGAAGAAGTAAATTTAGAAAACGTAGCTCGCAACACACCTGGATTTTCTGGGGCAGATTTAGCAAACCTATTGAACGAAGGTGCTCTAATTGCGGCACGACATAACAAAAAATTTGTCGAATCACATGATCTTGATGAAGCTCGTGATAAAATTTCTTATGGTCGTGAACGGAGAAAATTAATGGACGAAGAGGATCGTAAAATTACGGCTTATCATGAAGCAGGACATGCTGTTGTTCAAGCGGTAGTGGATGATGGTACAATGCCAGTTTATAAGGTGACTATTATTCCTCGTGGACAAAGCTTAGGATCTACAATGTTTATGCCTAAGAAGGATCTTTTAAATTATTCTAAAAAGCGACTGTTGAACCAAATCTGCTGCGGTATGGGTGGTCGATGTGCAGAAGAGATTGTTTTTGACGACATCACTAGTGGAGCTTCTGGTGATATTAAAATGGTGACTAAGACAGCACGTCACATGGTATGTGATTGGGGTATGACAGAACTTGGAACGGTTGCCCTAGGTGAGAATAAAGACCATGTTTTTCTCGGACAGGAGATCCAGCGTTCACAGAATTATAGTGAATCAACCGCTATTAAAATTGATAACAAGATCAGCGAAATAGTGGATATCCAACATCATCGTGCTTTAGACATTCTAAAAGAGAATCGAGAAGCTTTAGAGGTTTGTGCTCAAGCACTTCTTGAGCATGAAACAATTGAAGGAAAGCATGTCTATGAAATCCTAGAGTTTGGTGAAATTCGATCACCGATTGTTGAAACACGTTCGATTACAGAAGAAGCATCTGAAGAAAGTGATTCAAATGATTTGAAAACTGAAGAGCCGGCTAACAAAGAGGATGATGGTTTAGAGGGCGATGAGTCTCCAATTCAAGCACCTGCTTAATATTTAAGATTTCTTATTCAGTTTATCTGAGCATTTGGAGCTGCATGAGCAAGTCTTCTTATTTTTGCTCCTTTTACCTATGGGAGTGAATTTGCAAATTAGTATGTATGAGGCTAAGCTACAAAGTAATATTACGAGTAGGGTATCCAAAAGGTTCATAGAAAAAAGTTTATGGATTGATACGTCAGGATACTTGCTATCCAAGCAATAAAGCTAAGCGTTACAAATGATCCTATTGCCCATAGCCAATTCAGCTCCTGTGCGATTATCGCTACTGTGGCTCCGCATTGCATACAGAGCGCAAAAAATATCATTATAGAAAAGGCTACGGCTATATTAAGGACAGGCATACCTTTACGTTTACCATCTTCCCATGTTGCATTTTTCAAAGAGGCCCTCAGGTCTCTAGAATTTTCATCCATTTCGCCACCCAATGAATATAATATACCTAAGGTAGCAATTATAACCTCTCTAGCGGGGAAGCTGGCAATGACGGCAACAGTTATTTTCCAATCATAGCCTGAGGAATTGAAAATGGGTTGGAGTGTTTTCCCTAGCTGTCCTCCGTAGCTTTGTTCTAAATAAGCACTATCTATTTTGGCTTGAAGATTGGCTTCTTCAAATAATTCAACTGTATTTTGATTGCGAATCTCAGTTTCTAATGCTGCAGGTCGAGGAAAGTAAAAGAGTGCCCAAATTATAATCGTGAAAGCAAAGATTAAAGTGCCCGCACTAGTAATAAAAGCATAGCCACTTTCATAAATTCGCTCATAGATACTTTTGAGATTTGGGACGCGATAGCGTGGTAATTCCATCACGAAGGGCGTGGAGATCGTTTTTCTTTGGATACATTTATTCAATAGATAGGCAGCAGGGGCAGCCACTAATACTCCGATGAAGTGCATGAAGAAAAGAGTGATTCCAGAAATTGCAGGTCCGTAGGTCGGCTCGACAAAGATACCAATCATCAATATATAAATGGGTAAGCGAGCTGAACAACTCATCAATGGAGCGATCATGATGGTGATAATGCGTATCTTTTTATCATTGATCGTTCTTGTTGCTAAAATACCAGGAATGGCACAAGCATAACTAGACAAGAGTGGCACAAAGCTTTTTCCATTGAGGCCACACCACTGAAAGAGTTTATCCATTAAGAAGGCGGCGCGTGCCATGTATCCAGTTTCCTCTAATAAGGAGATGAATAAAAATAAGACTAAAATCTGTGGTAAAAATATAACAAAAGCACCTACGCCACTGAGTATCCCGTCCACGATTAAACTTTGTAGCATCGGAGTAGCTTCTAAGGCTGAAGCAGCTACCGATTGTACTTGGGCGATGCCTCCTTCAATCAATTGCATCAACGGCCCCGACCAGGAATAAACAGATTGGAAGACAAAATACATCATCCCAACAAAAATAACTAAGCCCCAAAAGCGATGTAAGAGAAGTTGATCAATGCTTTCTGAATGACTCGCTTTTTTGAGAGTCGCTTGCCGTGCAATGATATCTGCAAGTATCGGTTTTAAAAACCGAAATCGTATAATTGACTCTACGGCATTGGGATGGAAGCCACCCTTATGAATTGTTTCTTTGGCCTTATTTATCGCACCAGAAATTTCTAATTTATCGCCTTTGATTCTTTCCGTAACCGCACTTGAAGCATCAAATATCAATCTCTGCACTTCACCGTTAGAGAGTGCTTGGGACGCTTCATCAATTTGACTTAAATCTTCTTTGAGTGTTTCAATGGCCTTTTGTACTGGCTCAGGCCACTTGGGACGGACCATAATCGACTGATTATTGAGGGCTGTTTTAACTGCCGAGGCAAGGCTTTCAATACCTTTTGCTTGATTGGCTACAGTTGGTACAACGGGAACACCTAGGCGCTTTTCAAGTAGCTTGGAGTCGATTTGTATGCCTTTCCTTTCGGCAATATCCCAGCAGTTTAGTGCTATAACAATAGGGAGTCCTAATTCGGATGCTTGAGAAGCTAAAAAGAGATTTCGCTGAAGATTTTCTGCATCAATAACGATGACCATTAGACTTGGGCTGAGGTCAGGAATATTTCCTGATAAGACATCAACGGTGATGCGTTCATCAATAGTTTGCGCACTTAAACTATAGGTGCCCGGAAGATCAATCACAGTTACCGATTCGCTTTGATTGAGTTTCCAAAGACCTGATTTCTTTTCTACTGTGACACCTGGGTAATTACCCACACGTTGTTTTTGCCCAGTTAAAGCATTAAAAAGAGAGGTTTTGCCAGTATTGGGATTACCAATCAAAGCAATTGTTGATAAGCCGTTATTCATTATTTATTTGGATTGAGTTAAGTGATCCACTTCTAAAAAGGCTGCGTCTTTTAAGCGAATAGATACATGGCAATCTCTGAATTCAATTGAAATAGGATCTCCTAAAGGAGCTTCATGACGGACTCGAATCAACTCTCCAGGAAGTAATCCCATGTCCATTAATCGACTGATACAGTGTTGCGATTCATCCATTTTAAGCACTTTGTAGTGCCCTTTGTCTTTAATTTGATTCAGTTGCATAGCTTGAATGAGAATTAGTCTCAATAATATTAATCTCAATGTTAATTTTAACGATTGCAAGCTTTGAGCTTAACTTTTTGTGGAAAATTTTGACTTATGGAATTGCGCAGTGAGCACATATTTATCGGCCCAAGGCTTTATCGATAAGCGTTCTTCTTTAGTCAATGGACGAATGACTTTAGCGGGAGCCCCTAAAACTAATGAGCCTTCAGGAATTTGGCTGCCTTTAGTGACGAGGGCACCAGCACCAATGATGGACTGTTTGCCAATAACGGCACCATCAAGGATCGTTGCGTTCATGCCAATGAGGCATTCATCTTGAATTGTACAGGCGTGGATAACTGCTGAATGACCCACAGTGACAAATTTTCCAACAGTGACACCATAGTCATCTGCTAAGTGCACAACGGAGCCATCTTGAATATTTGAGCCTTCATCGATAGTAATGTTATTTATATCACCTCGCAAAACTGCACTGTGCCAAATACTGACATTTTTCTTTAAAGTGATGGATCCTATTACAATTGCCCCTTTAGCAATATAGGCTGACGGGTCAATTTTTGGAGGTGTATTTAAATAATGATTTAAGCGTTCTTCTAAAGTCATGGTAGGGAAGTGTTTTAATAGCCTAAGTTTTTATCTCCACCTAAGGGAACATTGGGCTTAGAGTTATTATCTTTGTTATCAGCGGAAAAAAGTTTATGCATCTGATAGCCTGCTCGGTATGGATCTCCATGATCTTTGACCCATTGTGTGATCATATCTAAAATCTTTGCGTCATTTCTTTTTGACCATTCTGGGTGGAGCCAAACAGTTTGTGCCTGAGCAATATTGGGAAAGCGTTTAAGCCATTGATCGATCGCAGTGTGGGAATCAACAATGAGTTTAATTTCATGAGCAGACTGGATATTTTCCTGCAGTGGGAACTTCCATTCTTTCGGAGAAAGGGTGATCCAATCAAACTGTCCTTTGATCTCAAAAGCACCTGAAGTTTCTAGGTGAACGGGTAAGTTTGCTTCCGAACAAAGTGTACAGAGCTCATTCAAATTATGGATAGTTGGCTCACCTCCAGTGACGACAACAATGCTGGCTTTATTTTTTTTGGCATTAGCGACCAAATCTTTTGGATGGATTTTTTCTATTGTCTTTGGAACAAAGTCAGGATGCCAAGTACCAGCACTATCGCACCAAGGACAATGAACAGGGCAGCCAAAGGTGCGAATGAAATAAGCCGAACGCCCTTGATGAATTCCTTCCCCTTGCCAGGTGAAAAATTGTTCATAGATAGGAAGAAGCTTTCCGTTTTCACTCATAGTTTAAAGGCATTTCGTTTCTGTCTTGAGCACAATTAGATCTTGGGCGTATAGCTGACAAAGTTTTTTTCATCTTCATATAATTTAAGAGAGCGAATGGATACACGGTCTCCTTCCTGTGCTTTCAGTAATTGTGAAAACTCTTGATAGAGGAACAGAGCGATCCCTTCACAGGATGCATTTTCGACCCATAAAATTTTGAATAAATCTTTAAATTCACTCTGTGCTAAGTCTTGAACATGACTATCGCCTTTTGAAAACAGACAAGCGTGATCTAGATGTTCATCGATAAATGCTTTGAAGTATTTCAAATTTCCAAAATCAACAACAAAACCATTTGCGTCTAGCTCGGTCGCTTCAAACTCAATAATGATTGACCAATTATGACCGTGTATCTTTGAACAATGGCCTTTGTGCAAAGGTTGTCTGTGAGCAAAGGGGATATCTTTATAGATTTTTGAGCAAGTAAGCATAGTCAATTATTCCTCATTTAATTTCCAATTAGTTTCAAGCATTTGTTGAATAGTAGGTGCTTCAGGGGCATATTCTGTAGGATCTTCAACACCGGCCAAGTGAAAGGCCTCTCGTCTTTCTATGCAAGTGCCACAGCGCCCACAATGAAGATCTTTACCTAGATAACAAGACCAAGTTTCTTCATAAGGCACCTGAAGCTTAGCGCCTAGCTGACAGATGTCCGTCTTAGTTAGGTCAACAAAGGGTCGGTTGAGTGTCACAGAGTGCCAATCACATAATTGCATAACATCGTTCATTCCTTGAGCAAAGGACTCTCGGCAATCAGGGTAGATGGCGTGATCTCCGGAGTGGGCCGCATAGCTTACCGAGCTAGCTTTGCAATTAATCGCCCAAGCGGTAGCGAGCGAAAGGAGAATCATATTTCGATTTGGAACAACCGTTGCTTTCATTGATTCTTTCTCGTAATGTCCTTCGGGAATTGGTTGCCCTTGGTTGACTAAACTACTGTTGGATAACAATTGGGCTACCGAAGTGAGATCAATAATTTTATGTTCTACAGATAAATTCCCACAGAGGGTTTTCGCATACTGGAGCTCTCTTTTATGTTTTTGACCATAGTCAATCGAAAGACAACGGACTGCATAATTGTCTTTCAATAATTGATAGAGTAGGACGGTTGAGTCCATCCCTCCTGAATAAATCAATATAGTATTCTTTTTCTGCATGAATGAAATTTTACCGAGATTAGTATGAAGAGTATTTTAAAATTCAATTTAACTGCAATGAATAATTCTTTTTAAAATATAGTTCTTTATCTATGGATAGTCAGACTAACTCGTTGACAGTAAGCGTATAAAATTTTTTATAAGGGCATGCGAATCGATCGTTACATAGCACAAAACAGGGTCATCGACATTGAGAGTCATGATTTCAAAGGTGCCTTGGAAGAGTTGCTGGACGTTTGTGAATTGTCTAAGGCCACTCGCATTAAAAAATCAGATTTGATGGAAGAGTTGTTGGATCGAGAAAATCAGATGACGACATATTTAGGCAATGGGGTCTGCTTGCCTCATGCTCGTGTAAAAATGAAGCGCCCGTATATGATTGCGGTAGGTCGTTGCCCAAAAGGTTTAGAGTTTAAAGGTCAGAGAGATTATCCTGAGATTCGGTACTTATTTTTATTATTAGCAGCGGAAAACGCACGGAGTTACCTGTACGGTTTGGCTGCACTGGCAAGAGTATTTCAAGACAATACTCAAATGGCTCGTTTAGCCAGTGCTCAATCATTGCCGGAATTCAAGCGTGAATTGAAATCAGTTTTTGGAGGACAGGGAAGAACAACTATTCACGGGCATAATCGGTTTAATTTCTTAATGCTTAAAGAGGCTGCAAAAATTGCTAAAGGTTCAAATTGCTCTTCGGTTGTGGTCTTTGGTGATACCTTTGGCGGAGGAATAGAGATTGGTGATTTTTTCAATGGTTTTCAGACCGTACTCATTGCGCACGGTAGTTCAGAAACAATTAAGCTGAAAGATAAGATTGATGCGGTGTTGCCGGTACGTGCCTATAATCAACAGCGTTTTTCTCAGTTAAGGAGTGCAGTTCTTATTGGATTAGCACGAGGAGTATTTAAGAGCACCGATCGCTTATGCTGTATAGGAGGTATTCCGCAGAGTAATCAATTTGATAGTGTGATTGTGGTCGATATCGATCGAGAATTTAGATCCTTGCTCATTGATCGTTCCGATGTGCTACCTTCCAATGTGTTGCCTGAAGTAGTAGAGCGTGTACTAGGGATCGCTACAGAGTTGGCTATGGAAGGACGTGAAGGACATTCGGTTGGTTGTTTGTTTACGATCGGTAGTGGAGAAAAAATCAGTCAATACACAAAGCCTTTAATTCTTAACCCTTTTCATGGATACAAAGAAGAGGATCGAAATATTTTAAATCCGTTTATGGATGAAACCGTTAAGGAGCTTTCGACAATTGATGGGGCCTTTGTAATACGAGGGGATGGCGTTTTGTTGTCAGCTGGATCATTGATTCATGCTCCCGATTACAATCATCGCTTACCCAGTGGCTACGGTAGTCGTCATGCGGCAGCTGCGGCAATAACTAGTGTGGTTGATTGTCTTTGTGTTGTGGTTTCAAGCAGTACGGGTCAAGTTTCCTTATTTCGCAAAGGTGAGATGCTACCTTTGATTGAGAAAAGTTTTGTCCAAGGCTGATTTTACTTGAATGCAGTTTATGGTTGCCAAAATACGGTATTAAAAAAATGAATCTTTGTTATGAACTCTAGAATCCAAAATATATTTGCTCAGTGTAAAAAAGAAAAGCGTGCTTGTTTTGTCGCCTATCTTTGTGCGGGCGACCCTAATTTTGAAAGTTCAATTGAAGCCTGTCGTAGTTTAATTAATTCTGGAATTGATATATTGGAATTAGGCGTTCCGTTTTCAGATCCTCTGGCGGATGGTCAGACCAATCAACTCGCAGCCCAGCGTGCTCTAGAATCGGGTATGACAAGTGAGAAAGTATTTCAGCTGGTTGAAGAGATTCGTAGTTTTAGTTCCATTCCAATTGTTTTTTATACTTATTATAACCTTGTTTTCTCTATGGGAAGTGAGACTTATGCTGAGCGAGCAAAAAAGGCAGGCGTGGATGCATTGCTAACTTTAGATCTGCCACCAGAAGAAGCCGAAGAGCATTTAAATTCGTGTGAAGCACAAAATATAGAAACAGTATTTATTGTTGCTCCTACAACACCTGAAGAACGCTTAGTGAAAATCTGTGAAGCGACCACGGGATTTATTTATTATGTATCTCGTGAAGGGGTGACTGGTGAGCAAGCAGACTTATCTCAAGGGATACAATCTCGTGTCGATTTAATCAAACGCTATACAGATTTGCCTGTGGTGGTTGGATTTGGTGTTTCTAGTTCGGATCATGTTCGCTCAATTGCTCAAGTGGCTGACGGAGTGGTAGTGGGCAGTGCAATTGTTAATTGCATTGCAGAAAATCTCGGTAATCAAAAAGCAATAGAATCTGCATTGAAAGACAAAATGGGATCACTGCTTGAAGCAAATTCATTGAAAAGGTGATTCTTAAAATTTTCTCTCTTGTCTAAGTTTAAAAGCATTATCAAATTTGAGTCATGGATAATCGATTTGTAGTTATAATGGCTGGTGGAAACGGGGAACGTTTTTGGCCAGAAAGTCGCAAAGCTTTGCCAAAGCAATTTTTACCGATTGTAGGCGACGCTCCAATGCTAACTCAAACAATTAATAGACTGAAAGGGATGGTTGATCCCAAAAATATTTTTGTGATTGCAGGCGAACCGCATCGTTCAGTCATTATGGATATTTGCCCTGATTTGGATCCTGCTAAAATCATAGGTGAGCCCGTAGGCAGAGATACTGCACCAGCTGTTGCTCTTGCGACAACTCTTGTATCAAGAGAAAATCCCAATGCTATATTCGCTATGTTGCCTGCTGATGCGGTGATCCATGACGCGAAAAATTTTTGTTCGGTTTTAGAATCAGCATTTATTTTGGCTGAAGCGCAATCTGTCCTTGTGACAATTGGGATAAAGCCAACATTTCCCGCTACAGGTTATGGTTATATTCAAAAGTCCAATGCAGAGGGAATTTATGCAGGACTACAGTCTTATAGTGTTAGCCGATTTGTTGAGAAACCTAGTTTAGAGAAAGCAAAAGAGTATCTCGCTTCAGGGGATTATTATTGGAATGCTGGAATGTTTATTTGGTCGGTTAATTCAATACGAGCGGAATTTGAAAAAAATTGTTCGAGTTTATGGAAATCTCTGATTTCAGTTAATGAGGCTTTGGATAATGGAGAATCATTAAGTGATATTTTAGCTCGTGAATATCCAACGATTGAAAAGATTTCAGTGGATTATGCGATTATTGAAAAGGCAGATAATGTAGCTATGATAGAATCGACCTTTGATTGGGATGATGTTGGCGAATGGTCAGCTATTGAACGCCATAACAAATTAGATGCCGAAGGAAATTGTTTTCAGGGGCAAATTTCAGGACTAGAAGCACAAAGTAACATTGTCTATAATAGAGAGAAAAGCCATCTCGTTACTTTGCTCGGTGTAGAAGACTTGATTGTAGTGCATACGAAAGATGCCACTTTGATTTGTAAAAAAGAGAAATCTCAAGAGGTGAAAAACTTAGTTAAGAAAATTTCAGCCAGTGATAATTTAACTGATTTTGTTTGAATGTTTTAGGCATAGATTGGGGAGAGAAAAGAATAGGGTTAGCCTTTGCTGATTCGCTTGCCATTGCTGTGCCGATTGAACCAGCGGTACAAAAAAAGCTTAAAGAGCGTTTAGCTCATATAGAAAAGGAAATAAAGCAAAGAAAGGTACAGGCTATTGCCATTGGCTATCCTTTGAATATGGATGGTACTGTTGGTTTTAAAGCGAAAGAAGTAGATGTCTTTATTGAAAAATTAGAAAAAAGATTTCATTTACCAATCACACGGATTGATGAGCGACTTACAAGCCACTTAGTTGAAGAAGATTACAAAGGTGGTAAAAAGAAAATTGATCCTAAGAGTGGTGCGATTGATTCAAGTGCAGCCTGTATTATTCTAAAGGATTTCTTGGGATTTTCTGGAGATTTGCAAATTTCTTAAAATTCCTTGCTTGACCGTATCTCTTTTGGGTGCGATTAAGTATACTTTCGAGCGGGTATAGTTTAGAGGTAAAACTCCTGTCTTCCACACAGGTGTCGTCGGTTCGATTCCGTCTACCCGCACCATTTTTTTTGAGTAGCCATTACATGAAGTATCTTTTACTTAATTTATGAATAGCTTGCTAACAATTATTGCTAATTTTGTCCGTGAGCTAGGTGCTATTTTACTATTTATAGCTCAGTCCTTAATCGCTTTTTGGACTTGTAAAAATTGCTTAAATAAAATCATACAAAGCACTCTAGAGATCGGTTGTCGTTGTGTCTTTATTGTTTTAATTATCGGACTGTTTACTGGTATGGTAATGGGGCTACAAATGTACTATACTTTAATTAAATTTGGAGCAGATGCTGCCCTTGGTACTGCAGTATCATTATCTTTGATTCGTGAACTAGGTCCAGTATTAACAGCATTGATGATCGTTGGGCAATCTGGATCTGCCTTAAGCTCGGAAATCGGCATTCAAAGGAATGATGAACAAGTGGATGCATTAGAAACAATGGGCATTAATTCTATTGGATTTTTATCAGGACCACGCCTGTATGCAGGCTTGATTAGTTTTCCTATTTTAACTGCTTTTTTTGATCTAATTGGCTTATATGGTGGTTACTTTTCGGGGTGTGTAATAATGGGGCTGGATGGAGATATTTATTGGAAAAAGATTTTTGATAGTGTTCATTTTGTAGATGTTTATGGAGGGTTTATTAAATCTCTATGTTTCGGAGTTTTCACCATAGGGATCTGTACTTATGAAGGATATCACTGCCACTTAAACTCTTCTTACAAAGGCATACGAGGTGTCACTCAAGCAGCAACAAAGGCAGTTGTTAAATCAAGTGTTTTTGTGTTAGTTTTTGATTACCTAATTACTTCTTTTTTACTCTAAAATGAATTTCAAAATTAACATACACGGATTAAGTAAACATTTTGGTCAAAATGTTGTCTTGGATGGAGTAGATTTACAGATCAATTCAGAAACAATTACTGCAATTATAGGAAAGAGCGGAACAGGAAAATCAGTTTTAATGAAATTGATTGCGGGGATTATTAAGCAAACTTCAGGTACAATTGAGTGTGTTCAAATATTAGAGAATGGTGAAATAAAGCCGACAAGCTTAGATGAAATAGGATTTAGTTACATGTTTCAAAATAATGCTTTATTTGATTCTCTGACTGCTTTTGAAAATGTTGCCTTGCCTTTAGTTGAGGGAAATCATCCTTTATCTAAATCAAAAGTTAAAGAAAAGGTGGATCATTTATTAGAGCAGCTAGATTTAACTTCTTCCAGAAATCGATATCCAGGAGAGCTTTCTGGAGGAATGAATAAACGAATTGCTTTTGCACGGGCACTTGTTACTGAGCCTAAAGTAGTGTTATTTGATGAGCCGACTACAGGGCTAGATCCAGAGAGGAAGTTTACTGTATTTGATATGATTAAAAAATATAGGAATCAATTTGGATTTTCTGCTTTATTGGTAAGCCATGACATTCCAGATGTTTACGAGATAGTTGATTCAATTGCTTGGTTAAACGAAGGAAAAATCCAATTCTTTGGAAAACCAGAAAAGATTGATCTTATTTCAGAAATTTCTATAAAAAAATACTTAAAAACGGGTCGTATTAGTCCAAATAATCTATAATTTAGTAAATATTATATAATGAAAAAAGTTGAAATTATTGTAGGTCTTTTCGTTTTATCGGGCTTGGTTGGGCTTTTCTTTCTGGCATTTAGAGTAGGTAAGAGTGAATTTATAGGAGAAAAGACCTATGAATTAACCGCTATTTTTAATAATTTAAGTGGAGTCAGTGAAAATGGTAGGGTCGAAATAGCAGGCGTGCGTGTTGGTTCGATTAAAAACATCGAATTGGATGAGAATTTTCAGGCAATAGTCATTTTAACATTACCAGTGTATTTGAAATTAGATGATGATACCATAGCAGCTGTTAAAACGTCTGGCCTAATCGGGGATCGCTTTATAGAATTGTTACCAGGTGGTTCTGGTATTCAATTAGAGTCAGGGGATTTAATTATAGATACACAATCAGCAATTGATTTAGAATCATTAATCAGCAAATTTGGCTTTGGGGATTTAGGAAATATTGGCCAATAAATTGAATTAAATAGTTAATGAATATCCTAAAATTATCTTTTTTGGCGTTTTTCTTCTGCTTGTCTAATAATCTTTTTGCAACAATAGATCCGTCTATTCAATTAAAAGAAACATCAGAAAATGTTTTAAATATACTTTATTCCAATTCACAAGATACAGAAAAGGAGATCATAGAATATTTGAGTAAAGAGTATAACTTAGATATCATTATTCGAAGAACACTAGGTAGAAATTGGAATAAGATTGAAGAAGGGCATAGAGCTAAAATTGTTAAATTAATTAAGCAATTAGTGTTATTAGCATACCTTGATGGGATGAGCGGGAAATCAAAACCTGAAATTGAATTTTCTAATACACGTTACATTTCTTCTAAACGAGCTGAAGTACCTACAACATTATATATAGACAATAAACCTATAGTCTTAGTTTATCGCTTGGGTTTGGTTCAGGGAAAATGGGAAATTCTAGATATTGTTATAGAAAACATCAGTATTGTCATTACATACCGAAAACAATTTGATGCTTTCTTTACTAATAATTCTAGTAAAGATTTAGTTAAAAAATTAGAAACCTTGTTAACAGATGAAAACCTTGATCAATCACTCCCATTATAAGAAGTTTATTTTATCCACGATGCTTTTATTTTCTAGCGGTATTTTTGCTGATAATTTCAACCTAGACTATGAATTCAGTGAAGAGGAAAATTGGTCAGATGATACAGCTGTAAACAGTGATCCTTTAGAGTCAATTAATCGTCTAGTCTATCAATTTAATGATTTTTTCTATATTCGTATTTTTGATCCCATAACAAATGTTTATGTCAACCATACGCCCAAGAGTGTGCGTAACTCATTTAAGAATTTTTTTGTTAATTTGAAATATCCGATCCGCTTTATCAGCAATGCATTTCAAGCTAAAATAAAAGAATCCTATTATGAATCATTGAAATTTGGCATCAATTCAACTGTCGGCATTTTGGGCATTAATACCCCTTCCGATAAATTTAGCTTTCTTAATGGGATACCCGATGAGGATCTTGGGCAAGTATTTGCTAGTTGGGGAATACCAGAAGGTCCTTTTATCATGGTACCAATCTTAGGTCCTTCGACATTGAGAGATCTGCCCGCTAGAATTATTGCCCGAGAAATTAATTTTATTGATGTTAACTCAGATAATTGGGACACCGTCGAATCTGAATGGATTGCTCTGCTAAATACCGCAGAAATATTATCTATGAATGAAGAAATACTACCTAGGTATAAAAGTGTTCGAAAGGCTTCAATTGACCCTTATACGGCACTACGCTCTGCTTACCTACAGCAAAGATCACAGGAGATCGCTAAATAAGCTTTTTGAGGTTTTATAGCCGCTCATCTTCATCAAATAATAGATCATCAGAATTTTCAGGGCGATTTCCATGAAGCTCTTTGGGCAAACATGAATAATAAATCATTAGCCATAAGCTCCAAGTGACCGGATAAAAAAGAATAGGCAATGAGAATGAAAAAAGAATACTTAGAGAAAGTGTCCATACAATTGGTATTGTATTCGAAAATCCTAAAATAAGAAGTGGGCTGATTATTCCAAAAGCGATTACTCCATAATTGAGACATATAGGACCAATATAAAATCCATTGCCTCTCTTGATCGGCATATTGCATTCCGGGCATTTTTCATGGATAATGATCCAAGAGTGTCCAATTTTAGCTAGACCACAATTTGGACATAATGCTTTTAAGCAACGGTTGAAAATAATCTGTCTGTTTATTTTTAGGTTCAAAATAATGTTTCTAATATAAAATGAGTAGGATTTATCTCATTTTACAAATTAAGAAGTATTAATCTAGAGTCTTAATATTTCTTCCAGGAGGGTTTGCTGAAATCTTTTAGTTGTATGGTCTCCGCATTAATTCCTGCTAATACTGAATCATTTTTGATTTTATTATAGCGGCTTTCAGACAAAGCAAAGGACAATGATTGTGCTGTTTGAGTTTCAACAATTTGCTTATTTACTAAAAATTGTATGCCTATTTTGGTATTTCCATGTGCTTCATCAGCGAGTAATCTTAATTTCTCAATAAAGCCTGCGGCTTCATCACTTGGATGTAGAATGAAATTAATTTTTTCTACAAAATTAGTTATGTTATTATTTAAGTCATATAATTCATAGACATAAAATTGGGTTTCATCATCTTTTTTTTGGATAATGCCTTCAACAATTACGGCTCTACCTTCTTCAAGAAATTCATTGTACTTGTTATAAGTATCTGAAAATACAATCATTTTATAGTTCACAGCTTTTTTATTTAAGCTGAAGGTCGCCATCTTCTTATTATTTTTTCGAGTATATAAAGTATTTATTCCATTGATGATCCCAGCTATTCGGAAGGATTTACGATCGGTAATTGATTCCAGCTCTGCTTCATTATGGAATGAATCTAGTGGATAAATTAAGCCTTTAAAAGTGTCGAGAGGGTGCCCAGAGAGATAGATTCCAAGTAATTCTTTTTCATAATTCAACTTATCCGTTTTAGTCATAGTTGAAATATTAGTATTGGGCTCAGATGTGGATTTTCCGTATTCCAAGCCACTAGCTTGATCACCTCCAAATATATCCATCTGTCCTCCGCTTTCATTGTTTTGCTGCGATTGGGCATCGGCAATAGATGCGGGCAAAAAATGTAAAAGTTGATTGCGATCTATTTTAAATGAATCGAAGCTACCTGTTTTAATTAAAGCTTCATAAGCACGTTTATTGATTTTTGTATCATTCAGTCGATAGATGATGTCATAAAAATTTAAGTAGGGGCCATTGTTTTCTCGCTCATTTATAATCAGATGAGCAGCACTTTCACCGACGCCTTTAATTGCAGATAAGCCAAAGCGAATGGATTCCTCATCTTTCTTGGTGATAGGAGTGAAGTTAATTCCTGATTGATTAATGTCCGGGCTGAGTACAGGAATTTTCATAGAGTGACATTCCTCTAAAATATGTGCAATCTTAGAGGAGTTGCCTTGCTCAGAAGTTAAAATCGCTGCCATGAATTCAATCGGAAAATTCGCTTTTAAATAAGCAGTTCGATAACTGAGCATCGCGTAGGCCGCTGAATGAGATTTATTAAAACCGTATTCTGCAAATTTCTCCAATAGAAGGAAAATGGATGTCGCAGTTTTAGCATCGATATCATTGGTATTTTTTGCTCCGTCTAAAAAAACTTGTTTCTGCTGATCCATTACCGATTTGATTTTTTTGCCCATAGCACGCCTGAGGATGTCGGCATCTCCCAATGTATAACCAGCAATAATTTGTGCAGCCTTCATGACTTGTTCTTGGTAAACAAGTACGCCATAAGTTTCTTGCACGAGTTCCTCCAAAAGTGGATGTGGAATATGGATCGATTCAGGGTCTTTTTTCCCTTCGATAAATTGAGGGATAAATTGCATTGGGCCAGGCCTGTACAATGCAATTAAAGCAATGATTTCTTCAAATGTACTGAGTCCAATTTGACGGCACAGTTTTTGCATTCCAGAAGATTCTAGCTGAAAACACCTGTTGTTTTACCGCTATTTAATAATTTAAATGTGGCCTCATCCCTTAACGATATTTTTTCAATATTAAATGGTTCAGTTTGATTATTTTTTGAAATATAAGCTTCAGCATCACTAATGATAGTGAGTGTTTTGAGACCGAGAAAATCCATTTTTAAGAGTCCTAAATCTTCGGAGGGACCCTTAGGATATTGAGTAGTCAAAGCTCCTTCTTGCATCGTAACAGGAATGAGATCGGTGATATCTTGGTCAGCAATGATAATTCCACAGGCATGCTTTCCAGTATTTCGGATCATTCCTTCAATAATTTTTCCTTCTTCAATAATTTTCTTAGCTAATGGGTTACTTTTGACCTCCTTGGCTAATTCTTGGGATTTTTTGACTGAATCACTTAAAGTGATATTGAGTTCATCAGGGATCATTTTTGCGATCTTATCCGCGACAGAATACTCAATATTATTCACTCGAGCTAAATCTCGAACAATCATTTTTGCTCCAAAGGTGCCAAAGGTTATAATATTGGCTACTCGATCTTCGCCATATTTTTCTCGAACATATTCCACTACTTCGTCTCGGCGTCGCATGCAAAAATCTACGTCAAAATCAGGTGGAGAAATTCGCTCCAAGTTGAGCATGCGTTCAAAGAGTAAGCCGAATTTTAACGGATCGATATCGGTTATTTTTAAAATATAGGATACTAAGCAACCTGCGCCTGATCCTCTTCCAGGGCCAACAGGAATGCCTTTTTCTCTAGCCCAACGAATAAAGTCCCAAACAATCAAAAAGTAGTCAACAAATCCAGTCCCCGATATGATGGCTAATTCATAGTCTAATTGACGGCAAATACTCAGGGCTTTCTCATCGAGATCTTTTGATTTTTCATCCGTGGTATCATAATTAATGCCGTAACGCTCTAATAAACCTTTTTTGCATAAATCAAAGAGGTAGAGCCCGTTATTTTTTAATTTTGATTTCTCTGAAGAGGATAGAGTAATAGGGGGCTTATCATCTCTCTTTAATACTTCATTTTTCTTTTCGACATAAATATCGGTAATTCGATCAAAGTTTGAATCATCTTTAGAATATTTGAGGGTTTTGGGTGTTTCAAAAACAGGGTAGTGGTTTTCGCCAAAAGGTAAGGCAACATCACACATTTCAGCGACTGCAGTCGTGTTGGTGATTGATTCAGGGCATTCTTTGAAAATTAATTCCATTTCCTCTCTAGACTTTAAGAAAAATTGCTGTGCGTCATACCGCATTCGCTTTTCATCGGTTAATTTGGCTCCAGTCTGTATGCACAGTAAAGAATCGTGTGGCATCCAATCTGTTTCATTCACGTAGTGTACATCGTTAGTTGCTACGATCTTTAATTTAAATTCAGTAGCTAGGCGAATAAGGTCGGGAATGATTTTTTTTTGATCACTTAAGCCATGATCCATTAGCTCAATAATAAAGTTTTCTTTGCCAAATATATCAATAAATTTGGCCGCGGCTTCACGTGCCGCTTCATAATTATTTTCAGATAATAATCTTGGAATAACTGCAGCTAAACAGCCTGAAAATCCAATTAAGTCTTCACTGTATTTCGCTAAAGTATCTAGATCGGTACGAGGTCTTTTGTAGAAGCCTTTGGTGTGTGCTTTAGAGATGATTTTACACAGGTTTTGGTAGCCTTTGAAGCTTTTGGCTAAGAGACCCATGTGGTAGGCTTTTTGTTTAGATCGTGCCTCGTTATCGATCCCTAATTCATTTTCATAAACTAAGTAGATCTCACATCCAAGAAGTGGCTTAATTCCGTGGCTTTTAGCTTTTTTAAAAAAAGAAGTTAATCCATAAAGTACTCCATGATCAGTTATCGAGAGCGCTTTCATGCCTAACTCTTCAGCGCGCTCACACAGCCGGTCTATTTTAGCACAACCATCGAGTAGACTATGGTCAGTATGTACATGAAGGTGTACGAATTCTTTATCTTTAGGAGGCATTAGTGTAAGTTATGAATTAGTTAAATTTTAGCGGTTCTTTATAGTCTAATTCTTCAAAAAGTTCTTGTATGCTTAAAGCTTTAGTTTTGAGCTTATTATTTAATGGATGTAATTCCATACAAAAGTTTCTCTTTATTGAATCATCGCTGAGATTGATGAATTTTTCGGGGTTTTTTATATTTGCTCGTCGTAAAATATGTAAGGCGAGATCATATTCACTAATCGATTCGCTACCTGCCCAATGGAAAATCCCATGGAGGTCTTTTCTTTCACATAGTTCTAAGATAACATCTGCAATATTTATTGAGCTTGTTGGCTGTAATTGGGTATGTTTACTTAATTGAATCACTTCTAACTTTTGTGCTGTTTGTTTAACTAACTGGTTAAAGTTATTATTTTCAGTTTCTAGTTCAGGAGATAAGATTTTAGGTATTCTTAATATTAGAGGATTCGAGATGCTATTTTTGAGAATTTCTTTTTCGCCTAAGAGCTTAGTCTGTCCATAAAATGTCTGTGGGTTTGGCTTGTCTGTTGATCTATAAAAATCAGATTGGGAACCATCAAAAATAGCATTGCTTGAAAGGTGAATCAGCCGAGTGCCTAAGTGGTGAGTTAATTGCGATAAGAATTTAGGTAAATTTGTATTCAAATCAGCCATTTTCCCTTCGTCTTCGTCTTCCTCTAGGCAATTAATTAAAACATCAGGCCATTCTTGAAAGCAAATTGCTTGAAGCTTTTGTTGATCTTTTAAATCACATTCTATCACCTTGTGGAACGGAGTACCTGTAAATGTAGTATCAGAATCAGAAATTCCGATGACATTAAGACCTCGATTGGATGATGCTTTTAAAAAAGATTGTCCGATAGGACTTGATATGCCGATGAGTAGGGTTTTCATTATAGACTTTACCTTAATTGCAATTATTTAAGCTTATTTCAAATATATTCCATTATGAATTATCTCGATTTAGCAAATCCTGGAGTTTTCGATCAGCCAATGTATATTCCCGGCAAGCCATTATACGCTGTCGCCAAGGAATATGGATTAAAAATTGATGCTATTGATAAATTAGCCTCAAATGAGAATCCTTTTGGCCCATCGCCTAAAGCACTTCGTAGTATGGCTAATGCTTTAGATTCAGTTCATCTATACCCAGATGGGAGTTGCACTGAATTAAAAGAGGTAATCGCAAATCATCTTTCTTTGAGCTCTGAAAATATTATTGTTGGAAATGGTTCCAATGAAGTCATCGAGTTGCTAGGGCATGTTTTTTTGAGGCCTGGTTTGGACGTTGTTGTCGGCTCATATTCCTTTATCGTTTATCGTTTAGTGGCTCGTTTATTTGGAGCTAATGTCATTGATGTACCAATGGATGATTTTAAGCATGATTTAAAAGCTATGCGTAAAGCCATTACCTCTAATACGCGTTTGGTTTTTATTGCGAGTCCAAACAATCCAACGGGCATGGCTAATCATCGATCCGAAATTATTGAATTTATTGAATCTATGCCTGAGCATGTAATTCTTTGCTTTGACGAGGCGTATGCTGAATACCTTGAGGAACTACCCGACCTTGTTCCTTTCATTTTAGAAGGTAGAAATATTATTTGTTTGAGGACTTTTTCGAAGATTTACGGACTAGGTGGTCTTCGTATAGGATATGGATATGGTAATCCCAAATTAATTGCTTTATTGAATCGTGTGAGGCAGCCATTTAATGTGAACAGCCTATCTCAAGTCGCAGCTATTGGTGCTTTAAGCGATTTCGATTTTCTAAACCAATGTAAAAAAGCAAATAATTTAGGTAGAAAGCGTTTAGTTGAAGGCTTAAGTGATCTAGGCTTAAAGGTCTATGGTGGTTCTGCTAATTTTGTCTTTGTACAAGTGGGCCAGGGGCAAGCGCTTTTTAAAAAGCTTCAAGCTAAGGGTATTATAATTCGCCCATTAGATAGTTATAAGTTGCCTGAATATATTCGAATTACCATTGGGACTGAATCCCAAAATGAACGAATTTTAACGGCTCTTGAGCAAGAATTCTGACCTAATTTATTTCACTAAATTACCTTTTATTTTAACTGAAGAGCTTTTTTTAGAATTGCTCTCTAAGGATTGCCCCTAGTTCCATTAAAATAGCGGATCGGTTTTTTGTAAAAATAAATAAATCACTTCCTAATCGATTATAAGCATCTTTAAGTAACTCTTTTTCAGGACGTCTTGTTTGAAGTAATTTTTTAATTTGATCTCCTAAATCTTGAGTCATCCCTAGTTCAAGGTTCACTCTAATTAAACTTTTTAGAATCCGCTGATTGTTTTCGTCATTATTATAGGCTAAATTTAAAATTTCCTGTGCCCTAGAATACATTTTATTATCAATAAAGCGTTCAGCTACAGCTACATAAGAAGAAGAGGTGATGTTGGGGTTACTGAGAAATTCCCCAAGATAAATTTCTCCAAGATCTGGTCTATTCAAGCCAAAAGATGCGAGCGCCCTTAAGCTGCTAAAGATATACCATTGTTTTTTTAGCCATTTGGGATTTTCTAATAACAATTCTTCAGAAAAATTTACGGCTCCTTCATAATCTTTCGTTGAAATATGGGCCTCTATTAAGGAAAGTGCAAAATTTTCTAACTCATAGTCTTTTTCTAAGGCTAATTCATAGCAAAATTGTGCAATGTTTATTTTTCCACTTGATGCTGCGAAGTTTGCTAATTGAAAGATAGCTGTTTCACTATCACTAAAATTATTGATGATTTGTTTACTATATTCAATGACCTTGTCCTCTTTTTGCTGTTTATCGTATAGATAAATTAATTCGATAATTGGATTTGGATCTGAAGGAGACTTTATATTTCTTAATTTGGTATAACGCCTAGCTGAGTCATAGTCATCAATTTCTCGGTAAAAGAAGCTGAGTTGGGTAAATAATACGTCAGAATTTGGAAATTTATAAAGCGAAGACTCTAATTTTTTGATCGAAGAATATTTATTACCCCGATCCCAACTAATTTTGGCAGATAATATTATGCCTTCAATGGATTCATTCAGTAAAAAAGTATTAATGTAGTCTTCAGATTTATCAAAATTACCACGATAAAAAGAGGAACTTGCAGCTGCGTATGCTAAAGTTTGAAAATTTGGGTTATCTCCTCTCTTGAATTGTTTAGGTAAATATTCATTTGCTATAGATATTATCTCAGTATCCATTTTATTTTTGAGCAGTGACTGTAAAGCAGCTACACAGAAATCTGTATCATTAATTCCATTATATTCAAATCCACTTAAATACATTTCAATAGCAATATCTTTTCTATCGATACCATATTCATAAATTTGAGCTAAGGATACTAGCCCTTCTAAATTTCCTGGAGAACGAGCTAATCCAAGTCTTAACAAGCGAATTCCATCGGAATAATTACTTTCTTTGACTGCATCTAGTCCTCGCTCAACATGCCGATCACCCATTTCAATCTTGTGCTCACCATATTTAATCGGAAGCAAGATCATATTCGAAAATTTAACCGTATCAAAATCCTTCACATATTTAAAATATGCGAATAACAAAGTCGCCAGTGACAACCAGAGAAATGTCATTAATAGAACAAATAAAAGTGAAATTTTGCCCCAATTAAAATGAATATATGGGGTGCCATTATCGGTGAATTTTTTAACTAATAGCCCCAGTAATAGAGGGGTATCTTTTTTAGATAGCTCATTCTTATTCATATATCTAATGTGATGTAAAATAACTAATCGTCAATTGTACAATTTTTTCTTTACACAATCACAATTAATAACTTATATAACCTCATGAATTTTTTGAGATTAAACTTATTGTATATTTATTATATATTATTACATTTAACATTAGCTGGATCTAGTTTTGTGCAAATTGGTGATGCTATTTCCGTTAATATTGACTCTTCAGTCAGTTACAAGAATTCTTCTAATGTCATAAGGACGCAAAGTAATGAACTGTCCGATGGGATTTACAGATTTTCCCCGGGTGCGCTTATTACTTTTGGTGCAAGAGATACCTCACTAGATATGAGTCTAAAAGTGATTTATGATTTTCTTGAGTATAATAAATACAGTGATTTAGATACTGAATTATTGAAAGTTACATTGAACGGTTCTTACGACCCAAATCCAATTTTAAATAATATTTTTAGTTATTCATATAATGAAGGAGAAAACGCTATATCGGAGTTCAGTACTGGAGCTCAGGATGTTTTAGTCGAAACGGTTACTGAAAGGGCTTCTTTTTTAACACAATATAATTACTCACCTAAATTATCATTATCTCTCGGAGCAAATTTAGTAGATTTATCTTACGATACACATGCTGATAGATTAGCTGCTAAAGAAACTTTTAATATACCGATTAAATTAATCTATCGTTATTCAGAAAAATTGAATATTGTTTATGGTGTTTCTATAACTGATACAAAGGTTGGGGAAAGGTTATCCCTAAATTATCCAAAATATGACACAGATTCAAGCTACTACAATATCGGTCTAAATGGTGAAATCTTGCCTAAACTTACTGGTAGCTTTGATCTTGGTTATCGCACTTTAAGCTTTTCTTACACCAATAAAGATTTCAATTCATTCGGTGCTACATCAAATCTAACATGGCAAGTGACTCCGAAATTTAAAACATCCCTTAGAGCTTCAAGAGATTTTGATGCAGCAGGTAGTGGAAGTACGTATAGATCTACTAATGGTAATATATTTTCTATTTATACCATCAATTCAGATTATAAATTATCTCTTAATTATGGACGCACATTAAAATTTTTTAGAGCTGATGCATTCAGAGGCACTCAAAGTAGATACGAGACATTGGATAGTGTCGCTCTGAAATTACATTATATTCCGTCTGTAAATTATAGTTTAAGTGCAGGTTATCGATACATTGAAAGTGATGCTCAAAGTGATTATATTCTTAAAGAATATAATATTACTGCTAGAGTTAAGTATTAATTTAACTATTGATATATCTTTCAATTCAGATCTAATAAATAAGTCTTTTGGCAGTGTGCCTCTATAGTAGCCTTAAATTCTTTTTATAGTTCGGATGAAATATATATACTCTTTTTCCCTCTTTTTGGTATGTTTGCTAGCTTATGGGCAAGAAAGCTCAAATGGTAACTTTTCATATGGCTCTTCCGAGAGTGGTGGAAGTAACAATACAAATGGAGGGAATATATCTTCAAATTTTGGCATTGTTGTCGATGAGAATTATGTTTTAAAGCCATCAGATGTGATTCGAATATCTGTTTTTCTAGAACCTGACCTTGAGAAAAGCGTTAGGATTGAAGCAGATGGTACAGTAACACTTCCCTTGATAAAAAAAGTTAAAGTGGCAAATTTATCAATTTCTGATGCTCAGGATTTAATCACACAGTTGTATAATCGAGATTACTTGGTAGACCCCCAAATTTCGCTTTTAGTGGTATCTTTTTCACCTAAAATAGTACGTATTTTAGGATCGGTTAATCGCCCAGGAGTAGTCGAAATGCCACCAGATAGAGAAATGACCTTAACAGAGGCAATAGCAAGCGCCAACGGAGTTAGCCGTTTAGGGAACCCTAAATCTATTACAATTAAGCGAGTGGATGAATCAGGGAAGACCGAACAATTTGAAGTTAATTTTAATCGAATTTTAATGAACGCAAATGCAAAGGATATGATTTTAAAAGAAGGCGATACAATTTGGGTTCCAGAAAGAATAATTTAAAGAATGAAAAACGACTACACTGGCAGAGAATCTGATATCAATGGCAACCACTACGGTGGTTACAATAACTACAGTAATCCTCAATATAACAGCAATGGTAGCTATCGATACGGAGGTGGTAACCCTGGTAATTACGGCTATGGATCATATGGGAATATAAGTGAAGAACAGGGACCTCAGAGGACTTTAAGAGATTATCTCTTCATTATTCGCGAGAGAATTTGGTATCTAATTATAGTATTTTTTATCATATTTTTGGGATCAATTCTGTATACTTTCAACAAAACAAAACTTTATACTGCTTATGCGACTATCGAGTTATTGAGAGATGACCCCTCAGTCATGCGTACAACAAATAATCTCGAGCAAAATGAAATTAGAACAGCGGAAGATTTAAATACACAAATTAGTAAATTGGAGAGTGCTTCAATTGTTCAAGGAGTTGAAAAACGTTTTCAAGAAGATGATCTTGCTCAATTTATGGCCCCTTACAAAGGGACCTTTAGCTTTTCAGGTCCCCTGACAGCTTTTGAAATTTTATCATTAAATAGAAAAATTATTCCTAGGCGGATGAGCTTAATGATCAATATAGGATACACTCATCCAAACCCGATTATGGCTGCAAAAATTGCCAATTTATTTGGCGATGAATATATCAATATAATGCTCAGTCAAAATATTGACGCATCAATGAAAGCGGTAGAAGATTTACGCAAGCGTGCCGAGCAGAAGAAAAATCGAGTAGAGGAATTAGAATTAAAGTTAGCAGAATATAGAGAGCTTAAAAATGCGGTTTCTTTAGACAAACAAGAAAATATCGCAGCATCACAGTTAGAAAGCCTAAATCAAATTAAAACCTCAACAAAAATGAGTTTAGATCAGGCTGAGATTCGCTGGAACTTGATACAAAATTATTTAAAGCAAGGTAAGGAGTTATGGGAATTGCCTTTCATATCCGATCAAATTCGCGTTGCTTCTTTGATCGAGCAAATATCATCGATACGAATTGCTATTTCTACAAAAAGCAAACGCTACCGAGAAAAGCATCCGGAAATGAAATTATTATTGCAACAATTGCAAGAATCTCAGTCGGAGCTTGGATATGCTATACAAAATACTGTGGATAATGTGCAAGCAGCTTTCACGGAATCAAAGGATAATTATCAGCAAGCTTCTAAGCGATTATTGGAAAAAGAGCGTGATATGATCCAATTAAGTAAAACACGTGTAGAATTTAATTCTTTATATCGTGATTTGGAGGTCGAGCAAATGACGTATCAAAAGTTAACCGCTCTAATGGCTGAGGAAAAGATTCAAGTTAATATCAAGAATGCAAATGCTAGAATTATCGATAAAGCTTACCCGCCCCGTGAAGACAGACCTTCTTCACCAAATATATTTCTAAACTTGGCAGGTGGTTTCTTTGGAGGAATTATCTTTGGCTTGGGCTTAATTTTTGTTGTGGCATTACTGGATGACAAAGTGAAAAGTGTATTCGATATTGAAGCTTCGTTAGGACTCCCGATGTTAGGAATAATTCCTAAGGTGAAAAAACTAGATTCAGTATCAAAATCTCATATAGTTGCATCTTTGACAGATCGCCATGTAACGGAGAATTTTAGATCTATGCTTTCTTATCTTAAAATCAATGATCAGTCTAAAAATTCAAATGTATTCCTTATCACAAGTTCTATTCCGAGTGAAGGTAAGTCTTTCATTAGTAGTAATTTAGGGCTTTCATTTGCGGCGAATGGAGAGAAAGTGTTGTTGTTAGATGGTGACTTGCGATTACCTAATGTCGCTAAATCATTACAACTTGAAAATGATAGTGGGGTACTAGATTTTATTTCAGGTGAGGAGGCAATTGAAACTTATATAGTTAATGACGTGTATCCGAATTTAGATGTCTTGCCTTCAGGAGGTAAATCGAAAAATCCAACAGCAATATTAAATAATAGTAAATTTCAATCCATGTTACTCAAATTAAGAGATAATTATGATAAGATTATTATTGATTCGCCCCCATTAGCAGCGGTAAGTGATTCTTTGAATATTGTTCCGTTAGTGGATGCTGTTATTTATGTGATCAAATACGATGCAGTTAAAAAGAGTGTAGCGAATTCATGCATTAGGCGCTTATGGGAATCTAAAACTCCTGTACTAGGTGCTATTCTAAATAATGTTTCTCTAGGGCTTTCAACTTATTATTATTCTCAATATGCAGCTAACAAAAAATATAGCGCATACTATATGCAGGATAGTTACCTGGGAGATGATCTAGCAGATGAGTCGGAAGCATCAGAAGAAACTGATGACAGCAATCTAGCTCAGACATTGACTGAAACAGATGTTGATACTGAATCAAAGAAAGTAGACTCTTAATACTCAGATACTTTTTTATTTTGAAGCCGCTTTAGACAATCGATCTTTTAACGCAGCCTTCAGCCCTTCATTTTCATTGATAGCTTCAATGTAAATCTTTTGGTAATTCAAAGTATCGACTGTCCTTAATAATTGATAGAGATTATGGGCTATCTCTAATGTAGAGCCTTCTTTAGACAGCCAATAAATGTTGGGTTGTTCTTCTAAAGTAGTTTCTTTAGGACGTTTTTGAAAAATAAAGGCAAATTTAAGTTTATTGCCTGAGCTAATTAAATCTTTTAGCGAATTTAAGGGTATTATTTCAAGTGGCGATTTCGGGCTATAATGAGATTTCAGCATGCCTGGTCCTCTTAATTTTTTTTCATCACTAGCACGCTTCTGTTCGAATTTAACGTTCGTTAAACCTTCTAAAGCTTCTTTTGAGATAGGCCCTGGTCTTAAAATTTTTGGCTTATTTGGATCTCTTAAATCAACTATTGTAGATTCTATACCTATTGTACAATCAGCACCATCAAGAATAATATCTATCTTATCACCTAGAGATGTTTTAACGTGTTGTGCCGTAGTTGGGCTAACATAGCCGAAGGGATTTGCACTGGGTGCTGCAAGAGGAAAGGAGAGTGCCTTCAACAATTTAAGAAAAGTGGGGTTTTGAGGGCAACGGATAGCAACGCTATCTAAATTTGCGGTCACTAAATCAGGGATAATGCCTTTCTTAGGAAGTATGATAGTCAAAGGCCCAGGCCAAAATTCATCAACCAATTGACTAGCGAGTGAATTAAAAGTAGCATATTTTTCGGCACTTTCGACACAATCAATATGAATGATCAGCGGATTAAATAAAGGGCGTCCCTTAATTTTAAAAATACTTGATAGTGCAACATCATCTAAAGCATTTCCGGCTAGACCATAAACTGTCTCGGTAGGCACAGCAATGACCTTTGAGCTTTCTAAAGCTTGCTTGCAAAGTTCAAGAGAATCGTCAGTTGCCTTTAATATTTGTGCCATTTGAGTGTTATTAGTCTTATCGACTGTGCATAAAAAAACCCATTCATAAATGGGCTTCTAGTAATTTTGATTGAGAAATAAGGAAGCTTATTTCATAGTCAGCATATTCCGCCCTTGCTTGATTAAATTAGTGATGCGTCTTTGGTGCTTTGCTGACAAGCCAGTTTCATTTCGAGGTAAGATTTTTCCAGTCTCAGTAATGAAGCGAGATAAAGGGTCTACATCGTTGTATTGGAAATCCATTGGATTTCTTGAGCGATTTAAATTTGAATTTTTCTTAGGCATTTCCTCTAAAAAATGATGATTACAGTTTTTATGCAAGTACAAAATAGCTATAAATTGAGATACCAATCGTTTTTTGTTAACCCCAAGGCTTTCTTGCAAAATTATGTAATTTTTTCTTGTTAATTTTTTAAATCACTTTAAATTAACTCTAAATACAACTTATTTTACTATTAACCCCTAAACTCAATGAAACATTTACGTTCTCTTTATGCTTCGTTATTTTTATTTATAACGATGTTTTTCTCCATCAGTACCGCTCAAGCGGCTGAGATCACTATTCCTTCCTACGGTACTTTCGGTGGCGCTTCTGTTGATGGTGATACATTTAATTGGTCAAGTACTGCCAGCGGCTATCAATCCTGGGGCGGATTTGCTGCGACTAATGATGGTGGCGGTGAAGCATACCTCCCATTTATATTTTCGGCTGACGGTCAACTTACTGTGAACGCAGCAGTGGAAAGTGGAGAAAGCGCAACCTTGCGATTTGTATTTGAGAATGCACCACATCCAAATAACACACCAAATTTTGAAGTTAGTATTCCAATTTCTGGTAGCACAATTCAAACTTACACCGCGACACTTCCTGCGCAAGGCGATCAGACTTTCTCAAATTTTGTTTTTTACATTACAGAAGCGGACACTCCTGTTCAGATCCAAGACATTCAAGTTGTTTATGATGATCCAGTAATTGATCCGAATGCTCCAACGCCTGGTGCTTCAGGTGAAACAACTATCACTGCTTGGGGTGCTTTTGAAGGTGCGAGCAATGAAGAAGGAGTTTTCAATTTCCCAGCAGCTGCTCAATCTTATGCTGGATTTGCAAATGATGATGCTTCTGCTTATCCATTCACGTTTAGCGAGGCGGGGCAGATTACATTTACCGCATCAGTACCAGAAGGTGGCTCGGATACTACTGTTTACTTTAAATTTGAGAAAAACCCATATCCAGACGTTAATCCTAATTTCTCAACTGAACAGGTAATTGTCTCTGGAAGCACTCCTACTGAGTACACAGTCGCACTCCCTGCGCAAGGAGATCAAACATTCTCATCTTTTTTATTCTATATTATTGAAAGAGATAGCCCCGTTATATTAGGTGATGTAACTGTCTTTGATGACGAAGGTGCAGCGACCGTTATATCTAATGGAGTCCGCTTTGTATTTGAAGAAATATCTGGTGGTAGTGCTGCTTATACTCATAACACAGAAACAGTTGAAATTACTAACACTGACCCTCAATCATATTCTATTACTATCCCAGCCTATTCGGATCCAGCTGCTACATTTGAAAATATGTTGCTTTACGCAATAGGTGCAGATCAGCCAATTACAGTAACAGATGTTACTTTAAATGTTGGAGGCGTTACTTATGGTGGTTCCGGAGAAGACTCACTAGTATTTTCTAATAGCTTTGGTGGAGTAAGTATAGATGACGCAACTAAAACGTACACATTTTTATCAACCTCTCAGTCATGGGGTGGATTTGCTTTATCAAATGATCAAGTTGCTGAATTTCCAACAAATGGATTAGTATTTGATCAGGAAGCTACCTTAACATTTACGGCTAATTGGGCGGATACAACCGTAACATTGCCGCCAGTATACAACGGTGAAACCGCATTTTCGAATGGTATAATTGATACAGATGAGGATGTTGGTACAGGCCGTGATGATGACCCTGCTTACAAATGGTCCGCTTATGTATCTTGGTTCACATTAGAAGCTGGTGATACAAAGGGTACTTTTGCAGGTCAAGATAGTTGGAGTCAATTATCAGACCTTCCTGCTACTTGGGAAAATGGAGTTATTACTTTAATGCCTAATACTGCTTCTTATGATACATGGAGCGAAGAAGGCTCTGATGATGGAATTCATTACCTTGAACAAACCTTAAAAATAGAGGGTACGCAAAATACGAGTGAAATTCTTGGGAAGACAGTGAACTTCAGTGGTACTGTTGACAGTTACACCTTAGACCCAAGATACACAGTAACAGCATTCATCAAATATACTGATCCTAACAATAACTACGTTACAGTAGGCATTGATCAAGTAACTTTGTCTGCTGCAGGTGATTTTGCTGTATCTTTAGACATCCCAACTGGCGATTATATTCCTCAATTAGGACTTCTATTGGAAGGAAGAAATGCTAACCCAGCTACCGATTGGGGTAACATTCAAGTCAGCAATCTTGTGGGTACATATGATGAGACAACTTCGATTAAAGAAGGTAATTTCACCAATGGTTCCAATGCATATTGGGGATTTGTTGCTGGAGTCGATTTTAATACAAACGGAGGCAATGGTCCTATCCCTGGCCAAGTTGTCATGACAAATGCTGGAACGGATAGAAACAGCGTTTATATCGCTTCTAATCAAGGCAATTATGAAACCATCGATCAATTAGGCATGGAAGCGGGTACAACATATGATGTCTCTTACTACATGAATCGTATTTCTGGCACTGACTTAGGTCTAGTCCAATTTGCTTTCTACGTCGCTGATACACAAACTTGGGTTTACGTACCAGCAGACACTAGTGCAGTTATACATGCGGATGCAAATCCAACTAATGGCGAATGGGTACAATACACTCAATCGATTGAAGTTCCTGTAGGTACTACTTTTGCATTGCTTTATCTAATATCTGGTGCGGAATCCGTTATTGCATTTGATCAGATTTCGGTTTCCGAAGCTGTTGTAGCGAATACCTTTGAAAATTGGGCATCTGATAATGGTTTATCTGGAGCCAATGCTGGATTCTCAGCGGATCCTGATAATGATGGTATTCCAAATGGATTAGAGAGCTTCTTAGGTACTTTACCTGGTAGCCGCTCAGGAGGCATGTCAAGTATTGCTAAAACAAGTAATGGTGTGAGTATGCAACACTCTAAGAATAGTGATTTGTCTGATGACGTCAGCGCCAGCTATCTATGGTCTAAGGATCTTACTACTTGGAGCAACAGTGGAGATACAGTCGATGGTACTACTGTAACTATTGCAGCAGAAGATAATAGCCCCTCTGAAGGCACTACTACTGCGACTGCTACTGTAAGCGGCACAGATTCAGATACAGTGTTTATTAGAGTATCGGTTACTAACGAGTAATACCTTTAAATAAGTATACTTATAAATTTCAAAATGCGATGGCTCGAGAGGGTCATCGCATTTTTTTTGTTAAGATATGGAGTCGAGAAATAAGTGAAAAATGATTGAATGACTTTCTCTTAATTGAGTCGAAAACGGTATAAGCTAGATACTTAACTATTCTTTATGGAATAAGGCGAATGCCCAAACAAACTTATGCTTAAATGTCGTCTTGCTTTTTCATCAATGGCTTGCCTATGTGACTATTATATCTGCCGAATGGCTCTCAGCTACCTGCTATAGTAGTCTCTAAGCTGCCTGTGACCGCAATTGAACAAAGTAAGTAGTAATTCTTTAATATTTAGGGTAAGCGTGTCTTATATTGATTAGAGATTAGTAGCCTAATCTGTATGCTTCGCATTCGATAAACTTAATCCTAATCTTTTTGTAAGACCAATTTTGGCGTTCTGTCCTCAAAGAACACACCCCAATTTTTCTCTGCAGCCTTTGGGGCATCATCATTTCCTTTCCAAGGCTCATCAAACGCTTCGAAGAAGAATACAGTGACATTGTTGGCTTTTGACCACTGTTTAAATTCATTATAATATAGCTTTTGATTGGCTTCATTCGCTCTTTCTCCAAATTCATTGGCTACAGTAGCCCAACCAGCTTCCAGCACCGCAATTTTTGCATTTGGTAGTGCTTTAGCCACTTTCTCAATACCTTCGATTGTAAAAGACATTCCTTTTTCAATACCTTCACCTTCCCATAGGGGATAGATGTGCACCCCTAGAAAATCAAGTTCTTTAGCCAGATTGGCTCCATAATCTCTCCACCAATAATGGGTTTCTGCAACAGTCACAGGCTGTTCAATATTAGCTTTTACCTCTCGCACAAATTGAATGACACGTTCTTCAGACATCATGTGATCATTCCAACTGACAAGTGCTTCATTGCCGACATTGATCGCAACAACGATATCCTTATACTTATTCGCTAATTCTATTGCAGTTTTAACCTCTAATTGATTGTTAACTCGGTTTTCTGCTAGTTGCGATTCGGGTATTGGCTCTGTCAGCCAGCCACATCCATCATGATTACTTATTTCTGCATCCAACCAAATGCCTAATAACACTTTCATGGGAAAGTTATGTTTTCTTATAACTTCAAGTGTCATTTGGGTATTGGTGTCGCAATCATACATCCGAACAAGCTTAAAGCCTTCATCAAGTAATATGTTTAGATCCTCAATAATTTGAGCTTCACTAGGATTCTTAGCCCCATCACCTCGATCTGGATGTTGTCCTATCCTGAAGCCTGAGTAAGAAAGCGCCCAATGTTCTCCATTAATGAGATCAGTAGGTAATTGAGGCAATGATGCACACAAAATAGAAAAGCAAAAAGACAATAAAGTTAAACGAATCATAGGTGTAAGTGAGGCTATGGTCCACCTGGTCCACCTGGTCCACTTGGTTCACCTGGTCCACTTGGTTCACCTGGTCCGGATGAATCTTGTTCTTCTTCTATATTAACTTTAAAAAAGAAGTTTTGGGAATTATTATTTAAACCGTTGATACTCTCAAGGGTTGGATCAAAAATATTTGAATAAGTGCTGCCATCACCACTTTCTGTTTTCCAATTATACCAGTTTGTTAAATCATCACTAACGCTTAGTGAATATTCGCGATTCGATTTGGTATTATATTCTATATTATAGAGACCAGAAGTATCCATAGAGCCTTGCAGATAAAAATAGTCACTAGCATCAGTTAAAGATGTACCCGCAATAGATTCAAAGTAATCACTTGAGTTATCGTTATCAGAGTCAGGATTGTTCAAATTTGAATTATAAATTACAGCTTCATTGTAATTATTTAAACCATCTCCATCGCTATCACTAAAGTCTGGATAAGCAGAGATACTGAATGACTTATTTGCATCCATTATAATTGTATTAGTGATCCAATCAGAATTGCCTAAGACATATCCAGGGTTAGCACTCGCTTCAACCAATACTGATTCACCACTACTGTAATCTGCACTATCTGGAGTCTTGGTTACCGCAATTTTAGCCAAATCATAATTCAAATCTAAGGTATACTTTGTCAGTGATGTAATTTCATAGTTTACACTTTTAACAACCATTTCTGCATATTGAAAATCTGAAGGGACGCTGCTTGTTTGAGGGTAGTCTCCTCCTAATGCAATATTCATAATGAGAAAATATTCTTTATCTCCTGAACCAAATGTTTGTGGGTTTTTACTTGTTGTTGGATACCAGAATTCTTGATTGTAGGAGCTTGTACTTTCCTCGAATCTTGACCCGGAAATGTAAGCATCATCCATGAAGATTTCTATCTTATTCGTATTAATCCCATCATCATAGCGGTAGATATCCACCCGCCATTTGTGAAATTTGGTATGGATTTCAGAATCGGTGTAATATTGAGAGTCGTACCAATGCGTATAGCTTCCTGCGTCTTGCCCATTCCAATGATAGGCTACATTGGCTTGAGTTTGATAATTTGGGGCCTTGGTTGGAGACCATTCCATAACGTCAATTTCGGCACAATACGGCCAGCCTACCCAATTATTATTTAATTGATCATTGCCCATTAGCCATAATGCAGGCCAAAGAGGTACGTCTGGTACATAATTTCCGTTACTATCTTTAGCCATCGGTAATTGTGCTTCAAACTCAACCGTAAGTTTTTCCCCGGATCCTACTTTTATGCCATCATTTATCGTAGTATTAATTCTAGAAGAGTAGTAAGTATTCGATCCAGTTCTTTCTAGTTTTAGGACTAAATTATCATTATCATCGAGACCGACATAGCCGCCTTTATAATTTTGAATTTCATTATTGTGAATAATTGGATCTACTTCTTGTTTCCATAGGATGCTGTTTTCAGTATCAACACTTTCCCCAAAGATGAAATTTCCATTATAGCTTGTTACGTTACTAGGGCTATAGTATCCGGGATTCTCATTGTTTGTGCTTACACTATCCTCTACCACTACAGTGCTTAATTGAACAGGCACGTCACGATCTTCGATATAAAATAAGAAGGATGAAAAAGTACTACTCCCTTGTGAGGGTATTTCGACCGTATACTGAGTAGCGTTGGCGCCGCTTATAGTTATAGATTCAGTTCTATAGCTAGGAAGAGTGTCTGCTGCACCATTGCCATTTGCATTGAAAGAAAGCCTTTCAAATTTGAAGTTTACATCCGCAGTGCCTCCATCTGGAACAGATGCTGTGAAGGTTAATTGTCCACCCGATGCAAAGGTGAATGGAAATAATGAATCTTTTGAATTCCAAAATCCAGCCCAAGATGCCGCACTTGTAGGAAATTCGAATACGCCACCATTTACGGTAGCACCACTGTCTGCAAATTCACCCCAATCAGATGCAACAAATGATTTACTGAGCCCGTTTAGGAAACTAGGGGAAGCTAATGCAGTGATTGCAAAAAGAATTACATTTTTACTTAGAAGAATATTTCTTAAAACTGAAGTCGATTTTGTAGAATGCATAAGATTTGAAGAATGAAGATAGTCTGAGTGTGTAATCGTAAGGCGTATTATATTAACATAATGTAATAACTAATTATTTCAATAGTTTTTCCTTCATTTACCAAAAACTGAGGTAGCAATTATTATTGGAGCTATAAGCCCTGTTGTATGGCATCCTCTCTTTGAATGTCGCCCTTCTTGCAGGAGGTTAGTGACTAGAGCATTAGCATTATAGGCAGTGCTAAAGGTGTCTACATGGTTTATTCAAACAATTATCTATTAATTACCTATTGTTTAGAGGACTAAAGCAATAACTCAACTAGCTTATGCGTATCAGCTGCTTCATCGGGTTCTATAATGCAGAGTGTTTTATGCCCAGCGATAACCCTCCAAAAAGAGGAGTAAAAATAATCGATGCTCTGATTTTCTTTTTGAGCGGCAAAAACAACTTTTTCATTAAAAGTGCCATTTTTGTTTTGAGGCAAGGGGACTAGTTTTTTGTTTTTAGGTAATATTTTAACTAGTTGATCACCCAGTTTGGCGATGACTGGCTTGTTTGATAAATTCAGGATATTTGTGGAAAGAAGCGGAAAAGCCTCAGGATTATTCTTTAAAAATTCATAATTTAACTGCGCTGAATTATTTTCATCTTTTTGAAGCAAAACAATGGTATCACCTTCTTGCTTGTCGAATGAGATCCTTAATAAAGGTATTTTAGCAGAAATCCCTGTGACTGGATCGACTCCATAGAAATGAATCACATCGCCTTTGGGGACAGTGAAGCTTTTATTAGGAAAATACTTCTGGATACTTAATGTTTGTGGACCCTTTTGATTTTGAAATTTTAATTGCTCAATCTCTCCAAAATCATCGAGTGAGATTAATTTAAATTCTTTAGCGGATAAATGACAGCTTAGGAAACATACTAGAGGTAAGATCAAACTTATAAGGGCACATTTTTTCATATGTAATAAGCAGTCGCCTAAATTTCATCTGCATTCAGCCATCTGAAACTAACCACTTCAAACTTTCGGTTGAAAGCATTGGCATCATTTCTGTCAAAGCTGGAATCTAAAAGGGAATTTTCTTCATCGACGAGGTCAATTCTTCTTTGGACAACAGCTTCACACCATACTTTAGATTTGATTTCCCCATTTTGTTGGGCGTCTCCATAAGCACGTATGACAAAAGTATCGGATCTTGCCGAAAGGATTGGGGTTAAGGGGCGCATTAAGGATGCTTGAGTGATATATCCAGATAAACCTTCATTCGCATCACCTTCAAAAGCTTCAGGTGCATCAAAATCTGTATTGCCTATCCACTGCTGGCTTCCTGGATTTCCATCAAAGCGTCCACTTAGGGCAGAAGCGACATTCTTTTTCGGTGACTCTAAATTTATATAAGATTCATCGATAGCTGTTTGAATAGCCCCTTTGATATTATAAGGATTTCGTTCAGAGATTTCTCGATTAAAGAATTGAGACAAGGATAAGAAAGGCCCTCTTGCTTTGATTTGCTTCACGATTTCTTCTGCAAGTTTCACAATTTGTGAATCTTCAAGTGAGCGATAATGAGACCATGAATTTTGAATAATGCTATCTATGGTGCCTCCTGTATTTTCAAGTGATTTTTCGGCGGGTATAGCTTGGCTTAAGATAGGCGTGTTTTCGATATTTGTGCTATCAATATTATAATCTCCATAATCTGAGTTATCGTAGAGAACGGATTTCCCTCTCAATGAGGAGAGTTGAGCAACCCAGCTATCAACTGAGGTTGAATTTATATTAAATGCACCTTCAATCTCAATGAAATTTGCAATTTTATCAAATAGATCAACCGGGTCTACATTACTGAACGAAAGAACATTGATAGCTTCCTTGAAAGACATGCTACTCGGTCCCTTAAATAAATAATTTGAGTTAGGGAGTTTACTTTTTTGATAAACCCAATCGCCGAGCAGGTCTCCCATCTCAGGCATATCATTGCGGAAAGGCCCACTCGGAAAGGCTAAGCCGCTAAAGAAATAGGAATCAAAGAGGGTTTCATTTAAAAGGAAGGATCGATCAGTAGCATATCCTTTATAAGTATCATCGGGATCGATGATATCGTTGAGTGGTATGGTAGGGTGGGCCCAACTATTACCAACGGCCATATTAAATGTGGGTGCCATTGGACGCTCTTCTTTACCTCGAAACATGATGCGTGGATCTTTTAAGGAGGCTGTCTCGTATTGCCAGATAGAAAATGGATTTCTTCTTCCTGAATAATAAGCAAAGTGGTCACTATCACGACCTAGTGGTGCATGGTCTAGTTGGGTTAAAGATAGCAGGGGAATTAAGGGTAATTCTTTGGAAACACATTTATAAACTGTATCACCTGCAATTGTTTCGAAGCCTATTTGTGCATCATTGGTAGGATGCGTTTGGATGATATCACTTCCTGGGATTTCTTTTACGTAAATACGGAAAGGGGAAAGGGCTAGCGAAGTATCGTCAGATTCATCATCATAATAATAGGTATTAGCAGGGTCGACAAAAAAGGCATGTTTGCCTGGTGTGTTTTCTTCGGTAAAACCACGAATATCGACATTCAGCGCTATTTTTGGTGCATATCGTATATCTCCCCAAGTATTTTGGGTTGGATTGTAAACATTGAAAAGCTGTTCGTCTCCTACCGTAATCGCAGACGGTAAAGTAGATTGATGGTAGGATCTATTATCGATCGCTTCACCCGAGTCAATATTGAGTGCTCCAATCATTCTTTTGGGCAGTAAGTGGCTTCCTACTTGATTGACGTCGTAGTTTGGATTAAAGCTGTTCCATCCAGCTCCTAATGATAGGCGACTAGTAAAGAACTGATTTTTAAGCCGTATGTTAAATAGATAAGGACCATAGTTGATAATGTCACTTATATCGTCGCCATTTGAGCGGACGATGTTCGTCACTACTTTTTTAACTCTTTGATCCGTTTTATTTTCTCCTTCATGATTTATAATAGGAGAAAACAATCCTGTAAAAGCTCCATCTGCATAGCCATCAATGAGATTAGTCGACTGTACCCAATTGGCTACTGCTGGTGTATATCCAGCAGGCAAAGCATCAGGAAAATCTGGATCTCCAAACACCCCTTCATAGGAATAGCTGTAAATATCAAAAAATTGCATTTTCTCATAATCAGGAGTTTGATTTATCATCGTAGGAATAACTCGATTAAATCTAAATTCTCCTGCAGGAATCTCAAAAGGGGCTCCGTCAGTTGCTCTGTTGAAACGATTATTTGAAGACCACATTGCTAGCAATTCGTCACCTCGACCAAATTGAAAAGATCCAAAATTTCTTAAATTAATCCAATTTCTGCCATCGTAAGTGAATTCAATTTCAGGTGGGGCATAAAAATATTCATAAGATCCGTGATTTTCCGGATGAGCGTCCATGACAATTTCAATATTATAGGGGTTCCAAAGGTAGAATATTGGAGTCATCATTAACTGAAGAATTTCTTGATCATTACTTTGTGACTTTGCCCTATCATCAATTATGATGCCTCCAGAACTCGATTCCTTATCATCTATGATAGTGGTTTGACCTAAAATAAATGGGGTATTTATTTCCTCAATATAAATGGAGAAGGTTGTGTATTCATCAAAGCCTTGTTGTTTGGGAATGTCTATGGTGAATTCACTAGGCAAATTTCCACTCAAAGTAATGGTATCTGTCCTGTAATCATTATCTGGATTATCATCAGTCGATTGTCCAAATGTAAAATAAACTTTTACGCTATCACCATCAGGCACAGAAGCATTAAATTTTAAACTGCCATCATTAAAAAATGAAAAGGGATAAGCAGAAGTATCTGCTATTCTAAAGCCAGCTGATTCTTCTGCAGTGTCTGGAATTTCAAAATTACCGTCTTCAGAGATTGTGGCACCACCAAAAGGCTCATAGTCACTAAACGTGGTTTCTCTGTTCGTGCTGGTATCAGTATCATCGGAATCTCCAGGTCCGCCGGGTCCACCAGGTCCGCCGGGTCCGCCGGGTCCACCAGGAGTGCCAGGGTCACTAGGAGTGCCAGGGTTTCCAGTGTCGTCTTCAATATTCAGTGCTTCATTATACCTCCCGTTGTATGTATTACGCTGTTTGTGCAGTGAAAAGATGACTTGCATACGGGCTAAGACAGGAATGGGGAAATCGGTATATTTTGTTTCGGAGTCAGGAATATCAACTTTAGCATCATCCCAAAAATCAGAGGTTTGTAGATAATTCCGACCCCCATCGTTGCGTATTTTCTTATAAATATTATGATAACGCTGGGCATAATTCCAATAGGGTCCCTCGGATGCATCATAAGTAAAAATGGGCACCTCGTCATATTCGATAGGGAGTGATTCCGTGGCGAAGAGTAAGCTTAGATCTTTGCGAACGCCTCCATTTTTCACATCGACCATCAAACCTCTGCTAAAGGCAGAAAGTATGTGAAATTTACTTTTAAAAGCATCAATATTTCCTTCAAGTGCCTCGTTGAAGGCGAACTGGGCAGTTCCGAGAGTGAGTATTTTATCAGATTGATCGGATATATCTTCTGCATTTTCAAAGCCTTCAATCGCGTTCAGTCGAGGACTGCCTGCATTATTGACATCCAATATTTGTTCTAAATTTGTCTCTATTTTTTCTGAGGCTGCACCAGCAACTCTTGATTTTACGCCTTCATCACCAATCCAATAAGCATAGCCACTTTCTTTATCTTGCTCCTTGCTTATGATCTGGCGTGGGGCAAATACCCCATGTTCTGTGGCTGCCTCTTCGCCTAGAGTCCCTGAACCGACCATGATAATTGCACCCTCTGAGTCTTTACTGAAATTTCGAGCAAACAGGATCTTGTCTTCAGGGGACATGCTATCGTCATTGGTAGGTGTGGAGATAAGCCAACGACGGAAATGAGAAGGTTTGCCATCTGAAGCAGAGCGTTTACTCGAAATAACTTGATCTACTAAATTACCTTCTAAGGGATTGCTACTATTCCAAGCTCCTGTCCAATATGGATTATTCACCCCATCAATCGCTTCTGTTTCAGGAAATGTATCAAGAATGGAAGCAGTGGCCGAAATTCTTTGATCGGGCCCCATTTCATTTTGCAAATCTCCTATAGCTAAATTCAGGGCAAAAAGTGCATTCTGTTTGGCTGATGTGAGATCTTTTTCCGATGATGAGAGCTTGCTGTTTACTTGAACTAAAGTACTGAGTCCCAGCATAATTAAGAGGACAAATGACATGAGCCCGAGAGCTACGATTAAAGCAAATCCAGATGTCCTATTTTTTGTACAAAAAGGGAGATCTTTATGTGCTTTCTTTTTAGCAGAAAAGTGGGAATTCATAATGCATCGAGTTGATTAGTTGTTATCGTAAGCACTGTCTAACAAACATAGATTATTTAAAATTGTTTGTTAAAGAATGCTTGTCAATTACATCTGTAATTTAATGCAATCATATTGGTAAAAGAGTGAGATGGAAATAAAAAACGAAGAATTTTATCGATTAATATTTACTGTATCACCTTTAATAATGCTACATCCTAATAGGGTATGGTGTGTCGAGCTGAAGCGTTTTTTCGAATGCTCAAATAGACGCTCAGCTGCGAAATAGCCGATATCATAATTAGGGATTTTTACGGTGCAAATTTGCAGTGCATTATCAGGAGTTTCAACACCATCAAAGCCACAGACTGAGACATCTTCAGGAACGCGAATGCCTCTTTTTTGTAGACCCTTGACTAATTCGTAAGCTTGATGATCTGCAGCACAAACAAAGGCACTCACTCCGTCTTTAACAGCTTTAGCTGCTTGATCAAAACTTTCCTCTAATGATCCCATGCTATTGGGATGAACATTAATCATATCTGTTTCTTTTATCTTAAAGCCTAATTTAGTCATTTTTTCAAAATAAGCCCCAGCTCGACGAAGCACCCAACTTTGTAAAAATTTATACTCAATAGAATAAAAGGCTATTCTCTCATGACCATATCCATATAAGTAATTGATCAGATAGTTAATGCCTTGATAGTGATCGACATCGACACAATTCAAATTAATACTGGAACGTTGTTCGACTGTAGAAACACAAGGATATCTTAGAACTAGATAATCAACGATTTCTTTCGGCAATGGGTGAATCATTAAAATACCGTCCCATAATTTTCCGTAGGTATTGATGAGATCTTTAAAATTTTTTGATGATATTAGAGTATTGGAAGGATCTAGAAAATGAATGGATAATTGAATTTTTTTAATTTGGCTGAGTTCAGATATGCCCTTAAAGATACTCTTACCTGAGTTTTCATAATCTGTTCGATAGTATTCTTCCTCAGATGTGCAAATAAGTACCCCAAATGTTTTTTGCTCAATTTTATTTTTAGAGGTTCTATTCGATAGGTGATGATATCCTATTTCAATTGCTGTTTCAAAGACTAATGCGCGTGTTTCTGGGTTGATTCCAGGGTGATTTGTGAAACATCGAGATACAGTTGCTCTAGAGAGGTTCAACTTTTTGGCAATTTCTTGTTGTTTGACTTGTTTCATGAAGGAAAGTTAATGAGTGAGGTATAATTTCGCTTGTGTGTAGATAAGCAAATTGGGGTGATGATACGGTGGAAAATCTTGTTTTATTTTAAAGGAATATCATTTTTTTTAAACAGCAATTTTCACCTAACAAATAACCAATGATGAAACTCTTTTAGCTTTTGTTGTCTATTTTTCGTCTGAAATCTGCTTTATTTTTAATTATTATCTTAAATTTTGTATGTTTTTCAGTTTTGTTGAAAAAATGCGCGTTTACATTTGCACTTTTATGCACATGTTATCAAGACATTATTTGTGACAAGAAAAAAATAATTTTCATAAAATTGAGGGACACTTGTTGCAAATGACCTGATTTATATTTTTAAACTTTTAAATTATGTATCCAAACAAAATATCTATATGTTTCTATTCTTTATTCAGTTTTAGAGAGTTGACAAATATAATGCAAATAGGTGCAATTTTGTCATTTATGTTACGTTTTAATTTATACTTTTCTATCTTACTCGTTTCGTGCAATTTTAATTTATTAAATTCTCAAACAGTAATTAATTATGATTCCTCAGCGGGTTATCATTTTTCAGTGGATGGATTGGCGTATGAGGTAAAAGGGGTAGCTGGAGAAGATCACCTAGATGCCTTAAAAAAATTTGGTGGTAATACTATCCGCACATGGTCCATTGATAAAAAAACATTAGATAACGCACATCGCTTAGGATTGAAGGTAGTTGCGGGAATATGGGTGCAGCACATGCGTCATGATTATGATTATAACGATAAGCGATTTATTCTTAAGCAAAGAAAAAAAGTAAAATCTATCGTTAAGAAATTTAAAGATCATCCGGCATTACTTGCTTGGGGACTGGGTAATGAAGTTGAATTACATGTTCCTGATGATATGTTAGAAACAATCTGGGGTGAAATGGAGACTTTAGCCAAGATTGTTAAATCTTTGGATTCAGAGCATCCTGTAATGAGTGCAGTAGCTGGTTTTGACGCTGACAAAATTAACCATATTCAGCGCTATTATCCTTCGATTGATATTTTGGGTGTTAACGCTTATGGATTTGCTCCAGAAGTAGGTGGATTACTTTTGAAATATGGTTGGGAGAAACCGTATATGATTACTGAGTTTGGCCCGATGGGACCTTGGGAAGTTAAAGATAAGAGTGATTGGGGTATTGCCATTGAAGAAACTAGCCACGAAAAAGCAAAGCGTTATCAAACGGCCTTCAATTCAGCAAAGAATGAATCACCACTCTATTGCTTAGGGACATTTCCTTTTTATTGGGATAGTAAGCAAGAGACAACTTCAACTTGGTTTGGCATGTTTTTAAAAAATGGGTCTCACTTGGAAGCTGTTGATGTCATGGCTTATAGTTGGAATGGGCACTATCCTTTGAATCGTGTGCCAGAAATTCATTCTATAGAATCTTCCGCTAAGCTAAACAAAATTTTAAGAAACTCGATTCACACGGCTTCAATTAGCACAATTGATCATGAAAATAATACTTTAAAGTATCGATGGGTGATTATGGAAGAAAGTAAGACTAAAAGTGTGGGGGGTGATTTTGAGCGCACGCCTAAATCCTATCCACGTTTGATTTTAGAAAACAAAGGTTCGGAGGTTAAATTTAAGGCACCTAGAAAAAAAGGTCCTTATCGACTCTTTGTATATGTTGAGGATGATAATCAAGGAGCAGCAACTGCTAATTTTCCTTTTTACGTACACTAGAACAGCGCCGTATTTATTCAATTTATGACTACACAGACAGAATCTCATAACATCAAATCGCAAGCAAACATGGATTATAATTTCCAAGATATTGAGGGTGAGCGATTTATTTGTATCAATGCTTTAGAGGCAATTCCTACATTTTTTGTGTCAATGATTAGTGCACAAGATCATTGGTTTTTTACCGCTACAAATGGAGCCTTAAGTGCAGGTAGAGGATCTCCGGATCACGCACTTTTCCCGTATTATACAGTTGATAAAATTATCAACAATTCCAACTGCACTGGACCACAAACCATCGTTAAAGTTGCGGATAAAGTATGGGAGCCATTTAAGTCTTCCAGTGAGCGAGTATTTTCGATTAGCCGTAAGATTTATAAGAGTATTAATGGTGATACTTTGATTTTTGAAGAAATTAATAACGATTTAAATCTCACTTTTTCTTATACTTGGTCTACTTCCGAAAAATATGGATTCATTCGTAGATCGAAATTAGTCAATTTAGGTTCAGGAAGTATAGAGATAAGTTTAGTCGATGGATTATCCGATTTCTTAGCTTCAGGAGTAGATGATCGTACGCATTTGGCCTACAGTTGCTTAACCGATGCTTATAAGGTTAGTGAATTGGAAAGCTCCAAGCAGATGTTGGTTCATCGCATGGTTGCTAGTCTAGTCGATGAGGCGATTCCATTAGAATGCCTGAAGGCAACGGTACTTTGGTCACATGGCTGGGATGAATCATCAATTTTAATCCAAGAAGCAGATGTAGAAGCATTTCTCGATAATCCTAGTTTTGAAAGCACACATTTTTCTCGCGGACTTAGAGGCTGTTTTTACAATGCAGGTTCATTTCAATTAGGCTCCAAAGAAACAAAATCTTGGTCAGTTGTTGTAGATATTGATAAAACACAAAGTGAAGTTGCCACTTTGGCAATTGCACTTAAAGACAAAGATGCTTTATGGGAATCAGTAACTGAAGATATTGCAAAAGGGCGCAATGCTCTCGAGGAATTGATTCAAGCATCTGATGGATTGCAGGTATGTTCTGAGGAAATTGTATCTACCTATCATAGAGCAAATGTTTTATTTAATATAATGCGTGGTGGCGTATTTTCTGATAATTATCTTATTTCAAAAAGCCTTTTAAAACCTCATTTGGTAAAACATAACTCGAAATTGAACGCGGCTGATTTAGCGATTATTGATGCATTACCAGAAGAATTCAATTACAACGAATTAGTGGCAGCATCTGCAAATGGGAGTCCTGATTTACAGCGTATTTGTAACGAATATTTACCTTTAGTTTTCAGTCGCCGCCATGGTGATCCAAGTCGTCCATGGAATCGTTTCAATATAAAAACAAAAGACGAAGGAGGTAATCCTATTGTTGGATTCCAAGGAAATTGGAGAGATATTTTCCAAAATTGGGAAGCACTTGCTTGGAGTTTTCCATATTACAATGATGCCTTTATCCATAAGTTTTTAAATGCTACTACGTCAGATGGCTACAACCCTTATCGAATTACCGATAATGGTATCGAATGGGAAGAGCCTGATCCAACTGATCCATGGGCTTCAATTGGCTATTGGGGCGATCATCAAATTATCTATTTACTTAAGTTACTCGAATTTACCGAGTCGCTAAAACCAAAGTCACTCAATGCATTGATGAATGAAAATTTATTTGTCTATGCGGATGTACCTTATGAGATCAAAGATTTCTCTTTTTTAGAAGTGAATCCAAATCATTCCATTTATTTTAATGAGAAACGAAATGAAGAAATCTCAAAACGCTTTGAATTAATAGGAGCAGATGGAAAATTAGTGCATGATGCAGATGCTCAAATGGTTCGAGCCAATCTTTTTGAAAAATTACTAATTCCACTTTTAGTCAAACTGAGTAATTATATTCCTAATGGTGGTATTTGGATGAATACACAAAGACCCGAGTGGAATGATGCTAATAATGCATTAGCTGGCTTTGGCACTTCCATGGTCACAACCTATTATATTTTACGTTATTTAGAATTCTTTGATTCTTTGATAGAGGAAGATCAAGATTTACAGTGTTTTGCTTCTTTAAAATCTTTGATGGATGATCTTTCCAAAGTCTTTGCCGAAGATCCTCAAGCAGTTAATAAAGATAGCCATATTCGTTATCAAGTAGTTGAGAAACTAGGTAAAGCAGGGGAGCGATACCGTAAAAATGTTTATCAAGGTGCTTTTGGTGAGAAAGAAAGCATCCAAGTAAAAGACCTTAAAACATTTATCCACAATGTTCAAAATCATCTTAAGGAAGCGACTCGTGCTAACTTGAGATCAGATGGTTTGTATAACGCCTATAATATTTTACATTTAGATGTTAATGAGAAACTTGCTTCTATTGAACACTTAGGGCCGATGCTTGAAGGTCAGGTGGCCGTATTAAGTGCTAAGGCACTTTCAGCAAAAGAAGCTAAAGCATTATTAGAATCTCTTAGAAACAGTGACCTATATTGTGAAAATAGAAAAAGTTACATTCTTTATGCAGACAAGCGATTACCTGCATTTTTAGACTACAATAAAGTGAATATTGAGGCAGCAAAAGCTGTTCCAGCTCTAGCACACATGATTGAACAAAATGACAGACGCATTATGGAAGCTTCACCCGATGACTGCTTCCGATTTAATTCATCTATTAGAAATCGTTTTGAATTGAAGGAAGTCATTGACCAGTTGGCTAAAGATAAGTCTCTAGAAGCATTGATTGTTGAAGATGAGAAAGCTATTCTGGAGCTTTATGAGGCAACCTTTAATCATAAAGCATTTACAGGGCGAAGTGGGTCTATGTTCGCATACGAAGGACTGGGTAGTATTTATTGGCATATGGTATCCAAGTTAATGTTATCCGTTCAAGAAATTGCTCTTGAGGAAGGTCAAAATGAGGATTTCGAAGCGCTTGTTGAATCCTATTATGATGTGCAAGAAGGCTTAGGATTTAGGAAAAAAGCTTCTGAATATGGAGCATTTACTGCAGATGCTTATTCGCATACGCCATCGTTTTCTGGAGCTCAACAGCCAGGTTTAACCGGTATGGTGAAAGAAGGCGTTATATGCCGTTTTGGAGAATTAGGGGTTCAATTCAATAATGAAACGATAGAGTTTAAACCTCGTTTATTGCGAAAAGAAGAACTCGGTAAAGAGCCACAAGAGGCGACTTGTATTTATCCAGATAAATCAAAACGCATGATTACCGTTCCTGTAAATGCATTGTTATTTACGATTACACAAATACCTGTGATTTATGCACTCAGCGATGCTGAACTAGCAGAAATTCGCGTAGAATTCTTAGATGGCACTTCCGAGAAGATTGCTGGTGATATTTTGCCTAAGTCTATTTCTCAGTCACTAATGACTCGTACTTCGAATGTTTTTGCTATTTACGTATCTCAACCATCCGCTAGGTTTTTGAAATAGCTCATCCTTATACCTCAAATTTTTATGAAAACAACCAATACCCCTCTTCTTAAAGTTAAAGAAAAGATTGCTTACGCTAGTGGAGATTTTGCCTCCAACCTCTCGTTTCATGTAATCAATGTATTCTTAATGGTTTATTTAACCGATGTATTCGGATTAAATGCGGCTGCAGTTGGCTTAATGTTGTTTGTCGGAGGAATTTGGGATGCTATTAACGACCCAATGATGGGGGCCATCGCTGATAGAACTAGTACGAAGTCAGGTAAGTATCGCCCCTACCTTAAATGGTTTGCGATTCCTTACGGTATTTTATTTTATGCCGTTTTCGCGGGGCCAGAGTTAAACGAACTCGGTAAATTAATCTTTGTTTGGATAACCTATATTTCCATCAAAATGGTTTATACGGCGATTAATGTACCGTACTCAGCATTGATGGGGGTAATGTCGCCTAATTCGGATGACAGAGTTTCTTTATCTACCTTTAGATTCATGGGTGCTTTTGGTGCGCAATTATTGGTAGTACTCTTAACCCTTCCTCTCATTCAGTTAATCGGTGCAGGAGACGAGCAAAGAGGGTGGTCAGTGACTATGGCTATATTTGCCGTATTGTCTGTCTTGATGTTTTTCTTCTGTTTCTCAAATACAAAAGAGAGAATTAAGCCACAACCAGATACAAATGTTCATGTCAAAGATGACATTAAGTTTTTATTGGGCAATATTCCATTCCTAATCATGGCTATTGCCGGTATCTGTACTCTAGCTAATGTGGCTATTCGAAATGCAGTTACCGTTTATTACTTTAAATATGTGATTGGAGTGGGAGATGCCCCGGTATTTTCACTGAATTTAGGATTATTCCCTCTGAATTTCGATATCATTACCGTCTTTATGACAACGGGATCGATTGCCTTCCTTATCGGCTGTGCGTTCAGCGGACGTATCGGCAAGCTATTGGGTAAACGGAATGCATTAATCACTCTTACACTCATTAATGCAGTAGCGGTTATGTCTTTTTATCTGATTCCACCTGAGTCAGTGAAATTAATCTTTTGTGTGAATATTTTCGCAAGTTTAGTTGCAGGACCCACACCAGCTATTGTTTGGGCTTTATATACGGATGTTGCCGATTACAATGAATGGAAGTTTAATCGACGTTCAACGGGATTAATCTTCTCCGCTACGATGTTTGCACAAAAATTTGGTTATACAATAGGAGCCTCAGCCGCCGCTAGTATGTTAGCGCTCTTTGGCTATGTCGCCAACCAAGCACAAACACCGGAAGCACTCGGTGGTATCCTGATGATGTATTCAATCATTCCTGGTGGACTTGCCTTAATTAACGGAATCATCCTTTTCTTTTTCCCGTTAACTCAAGAGCAAACGAATACCATTCAAGCTGAGCTGGAAATTCGCAGAGCGGAAAATTAATTGGCTGGAACACATCGGATTATTTATTTTTGCTCGTAAGTTTTTAAGCTAGGTGTTGTTTTGTACTTATGTACAAATTACTCCCATTATTCTTTATTGCTCAAATTCTTTTATCCGCTACGACTATTTATGTCGAAACTATCGGTTTTGCCTCTCCATATTATAGTTTCTATCTAGATGAAGACAAAACAACGCCTTTTGATTTTGTTAATTCTGGCTCAGATACTTTAGTTGCAGGTGAGGCTTATACCTTTATTGGCTTAAATACTAGTGGTCATCCCTTTAAGATGTATCTTACGGATAGCAATGGGCTTAGCACCAATTTAGTGAACCAGCTAACTACAGGTGATAGCCAATCATTTACTTTAGATGCAAATACAGATTATTCCACCTATACCTTCACTTATATATGTAATATTCACGGGGGTATGAATGGCAGTTTTAATTTAGCCAATGCAACGAACCCTGAACAGATCAGCTCATTTCAGACCCCAGTATCCATTGTCAGCTCCAACGGAAATAAATATACGCTTAATGGTAATACAGAATACGTCAGTGAATACGGCATGGGCATCGGCACCTATACTTTTACCAATATTTCTAGTTCTCACCCGATGGCTCTCTCAAATACATCTAATATAAGTTACATCGGTGATGTGGACAAAAAATTAGTCGATGCCAATGGTAAAGATTTTTACTATGGAGATATCACGGTTTATGTATCGGGTAATTTTGGAAGTGCTTCATTGATTTGCCTGTACCATGGGTACATGGGAGGACAAAACATGCTTGTTTATGGGCAAGAGTATGCTTTAACCGCACCGTCAACTAAGACACTTAATATTTATTCAAGCTCTGATTTGAACACATGGGAATTACTTCAAACTGAAACAGTTGAAGCCTCTGAAAATAGCTTATTCTTAAAAGCGACTTTGAGCGAATAGAGCGAATAGAGCCACAAGGGCGACTAGAAGAATTAATTCAGATTACCACGATCCGAGCGGACATCGTGCTGAAGTTGTTTCTTTATTCGGATGAGTTCTAGCTATCTTAGCTTCACCTCTCGATCTCAAAGATAACAGAATCAAAAGGCTTGTCCCTGTCTCAGTCCCATTCCCAGCCCTGTCTCTGTCGCGTCCCTGTCTCTGGCCTGCCCTCTATGCAAGCAGACTTCTTCGTTAGTTGAATGCCTCCACCATACTGATCCTTTGTCTCGATGAAGCTCTATCATAAGCTCAAGTCTAAGTCTAAGTCTCGACAAAGAGGGTAGACAAAAAAGCAGTCCAGCATCCGAAGATACTGAACTGCTTAAAAAGTAATTCTGTCAGACTAAAGTGACTTCAGGAACTCTATTAATTTACCTCGATCAGATGCGGACATCGTTCTGAAGGCTTCTTTTGAGTCTTCAGCTTCGCCACCATGCCAAAGAATCGCTTCTTCAAGTGTTTGAGCACGTCCATCATGTAGATAAGATTCACCGCCACTGACACCTTCAGTGAGTCCTATTCCCCAAAGAGGAGCAGTACGCCATTCAGATCCAGAGGCTAAATGCTCTCCTATATTGTCGGCTAAGCCTTCTCCCATATCATGAAGTAATAAATCAGTGAATGGACGAATCGTTTGGTTGCGCAATTCGGTTAGGGGATGGTATTCACTTGTTGTCATAGTGCTGACGTGGCAAGACACGCACTGTGCTTGATTGAATAAAGTTTCACCTTCAACAATTCCATTCATTAATGTACTAGTGCCTTTATTGTAAATACGCTGAGGATTGAGTGCAAGAAGCGCTACATAACGATACATTTGATCGAGTTCAGTATCAGTCACTTCTAAAGAAGGCGTATCAGATCGACTATCAATCGTTGGGTAGATGGTCGTTGTCACACCCATATCTGTATTTAACGCACTCGCTATGTGTTGGCTAACCTTAGCCTTAGATGCTTTATAGCCGAAGCGACCAAGGCGTATATCTCCCGTTTCTGGGTCATTGAGTGCATTGATTCGACCAGATATACCATCATTGTTTAAGTCAGTTGGGTCGGCGAGATTGAGAATGGTACTTTCATCAATTGCTTCAAGGAGACCAAGTCCTACTAATTGGGGGGCAACTCGCACTGAATAATAGTCAGGAGCAGTCCCACCGAATGAATAATTAGGTTTTCTCAAAGAGTAGGCAGTTCCATCTCCGTATGTACCCGTAATTTCTGTATAGGCTGTGCGGCTGGCAGTTTTTTCTACCGTATTTCCTGAGGTTGCTTGTGTTTGCAAGACTTCTCCAAGTTCTGGGTGGATTGTTCCGCTACTATCGATACCGACTCGAACAATCGATTTTGTCATTAAATCTCCTACTGCATTCGGAACAGCACGTCCATTATTTGTATGACAGGCGACACAGCTTCGATTAATGAAGTGTGGGCCACCGTCGCCAATGTGCTCGCTGAAGACAGGGTTACCTGGCTCTGAGTGTGCGCCGTCATGAAAATCGGTATGGTGCAACCTACGACCAAGCATAAATGTTTGTGCATTAATTGGAGCAAGGTTACCTGCCATTTGTTTAAACACATGAGTTGGCTCATCGGAATATTGCTGATGCTGAGTGGTTTTTCCGCCGAGCCAAGCAGTTTCAGGAAGTGGATAAGAATCTAAATTTGCACCAATTCCATACCATGGTTTAATGCCTTCACCGACAACATAAAGCATACCTGTGGCATAATAATTTGTCTGACCGCCACTTCCTGGAGGAAGTCCTGCCATGAACAGACTGAATTCAATTTCCATATTATCCCCAACGCGAATTTCTCGACCTAGCTTTGCGTTAAAATTAACGGTTGAAGTATATTTTTTAGACTGATTGGTGTTATAAAAAGTACCGTCAATCGCACGATGACCATCAGGTGCATCATCATTATGCGCATATTGGGCGAGGGTAGTTTGCCCAAGATAGAACGCACGTGTTTCACTAGTGGCTAGAGGCCAAGACGTAGTCGAGTTAATCGTGATGGTATTTTCAAGGTCTGTGCCTGCCCAGCGACTTTTACCAACACGATCAATAATTTCTAGATAATAGGTACGACCCATCCAATAAAACGTCTTATAGGTGTCATAGTCCGCACGGAAATGCGTCCCATTTGAATAATCTTCTCTCGCATGTCGTGCTCGTCCACGGTCACCGATATAAGTAATAAGAGCATCTGGGTCGTTAATTGTAGTGACTGGCTCTAGAGTAGTAGTGGCGTCATGTAATGGGACTAAGGTGATTGATTGAGCCGGAGTCGCTGAAAATAGGGTAGCACTTGGATCGGTCTCTTCGTCAGAGGTATAGGCTACAATCGCAAAGTAATAAGTCGTTTCAGGCGTTAACCCTGTAATAGTAGCAGAGTTTACATTGGCGACATCAGTCGTTTGATCTAAATTACTCGCATCGGTTCCATAATAAATACGGTAACCGAGAACGGATGGGGTGGTGCTCGGATTCCAAGATAAAGTTAAGGCATTTGCAATAATGCTTTGTTGAGCAAGTGGATCACTTGGTGCAAACAATTCAAACTCGGGTTCAACCACACGAATAAAACGGCTCGCTTGTTCCATTGTCATGGTGATGGCCTGTGTATTCCCGTTACCCATCACATTTGTACCATAATCAGACCAATCCACCAAATTTGAGGATTCCATGATATCATATTCAACATTATCGAGTGTTGGCCATGAAATTTCGGTTACCGTTTCTGGAGTCACTGAAATGGTTTCTGTTTCACCTACCACAGTTGAATCATCGGTCACTCGTACATTTTGAAGAACGACTGGGTTGTCTCGATCAACAACGTAAAAAATGAATGAACTAAAGGTATTATTTCCTTGTGAGGGGAAAGATATGGAATATTCGCTAGGAGTTGTTCCGTTAATCACTACTTGTGCGGTATTATAGGAAGGTTCTACATCTGGATAGGGGTTTTTTTCAAAACGAAAATAGATACTCGCAGAATTTGTACTTATTGGATTAGTAGAGCCACCAGGTCCACTAGGTCCACTAGGTCCTGAGCCTGAGCTTCCTTCGCCTTCTTCTGCCATATATGCGGTGAATGTAATCGTTCCTCCATTAGAAAATGTGAGTGGATACATCGATGTTTCATCATTAGCAAAGCCTGCCCAGGACTGAGCACTGCTTGGAAAGGTGAAGATATCGTTATTCGTGCCACTGACTAAAGTACCTGCTCCATCAGCAAAGGCACTCCAGATCGCTAATGGATTCTCATTTCCATTAAGCGTTTTTACTACGCGATATTCAGTACCAGGTTCTAATGTATCTAAGTCGTGCTGAAAAGGCTGCCCATTTCCTTGTCCGAGTGTTCCTACATCGCTCCATATATTTGAAGAAGTACTTTTTTGTAATTGGTAGGTTTGCCCAGAAGCAGTGTCCCAATCAATGATATTTTTAACTTCAATGGCTAAAGATTCAGGTAAGCTTGCTTCACTATCAGGCTGAAGGCAGAAGAGAGATAAGCTAGCAATTGCAATATAGGCAAAAGGACGATAAGTAAGGGATAAATTCATGTCGATTTTGTAGATTAGGGCTAATATATTATTCTAATAGAGCTAATTTAGACCAAATAGGGTATAATGATATTTACTGTTATTCTTATCATAATGTATGGAAAAAAATACTTAGCGACTTTTTTTTGCAGTTTTTTGCATTAATTGTAATTTTAAGCCTTTATTTGCTTAAAGCTCTTTGTATTGCATTCTATATTGTAATTATAATAAAGTCATAGTCCATTACCTTTTGACTCATTTAATCACCGATATTCTGAATTAATCACTTGTATGCTGACATCTGTCCCCATAGTTCAATGGATAGAACCGCAGTTTCCTAATTTGTGGTGCCTTGCTCGCTAACCCGCATCAGTATTGAAAGAGACATCGAATCAAATTTTTGATTTGGTAAAACCAATAAAACTCCAAAAATAGCCCTCAAAACTTTGGATTTTTTTGGACCGAATAAAATCTTTTTTGCGGTAAGCTAGAATCTCTTGATTACTTCGAGGCTTATTGACTCTCCCCGATTGTTTTACATCTCGAATTGTAATTAAAAGCCATAGCTACGGGGTAGGGCTGCATATATCTCCCAGTGGATTTTGGAGAGACTATTTTTTGGGAGCGTCCTTTCAAAGTTTGGCGGTTTTTAATAATTTTACGAGAGAGACTATTTCAGAAATATCATTATCCTTTCTCCAAATTGCAGAGAACTTAACTTTTCTGTTCGGCTTACGAATTTTGATGAAAGTTACATTAGGGTGAGGTAAATTTTTTAGATCAGATGGGGCTACGGCTACTCCCATGCCACTACTAACTAGTCCAATTAAATCAGAAAGCTTATTAACATGATGGGAAATTTTTGGATTAATTTCTGAAACTTTAAATAGCTCTTTCATCATTTGTATGCGACCAGGAAAAACCTCGTCGTTCAGCGAAAGAAAAATATCACTCGAAAATTCAGATAAATCTACAGATTTTCTTTTTGCTAGTCGGTGAGATGAAGGGACTAGTATTGCCTGTTCTGAGAGCATCAAAGTTTCAACATTAAAACTTTTGTCAAAATTATCTCCATAGTCTCCGATAAGTGCTAAATCAATTTTCCCATTCCTCAAGGCTTCCTCTTGTTGCTTTGGAGATAATTCAAAAATCTCAATGCAGTGATTGGGGTTACTTTTACTTAAAGCTCTAATGGCATTAGTAAGTAATGTATTTAAAATTGAAGGTAGATAGCCAATTTTAATTGTAGCCTGTTTATCTTGATCGGCT
>JAQWIW010000018.1 GCA_029248665.1 Opitutia bacterium | reverse complement strand
GATTAGTAGTAGATTTTTCATAATAAGGGTAAGGGTAAGGTGCATTAATGCATTTTGAATATTTGCTAATAGTTAATATCAGGAAATATAATGTATTTTTTATAAAAGCAGAGATTTTATGTCAATGTAATTTAATGCAAAATCATTGATCCTTAATATTCAAATTGCTTAATTATAAATAAAAATGAGCTGTGTGCCTTGGGGTATTTGTAGTAGCTGTTTTACCTGTTAAAAAACCATCACCTAGAGAGATGAGGGCTTGTTTTTATAACATATTGACTGATAGGACTTACTGATACCTAGCTTTTTGAATTTGCCTTATATTCTTTTAGCTTTTTTTGGTATTCTTCTTCAGTGAGACTATGCCAGCCTATGCATTCGCCTGTAGGGCTTCTCCCGCATCCGCAACTCATAATGTTCCTTTTGTTTGTTATTATTTTTTAGTTATTATTTGATTAAAATTATTTTTTGTAGGCTTCTAAGTTAATACGAATGTCTACCATTTCGCCAACGGCCCCGAGGCCACCTAAAATATTCCAATCGGTTCTATTCAGTGTGGTTGTGCCTTCCCAGCCAGATAATTTTTGACCATTAAATCCTTCGCCTAAACCGAGTAATGTGACATCTAAAGTAACTGTTTTAGAAACTCCATTCATTGTAAGAATGCCCTCGACTAAGAATGTATCATTGGCTTGATTTTTTGCCCAATTTGTAGACTTAAATTCGATTAAAGGATTACTTGAACTATTGAAATAGTCGGCTTCTTGTAAGTGAGCATCTCTTTTTGTACTATTTGTATTAACACTCTTTATTGAAATTTGGGCTTCTGTGTAGTTCTTGGTAGGATCATTCGTATCAATATCTATAAACCCCTCAAATGTACTGAAGTTACCATTGGTTTTTGCGACAAAATGTCGGATTGAAAATTCAACCGAAGAATGAGTCGAATCAATCACATAACGTTCCGCATCAATAGCAAAAGACAGATTCGAAAAAGAGCTTAAAAAACATGTTAATAGGATAGCTTTGATATAATATAAAAATTTCATAAGAAGATAATAGGCCTTTTATTATAAATATACAAATACCTTATTTTTTGGAATCTATGCTTTTTAAAAAACTTTAAGACTTTAAGAAAAGGAACATTGCAGTAAAATGCAGATTGATTGAGAATCCGCTTAATGTCCTCAAAATACAAACTAGAGAAATCGCATCAAAGTCGTCGTAATTTTTTGAAAGGTGCCGCGGGTGTTGGATTGCTCGGTGCCTCTGCCTTATCGGCTAAAGCCGAGTCGATCACTCGATCGAGCCGTGAAAATAAGGTTGCAAAAAATTGTATCTTTTTAGTCGTGGATGGTATGGGAAGGGGTACGCTTTCAATTGCGAATGAATACTCTAAGAAACAATATGGTAAGGAGTTGAATTGGATTCGATTGCTGAAAAATAAACATGTTGTTACCGCCCTACAAAATACGGCATCAGCCAATTCTTTAGTCACCGACTCTGCAGCTGCGGGTTCGGCTTGGGCTTCTGGAGAAAGAATTCCTAACGGTCGAATTAATGTCTCCACAGAGGGTAGGCGTTTAAATCCTTTATTCAGTCTCGCAAAGAAGAAAGGTAAGGCCATTGGCTTAGTCTCAACGGCTAGGATTACCCATGCAACACCAGCCAGTTTTGTCTCAAGTGTCGAAAATCGTGATGATGAAGTTTCGATTGCTAGGCAATATTTAGAACAAGAGATTGATGTTTTGATGGGTGGCGGGGCTCGTAGTTTTTTAGATCATGAAAATGCTTTGTTAAAGGAGTTTAAGCGAGTGGGTTATTCTCATGCTAGCACTTCAAGTGAAATGCTTCAGTACGGAGATTCTTCAAAGCTCCTTGGTTTATTTGCTGATTCACATATCCCATATGCTATAGACAGAAAGCACGCTCTTGATTACCGCAATGTACCGAATTTGGAAACTATGTTAAGGGTGGCTTTATCGAATCTTTCAAAGCATGAGTCGGGATTTTGTTTACAAGTAGAGGCAGGTAGAGTGGACCATGCGGGCCATGCTCAAGATATAGCTTCTATAGTCGAGGAACAATTAGAGTTCGATCGTTGTATTCCTCAAGTCTTAGAGTTTGTTGAAAAACATCCAGATACGTTATTGATCATTACTACGGACCATGGAACGGGAGGCTGTCAATTGAATGGTTTTGGTGAGTATTACAGTGGTACAAATCAATCGATGGATCGTATTTCAAAAATAAAGGGTTCGTATGAGTATATTGCTGAACAGCTGAATAAGCCTAAAAATCTCAATAAAAAATTCTTTGCTTCTAAGTTGGACATCAAGTTGAGTGATGCAGATTTGTCAGTCATTCAATCGATGATGGATAAGGATTATCGTATTTATCCTTTTGGTTATCGAGATAGTGGGGCAGAGCATTTTCAAGGTTTTCAGAGAGATTATTTGGCTGCCAATTTAGGATCTTATTTTGCGCAGTATTTTGCCGAACAAATGGGGATTGGTTGGACTTCAGATGCTCATACTTCTGAACTTGTTGATTGTATGGCTTTGGGTACTGGGGCTAATTTGATTCCTCAGTATTTTGAGAATTTTGAATTGAATGGCTTAGTGCGTCGGGCACTTCAAATTTAGAGAAATAATTGAACTGATTATTTTCACATTTATTGGCATAATATATGCTTATAGCATATTATTCTCCCATTTTGGGAGTTGGGGTAAAAAATAAAGTAGATAATGTAGCTAGGACCTTAGGGGTAGGGTCCTAGCTTTTTTTGGAATGCTTGGAAGGTTGATTCTTTAAACAATAAAAAAGGCCGTAGTATGAATGATTCACACTACGGCCTTTTCTTTAAACGCTTATTAAAACTATATGAAAAAGGGTTGCTTAAGGTTTGGCTTAATTACCAAAGAACCTGTACCCGTGCACGTAAACCGTCCATAGCATACGTAGTTGTTCCGTCGGTTGATTCAGCATCTTCATAACCGGCCATGAATGTAACTGCTTTGCTGTAGTAGTAATTGATGCCTACATAAGTAGAGTCTAATTCACCTCCTTGGCCAGAAAGGCTACCGCCACTTGGTGCTCTTCGGATCAATTCATCAGAGTCGACTTTCCAATCAGATTCTACAGATGAAAATCTGATCACTGGCTCCCATTTTCCATTTCTAAGTGATGCACGTAATGAATAACCTTCGGTATCATTGCCTGCTCCTAAATCTCCGCTGAAGTATTCACCGAGGAGGTTTAGGTTACCTGATATGTAATTTATATAGGAAGTATAAGCACTTACATCTGCTCCAGTTACCAAATTTTCTGCTTGGTCGCCATAATCTAATCCGATTGTTATATCGTCTTGCTTCCACTGTAATCGTGCAAAAGTTGCGATATCATTACTTGAGTTTGAAGCACCCCCTAACCTTGAGCCTTCTCCTTGAGCCGAATTAACGATTGCCAATGCATAGGAGAGTCCGCCATCAAGTTTGCCCTTGGCGTGAACCCCCATGTGTCTGGATGAGAAGTCAATATCATCAGCAAAGAAGCGATTAATTGCCGAACGCTCAATGGTTTGAAGCTTTGATGAAGATGTCGTTTCCTCGAAACCAAAGGGTACTTTTTGGAAACCGAGTACGCCAGTCACACCATTGTCGAATTTATATCCGATGATTGCTTTATCAAAAGCAACTTCAGGATTTTCGTCACCGGCAAAATCGAATACGGATTCAGCATAAATTCCATTGCTCAATTTGGCTTTGGCACCGAGGAATAATCTTCGGAAATAGAAGTGATTGGTGCTTGTCTCACCAGTCATAGATAGACTGTCGTATTGAGCTTGCATGCGACCATTGAATCTCAGTTCTATGGTTTCTTTTCCTTTAGCTTTTAGGCTAAGCCCTTCGTCTGCTTGAAGCAGATTAGCTCCGAGGAAGCAGGATAGGGCGAGTAATTTAATGAGTAGTATTTTTGAATAGTTCATTATTTATTGGATGAGTTGTTTATTTGTTTGAAATTTCTGTAATTAGTACAAAGGAAGAAAATAGACGCCGCTGATGATATCTTGTCCTTCTGGGCTCATTGTGAATCCAATAAAGCTATTGCTTAAGTCACTGAGTTCTTGGTTGTTATCGATTAGATAATAAAGAGGTCTGGCTAGAGGATAAGCACCTGAAGTCGGGCTGATTCCATCAATTGGAAGCACTTTAACGCCTGGTGTGTTAATGTAAGCTAAGCCTACGTAACCGATACCATTTGGGTTTTTAGCTACTTCTGCAGCAATTTGCTCGTTACCAGCCATCTTTTGTGTGTCTGCACCATAGTCACGAGAATTCATGCCGAGTTTCTGGAACACAGCGTAGGTACCTGAGGAGGTGTTTCTTGTGTAAGCAGAGATGTTACCCGATTGGAGTGTGATTGCAGACCAATCTGTGACATCACCTGAGAAAATCATTTCAATTTCCTCGACTGAGATGGATTCGAGTGGACTGGATTCATGTACAATAATCGCAATACCGTCTTTAGCCACGGTGATTGCTTTCATATCAACGCCTTTAGATTGAGCCTTAGCGATTTCCTTTGCTTTTGGATCTCTTGAGGACATTCCGATTTCAGAGGTCGCATCAATAACGGAAGCGACTCCAGTTGAAGAGCCTTCAGCTGCGATTTCAAAAGCGATGTTCTGCCCAAGTGCTTTCATATTGGCCTTAAAGGCTTCAGCTAGCTGGGGGACCATTTTAGCTCCGAGAGTATCAGAGCCTTTGATAACGATAGTAGTATCGGCTTGTATGAGTGTGCTAGCACTGAAAATGAGCGCTAGTAATAGTGATTTATTGATTAATTTCATGTGAATAGATGTTTTATAAATTGCTTCAAATTTGAATTGTGGAGGATTCTAAGGGTTAATTGTTACAAGATTAAGTCATTTATGTTACAATTGTGTTACAAAAAAATATTCGCTCAATTTTTAGTGTTTTTATCTTGGCTTATAAAGAGAGATCCCACTAAATTCAGTTTCTCAAATCACCCACCACCATCCAAATTTTAGGTTCCAAAACAGTCAATGAGTACGGAAGATTTACAACCGAAAGACACTAGCCCTGAGTTTAGCAAACGGCGAGTTGTGTTATTTGGAAAAGACACGGATTCAATCATCAAAGGGTTCTTTGGTTGTACGGCTACTGTGGCGATTGTTGTTCTATTTTTAATTACACTTTTCTTGATTAAGGAAGGTTCTGGTTTTGTTGGACAATACCAAACGAGTCTGAAGCAGTATCGCTTATCGGGACTCGAGTATGTGGATATTTTAAAGGAAAGGCGTGAAGACCATACTGCTTTAATGCAGTATCTAAGCGATATTAAAGCAGAATGGATTAATCTCTTAAAAAAGGAAGGGCTTACGCAACAAGCGATTTTCAAAAAGGTCATGTCTCCGGAATCTAAGGCCGTATTTCTGGGCTACTCTAGAACGAGTAGTGATTTAAGAAGGTTCATCAAAGATAAGATGGATGCGGCAATTGAGATTCGTGACCAGCAAATTACCAATGATAATCTTCAAGAAACCTTAAATAATTATGCGAAGAAGATCACTGAGGTTGAGGACTATAGCTTCAAACTGAGTGAGGAAGATCGAGCAGAATTTATTTTAAAATTGAAAGAGAAAGTCCGAGCTCAATCTTTCGATGCCGATAAGTTAGAGACAAGCAAGGGCTTGATTGAAGGACTAAAGAGTGGGGTGGCCTTAGATACAAAATCGAGAGAGATTTATCTTTCTCTTCTTAGAGATGAATTTTTGGCCACAGAAAATCGTATACAGCCGGTAATCTTTGAAAAAAGTATTTTAAAAGTAACGAATGAGCAGCAGAGATATTTTGAGATTTTGAATACGCTTGAGGCCGATATGAAAGCGATACTTTTGAAATCAGATTCAATTGAATTGGATAATAATAATTTAGAAAGTCGCATGGAACGATTTAAGGAGTTGAATGCACTATTTTTTACATCGATCCCAGAGCATAAAACTCAAATAAAGGAATGGGATCAAAACGCAGCAGTGCCTTTGTCGAAATCATTGAGTTCTTTTTTGACGGGTAAGGACTGGATCACCGCTTCTGATCAGCAAGATTGGTATGGTATCTTGCCGTTACTATGTGGCTCTCTGATTATTTCATTTGTCGCTTTATGCATAGCGGTGCCTTTGGGCGTAGGGGCTGCAATTTATACCAATCAAATTTCTTCTCCATTGGAGCAAAATTTAATCAAACCGTATATTGAATTTATTTCTGCAGTTCCTTCGGTGGTAATTGGATTTTTTGGTGTGGTGGTCTTGGGTGAGGCGATGCGGGGCTTATCTCAATTAGAGTTTTTAGCGTGGGTGCCATTCTTCCCCATACAAGAACGATTGAATACTTTGACGGCAGGATGCTTGCTGGCCTTGATGGCAATACCGACAATTTATACCCTGGCTGAGGATGCGATTAATAATATCCCTAAGCATTTGAAAGAGGCTTCTTTGGCTATTGGTGCAACACCTTTACAAACAACATTTCGTGTCATTGTTCCGAGTGCTTTGTCGGGAATTATTTCAGCAATTATGCTTGGCTTTGGTCGAGTGATTGGTGAGACGATGGTGGTTTTGCTTTGTGCGGGTAATCGAATTAAGATCCCAGAATTTTCAGATGGCTTGGGAGTATTCTTCCAGCCAGTACACACCATGACGGGAATTATTGCTCAGGAAATGGGTGAAGTGGTTCGGGGGAGCGTGCATTATCGTGCCTTATTTATGGTTGGGATTGTCCTCTTCATTGCCTCCTTGATCATTAATGTGAGTGCACAATATGTGGTTAAGAAATATAACAAAATGGATAGCTAATAGTGAGCCTTATGAAATCGGATACCAATAAGCAAACGACTCACCTTTTTTCCCAGCGTTTTTCGAGGAATAAGGTGATGGAGCTTTCGATCACAGGGATTTTGCGTTTCTTCACCTATTTGGTGATCGTTCTCGCGGGGTATCTTTTCTTAGACATTACTTATAATGGTTCTAAAGCGGTTTTTACTAAAGAGGCTCCTTTTGTTAATTTTCAATTCTTAACGGAAAAACCACAAACGCTGCATGTGTTTGAGCCTGCAGATATTGATACTCAGCTGAAATCAGCTAAAGCAGAGATTTTAACAAAGAGTATCAAACGCAGAGCTTTATCGAATTCTAACTATGAAGCGGCTGAGGCTTTCACATTAGCGATAAAGGATTTGAATAAAGAAGTTAAAGAATTAGATGACTTGCGAAAAGAGCGGCGTTTAATGTTTAGTGATACAGAATACCGAGCATTGGCAACAACCCCTTCGACGAAGGATTTTGTTTACAGTACTTATGCCTACAGTGGTGGAGGTATTGGTCCGGCCATTATTGGTACGATTTTATTGGTTTTTGGATCAATTCTCATCGCTTTGACTTTAGGTGTACTGTGTGCCGTTTATTTAAGCGAATACAGTAAACCAGGAAAGGTACTGCAATCGATTCGATTATCCATTTTGAATCTATCGGGTGTGCCTTCAATTGTTTTTGGCTTATTTGGCTTTGGTCTATTTGTTTTGTATTTAGACTGGGGTGTTTCCTTAATGGCCGGATGGTTTACTTTGGCTTTGATGGCCTTGCCGGTGATTATCACTGCAAGTGAGGAATCGATGCGGGCAATTCCTAAAGGCTTTAGAGAAGGTTCTCTAGCTCTTGGAGCCTCTAAATGGACCTGTATTCGAACCAATGTTTTGCCCTATGCTATGCCTGGTATCCTGACTTCTTCCATTATGGGAATTGCACGAGTGGCAGGGGAGACGGCACCGATTATGTTTACCGCAGCCTTTGCACTTAGAGATCGCTTGCCTTGGGAAGGTTTAGAGAATTCAACGGATTTCTTCTTCCAAGGGGTGATGGCATTGCCGTATCATATTTATGTGGTGAGTTCGAAAATCCCGCAAAATGAATATACGCAAAATATGCAATATGGAACCGCCTTTGTCTTTTTGCTTATCGTAGGACTATTTGCTCTAAGTAGTATTATACTCCGTGTTAAGGTGAGGAAAAAATATGATTGGTAAACTTTTATATCTCCTATAATAATAAGAAAAATGAATGTGAATTTTGACATCCAAGGAAAACAGGCAGAACCGTCTAAGCCGCCTAAGCCAGTAATTAAAACCAAGAATTTGGATTTTGCCTATGGTGATTCTCAGGCACTTTTTAATATCAGTATGGATATTTTTAAGAAAGAGGTAACCGCTTTTATTGGGCCCTCAGGCTGTGGCAAATCAACTTTACTACGTTGCTTCAATCGTATGAATGATTTGATCGATATTGCGCAGATTAAAAGTGGTAGTATTCGGATCAGCGATATTGATATCTATAATAAAGATGTGGATGTGATTGAACTGAGAAAACATGTGGGGATGGTGTTTCAAAAATCAAATCCTTTTCCAAAATCAATTTACGAAAATATCGCCTATGGAATGCGTATTCAAGGTGTAAAGAATCGCAGTGAATTAGATGAGACGGTAGAGAGTTCACTTCGTGGTGCGGCACTTTGGGATGAGGTTAAAGATCGTCTGAATAAGAGTGCTTTAGGTTTATCTGGTGGACAACAGCAACGCTTATGTATTGCACGAGCTTTAGCGGTTAAGCCTAAGATTATTCTCATGGATGAGCCTTGTTCAGCACTCGATCCAGTGGCGACTGCAAAGGTTGAAGAATTGATCCACAAGTTAAAGAAACATTATACAATCGTTGTGGTGACCCATAATATGCAACAAGCGGCTCGTGTTTCTGATCGAACTGCATTCTTTTACTTGGGTCGTTTGGTAGAATACGAAACCACTGAACAAATTTTTATGAATCCGAAGAATTCCAAGACGGAAGCCTATGTATCAGGTCGATTTGGATAAGCGAATAAAAGACAATCTATTATGAAAAGATATTTCCACAAAGAACTCACAGAACTGAAAAACAAACTAATACTGTTGGGCGAGAAATCGCATGAAGTAGTTCATCTCTCAATTGAAGGTCTTTTAGAAAACAACATAGAAAAAGTAAATGAGGCCTATGGCATGGATGACTATGTCGATGTGCTTGAGATGGAGATTTCTCATGCTTGTATTCGCTATATGAGCTTAAGAGGGCCAGTATCTTCAGATTTGAGGCTTTTAGTCGTCGCACTCAAAGCGAGTAAAGATTTTGAACGTATAGCAGATGAAGCTCACAGCATCGCTCAAAAGTCCTATCGCTTATTGACTACAGAGGGCTCGCTTAAAAATGCTCTTAATCTCTCTGAGATGGGTACATTGGCTTGTCAGTTAGTTAACGACTCAATCTCATGCTTTGTTGAGGAAGATATCGATAAAGCCTTTCTTATTTTAAAGAAAGATCATGAAATTGATGCGATTAATCAAAAACATTTCGATACCTTGTCGAATGAGGCATCAAGAGATGAGATGTCAGATACGGCTCGATTTAATACAATGTTGATTTCAAAATCAATTGAGCGTATCGGAGATCATGCTAAGAATATTGCTGGTGAAGTTATCTTTCTCTTGAATGGCGATCAGTAGGCTTAGTAGACTTTAGTTGGTGCTTTGCTTACATTTGCATTTGTTGCGGATAAGGCATTCTGGGTAATTTGGTGCCAATTTTTTGTTTTAATAAGCTGTTTACCTGTTATCCATGAGCCTCCAAGGGCTAAGACGAATGCCTCCTGAGTGTATTCAGGAATTCTAGTCGGTGTAATGCCACCGAGTGGAATGAAATGGATTTTTTTATGAGCGTAGGGTGCATAAACTCTTTTTAAATACTGCATTCCTCCTATCATTTCTGCGGGGAAGAATTTAAAGGTATCAAGCCCCATTTCTATTCCCAGTCCAATTTCACTTGGAGTTGCGACTCCTGGTATGAATGGCATCGTTTTTGATGAAGCTTCTTCGAGGACTTTTATACTGAGGTTAGGGGAGACGGCAACTGAAGCCCCGGCATCCTGTACCCGACTGACTTGATCTGGTTCAATGACTGTTCCTGCCATAACTTTCATTTCTGGAAATTGTTCAGTAATTAATTGAATGACTTCAATAGCTATAGGTGTTCTGAGTGTAATTTCCACCCAATGAATGCCTCCTTTAATCAGTGCCTCAATCACATAGGGAGCATCTTCTTTATTGCTAATATGTGGTGTGGCAATAATTCGAGAACTATACAGGGAATCTTTTAAATTTTTTGATATTTTTGCGCTCATGGATTGTTGTGGTTTTATATTATTAAAATAATATATGATTTAGAGGACGCAATAAGTATTCCAATTCTTATAAATGATAAAAAAAAGAGAATTTTATTACTTTTTAAAAAAAAATAAAAAAAGTTATCTTTTTTTGTAAGGATTAATAAGCATATGCTATTTATTCACGTATTTTTCTCCTAGAAATAGGAGTTAGGGGTAATATAAAGTAGATAATGTGCTGGGATCTTAGGGGTAGGATCCCAGCTTTTTTATATAGTTTTATCTAATTTTTTTTTAATCTCTTATAGATCGCCTACTTAGTAGTGAAATAGGCAGGGATAAGCAGCCCAGGAGTTGCCAAAAGAAATATAGAAATGAATGCGGATAGCAAAATAAGTAAAATAACGTTCATTTGGCTTAAAATGTTCTTTTTATAGCATATATAGGAAGAAATAAGGATCATCAATATAGGTGTAATGATTCGGCTTACATTATAAGTAAATTCATAGGCACCAGTTTCTACATATAGTCCTGTGAGGATTCCAAATAAAAAAATAAATCCCATTAAAATAAAATTTATCAATAGACAGATGGAATAAAAAACTAATGCTTTGGCAAAATTGCTTTTTTGTTCAAAATCTGGGAATCGCAATAGCATCTTTATAATAAATCTTATTAAGGTTCATTATATATAGAGACATTAATGAATTTTTTATTCCCTTAGATTGAATAAAATCTATGAAATAAATTAAAATAGCCGTTTAGCTGGGTATTTTATTACTTATGCGATCAATAAATAGTAGGAGTGTACTAATCTGAATCATAAATGGGTAACAACGAGAATGGTTGACCCGGATTTTAAGTAACAGTTTGGATAGGGTAAACTTCTACTTTGGTCTGCCTGCAGGCAAGAATGCTTTGTGGATAAGTGCTTGGAGGCTTCATTCCATTACTGGTGAATAAATCAGTTGAATATTGAAGCAAAGTGGGGCGATTTAATTGATAGGGATCATGCGAAAGTGTGCCTGTGAGCAAAGAGTCTTTTTTGGAATTATAGCTAAAAAGACGGTAACGTTCAGTCAGGAAACACTCTAAAGAAGTGGGATCTTCTGAAGGCATGAATGTAGTTTCTGAATGTTGCCAAGAAAGGGTTTGTTTTGGTAATTCTGAATTAGGAAATTTGAAATGACAGGTATTTTGAGATGCTTGATCGTTAATAAATTCAGTTGCTGCAAAACGGTAATTTAAATGAAAAAAAGTTCGTGCAACCCAATTGCCAAGTGGGCCTTGTGTATCCAGTGAAAAAAACCAGACACCTTTGCGATTATATTTGTCTTTAACATAAGTGCGAAGATTGATTTCAGTGAAATTAGAGATACAGGGAATTGAAAATGCAAAGGAAGGTCTAAGTTTGCGCATTTGAAAAGGTATAATTCCAATCCAGGCGGAACCATCGTGAGTATCAATTTCAAGTTGTTTAGGGACATATTGGCGAAGACTATTAACTGGAATCGCCCAATGCAGGAAAAGCAAGTTGTGCCATTCTTGTCGCATTATAGAAATTTTTTTAGCCATGATTATCTTTCGTTACTATAACTAGAAATATTTTAAGACAAATGATTTGACGCGTTTATAGAAAAGTAAAGGATACAGAAATTCTTTTAGGGGGCATTAGCTCAGTTGGTAGAGCGCTTGCATGGCATGCAAGAGGTCAGCGGTTCGACCCCGCTATGCTCCACATTTATAAACAAAAAGGCGAGCAGTTAGCTCGCCTTTTTACTTATGAAATACTAGATCGTTTATTTACGTCTTTTAATTGCGACAAATAATTAAGTAATCTACTAGGGCAATTTTCTTTGTAGTAGTTATACTTTTTATCTGGAGGTTCATTCCAAGGCAATCAAGCAAGCTTACGCCATTTTTAAAGGGTATTATACGCACAATATTGAAATAGACATAATATATATTGTGCGAAATAAGGCTTATGGTAAAAATAAGCCTTTAAGCTTTAATAACCAATGATTAAAGCCTACCTAGCACGCCCCCAGCGTTTCGTGAATGGAAAGTATATAAAGGATGCCTTCCCGATTAGAGCCCCCTTGGAAACAGGTCCAAAATAACGGCTATCATGGCTATTGTACGAATTATCACCTAAAGCGAAATAATGATCACGCGGTATCGTAAAACTTTCTTCGTTAGCAAGAATGCCATCTGCCTTATAACCTTCATAGTGTCCTTCTTTATTTTCATTGGCAACAAATGCAGTCACTTCATTTCTCGGTTGATTATCTAAATATAGCTTTCCATCGATTATAGAAATATTTTCGCCGCCTATACCTCCAATTCTTTTAATGAAATATTTATCACCTAAGCTTTGTTTTAATTTTTCATTAATTTCCATTTTGCTTGTCTTGAAAACAAAAGGATCTCCGACCTCAGGTTTTTTGAAATGATAAGAAACTCGGTCTACAAATAATGCATCTCCAAGCGTGATATCAAATGAAATTAATGGATCTCCTTTTTTAGCAATGATTGCTGTTTTGATTTTGTGCCTTACATCTTTAAAGACATTTATACGACCTTTTGAATGGTATTCTTGTTTTAACTGATCAAAGGATGTGTATTGTGGAAAGTAAGTTTTTAATATGACGTTATCTAATGAGTAATCAAAAGGTACTTCTAATTTAATTGGCTGATTGCCTACAAAAATTTCATATTGCCTATAGGTGGCTGGAAGTAAGCCGAACCATTTTCTGCCTTCAACATACTGATAGCTGACATGACCTAGTCTTCTTAGTTTTGCATCTTTAGAATATGGAGCTTGTGAAAATAACGATATTGAAACTCTACCGTCTGTACTTGTTTCTAAATAATGATTTCTTGATCCGTGTAATAGTTTATTGAATATTTTTTCTTTTATTGTTTGTGGCTCTGTATCCAAGCTATAGACAATTTCATTCATTCCACTATAAGTAGGATACATGGAATTGGTAGGGATAATAAACGGTTGGCAGAAAAAAGCTCGTATACCAATGATAACTACAATTGCGACTAAGCCTACTTCTACATTATCGATCCAAAAGGTTTTTGGATAAATCTTACCTCCTATTTTAAGCAGGAATTGATTTAAGCCTTCAACCTCTTTGAGTATTTTTGAATTTTCTTTAATGCTTTTTCGGTCTCGAAGCAGCTCCTTTAAACGGTCTCGAGTTTCCTCTAGTTTATTTAAATCTTTTACAGATAAAACATCTTTTCTATAACGAAAAATTCGGGAAGCATTAATTAATAGTGTATTGATGTCTTTCTTTTGCATTTTCACTTGAAGCATTTGTGTGAATTTAAATTAAACAAATATTAAATGATGTGCGAGAGAATTTTTAGTCAGTTGTCTTTAATATTTTAATGAAGGCATCTTGTGGAATAGAAACATTTCCTATATTTTTCATTCTCTTTTTACCCTCTTTTTGTTTTTCCAACAATTTACGCTTTCTAGAAATATCCCCACCATAACATTTGGCGGTAACGTCTTTACGAAAAGCAGTAATCGTTTCGCGTGCGATAATTTGTGCGCCAACACTCGCTTGAATGGCGATCTTAAATAACTGTCTTGGTAAAATCTCTTTCAATCGTTTGCAGAGTACACGCCCTCTTCCCTCGGCTTTATCTACGTGAACGATTGAGGAAAAAGCATCGACCGGGTCGTTATTAACACGAATATCCAGACGGCATAATTTTGCTTCTTGATAGTCGGCCATTTCGTAATCCATTGAACCATAACCGTGAGTAATGCTTTTTAGTCGGTCATTGAAATCGATGAGGATTTCATTCAGAGGTAAAATACAAACGAGCATAACTCTCTGTGCATCAATAGTTTCAGTCTGCTCACAGAGGCCTCTTTTCTCTGATACGAGAGCTAAAGTATCTCCGATTGAGCCACTCGGAATATGTATGGAGGCACGAATCATTGGCTCTTTGATTGTTTCAATCTCGGAAGGATCTGGTAGGTGTACTGGGTTGTGGACCTCAATCATCTCTCCATCTATTTTAATGATATTGTAAACTACACTTGGATAAGTGGAAATAACATCTAGGTTATATTCTCGGCGAATACGTTCCTGTATGATTTCCATGTGCAATAAACCAAGGAAGCCACAACGAAAGCCAAATCCCAGGGCTACAGAATTTTCGGATTGGTAAACAAAAGCGGCATCATTAAGGCGAAGTTTCCCCATGCTGGCTTTAAGTTTATTGTAATCGCTTGTGTCGATTGGGTAAATCCCACTGAAAACCATCGGGCTGATTTCCTTAAACCCTGGTAGCATCTTTGTCGCCGGGTTATTTTGTAAAGTGATAGTATCGCCGAGTTTGATTTCAGATACATCACGAATATTAGTCACGATATAGCCAACATCGCCTGTATTCAATACGTTCTGGGTGTTCATTTTTGGCGAAAATTTCCCGACTTCTTTGGTCAAAGCTTTTTTACCATCACTCATCGTGATGATTGTCTCGTTTGCTTTTATCGATCCAGAAAAAATCCGTACGTAACAAATAACACCTTTATAGGTATCATAGATGCAATCAAAAATGAGCATTCTTAAAGGTTCATCATTTGCCGATATAGGTTTGGGTATTTTTAAGGCAATTTTTTCCATGAGTTCTGGAATGCCTATGCCTGTTTTTGCACTCGTGAGTACGGCATCTTCAGCAGGTATAGCTAAAACATCTTCTAACTGTGCTTCAATGGCAGGTATGTCTGCACTCGGTAAATCAATTTTATTGATGACTGGAATAATTTCCAAGCCATGCTGGCTGGCTAATTGTGCATTTGCCACGGTCTGAGCTTCAATACCTTGGGCAGCATCAATCAGTAAGAGTGCTCCTTCACAAGCAGCTAAACTTCTTGAAACTTCGTAAGAAAAATCAACGTGTCCTGGAGTATCAATTAGATTAAAAGCATAATCGACGTTATTATGACTGTATACCATCGAGACTGGATGGCTTTTAATTGTTATCCCCCGCTCTCTTTCTAGGTCCATTGAATCCAGTAGCTGGTCTTGCATATTTCGTATTTCTACCGTACGGGTGAGTTCTAAAATACGATCCGAAAGAGTCGTTTTCCCATGATCGACATGGGCTATGATGCAAAAATTGCGTATGTTATCTGTAAGAGACATATAAGTTAACTAATGTACTAGTTAAGATTCTATAAATGAATAAAAGACAACTCTCTAATTTGATTTGTCTGTTTTATTACTCTTTGAGCAAAGAACGAAGCAGGTGTCTTTGATTACTTGGTAAGCTATTACCCAGTCAGAGTAGCTTGATTTTGAAATGGGTAATTTTTCTGCTATCCATTTTAATTGGGCTGTTTGAGCGATAAAATCATAATTCAAAGCGACGTCTTTAAAGTTTAAAGGACTTTTGTGGAGTGGAAATTGTGCTTTATAAAATGCTTCTTTTATACTAAAAAGTAGTGTTGCTTTTTTAAGGTCATTCCCGATTTGTGCTTTTTCCAAGGGGTGTACTATACGCTCTATGGAACGTTCTTTCATTCGGTTGAATTGCTCAACATCAATACCGATTGCTTCATAATCAATAGATTTTGCTACCGCGGATAAGCACAATCCTTTTGAATGGCTGATGCTTCCATTGATACCATTAGGCCAAATTGGAAATCCATGAGGACTTGATTCGATTTTACTTGAATGATTATTTGAATGTAATGCTTCAAGTGCTTGTTGGGCACAATAACGACCGAGGCAATATTCCTTTTCACGAGCTGACTTTTCCTTGAAATCAGGAATTTCAATATTTTCCTCATTTACGGAATGGCATGCCCAACTTATATTCTTAGGAAAGTTTGTATATAGTTGCTTACGAAGATTATTCATGAACAATTTTAATCATAGTGATGAGTATCATAGATATTGAAGATTTCGATCAGGATTTACTGAAGACAGGTACTAAAGATAAACTCAATGCTATTAATATAGATCCTTGGTACCCTATTCCAGCGAATAAAAAATGGTCGTTAAATCTTTTGATTGCACAAATTATAAGTGCAACTTTAAATGAGCTATACTTAACCTAAGCTAAAGTCGAATTTAATTCAGATGACATTACCATTACATAAAGACTCAATTCTTTTAGCTCCCTCAATTCTTGCTGCTGACCAAAGTGCCCTCGGTGATGGTGTAAGTCTGGCAAAGGCTGCTGGAGTGAATTGGTTGCACTTGGATATCATGGACGGGCATTTTGTTCCTAATATTACTTTTGGACCAGATGTTGTTAAGACTTTGCGTAAAAAATCTGATTTATTTTTTGATGTACATTTGATGCTTAAAAATCCTGATAAGCATTATGAAAGTTTTATCAATGCAGGTGCTGATTTAATTACTATCCATGTTGAACCGAACTATCCGATTAGAGAAACGATTAAAGCAATTAAAGAAAAAGGAATTTGTGTAGGTATCGCTCTAAACCCCGAAACGGATGTAGACACAGTGCTACCCTTCTTGGAATTAGTCGATTTGGTTTTAGTGATGACCGTGCACCCAGGGTTTGGTGGACAAGAATTTATGGCATCCTGTCTAGATAAAGTGCGTATTTTAAAAGAAAAACAAGTTGAGGCTGCTTTGAGTTTCCGAATTGAAGTGGACGGTGGGGTTAATTTAGAGAATGCGGGTTCATGTATCAATGCAGGTGCAAATACATTAGTCTGCGGAACTTCATTTTATCAATCAAGTGACGCTTCTGCCTTTCACGAGGAAATCTTAAGCCTTTAGAAAGCGATTAATCCTTTAAGAAATAAAGGTTTTCGCGAAAAATAGTGAGAATTGTCTTGATTCATTAAATTCTCACTATCAACTTCATTGTTCCTTAAATTATTGGACGGGTAGCTCAGTTGGTTAGAGCAACTGGTTTACACCCAGTAGGTCGTGGGTTCGAGTCCCTCTCCGTCCACCATTTTATATTATTCTGTTTTAAAGTTACACATGCGTCATATTATTTCCATTTTAGTAGAGAATAAATTTGGTGTTCTTGCCCGTATCGCTGGAATGTTCAGCGGTCGTGGATTTAATATTGAAACCTTAAATGTTGGACCGATGCCAGATTCTAAGTTTTCACGAATCACGGCTACCATTATTGGGGATAGCAGTGCATTGGATCAAGCAATCAAGCAGGTGTCCAAATTAGTGAATGTTTTAGAGGTTACAGAATATTCGAAAGGCCAAGCGACAGAAAGAGAACTTTTGATGCTCAAGATCAAAGTTGAGCCTAAGCAAAGAACAGAGATCGTACAAATTTGTGACATCTTTCGTGCAAAAATCATTGATGTTGCGGCTCAGTCCGTAAATGTTGAAATGACAGGCAACCCTAATAAAATAAAAGCTTTTTTAAACCTTGTTGAACCTTACGGAGTCATTGAAATGGCTCGTACAGGCGGCGTCGCTTTGAAGCGTGGCTAATCAACTAGGCTTTTTTGCACAATTTTTTTAATCATTAATCATAACTTATAAAACTATGCCGGCTAAAGTTTATACTAATAAAGATGCAAAACTAAGCATCTTAAAAAATAAAACACTCGCAATCATTGGATACGGTTCTCAAGGGCATGCACATGCTCAGAACTTAAAAGACAGTAAATTGAATGTAATCATTGGATTGTATCCAAAGAGTAAATCAGTGGCTGTGGCGAAAAAACATGGCTTTAAGGTCTATGACACTGCTGAAGCGGTGAAATTAGCGGACGTGATCATGATTGCTGTTCCAGACATGAAACAAGCGGAAGTCTATGAAAATGATGTGCTGCCTAACCTCTCTAAAGGAAAGACCTTGGCTTTCACGCATGGTTTAGCCATCCACTTTAATTTAATCACTCCACCTAAAGGCGTTGATGTGATCATGGTTGCTCCTAAGGGCCCAGGTCATGTAGTACGTAGTCAATTTGTTGAAGGTAAAGGTGTCCCTGCTCTGATCGCAGTTCATAAAGGTTCATCCAAGAAAGCTAAAGATGTAGCACTTGCTTGGGCTAAAGGTGTAGGCGGTACTCGTGCAGGTGTACTTCAAACAAGCTTCAAAGAAGAATGTGAAACTGATTTATTCGGTGAGCAAGCTGTTCTTTGCGGTGGTGCAAGTGCATTGGTACAAGCAGGATTCGAAACTTTGGTCGAAGCAGGTTATCAACCAGAAATGGCATATTTCGAGTGTTTGCATGAATTAAAACTTATTGTCGATCTTATGGTTGAGTCTGGAGTTTCAGGCATGCGTTTTTCAGTTTCAGAAACAGCTGAATGGGGCGACTATGTGAGTGGTCCTAGAGTGATCAACGCAGGTTCTAAAAAAGCGATGAAAGCAATTTTGAAGGATATCCAAACAGGTAAATTCACAAAACAGTGGGTTAAAGAATATCAAAATGGATCACCAAAATATAAGCAATTTCAGAAAGATGGTGAAAAGCACCCTATTGAAAAAGTTGGCGTTCGTTTAAGATCTCTAATGCCTTGGGTGAAAAAGCGTAACATTAAAGGTGCACAAGCCTCTTATAATTAAGACTACATTGCTCTGATTAAGTCTTTCAAATTGCCTCAAACTTGAGGCAATTTTTTTATAGCCATATTATAAGCTATTCTAAATCATTCAATTAAATGATATTAAAAGTTGCTACGAGAAAATCGCCCTTAGCGATCAAGCAGTCCGAGATGGTCTGTGATTGGTTTGCTTCTCGCTTAGGTGAGCATACTTTTGAGCTATTTCCAGTTTCTACAGAAATTGATAGCCGTTTGGATTATTCTTTAGAAAAGCAAGGTGGCATTGGGCTTTTTACTAAAGAGTTGGATACTGCCTTATTAGAAGGCGTTGCTGACATTGCTGTGCATTCCGCTAAGGACTTGCCAGTGGAATTACCCTCTACTTTGAAGATTGCAGGCTATTTGCCAAGAGATTCTGAAGCGGACGTGCTGATATCAAGAAAAGAATGGCATGCGATTGAAACGATTGCTACGAGCAGTCCACGAAGAAGAAATCAATTGAGTGCAATATTTCCTAAAGCTGAATTTAAATTAATTAGAGGCAATGTAGGGACTCGTTTAGAAAAAATCTGTAATGGTGAAGCAGATGCAACCATTTTAGCCGAGGCAGGCTTAGATCGCCTAAAGATTACTGAGTATAAGGATTTAGCATTCACCAATCTTGAGCACGAAATTATGGTTCCTGCGGCTGGTCAAGGTGCAATCGCTATCGTTTGCCGAGTGGATAATCCTATTAATTTCGAATCAAAATTATGTGAGAATACCTATGAAGCGATTAGTATTGAGAAAGCTTGTTTGAAAGTTTTAGATGGTGGTTGTCAAAGTCCTGCAGGTGTTCATTTCGATGGTAAACATTTGCATATTTATCACCCTTTGATTTCGTATCATAAATTCGAAATCAATGACTCGCCCTTCTCGGAAAAACTAGAATCAGCCATCGGCTTGGTGAATAAGATGAAAAATCAAATAAATAAATAAATGACTTACAGAGTACAAAAAGGATTTGTGTATTTAGTAGGAGCTGGGCCAGGTGATCCAGGCCTATTATCTATTAAGGCAAAATCGATTTTAGAACAAGCGGATGTGGTTATCTATGACAATTTAGTGAACCAGAAAGTTTTGAATTGGTTAAAGCCCGAAGCTCGTTCTATCTTTGTAGGAAAGAGTTCTGGGCAACATTCTATTCCACAAGCAGAGATCAATGCTCTATTGATTGAAGAAGCTCAGAATGATGTATCTATAGTTCGTTTAAAAGGTGGAGATCCTCTTGTCTTTGGCCGAGCTGGTGAAGAAGTAGATGCTTTAGATAGTGAAGGTATTCATTATGAAATTGTTCCTGGAATCACGGCAGCTATTGCCTGTGCTGCATATGCAGGCATTCAGATTTCTCAAAGGGATATCAGTTCTTCAATTATATTTCTAACGGGCCATGAAAACCCTGAAAAAACATCACTTAATTTAGATTTTAAAGAATTCGCAAAATCAAATTCTACCCTTTGTATTTACATGGGAATTGGTCAATTGAAGCGAATTGTTGGTGAGTTACTAGAGGGAGGTCTCAAACAAGATACGCCAGTCGCCATTGTTGAAAATGGTACGTATGTTAAACAAAGAAGTTGTTTCAGTACACTTGGTCAAATTATTCCAGATTCTGAAGCAATGGAAATTAAATCCCCCGCAATTGTTTTTGTTGGAAATGTTGTTAAATCTCGGAGCCAATATAACTGGTTTGAAGAAAAGCCACTCTTTGGAAAGAAGATTTTGGTACCACGACCAAGAAAACAAGCCGGTGAATTATCTCAACTTTTAGAGAATTATGGAGCAGATGTGCTAGAGGTTCCATTTATAGAAATTGAAGAAGATTATGACAGAGATTCTATTACTAATGTTTTTACCGATATTGCGTCGTATGAGTGGATCGTTTTTACTAGTGCCAACGGTGTGGATTTATTTTTTGATTTATTAGATAAGGCCTATGAAGATGTTCGCTCAATCGGGCTATCGCAAATTGCCACTGTCGGAAAGGCTACGGCCCGGGCTGTAAGAAGTCATAAGTTAAAAGTGAGTTTAATACCAGAAACAGCAAATTCAAATGCTTTGGCCGAGGCATTGATAGAGCATCAAACATTGGATAATGTAAAAATTTTACTTGTTACAGGAGATAAGAATTCGGATATTCTTTTTAAGCGATTACAAGATGAAGGACGTGCGATTGTCGACCGTCTACCTTTGTATAAAAACGTTCGTACTGATTTATCGAAGAATGAAAATTTTGAAAGATTTAAGGAAGAAGGAGCTGACTTAGTTTTATTTACTAGTTCCTCAACAGTTCATAATTATATATCTGCAACTCAGTCACTTGAATTAAGCGACAGTATTAAGCCAAAGTTTGGAAGTATAGGCGTGAAAACAAGTGAGAGTTTGAGAAAACATAATCTGCCTGTTGCCTTTGAATCCCCCAAAGCTAATTTAGAAAATTTTGTAGTGGAAACACTTTCTTATTTTCGAAATCCTAATCAATAAACTAAAAATCATCAGTTATGACTAAAATAAAAATGGAAACGACTAAAGGTGTTATCGAATTCAATCTATTTGATTCAGTCGCACCTAAAACATGTGAGAATTTTATAACACATGCGAAGAATGGCTATTATAATGGAATCATCTTTCATAGAATTATTGAGCAATTTATGATACAAGGCGGAGATCCGACAGGTACTGGCCGTGGTGGCGAATCTATTTGGGGGAAAATTTTTGAAGATGAATGTTCGGCTGATTTAGCATTTGATAAGGCTGGATTACTAGCAATGGCTAATGCAGGTCCTGGAACAAACGGAAGTCAATTTTTCATAACTACTGTAGCTACCCCTTGGTTGCACATGAAGCACACTATATTTGGCGAGGTTACTGGCGGTAGTGCTGTTGTTGAGTCTATTGAAAAGGTTGAAAAAGATCCGATGGATAAGCCAATTGAAGATGTGAAAATTGTTGCTATTTCAGTTGTAGAATAAGCGATTTACTTGAAGAAGACATCAGACAAAAATTTAATATTTAATCTCTATTCACTTCATGGGTTTACTGGAAGTGGTTCAGATTTTAATTTACTAGAAACGTCTATCCAATCCATATTGGATGGCGTATCGGTGAAACTTAATTGGTTCGGACCTAATTTGCCTGGTCATGATTCGCTGTCTGATTCCGATTGCTCAGTCAAAGGACAATACGATTTTCTTGATCGATATATTCAAGCACAAGCACACCACAAACATAACGATTATTCTAATTTTCCGCAGGGACATAAAAATATCCTAATCGCTTATTCAATGGGCTCTCGTTTAGGGCTTTTACATGCCACTCAGCAAACTAGCTTTTGGGATGCTATTATTTTAATTGGTGTTAATCCTGGAATTCGTTCAATAGAAGAGCGAACGATGAGAAGAGAATCGGACAAAATACTTGCAGAAAAAATAACAAATCAAGGAATTTCCTGGTTTTTGGATTATTGGAAAACACTTCCTCTAATTCGCACACAACTGAAAACTCCTGATGATTTTTATCGAGCCATGCAGAAAAGAAAAGAAACTCTAGATCCTAAAGGTTTGAAAAATAGCTTACTCTATTTTGGGCAAGGCGTATTTCCTGATTTATGGGATTTGATTCCAAATATTCAATCCCCCATCCTGTTAATAAATGGAAAATTAGATGATAAGTATTGCGAGATAAGTCGTCAATTTTCAGAGATTCATCCAAATTCTGATTGTGAGGTGATCAAAGATTGCGGACATGCACCGCATATTGAAAGTCCTCTTGCTACGGCTCAATCGATTGTAGGTTTTTTAAAAAAGTATCTATTCTAGTTACCTACATTAACCACGTCGTATTTCTGATGCTTTAAAATTGATGCGAATTCTGAAGATCTTCTTAATACGGGTTTTAATTTCAAAAGTATCTCGATCAACTTGATATGGAATTTCTTCTTTGCTCACATCGACAATCGCATGAAAACCCCTTTCGGAAAAAATATCGATCAGCATACTTATGGCTTGTGGATCATCTAGTAGTTTGTTTTCCGTATTCACCACAGAATAACCTGAAATTGCATGACGTTTTATGATAGGCATGAAATAATCAGTGATTAAATCTACGATCGATTGAAATAATCCATTATGATATTTTTGATAGCCCTCTAAGCGATCTACTAAATCTTGCCGTGCGTGGTTGGATAGCATGCTAGCTATAGGTATAGGCGAAATCATGTCATAAGTAGCTTCATCAAGCTCTAAGGACCCTTGATAGCGCAATTCTGTATCAATACGTTTGCGAATTTCCTCAATACTTCCATGTGCATTAATAAAGTGATAGAAGAAAGTTTCTCGAAGTTCTTTCAGTGCACCATAGGTTTTTTCTTTAAAAGTACGGTATCGATTAATGCAGGCTTCTGGATCTAAGTCTGTAGGACGAACCTCTATGATTTTCCCTACGCCTGATGCATTAACATCTTCATTGTTTTGAATCGCTTTCTCGCCACGACTAATCTGGCGTTTGACGCTCTCATTTTGGTCAATAAAGAGGACAACAATATGAAAATGCGGTTTTTTAAAAAAGTTTTCTAAGTCGCCAGATTGATAATGATTCTTTAACTCATTTAATTTCCCATACAGTAGTTTTACGCATTCTACTTGTACTTTCGTACGTGGAAATCCATCAACTACAGCTCCAGACTTATAAACTGGAGATAATAATGTTCTCAACATGATATCAATAACTTCACGATCTCCAACTAGTATACCTGCATCTTTTTTCTTTTTTGCATTAGGGGTTGTGAGCAAGCTACTGACGACTATTGGAGGTGCCGTGAGATTCCTATACCGCATAATGAAATCAGTATTGGTTCCCTTACCTGCCCCAGGAGCACCATTTAGCCAAAATATCTCTTTGGGAAACCTTAAATTTTCTTGGCCAAATTCTTCAATAAGATGTTGCCATACTGTATTGAAAATAATTTGAGCATCTTTGACTTCTAAGTCTTCTACCGTTGTATTCTTCTTTTCCATGTTTTGTGTAAGCTATTGATGAAGCGATTGTTCCTGCCGTGGAAGGCAAATGCGTTCAGCTAACGAATTAAAATCTTCTTCATTCGATAATATATCAATTTCTAAACGTAAATAATATAAAGGTATTTTAGGGAATGTTTTTGGCAGTCGTACTGCATCCTTCTCAGTTGTGAGTATCATTTCTGCACCTGAAGCAAAGGCTTCCATGAATACGGTTTTTATTTCAGCTTTACTAAAACGATGGTGATCTAAAAATCGTTTAGTATAAATAATTTCAGCACCCTGTTCTTTAATTGTATCTTCAAAGCTTTCTGGATAAGCAATGCCGCTAAAGACGGCTACCTTTTTTTCTTTAATAAAATCTAGATTCTTTTGTTCGCTGTTTTTTATATTTAATAAGTATTTGGGCTTATGTTTACAGTAAATGATTTTTGCTAAAGAATTATGATTGCGTATAGTTTGGTGTAATTCTTCACATTGCTGTATGTTTTTTGTTTTTGTGATTAAAATATAATCAGCTTTTGACAGACGGTGCAGAGGCTCACGAAGAATGCCTCTTGGTAATAAATGTTCATTTCCAAATGGATTGGTTGAGTCGACTAAGCAAATATTTAAACTTCCTTTAAGCTTAAGGTATTGAAAGCCATCATCTAGGACTAAGGTATCACATCCAAAATCTTTAATCGCAAAATACCCCGCTTTCACTCGATTTCTGTCACAGATAACAACAACTCCTGGAAGATTATTCGCCAGCATATAGGGTTCATCCCCTGCTAGCTTAGATCCTAGTAAAACATTTTTCCCATCACTGACAATTCGAGGAGGGGTGACTGCACCATTAGTTATGAAGCGTATAATTCTCTTAGAGATTGATTCATTCTTACTTTTGTAGCCTCTACTGATGATCCCCACTTTTCGACCGTTCTTTTGTAGAGTTTTTGCTAATTTTTCTACAACTGGAGTTTTTCCGGTGCCGCCTACGGTAATATTGCCTACGACTATGACTAAGCAGCCTAATGGGTTATTTTTTAATAATCTATTATTGTATAAAAAATACCTTATTTTGATAATTTGAGAGAATATGATTGAAAATATATTAAGAATGAAGCCTATAATATCTGCAGTATTGTTATTTATACGGTCATAAACAACATCGACAATAAATTGAATTCCACGGTTGAAATTGCGCGAAATACTTTCTTTGTAGAGACGATATAGGGCTTTTATACGCACAATTGTTGGTCAATTATATAGCTAAAATGAATAAAGAATGTTGACGAGTGAAAAATACCACCCATTAGGATGAATGGTACTTTTATTTATTTTACTTTCTTATACCATACTTAAATTTCAATGAAATACTTAATAATTGCGGAAAAACCATCAGTTGCTACTGACCTGTCGAAGGCCTTAAATAAAACATTAGGCGCATTTGAAAAAAAAGGTAAAACAAAAGACGCACAACATTTTGTATCCGATAAAGCCACGATTACCTCAGCAGTAGGTCATTTAGTTGAATTAAAGATGCCAACCGGAAGTAATGGTAAAAAATTACCTTGGAATTTCAATGTATTGCCTTCGATTCCTGAAGAATTTGAGTTGCAACCAATTGAAAGAACAGAAGGACGTCTCAAGCATATTTTATCTTTATGCCGTAAAAGGGAATATGATTGTATCGTCAATGCATGTGATGCGGGGCGTGAAGGTGAATTGATTTTTAAATACATCATGCAAATTGGTAAAATAGACAAGCCAGTGAAACGTCTATGGATGCAATCAATGACAGTTGATTCTGTTAAAGAAGCTTGGAACAAATTGCGTGAAGATTTAGAACTGAGTCCATTAACCGATGCAGCGAAATGTCGTTCAGAATCAGACTGGCTAGTAGGCTTGAATTCAACAAGAGCTTTGACTTGTTTCCGCTCTCGCCATGGAGGATTTAACATCACTTCTGCTGGACGTGTTCAAACTCCTACTCTAGCTATTTTAGCGAATCGAGAAAATCAAATCAGTGACTTTTCTTCAGAGGCTTATTACGAGATTGATGCTAATTTTTCCATTCAGTCAGGAGAATATGTAGGAAAATGGTTTGACCCTGATTTTAAAAAGAATGCAGAGGCGAAACAATTGAAGGCTGAGCGACTATGGGATGTTGATAAAGCCAAATCTATCGTAGAGCGATGTGCTGGAAAATCTGGAGCGATTGAAGAAGATAAAAAATTAGTTAAACAAATATCGCCCCAGCTGTATGATATAACTACTTTACAAAGAGAAGCTCCTTTCACGGCAAAAAATACTCTGAGTATCGCTCAAGCATTGTACGAAAGGCATAAAATGATCACTTATCCGAGAACAGATACACGTTACTTGCCTGAAGATTACTTATCCAATGTCTCATCCTGCCTTAATGATATCGCTAGTTCAGGCAGTGATGTAGCCCAATATGCTAAAATTGCTCTTGAAACAGGAAAAGTTAAATTAAGTAAGCGTATTTTTGATAATAAAAAAATCTCAGACCACTTTGCGATTATTCCAACAGGTCGAATGGTTAAATTATCCGATGTTGAGCAAAAATTATATGACATGATTCTTAAACGCTTTATTGCTGTATTTTTTGAACATGCTCAGTTTGAGGAAACGACTAGAATTACTGTAATTGATCAAGATATTGCGAAAGATCATTTCTTAACAAAAGGGAAAATCCTTATTGAGCCAGGATGGCTAAAGGTTTACGGCCGCAATAAAGGTGTTGCTGAAAATAAAGGAGAGTTATCCCCTATCAATAATGATGAATTAGCTAAGGTTGAAGATATTGAATTATTAAATAAAGAAACTCAGCCACCTGCAAGATTTACAGAATCAACTTTATTATCTGCAATGGAAGGTGCAGGTAAAAGTCTAGAAGATGAAGAAATGCGAGCAGCCATGTCTGATCGTGGACTTGGCACAGCAGCAACTCGAGCGGCAATAATTGAAGGTCTCTTACGTCAAAAATATATTAATAGAGATGGTCGTGAATTAAATGTCACAGGAAAAGGGCTACGTCTGATTGAATTATGCAATGAAATGAGTCTTGATGCTCTGACCTCTCCCTCAATGACGGGTGATTGGGAGGCTAAGCTAAATCGTATCGAAAAAGGCGATTATAACCGTGTCGCTTTCATGAATGAAATTGTTAATTTCACTGAAGATGTCGTCATTAAAGTTAAAGCACATTTGGACAAAATGTTAAACATGGTCTTCCCTGATCTTGAAGTAGCATGTCCTAATTGTGCGGTTTCTCGTCTTAAACAGACAGATAAAACATACGAGTGTCGAGAGCTAGAATGTAATTTCTCGATTTCGAAATACATCGCAGGTCGACAACTTTTAGAAAATGAAGCGATTCAATTATTAACCGAAAAATCTCTACCAGAAATGGAAGGATTTATCTCTCGTTTTAATAAGCCTTTCTCAGCTGGTTTGAAGTTAGTTCAACAGGAATCTAAAACAAAGAAGATAAAGTGGAAAACTGAATTTGTTTTTGATGATGAACAAGATTCCAATGAGGTTTTAGACCTTAGCAAAGTAGTCTGCGAATTGACTTTTGTGAATGGTCAGAACTATAAAGTATATGAAACTGAAAAGAGCTTTGTTGTTCCAGACTTAAAAAATGATGCTTCTCCAGACGGATTCAAGTTGGGTAAGACAATTTTACAGCAGACGCTTAATTTAGATTCAGTTAAAGCATTATTTTCAACAGGGAAAACGCCTTTAATTGAAGGGTTTATCTCAAAAAGAACGAAAAGACCTTTTAAGGCTTATTTGACTTTTGATGAAAAAACAGGGAAAATAGGATTTGAGTTTCCAGCAAATGGAAAATTTAAATCTAAGAAAAAATAATTCCTAAATGTTTAGTCAAAAAATTGAGCTCTTTAATTCCATAGAATATAATAAAAGAGTCCTTTTTATAATATGGATTTTGGTCTTAAGCAAATGCTTGATCCTTGAATATTATATTAAGGATTTAACGCTCCCCATCAATAGCCCTTTCTTTATCTGGAGTTTGTCTTTATTGCTTACTAGCTTAGCTAGTTATTTATTCTCTAAGCAAAGCCAAACTTTGCAGATCTTCCAAGATGGAAAATTGAAGATCAGAGTATTAGTTAACATATGTATTTTTTTGCTTTTGGTGATTCTTAATAGTACCAATCTTCTTTTTAGCTATTTCAATTGGTTTAATCTAATGGCAATAAATTTTGCCCTACTCGGAATCTATTTCCTGCTTAATGGATGGCTTAAAGTGGATAAATGGAAATTTATTAGCGGTAGCTATTTATTACTCTCTAGCATCTTTATTTCACAATGTGATTTTCTAGGCGTTTACCTATATTCCAGTTTTGTATTAATTATTCTAGCTATACACTTAATTGTTGATTTAATTTACTACAGGCATACTTCAATTAATACCGAGTAATTTTATAAATAACGTAAGATAAATGATTTCTAATCAGATTATACAAGAAGCATTAATTCGACTTAAGCGTTCGGGCAAAAATCGTATATTTCTTTCTGAGCAATCTCAATCGCAGTTAAAAAATGTTTGCATTGCTGACCGGGCAAATTCTACAGCAAAAATTTCCAATGTAATAAAAGAGCAAAGCTCAGACTCAATTGATCAATTGAATGCTTTAAGGCTATCTAAAGATTCTAAATCTGAAAATATAATAACCCTAAAAGAAGCTTTAGCTAATTTTTTTCCAAACGAAAAATTATTATTTGGTAAAGGATCTTTAGATCCAAAAATTCTATTTCTTAGTGAATATCCTAATGCCGAGGAGCTTCAGAAAAATTCACTTTGTGTAGGTAAGGCGAATGAGTTGATGGGGAAAATCATTAAAGCCATGGGTGTTAATCAGGAAGATGTTTATTTTACCTCAGTTGTTAAATCAAAAACATTATCAACTACCCTTCTTCAAAAAGGAATCAATTGTCCAGAATCTAAAGGGATAAAGGTGTTTGTTGAATATTTTAAAAAAGAACTCAGTTTGGTGAATCCTTCAATTATTATATCGCTTGGAGAGTTAGCACATTCTTTTCTTATAGAACAGAATTTAGAAAAAAATGAATTTAATCCCATACGAGGGAAAGTATTAAAATTTGAAGAATATCCCATTATTTCAACGTATAATCCTTCCTACCTATTATTAAAAGATTCATTAGAATCAAAACGGTCATTTTGGGAGGATTTATTATTGGCAATGGATGAATTGAAATTAGAAATTTCTGATAAACATAAGAACTACTTTAAGAAACATTAAGTTTTCCTGATTCTTAAAACCTATGTATTCACTAGTGATAGATTGTAGCCATAAAGATAATTTTTTTGGCCTATTTAATGATAAGAACAATTGGCTTTTTGAACATAAATTTAGTGGTCAACCTTTTGAGAATTTAATTGAGAACCTAAAGGAAGTATTGGCAGAATATTCTATCGATAAGAGTGAAATTAGTCATTTTTATACATCTCATTCTCCTGGTTCAACATTAGGCATACGGGTCAGCCAAATGATGATCGAAGGGTTTTTGAAGACTTGTTGTCGTTCAGCAAAAGTCACTTATTACAGTGGTTTACATATATCTGCCCTTCTATTGTTTGAAGAACTGAAGGCACTAAACACTGTAAACTATTTGATTACCGAAAATGGTCGTCATTCATGGAATGTTATAAAGATTGATTCTGACCTTCAGTCGCAGCCAGTGATACATCAATATGCTCCTGATGCCTTGGTCGATTTAGAAGGAGATTTTTTCTATATTCCGCAAATGAAAACTTGGGGACCTCCGACAGTAGAAACAAAGCAATTGGAATATTCTCCAGATCGTTTTTTAGGATGTATTAGGCAATTAAATAGCCTTGAAATCGATACATCATTTTTATCTCCTAGCAAAAATAGTTACGTTAAATGGAATCAATATTGAACTACCAAAATAGCATTACATTATGATCCCGTTGCGAGCTTGGACAGAAATTGATCTTTCAGCCTATGAGCGGAATTTAAAAAACATTAAAAATGCCCTACCGAAGCATTTGGAATTTGTCTCCGTTGTTAAAGCAGATGCTTATGGGCATGGCTTGCCCCAAATCGTTGAGAGAAGTTTACAATCTGGAATCAAAGCTTTTGCCGTAGCAAACATCCATGAAGCTTTTGAGATAAGGAATATGGGTGTAGGTTGGACTATATTGCTTTTAGGGGCTCTTTTGCCTGGCGAAGAACACTTTATTCCTAATTCAGGTTTTATTCCAACCATAAGCAGTTTGGATGAATTAAATAGATTAAATAAAGCCTGTGAATTAAATGGTAACTCTACTGATATTCATCTTAAAGTAGATACGGGAATGGGTCGGCTGGGAATTTGGTTTGAGAGTATTGGTGAATTCTTAAATTTGATTAAAGATATGAAGTGTATTAATTTAATCGGAATTTATACGCATTTTTCAGACCCTGTTAATGATCCAGAATTCACCCTTTTACAAAGACAACGAATGGAGAATATTCTCGAATCGTATGCATTACCTAAAAGCCTTAAAATACATGCAGATAATTCAGCCTCTTTTTCTGATCTTGATAAATACCCTTTCTTTAATGCGGTTAGAATCGGTTTACTGCAGTATGGGGTGCTTCCTTATGGAAAATGTAAATCGGATAAATTAAAACTATCTCCTACTTTAAGCTTTTACACAAAAATTGGTCTAGTTAAAGAATTGCCTAAGGGAACTTCCATTAGTTATGGGCGTAAGCACTTTTTGGATAAGGATTCAAAAATCGCTATTTTAACCGCAGGTTATGGTGACGGAATACCTATCGCTTATGGCGAAAAAGGATCTGTCATTATTCGCGACCAATTATGCCCTATTATTGGACAGATTACTATGGATCAAATAATTGTAGATGTAACTATGCTTCCAGAAGTTGAAGCGGGAGAAAAAGTCATCTTAATAGGCTCTTCTGAAAACTGTAAAATAGGCCTAGAAGAATTCAGTGCACAATCGAGGACTATCCCATGGGAAACTCTTTGTTCAATCACTAAGCGTGTAAATCGTGTATATATTAACCCTAGAGGATAAATTATAAACGTATTTTAACCTTCAGTCTTTTCCACTGTTGTTTCACTTATGTTTTCCTGTTTTTCAGTAATCTTATTTTCTGCACTTTCAGGAGTTTCACAGCTTTTTACTTCACCTTCGTCTTTACTGACAGCTTCTTCATTACTTTCAAGAGGTTGGTTTTGATTAGATTCAACTTTAACTTCAGGCTCTTTTGTTTCTTTTGATTCTTTTGCATCGGTTGGTTTCTCATCAGAAACTTTTTTAGCCGCGCTTTTTATCGAATTGCTCACATCTGCTTTTGGATGAACAAAAAGTTTTCCATCACTATATTCGGTGACATAACCTTCTGTAATTAACCAACGAATATTGCGAATGACCTCGGTGACTTTAACCGCTTCTTCTTTTTTAGGGTTATTTGTGTCCTTAGCCTCTAAGTCATTAGAGGTGGAACCATCTTCGGCCCCATCAATATTTTGTTTTTCAGTACTCTTATTTTCAGATTTGGCACTTCCCGTATCTGGTTTAGGTATCGAAAGAAATTTATAGGGTAAATCTTGAATGCTGATAGCTTGGTGTTTTTCAACGAAAGCAATCAATTCGTTTATTGAATCAGTGAATACTGTAGTAACATCGCGAAATTTTCGTTTTACACAACAGACATAAGATATGCCTTTTGAGCCTTTCTTGTAGATGGTAAATTTATGACGTCTTAGCCTACCTCTTATATTATTTGCTGTATCGAGTGGAAAGCGTCTTTGCGCTTCTATTGAATGTAAAATGGAAAGCTTTAAGTCACTCTTGGGTAAGCTTTCTAATTTAGCTCCAGAGAATCTATAGTTGGTGGACGATCTTACAATTGTATCTTTACAGCTTGTGACTAAATGGAGCCTTGCCGCTTCAAGTGTTTTAAATTCTTTGACCTCTTCGTTATCAGAATTCTCTTTTTTAATTCGATAGTGCTTTTGTTGCTTTGTAGATTCAAGCCATTCATTTATAACACTTTCTTCAGATAAGCTTTCTAATTTGTTTTGATAATCCTCGAGTGAGAGGTTTTTTATGTTTGTAGAGTGATGAGTTTTTAGAAGATCAGGAAAACGATGATAATTTGGTGGGCCAATTAATTTTTTAGTGAATGGGCAGCGATAAATTAAATTGAAACTTCCTTTAGGAGGTTCTACTTCAACAATTTCTACATCAAAAAATTCTTCTAAATAATGTTCGCAGTAGTGACTTATCGCTTCTTCTTCTGTGTCAAAAGGTAAACTGTCCTTAGGGGTAAAATATATAGGTTGTTCTGTATTATCAGAATTTTTCTTTATACGGTTGATTAAGCAAATAAAGCGATCTGATTTCTCTAAGATTAAGCGAGTAATCTCAAAAAGTTGATAAGTTCTGAAATTGCCTTTCAGTTGTTTAACAAGTGCTTCGAAAGTTTCATCTTGAGGATAGATTTTAATATCAAAGGTTGGAACAAAATCTGCTCTTGGGTGGTCGGCAAATTCTCTGTTTTTGGAAAATGAAGAGCCGGATGCATTATTTCTAAATTTAGTTTGTCCCCTTCGGTCATTCTTTACTGTTTTAGTACCTCGGTTATTCCCAAACTTATTTTTTCCAGAGAATTCCTTACGGCTTCGTTTTTCAGTATTTTTTCCGTCAGCCCATGTCGGGCCAAAACTTAAATTTGCTAATGAGTTTAAATCAACGGTATTAGATGTACTTGGAGTATCGGATGTGCTTTCTTTGTCAGGCATAGATAAGTGTTACATAATTATGTATGTGATTTATTTAATAAAGAAAAAAAAGGATAAAACTTTAAAAAAAGATTTGTTTTTCTTGTTGCACAATTTCATTTTTAAAGAATATATCATCAGCTTGATCGGTCGAGTGGTGGAATTGGCAGACACGCATGATTAAGGGTCATGTGCCGCAAGGCGTGAGGGTTCAAGTCCCTCCTCGACCACCATTTAAATAATTACTTTTGCCATAATAGTCTTACGGAGAGTATTAAATAGATAAAATAAGGTAGAAAAGCGGTCAATAATGCCGGGAATCCATAATTTAAGCCTAAGGCAAAAATTATTGTCTTAGTGATAAAGAAGCTTATTAGTAAGATAAATGCGCAGAATGCTCCGTTTATAGGATTATTTCGCATTCCCCTAGTTAGAAACGGTATGCTTATCCCGACCAAAATTATGGACAGCAAGGGTGTAGCAAAAAATGAATAATACCTTATTTCATATTTTAAGCGTTGTTGAGAGGTACTTGGTAAAAGAAACAATATATGTTTTACTTTAGTAAATGATAATTGGGATATTTCTTTATCTAGTAGTAAGAAATCTCTGGGGTTTTCTTCTAAGTCGATAAATTGTTTTGTTTTAAAGGAGATTGATTGAAGCGGATCACCATTGTTTTCATCAAAACGAACCTCCGTTCCATTGAAAAATGTCCAAGTTTCTAGATCATTATCATAAGTGCATTTTTGAGCAATAATTCGCCCTATTTCAATACCTGCATCATTCATTTGATGTAGAATTGTATAAGCTCCTTTTAATTGGACTGCGTTAAATGCTTCGATAAACCATAGTCTGTTTTTTGCCTCATTTTGATATGTGAGTATCTCACTAGAATCGATGCTATTCTGGGAATCTGTATGAGAACCAAGTATCTCCAGGTAGGTATTTCTTTTATCGGTTATACTAGGAATAAATAGAGCTGCTGTGAAATAGCTTAAGATAGCAATCACAGTTCCAACTATGTAAAATGGTGTACTTATACGGAACAAACTCAGTCCGCAGGATTTAAGTATGGTAATTTGATTTGATTTTTGTAGAGCTATAAATGTAAAAATAATCGAAACAAATAAAGTTATCGGAATAAGCACAAACAAATCTGCAAATATTGATACTATTATAAAATCAAATATCTTTGTTATACCAAATCCCGCCCTTATTAAATCTACGAAATGGTTGTATGCTTCTTTGGCCACTAATAATGCTAGAAAAAACCCTGTTATGATTAGAAAGTGTTTTAGCCAAGTGCTGAATAAATATCGATCGAGTATGAGCATTAATTATAGTATTGTTAATTGTTAGATTTTTTTTTCTATAGGCGAGTATATTTAATTTAAATCTTTAATCTATGTCTAAAATACAAAAAGAAAAATGGAATTCCAAACTCGGAGTTATTTTAGCGGTATCTGGAAGTGCGGTTGGATTAGGGAATTTCCTTCGCTTTCCTGGCCTTGTCGCCGAATACGGTGGCGGTGCTTTCATGATCGCTTATGTAATTTCCTTCCTTTTGATTGGTTTGCCTATTTGTTGGGCGGAATGGGCAATGGGACGACAAGGTGGCTTAAATGGTTTTAATTCTTCTCCAAGTATTTTTTCTTCTATCACTAATCGTAAGCATTTCAAATACCTTGGAGTGATAGCCCTGATGATTCCTATTGGTATTTATTTCTATTATTTAATTATTGAATCATGGTGTCTGGCTTATGCTACAAATTATTTATTAGGAAATTTGCATTTTAATAATACTGGCGAAGCTGTATCTTTCTTTCATAATTTAGTTGGTGTCTCTGAAAATGGATCTGCAATCAATTTTGATTTAGAGCATTTAGCGATTTATGTAATTACAGCTCTGGCGATAAACTTTTATTTCCTTTCAAAAGGGATTTCGAAAGGCATTGAACGATTTTGTCTTATAGCGATGCCTCTTTTGTTGTTCATAGCGTTAATTATTTTAGTGCGAGTTATTACTTTAGGGACTCCTGACCCTGCGTATCCGAATAATAATATTAGCTCAGGTCTTGGTTATATGTGGAATCCATCTAAGACTGTTGTTGAAGTTAGGGATAATTTAGAGACTCCTTGGAAATTTTTTGATCAATTGCTGTTGAATACAGATCCTCAAACAGTAGCAAAATATGAGTCAGAGGCATCTATTAGCGATTTGATGCAAATTCGTCACATATCGTTATGGGAGTTATTGTGTGATCCTAAATTATGGCTAGCTGCCGCATCACAGATTTTCTTTTCTCTATCTGTTGGGTTTGGTGTGATTATCACTTATGCTTCTTATTTAAAGCCAAAGGATGACATCGTACTCAGTGGTTTAGCTGCCTCCAGTACCAATGAATTTTTCGAAGTAGCTATGGGTGGCATGATATCAATTCCAGCCGCAGTAGCATTTTTTGGCATAACGGGACTAGCAGGAATTGGTCTTGGTACTTTTGATATTGGATTCAAAGTATTGCCTATGGTCTTTACCCATATGCCATCAGGGGAAGTTTTTGGATTCTTGTTTTTCTTTTTGTTATTCTTAGCTGCTATAACCAGTTCTCTTTCCATGCTTCAACCAGCAATGGCCTTTTTTGAAGATCATTTTCAGTTGAACCGAGACAAAGCCACAATGGCAGTTTTTCTATTAACTACTTTAGGTGTATTATTTGTAATGTATAATAGTGCTGACTTAAAAGCATTAGACACCTTGGATTATTGGATATCGAATCTGCTGATGGTATTTTTGGCTACAGCTCAAGTCATCATTTTTGCTTGGATAATTGGCATTGATAAGGGCCTAAAATCCGCTCATCAAGGATCAAAAATTCAAATACCGAAAATCTATGCATTTGTAATCAAATATATTACTCCTTGTTTATTGATTTTAATCCTAGGTAATTGGATGTGGGATATTTTTAGTACTCTTTATAAAAATGGTGCTAACAGTAGCGGAAATTCCTACATCAACGACTTATTCATAAACCCTGATCCAGTGGCTTTACAATCTGTGGGTATTTTATTATTACTAGGAGTATTTATTGCTTCGACTGTGAAAGCTAAAGGATAGATTCCTACCCTATTTTAAAAATATTATGACTATATCCGGATTATTAATGCTCTTTTTTTCTGTAAGCTTGGTCACCATTTTAGTCATTTGGTGTTATTACAAGGTTTTTCAAAAAAGTGACTATGAAGACCAAGATTAGGGACTACAATAAGAGTTAATCTAATTAGCTTATAGTTTTTCTAGAAAAGCATTTAGTTTTTGCTCAATTGGTTCCGCTTGATCAAGAGTCAACAGCTCTTTAACCAGTTCCCTCAATTCGCCTAAGTTCATTAAGCGAATATAGTGCTTCACTTCAGGCAGTCTACTTACTGATACACTTAAAGATTTTGCGCCCAATCCAATTAACAATGCTGTATAAATGGGCTCCCCTGCCATTTCTCCGCAGACACTTACATGCTTGTTACTATCGTCAGATTTCTCAAAAATGGTTTTAAGTGACCTGAGTACTGCTGGATGAGTGGGTTGATATAAATGGGAAACACGGTCGTCCATGCGATCTACCGCCATTAGATATTGTATAAGATCGTTTGTGCCTACGCTAAAGAAATCAACTTTTTTTGCGAGTAGATCTATAATGGATACGGCACTAGGTAATTCAATCATCGCCCCCACTTCTATATTGGGATTAAAGGCGATCCCCTCTGCTAGTAATGCATCCTTCACTTCATTGAAGATGTGGTTAGCTTTGTCGAGTTCTTCTACTCCGCTGATCATTGGATACATGATCTTAACATCTCCAAAAACACTGGCTCTTAAAATGGCCCGTAATTGAGTCTTGAAGATCGTTAAATTTTCTAAGCAAAAACGAATTGCTCTAAGACCAAGGAATGAATCATCGTGTACGCCATTTATTAATTTGTCCCCTCCGATATCCAAGGTTCGTATAATGACTGGCTTGCCGTTTGTATTTTGAACAACGGAGGCGTACTCTTTAAATTGTTCATCTTCAGATGGAACTCCGTTCTTCTTTAAAAAAATACTTTCTGTTCGGAACAACCCAATACCATCAAAATTATTTTGGACTGATTCAGAAATATCATCAGATGCTTCAATATTAGCCATTAATTCAATGCTATGCCCATCAAGAGTTTCTGTTTTTTCGACTAATTCTTCTTCAAAGGTACGTTCAATTTGTAGTTGTTTACTGGCTATTTTATTGTATTCAACAATCGTATTAGCTGTTGGATTGATAAATACCAAGCCTTGGTATCCATCAATTAGAATATAGTCATTATGTTTGATTTTTTCCGTAGCATTATGGAGACCAACAACTGCAGGTATCTTAAAGGATCTAGACATGATCACAAAATGGGATGTCGCACCACCGGAATTCGTGATAAATCCTTGTAAATTACTTTTATCAAATCCAACTGCCTGGGATGGTGTGATGTCTTCGGAAACAATGATTCTTGTTTGATGCTTACTATCATTCCCTGTCTTTGTTTCTCCAAGTAAATTATTGAGAACTCTTCGTGAAACATCTTTTATATCAGATACTCGTTCTCTCAAGTATTCGTCCTCTATCGTCTTAAAGAAATTAATATAACGTTCGACAACTTCATTGAAGCTATATTCTACATTTTTTTTATTTTGCTCTAAATGCTGTAAGATTTCTGTGATTAAGGCATTATCTTCCAAGACCATTAAGTGTGCATCAAAGATTAATGCTTCATCTTCTCCTAGAGATTTTGAAACCTGATCTCTAATCTGAAATATCTCTTCTCGGGTTGTAATTAATGCTTTTTCAAATCGTTCTTTTTCCTTTTCTATAACTTCTGCATCAATATCATAAATCGGTATATCTATATGGCTTTGAGCAAATAGCATAGCATTACCGTGGCAAATCCCGGGAGATGCAGGAATACCTTTCAATATGATTTCTTTTGAATTACTATCCATGAAATAGAAAAAACTACAGGACTTTTGTTTCTTCTAGAAATGCATCATTACCAAATGCATTTTGTACACAGTCCTTTATTAGAATTCTTTGAGTATTTGTATTTTCTTCACTTAGTAAAGAAAAACAACCACTTCCACTTCCGCTTATCATTGAAGGGATTCCATGGTCATTAAGAGTTTTTAATAATGATTTTAAGGCTATATATTTGTGTTCTAGGGGTTGGGTAAAACTGTTGTGAATTAATTTTTTATGATCTCCTGTATTTTTGAATTCCTCAATCTTTTGTTCGGTATGTGCTGTGTCATTAAAAGATTCTTTATTTAATTCACAATAAGCAGCCATAGTAGAAATGTTAAAGGAAGGTTTAAAAATAAGGATTTTTTGACCTGTTAGCTTATTGCTTATACTTGGCTCTAAGGGATGAATGATTTCTCCTATACCTGTCATCATTGATGGTACTGGATTTTTAAAAAAACTACAATCAGCTCCTATTTGAGATAATAAAAAGTTTAGATTTTCAGAAGATAGACTTTTCCCAATCAAACCAAGGACTCCTTTAATCACTGTAGTGGCATTGCTACTACCTCCTCCAAAACCTGCTTGAGAAGGAATTCTTTTATTTAAGCTAAATTTAAAATGTTCTTTTATTTTGATCTCTTTTCTCAATAAGGTCATACCTTTTAGAATTAAGTTATGTTCATCGCAGGGAATATTTGGATCGTTACACTCAAGTAAGTCTTTTGAACTCCCAGTTTTCTCAATATCAATATAATCTCCAAAATCTAGCCCTACGATTAATGAGCTCAAATCATGGTAGCCATCCATTCGTTTTCCATGAATATCTAGCAGAAGATTTATTTTTGCTGGAGAGAAGAATGTTGTCATTAATTTAAAGAATTAGTAAGAAAAGTATTATATTTGTAAAATAAATCTTTAGATGAATTGAACTATAGCATAACTTTCTAAAATTAACTTTAAATGATGAATCACCAGAAGCAAACAGAATTGATATTAGCCCTTGATTGTGAGGACCGTAAGACCGCATTAGAATTAATGGAGCCTTTACAAGGCCATTTAAAGTGGGTGAAGATCGGATTACAAATGTTTACCGCTTATGGGCTTCCTTTAGTTCAGGAAATCAAAACTATGGGTTATAATGTATTTCTTGATCTAAAATTGCACGACATTCCTAACACTGTAGCCAAGACTATATTAAGTCTATCTTCTGCTTCGATAGACTTATTGACGATTCATGCTATCGGAGGTTCAGAAATGTGTGCTTATGCAGTTAAAGCAAGGGATGAATCTAATCCCAATTTGAAGCTTTTGGCAGTCACTGTTTTGACATCCATGAATCAAGAACAAATGGAGGTTCTTAATATTACCAAGCCAATACAAGACCAGGTCTTGGATTTAGCAAAAATGAGTATTGATGCAAAAGTTGATGGTATAGTCTCATCGACTCATGAATTGAAATTACTTAGAGAAAATCTTGGGATTGGCCCATTAATTGTAACTCCAGGAATACGTCCTAAGGGTGCTGATTTAGATGAGCAAAAAAGAGTTATGACACCTTCTAATGCAAAACAACTTGGGGCTAATTTTATTGTAGTCGGTCGTCCAATTTACAAAAGCAAAGACCCTTTAGCATCGGTCATTTCAATTCTTGATGACATTCGCTAAGAGTATTTTACGAAAACAATGAATTGTGCGATATTATTAGCGGCAGGCTCTGGAGCTCGAATGGGTACTAGCGTGGAGGATAAAATTCTTTTTCCTATCATGGAGATCCCCGTGATTTGTTATTCGATTAAAGCTTTTACTGATACGAAACAGTTTGATCGCTATTTGATTGTCTATCGAGACCAAGCCCAAAAGGAGCAGATCCTAGAAATATTGCCGGCTTCTTTCATCGAAGAATATCAGCCTAGGCTTATTAAAGGTGGCGATTCTCGTCAAAGATCAGTCTTTAATGCATTGCAAGAGCTGGAGTCGTTTGAAGAGCCTGTACAATATGTTGCGATACACGATGCTGCTCGGCCTTTAATTAACTCCGATTTCATTTTGAAACTCTTAACCGAGGCCAAGAAATACCAAAATGCGATACCCGCAACTTTGCTTACCGATACTATTAAACAAATTGATGAGAGTACTGCTTCTGATTCACCGCTAGTTAAAGATCTTGATCGCTCAAAATTACGCTCCGTACAAACCCCTCAAATATTTGATTTCGCTCTGATCAATGAGTGCTATCGTAAGGTTTTTGAATCAAAGCAAAGTATTACAGACGATTCGTCCTCCCTAGTCTTTTCAGAGATTAAAATAAACTTGGTGCTTAATGATCAGCCTAATCCTAAAATAACCACTAAAAATGATTTAGGGTACATTCTTTATTTGCTTAATCAAAATCCATCATAATAATTTATTCTATTATGAAGAGTTACTTGGAATTACTAGATCATGTTTTAACCAATGGTACTGACCGCTCTGATCGAACTGGCACAGGAACATTATCCGTGTTTGGTGCACAATTAAGGTTTTCTTTAAACCCAACCTTCCCTCTTTTAACAACTAAGAAGCTCCACCTAAGGTCGATTATCTACGAATTGCTTTGGTTTTTAAAAGGCGATACTAATGTAAAATATTTAAACGATAATAAAGTTTCAATATGGGATGAATGGGCCGATAAAAATGGAGACTTAGGTCGGGTTTATGGTGCACAATGGACCGATTGGACGAATTCGAAAGGTGACTCTATTAATCAAATTGCTTCAGTTGTAGAAAGCTTGAAAAATAATCCTAACAGTCGCCGGCATATTGTCTGCGCGTGGAATCCTGGTGAAATTAACCAGATGGCTCTACCGCCTTGTCATGCACTTTTTCAATTTTATGTAGCGAATGGTAAATTGAGTTGTCAGCTTTATCAACGAAGTGCCGACCTTTTTCTCGGTGTTCCTTTTAACATCGCTTCGTACGCACTTTTAACTCAGATGATTGCCCAAGTGTGTAATTTAGAAGCGCATGAATTTGTTCATACTTTCGGCGATTTGCATTTATATAAGAATCACCTAAATCAAGCAAAAGAACAATTAAGTCGTACTCCTAAAGCTCAGCCAATTATGCGAATTAATCCAGAAGTTAAGGATTTAAACGCATTCGTATATGAAGATTTTAGTTTAGAAAACTATGATCCTCATCCGATGATAAAGGCACCCATTTCAGTCTGATTTATTTAAGGAGTATTTTATGGAACGATTAGCAGGCGTTATACTTCACCCTAGTTCATTTCCCAATGATCACGGTATCGGAAACTTTGGCACAAGTGCCTATCGCTTTATTGATGTAATTGCTGAGTCAGGTTTTAAACTTTGGCAAATGTGTCCGTTGGGCCCTACAAGTTATGGGGATTCTCCCTATCAATGTTTTTCTGCTTTTGCTGGTAATCCATACTTTATCAATTGGGATGATTTAAAAGAACATGGATGGATAGAAAGCAAAGATCTAGCTCACTTGAAATCTCTTTCTAAAGATAAAGTAGATTATGGGGCTCTCTTTTCTGCATTTTGGCCAGTTGTTAATAAAGCATTTATAGGGTTTAAAAAAGAACTAGAACTGTCTGAAGAATTACGAAATGAGCTATTTGATTTTTATAAAAATCATGATTTCTGGCTTTATGACTACTGTAATTTCCGGGCTCTAAAAGAACATTTTGGCAATCGTTCACATTTAGAATGGAAAAACGAAAATGAGTCTAAAAATGCAACTCAGAAGAGAAATAAAGGCACCTTTATTTCTCCAGAAGCAGAAAAGCATGCATTTACTCAATTTATTTTCTTCAAACAATTTCGTAAGCTAAAGCAATATGCCAATAATAAAGGAATTCAATTAATTGGTGATTTGCCGATATTTGTTGCTTTGGATAGTGCAGATGTTTGGGCAAACCCTGCTTTGTTTGATTTATCCCCAGAAGGTTTCCCGAATAAAGTTGCTGGCGTGCCTCCAGATTATTTTTCAGAAGATGGCCAACTTTGGGGAAATCCTTTATTTAATTGGACTGCTCATAAAAAAGAAAAATTCAAATGGTGGACACAGAGGATTAAGCATAACTTAGATCTCTATGATTGCGTGCGAATCGATCATTTCCGTGGATTTGAGTCTTGTTGGGCAGTACCTGTAGGCGAAACAACAGCGATTCACGGACAATGGGAAAAAGCACCAGGTAAAGGGCTTTTTAATGCAATAAAAGGTCAAGTAGAGCGTATGCCTATAATTGCTGAAGACCTTGGAGTGATAACGCCTGAAGTTGAAGCATTATTAAAGGAAACTGGATTTCCTGGTATGTCTGTTTTGCATTTTGCTTTTGGTGGAGATGCCACTAATCCCTATCTGCCCCATAATCTAAAACGAAATCAAGTTGTTTATAGTGGTACTCATGATAATGATACTTCCTTAGGGTGGTTTAAATCTTTGGATTCCGATTCACAAGAGCACCTTAAAAAATATTTGGGTATTTCAGGCGAAAATATTGGTTGGGATTTATTTAGAGCCTCTGTTGAGTCAGTTGCCAACTACGCTATTGTTCCTATGCAGGATCTCTTCAGCCTTGAATCGGAAGCCCGTTTTAATAATCCAGGCACCCAAAGCGGTAATTGGGATTGGCGTTATTGTTCTGAAAACTTAGAAGAGTTCTATCATGAAAGCCATGGATACATTAAAGATACTTTAAAATGTTACGGACGTTGATCTCATTTATATCAAATGGGTCAGATAAATAGCCGTCCAAGTGAAAGTTCGAAATAGATTTGTTTGAATAAGCCTTTCTATTGAGCCCTGTAGATCATTATTGCTTTCAATTTTTTTGTGTAAGGGAACGGAAATAAATACGGTTAAAAACCAAGATGCCATTAATAAAATAAAACGAATAATGGATAAGGTAGAACTATCCGTTATAAGATCTACAGTGATCATGTAGATTTGAAGAAGCATTATAGGGCCCATTATAATGCAGACCTTTGACTGGTAGTTTTTATGCCAGATAAGTATTCTATTTTTAGCGACTTCTTTAAATGATGGATAGATGATAATTTGAACAATCCAAAGAAAGACAAGCATGGCAAAATCTATAGATTCGCTCGTGAATAGTGTCGAAAATTTTGAAGAAATCATTAAGAGTATTTGAATTAAAGTATTATGCGCTTAACAAAACAGGAAAGAAAAACCCTATGGTTACTGTTAATTATTTTTATATTATCACTGATTGGCTGGAGTTTCAAATGCTTCAATCTTTTTGTGGCACTATATTAATTACTGTGATTTCAGTCGGGCAATTAAATCGCATTGCAGGTAATCCATTATAATGATTTGAACCTGCCCCTGCAGATACATTTAGATATGGTATTCCAATTTTATGAAAACCTCGAGACCACTTTTTCGGAATTTGGCTATCAATAGTTAGTGGTCCAATGAAGGGAACTCTAACCTGTCCACCATGAGTATGTCCTGCTAAACAAAGATCTATTCTACTATCTTTTAAGGCCAAGGCGTAATCAGGTGAATGCCCTAGTAGTATTTTAAAGTGAGAATCGTCATTTTCTTTGAGCCATGTTTCAATCCCTCGCATTGCCCATAGTGGATTTTTAGAATTATACAGGCTTAATCCATAAATGCTAATATTCCCTCCTTCAAAAGTAAAAGAATCTGCTTTTGAAGAAAGTATTTGTATAGGGAGTATTTCATCTTTTGGAACAGAGTATAAGGCTAGTTCAGTATCTCCGTATACTGCATAGATGCCAAATCTAGGGTTTAGTGAATCGAATAAGCGATGCATTTGTTCCCATTGGTCTTTGAAATTTAATTCCTTTGGTAATTGAAGGAAATCCCCAGTATAAAGGATTAAATCAGCATCTATTTTTTGAATTGTTTTAAAAATGCGCTTTTCGTAGTCATCGATTTTTGCAGATTGAACATCACTAAAATGAACAACCTTGATTGATTTTGTAATTTTATCAGATGTTAGCGTAATATTTCTGATAAGCAGTTTTTCTGGTTCAATTTTTGTTATGTAGAAATCTAAAGCAAACAAGCTGATACTAACCAAAATACTGAATAGAGCAAAAATTAGTCCGAGTTTTCGAAAGGGTCTTAAGGCGATTAATAAAACAAAATAAATAAGACTTAGTACAAGAAAAACTCTAGGCAGATAATTTAGATTAAATTTATAACACTCAAAGATGACATCAAAATTGGGATCTAGTAACCCTGACTTTATGAATATTATATTTTGTATTAAAAAATAAATCAGTGATCCCAATATAGGGATGAATAAAAATGCATTTTTGTTTTTTATATCTAGTTTATTTAATAAAAAAACGAACATCAGAAATAATCATTAATTCAAAGAAGTAATTAATTGATAGGCTTTTTCGTAGCGTTTAAGCGTTTCTTGTCTAACTGAGCTAGGTAATGGAGGTGCAGGTGGACGCTTATCCCAATCAATTGTATTTAGATAATCTCTTATAAATTGTTTATCTACTGGCTCTTGTGGTTCGCCTTCAGTATAATTTTCTTTAAACCAGTAGCGTGAGGAATCTGGAGTTAAAACTTCATCTATTAAATAAATTTGATTATCCTCATCGACGCCAAATTCAAATTTAGTATCGGCAAGAATCAGTCCACATCGATCTAATTGCTTTGTTGCGTACTCAAAAATACTTATACTTAGCTCTTGAACCTGATCCAAGATAGAATTTCCAATCAGTTCTTTTGCCTTGCTGACAGAAATTGGAATATCATGTCCTGATTGTGCTTTAGTTGTTGGAGTAAACAATGGCTGGTCTAATTTTGAACTTTCTACGAGTCCAGCTTGTAGTTCATATCCAAAGATTGTCTGATTTTGTTGGTAATCTTTCCATGCCGACCCAGCTAAATAGCCCCTTACAATAGCTTCGATACTTAAGGGTTTAAGCTTTTTGACTATCATTATTCGGCCAGTAAGCTCTGGATGTTTATTACAAAGTATCTTACATCTATTTTCATGATTATCGACTAAGTGATGGCGAGTTATTGAGCTGACTTGATCAAACCAATATAAACTCATTTGGGTAAGTAGTATCCCCTTTCCGCTCAAACCTTCTTTGAATACTACATCAAATGCAGATATGCGATCTGTCGCTACCATTAAATAAGCATCTCCCAAATCAAATATTTCTCTAACTTTACCAATTGCTACTTTAGGAAAAGGAAGGTGATCGATGCTTAAGAGCGGTTTATCAGGATAAGAAGGAAGGTCCATTTGTATAATTTAGGTGAATATTTATCTTATATTTAAGTAATTTATAGGGTTACCCTAAAAAAATAAATAAAAAATTGAATAAATAAACTTGCAGTAAAGGAATAGCTTTCTAACTTCCTAATCTTTTAAGGTTTCCTCCCGTTCGTCTAGCCCGGCCTAGGACACCAGGTTTTCATCCTGGCGACAGGGGTTCGAATCCCCTACGGGAGGCCATTTTTTTTCATCATCCATTATTTTCTCGGATGGTGAACAGCATGTTCTTCCTGTAGACGTGCTTTCTGTATACTCGTGTAGATTTGTGTTGTCGAAATATCAGCATGCCCGAGTAAATCCTGAATTGATCTGAGATCAGCGCCACCTTCTAGCAAGTGTGTTGCAAAAGAGTGCCTCAAAGTATGTGGTTTGATAACTTTTTTGATCAATGCTTTTTCCGTATAGCGTTTTATCATATACCATATGGTCTTTCTTGATAGGCCTTTACCCAATCTGCTTAAAAATACAGTCGTGTCCGTTTTTGCATTAACGAAGCTTGGGCGAGAACGAAGTAAATAAGCCTCTAACGCTTTTTTTGCATTCTCACCCAGTGGTACAATTCGCTCTTTTGAGCCTTTTCCGAAAATCCTTAAGATACCTGCCTCACTGTTTATCTGCTCGATCTTTATTTGGCATAATTCAGAGACACGTAAGCCTGCACTATACATTAGTTCAATAATACAGTAATCCCTTAATCCATAAGTTGTATCTGACTGAGCCGCATTTATGAGTTTATTCATTTCCACGACTTCTAAAGCAATCGGTAATTTCTTATCTAATTTTGGACGATAGCTTAATTCCGAAAAATCAATTTTTATGATACGCTCAGCGATCAGGAATTTTGTAAAAGATCGTATGGAGGTAAATTTCCGTGACTGGCTTTGCTTAGAAAGCTTTTTTGCTCCTAATTCATTTAACCAAGCATCAAAATGACTGGATTGAACGGACTCCCAGTTTTTGACATTTTTCTTTAAGACAAATTTCAAAAATTGAGAGATGTCTGAGTGGTAACTTTTGACAGTATGTTTGGATAAGCCTTTATCTAGCTCCAACCATGTTAGGTAGAGATCAATTGCATTTTGAAATAAATCTGTATTATTGTTCCTCAATGAATCTTGTTTAATTACGCGCTTGTTTATTCAACTAGTTCAATTAAATATGCAACATTTCTTTATGCCAAATGAATAACGTATTTTCTAAGAATAACGAACTAAGTCCCTCGGATTTACCGGGGATACTTCGTTATGTTCGCTTATTCAGACGGCAAACCTTTTTTATCGGCATAGATGAAGACTTAACCCAAACTGATATCTTCCCTTCTGTACTGAAGGAAATAGCCGTATTGGATTCCTTGAACATTCGAATTTGCCTTTTCTTCTATCGGTGCAAGGAAGATGTTTTCTCATTGGTTCATTTGGGAGACCATTTCAAACTTTCAGACGTTGATGAATCCTTTGAGTTCAATCAATTAAAGCTTAAAGAATCTCACTTAGAAACGGAATCAGACAAAGCTCACCTAACTGAGGTGATCAAGCAATCCTTTGAAAACCAGACACTTTGTTTAATTACTCCTGAAGGGCATTCAATTAACTTTGAGAATCATCGAGTTTTTGAAACGCTTTGTCAAAGTACTCAAGTTCATAAGTTAATTCTACTCAGTATGAATGAGTGTCCTGTTATCAACGGAGAGCCGCTCACTAATATATCTGCTAATGAATTGAAGGAAAATTTACTTGAAGGTACAGCCAAGCAGCTACCCCCATGGTTTCTAAGTTATAGCCATTTGGCCATACAGGCAATCGAGCAAAAGATTGAACGTGTCCATTTACTCAACTGCAATATCCACAATGCTTTGCTCAATGAGCTCTTTGATAAAGTAGGCATTGGAACGATGATTCATTCCAATAAATACGAAATAATTCGTGAAGCGGGTATGAATGATGTACAAGCAATCTACAATCTTACTAAGAATTCGGTAAAAAGAGACGCCCTTCTCAATCGTCCAATCGACGCCATTAATGAAAGGATTTCTGATTATCGTGTTTATGAAATAGATGGTAGTATTGTCGCCTGTACCTGCATACATTATTTTAAAGATGAACACTCTGTAGAAATAGGGAGTGTTTTCGTGCAACCCTACTACAATGGTCGTGGTATTGGTCGTAAGTTAGTCAATGATGCCTGTATAAAAGCGGAGAAAAAGGGTTATCATTCCGCATACGTTTTAACTGTAAATGCTTCTAAGTTTTTCCAATTGAAATGTGGTTTCACGCAAGCTGAATATGAAGAATTGCCGAAGGAGCGTCAGCTGAAATATAATGAGAATAAGAGAAATTCTTTTGTTTTAAAAAAGAACCTCACTTAAGTGATGGATCATACCTGTATCATTGATGCCTTTGGTCGTATGTTCATCAATCCAGATGATGCTGCGATAGAATCACACCTTGACGAATTATTTACTGAAGTGACCAAACAGTGCCCTCTTCGAGATATTTCACTGACCCATTATCAATCGGGCTACAGTCTGATTTATTACGATAATAAAATTCTTACTTTGGAAAATATAAATGAAAAGGAAGAACCGGTTCGATTTATTTCCAATGTTGCATTGAATAAAGCTTATGATCTATTTTTAGCATTAAATAAAAATCAGATAAAAAGAATCACTTCACTCTCTTGGGAAATCCAATAATTTTAAAATTCAGAAACATTCAGCATTCCTATATGAAACCAAACGAAAAACCACTCAGTCCAAATTTTTCATCAGGTCCATGTGCCAAACGTCCAAATTGGTCAATTAAGGCACTAGATGAAGCCCTAGTCGGACGCTCCCACAGAGCAAAAATAGCCAAAGAAAGAATCCAATCTGTTATTGATGAATCAAAGGCACTTTTAGGACTGCCTGAAGATTATGTATGTGGTATTGTTCCAGCATCTGATACAGGAGCCATAGAAATGGCTATGTGGTCATTGTTAGGGGCCAGAGGAGTTGATGTCCTTGCATGGGAATCATTCGGTTCTACATGGGTTGGAGATATCCTAAATGAGCTTAAATTAAATAATGCACGAAAATTTGTTGCTGATTACGGTCAATTACCCGATTTAAACGCGGTAGATTTTTCAAATGATGTCGTTTTTACCTTCAATGGAACGACTTCAGGCGTCCGATTAAAGAACTTAGATTGGATACCTGCAGATCGAGAAGGATTGTCCATTTGTGATGCAACGTCAGCTGTCTTTGCCATGGATATGGATTATTCCAAATTAGATGTCATTACATGGTCTTGGCAAAAGGTAATGGGTGGAGAAGCAGCTCATGGAATGATTGCATTAAGTCCACGTGCCTTGAAACGTCTTGAAGAATACACTCCTTCATGGCCGATGCCAAAAATTTTCAAGTTGGCAAAGAAGAATAAAGTCATCTCAGGAATATTTTCAGGGGCAACCATTAATACGGTATCTATGCTTTGTATAGAGGATGCTGTAGATGGATTGCGTTGGGCTCAATCAATTGGCGGACTTAATGGTCTCGTCCAAAGATCAAATGATAACTTAGCAGAAGTGGCTGCTTGGGTCGAAAAAAACGATTGGATCGACTTTCTTGCTGAAGACCCTGAAACTCGTTCCAGTACATCAATTTGTTTGAAAATTGTGGCACCATGGTATCAAGCTTTAACTCCAGAAGAACAAGCAACTAAAGCAAAAGCCTTAGTTGCACTTTTGGAAAAAGAAGAGGTAGCATTTGATATCGGAAGCTATCGAGATGCTCCTCCAGGGATTCGAATTTGGGGAGGTGCTACTGTGGAAACCGCTTCAATCAAATGCTTATTAACATGGATAGAATGGGCTTTTGAATCGATTAAGTCTTAGTGGGTGCAGATTTCTAATTTGATTCCTAGCTTAGTATTTATAAATGGCGAAGGCCAAATCACGTACGATTTGGCCTTCATTGGGTGCAGGGGCCAGATTTGAACTGGCGACCTTCAGGTTATGAGCCTGACGAGCTACCGGGCTGCTCCACCCTGCAATAAATATTAAGTGAAGAACAAAGCATCCTCAATTGATACTGTAAAGCGTTAAATCAATATTTATATCAAAAGGCTTTAAGAATGTAAGTTATGGAATAATAGCTTTAAAGCTTCCCTGTTTTTTATACCAGGTGTGTCTTCAATTCCGCTATTTACATCAAGAATTTCAGCCCCTGACTGATTACTTGCATCCTTAATATTTTCAGGATTGAGTCCTCCTGCTAATATCCATCGTTTACTGGGGTGTTTCTGACTAAGTCGTTTAAACCCATCCCAATCTCCAACTTTTCCTGTGCCTCCAATTTGTTCCTTTGAATAGGAATCAATTAAAAAATTGTCGGAAAATTCAAGTAAGGATTCATTAAAATCATCTAAATTTTTGAGTTGAGGAGCCAACCACAGTGAGTCTTTTTTAATTAATTTAGCATAGGATTTACATTCACTTAAACTAGTTTCTTCATGAATATGAATCTGGAAATTTTGACAGCCAAAAGCTTGCATTTGCAAGATCTTATCTGCCGTTGGCATCACATCAACAAAAACGCAATTATCTAAAGATATATTGGAAAGTAATGGTTTTAACTTATCGAACGAAATATACCGAGGTGATTTCTCATAAACTATAAAACCAAAATAATCAGCACCCAACTCTTTGGCGTATAATAAGTCTTCATGGCGTCTCATACCACATATTTTGACTTTTACTGGAATTTTCATGCCTATGTATACCAATTTTTTTTGAATTTAGTAAAGTTTACTTTTGAAATAATCGTATTGATTTATAATTATTAATTATTAGTTAATTAAAGCAGTTATGAGCGATATAGAATCTTTAAAAGGAATCAGTCGAATTGAGACAAACAGCACGGTTGGTTGGTATGTTAGAGTCTATCGCAATCAAAAAACATACTCAAAGTTTTTTAGTGATTCAAAATTTGGCGGAAAAGAACTATCCTTTAAGAAGGCAGTTACCCAAAGAGAAAAATTGAACAAGATGATTGATAAAATCCCTAAGAAACCGACCAAACGAAGAGTTGTTAATAATGATAAGCGCAATAAAACAGGTGTCCTTGGGGTCAGTCGTACATCAAAAAAAGCGAGTAATGGTAAGTATTATGAATGCTATACTGTCAGTTGGAGACCCAAGCCAAAAATACAACAATCCACATCATTTTCTATAAAAAAATATGGTGAAGAAAAAGCTTTAGAACTGGCGATACACTTAAGAAAAGAAAAATCGGCTCAAATTTAATGAGCAATATTAAGTGCAGTGAATAAGTCTAGTACAAGCGTGGCTTTTTCTGGCGGATATTATTTTCAGGAACGAATGGGTTAAGAAAAGTTTCTTTAAAATTATAGCCTTTTTCAAAATCCTCGGGAGTATCACTATCATTCTTTCCTAGCACTTGGCATTCGACTAGATTAAAGACTATATTTCCAAAATCCTTGCAATTATTTACTCCCCAACTTTTGAATAATTCAAAAGCCATAGGGCCGTAACGCTCTAAGGCAAAATCTTTAATCCCTTCAAGTAACTCTTGTCCAGAAATATGCTGTGAAAGCTCAGAGAATTCTTCATTATCAAATGAAATTTTTATCGTATAATCTAAGGCTTCTCTAAGAAAATAGTAAGCACCGCTACTATATCTAGAATCATCTGCTTGTATCGCCTTGATTATCGCATTGAAATCTCTTTTTACTATGTCCATTGGTGTATGATTATACCATTGAGTGTTTCTTACTTTATGGATTTAAAGCGAGTGATCTTGAGCTTTTGCTCATGGTGAGCAATTTCTCCAGAATTTAGAGTACCGCTAAAAGTAGTATTTGGATAGACCATACTATTCCTTAAAAGCAAACTTCCAGGATTGAGTACGGTATTGCACCCAATTTCGACTTCATCGCCTACAATCGCTCCAAGTTTTCTCATTTGGGTATCATGGCTTTTTCTTTCTAAATCAAAGATTTTTACATTCCGTTGATCCAGTCTCAGATTTGAGCATATCACCCCTGCTCCTAAATGTGCCTTATTCCCGATTACGCTGTCTCCGATATAGCTAAAATGAGGAATCTGAGCATTATCGAGAATTAAAGTGTTTTTGAATTCACATGAATTTCCTAAAACACAAGATTCACCGATGATGACATTACCTCGAATGTAAGTTCCTGGTCTGAGCTCTGTGTTTTTCCCAATATAGCAAGGGCCCTCTATACATCCATAGGCAGGTAATTTAACAGTAGGATGTATATAAACCTTACCTTTGATCGATAAGTTGGAAGGAATGTCTATGGATAACTCTTCAAAGGGAAAATTAGCGAGTGTATCTTTAATTTTCGATACCCATTCCCACGGTGCATCACTTATATTAAAAGAATCCTTGAAAGGAAATTCCTCTGATAAGGTGAAAAAATCGTGTGCTTTTAGCATAAAGTACTATGAGTGCTCTTTGTGTGACAGAATCATATTTGAATGTTCGCTGTCAGTATGGTCTTCGTCACCATGGGTGTCTAACATTTTATTATCATCGGATATGTCGATGTCTGTGTCTTTTGACGGAGCCTCAGGCTCTGGTGATAAATTCAATGAAAGCTCTTCGGATGTCCATGGTGTTGTACGTGCATTGTACATGGCCATGTAATTTTTCATGGTATCTTCAGTGATGTCAGATCCTGCATTGCCCCATTCTTGTCTAATGTAGCTTAAGACTCCCGCAATCTGCTTGGGCTTCAAATTGAGACCTGAGGGACCAAAGGCAGGCATGTTACCATTGTAAGTCTTACCTAAGACGACAACCTTACCATTCATTCCGTTGATGAGGATTCTGGCTAAGACCTCTTGATGACCTAAAACCCAACTTGATTCAACTAAAGGGGGATAAACGCCTGCAATACCCTTTCCGTCGTTTTGGTGGCATTGTACGCACTGAGCAATAAAAACCTTTTCACCGATCTCAAATAGAGACTTTTCTGGAATAGATAAGGATTTGTCGCTTGCAACAAAATCTGGATGATATCCATCCCACCTAAACTCGCCCCCATGCGTAACGATATAAATACCACCCCAAAAACAAACGCCTGCAAATAAGAAGATTAAAGCAATAGGTAGAAAGGAAAACCCCTCTTTAGGTAATTCTTTATCCTTTAGTAAATTCTGATGGATTTCCTGAATTGCATCGTCCTGCAATTCTTTGGATTCATCTAAGTCTTTATTCTCCTGTGTCATTTTTGGTTACTACTGCTTCAGGTAAGTTATAATTTATATCAAGATTTAATAAATATTCAACCAGTGCAACCGCTCTTCTCGAAGGAATAATAGCAATACCATTCTCTGGTGCATAAGGACTTCCCTCAGGGAACTCAAGTGCACCGCTAGTCGCAGCAACTTCACTGATTTTAATTGTTTCAAATAAAAATGGGAAAGGAGGCATTAATGAGCCCGGAGAAGTGATCTGCGGATTATACAAATGCATTAAATGCCAATTCAAATCAGATTTTCTTGAGCCGACACTGGATAAATCAGGACCAAGACGAGAATAACCGAGAACCATATTCGATTGCAGAATAAAGTCACGAGGTACTGAAACTCTTTGTCCGAAACCTCGCTGAAGATCATTTCCTAATTCTTCTCTACGCACTTGTTGGGAATGACAATTAACACAGCCCAATTTAACGTATTCCATATGTCCTTGCTCAGATGAGCCAGATAATTTCATTGGATATAAAGGATCGCCATCTACTAAAACAAGCTCACCTGCATCATCCAATTCCAAACTTTCGGTGGATTGTTTCAAACCTCCTAGTTGATTTAGGCTAGAAGAAATCAGGCCCAAGAAAGAGGATGTGAGAACAATAAAGATACCAAATAATAAAATGGAGAAATGTTTCATGCTATTAAATCAGGTATTCGGATTAATTTCATCGTTTGAAAAATTAGGCAACACATCCAGTAGCTTACTGAGCAACAAAGCAACGACATTGAATGCAAACAACAGATTAGCGATAAAGAGAATCGTTAGGCCAACCAATTTTAGCTGCATCCAAAAAGTTAAATCATTGGCAATTTGAAGGAAAGAGAGTTCGGCATTTGCGAACTGTGTGCCTTGTTGCCAACCAGCTCCATACAAAGCCACTAGCAGGATGATGATCCCAAGTGCAGAGAGTACGAAATTGAAATTAGGCAGCACATTAGATTTATAAGAATGTTTGAGCAATGTAGGCACTAGGTAATAAAAAGCACCGAAGAAAACCATGCTAAAGAAACCATAAATAAGGTGCCAATGGTGAGCTTCATAAATCATTGTAAAATGAGCAAGAGCATCAACTGAACGAATGGAAAGCCCCATCTTTACAAACAGATGTAAAATGAAAGCAGCACTTCCAAAAATAATAAATTTCAGGGCTAAGTTATTTTTAAACTGACTGAAACTAGATAAAGCAGTCCCGATAAGATTGGTATAAAATATTAAGGCTGGGATGATTAAAGATACGGCAAAGACAATTGAAGTTGTCGTTAACCATACCGGAACTGGGCCACCGATTAAGTAAGTCAGCCCAGACCATGAAGCAAATAGAACGAATGTCCAAAAGGCTAAAGCCGACAAATGGTAACTACGAATCGCCGTATTCGATAATTTTGGAATGAAATAATAACACGCTCCTAAAGCGATTGGGCATAACCAAAGGTAAAAGACATTATTGATATACCATGCATGAACAATCGACTGAAGAACACCTCTAACTGGCACCCAATTGATAAAAAACTGTCCGATGACAAAAATCCAAGGAAACCATAATAGTCCACCTAAGATATACCATTGAGAGACGTAGGAGTAGTCATTTTGTTTATGACGATAGGTAACGATTCCCCAAACTGCTATTAAAGTATAAGCCAGCAAAAAGATACCCGATGTATAGCTTGGGAATTCCATCCAAGAATAAGCGGTCAAATCACCAATAAAAATGCCGATTAAGGCAAGGCTCAGGGCAATATTCCAAATCACACCCGCAATTAAAAGAATGCCGCCATGTTTGATTGGCGTACTTGACAAACGAGCCATGATCCAGAAAGCAACAGCGAAAATTGCATTACTACACCACCCCATTAACAAAGTAGTATTGAGCATGGCTTGGATACGACCAAAAGTGAAACCTTCATTAGTGCTTAAAAAACTAGGAATCACCGTCTTAATACCACCGATCAATCCCAATAATGAACTCAGTGCCAACCAAGTAATCGCAGACAAAATAAAATAAAAGACGGCTTTATTAATCGAGTTATCGATTGTATTGAGCGAATCATGGGGACTACCAGCTGATGACACAGACATAATTAAAGGAATTAGCTAAAGATTTAAATACTGAATTAGTTTTGGCGATATTCGCTAAGAGTCAGCTCCATCGCTCTCTCGATAGGAATCTTAGCAGATTCAGTATCGATAAGTATTAATTGGTTTAATTTCTTAATGCCCTCTGCGCGGATTGTTTCCGCTTTGTTTATTCGATCTTGCTTCAAAGCAGAATCTACATCCTCTGGCTTGTTAGGCAAATAAGTCACAACAAGAATCAGAAGAAAAATCAAAATAGCTAGGCCTCCAAATATAATGGAGAACAAGGATGAAAATTTAAAATCGCTTTTACCCATAATAATAAATCGTTTATTCAGAATGATTGAGAGAAGTGAGAATATTTGGATCTTTAATCGGAATCGGTTCCGCCTTAAGCATACTACGGCAGACCGACCAAATACAGATGCCCCCTATTCCGATAATTGCAGTTATATCAAAGACCTCAACAGAAAATTGTCTGATATAGTAGCCATGTGAAGCAGTCGCATCAATCACCTTACCAGGGATTAAATTCCAATAGAGATCAACAAGATGGAAAACCAATATCCATATCGCAACAAATACTAAGCGATTCACCACAATTTTAGTTTTGTACCAAAGTAACATTAAAAATGGAGCTATGAAATGGGCGAAGATGAGGAGTAAACTAATAACCCACCATGAATTCTTAACGCCATAACCATCATGTTCTCTAATGTTATACCAATAAGTTTCTTCAGGTATATTCGCATTATAGATCAAGAAATACTGAGAGAAACTAATATAGGCCCAAAAGATGGTAAAGGCCAACATCATGCAACCAAGGTCATAACGGTGCGCTTGTTTGAAAGTGCCCTTCATGTAACCTTTTACAGAAACGATGATGCAGAAGATCAAAATTGCACTTAAAGCAGCACGCATAGATGCTGCAAAAAACCAAACTCCGTACATGGTAGAAAACCAGTGGTAATCTAATGACTTAAACCAATCAATACCTGCTAGTGTCGATGCTGTTGCCAGTAAGAATAATCCTACTGAAGAAAGTCGTCTCGCTTTATGGGTATTTTCCACATTGCCTGTTATGTCGGTATCGAAGGACCATTTTCTAAGAAAATAAGATAAGCCAATAAAAACAGAGAAATAAATAGCCGCACGAACGATGAAAGCATTTGAATTTAGATAAACTGACTTCCATTGGTATAAAGGGTCATCTTGTACCGTTCCGTGACCACCTGGTAATGCATTAGCACCATCTAACCATTTCCAAAGGATACCAGGCTCTCCAATGATTTGAGGGATGATAAATAAAGGAATGAATAAAAGGAACAGCCAAGGAAATACACTCAAGAAGTGCTCGCATTGACGACGAATAATTGTCGGCCAACGTGCGTGGAACACATACCATATTTGAGTAATAAACAGTAAGCCAAGTGCTATGGATAACCAAAAGGACAAACCTACTAACCAACTTAAAAAGCCTCTAGCTGGATCTTCAGTCTCAAGTCCGGAAAAAATTCCATAAAGAGAAATGGCCAAAGCCACTAAGCCGATTACCAATGCAAAAAAACCGGTTGAATTTATTTTTTGAATATCTTTCTGATCGCTCATACTATTTATAGTCCTAATTCTGATTTTTCTGTTGTAGATAATGTTTCAAGTGATGCACTTTGCGAACGTTGTAAAGCTCTCAGATAAAGCACTATGCCCCATCTTTGTTTATTGGACAAACGATCCTTTAAGCCATACATCAAACCTTTACCGTTAGTGATAACATCATATATATATCCATCAGGTGCATCTCTCAATCGGTCATCATGATAAGAAGTTGCTAAAATACCATAAGGCTTAGTCACGCCATTACCATCACCTGCTGCACCATGACAGGTCATGCAGTAAATATTGTAACTCTCTTTTCCGTACTGCATTAGTTTGAAATCAACTGGATAAGGGAATACATCCGAAAACTCTCCATCAGCGTCTTTGCCTGAAAGCAATAATTCTTTAGCTGCAGAGTTGGCCGTATAGTCAGTGGCAAAGACTTCTTTCATTTCTAAAGCATTACCACGAGACATTGTCATCTTTGGTGGTAATCGGTCATTTTGACCATTTAGATAAAAGCCATTTTCCGCTTGTGGTTTATACTTAGCTTGGCGATCCATATCGCTAAACACCTCAAACGGTTCTTTTTCGGTTAAAGTGCCACGGAAGCCTAAAATGGAAACCGTCACAGCTATGACTAAAACATAAATTGTTAAAAATGTACGCATGATAAATTAAGCCGTAACCTCCTCTATATCAAAACCACCAATGGATTCTAGAAATTGTTTTGTTGCCACTGGATCAAATTGTCCATCTTTCGCTTCAATCGCGATCATCAGACGGTCATCCGATACCTCAAGAAATTTTGCACAATTGAACAAAGGGTTATAATGCTGAGGTAATAAATTCATGATGAACATGCCTCCTAATGTTCCAAAAGCAGCTAAAAGAATGGTTAGCTCATACATAATAGGAAAAGGGAAAACCGGACTGAAGAATGGGTATCCACCAACGATTAATGGATAATCGAATGCATTCATATACCAAACCATTGTTGTACCCAGTGTTAATCCTGTAACCCCGCCAGCAAAAGTAAAAATAGGCACTTTTGAACGTTTCTGTCCCTGTGCTTCCGGCATTCCGTGAATAGGAAATGAAGAGTATGTGTCCCAGTGGTTAAACCCAGCATCACGTACTTTTTCTGCAGCATGATATAAAGACGGTGTGTCTTTAAAGCTAGCAACTATACCATAAATTTCTTCTGACATTATTCTGACTCCTTTCCATCATCGTCACTATGCCCATGCGGATCCGCTTGAGGCATAATAAATTTAATTTCACCAATTGGCATCAGAGGTAAAAACCTTAAAAACATAAGAAATAAAGTTGAAAACAATCCGAAGGTACCAGCGAAAGTGAAAATATCTACAATCGTTGGCGAGTAGTAACCCCAGCTACTTGGAAGGAAATCATTGGCAAGCGATGTCACCGTAATCACAAATCGTTCAAACCACATACCGACATTAATTAAAATAGACATGATCCAAACCAAGGCTGCATTTTGACGAACTGCCTTAAACCAGAACAACTGTGGAGTAAATACATTACAAGAGAACATAATGTAATATGCCCAAGAGTATTGCCCGAAAGCACGGTTTATAAAAGCAAAACTTTCATAAGGATTTGCACCGTACCAAGCGATAAAGAATTCCATTATGTAGGCATAGCCAACGATTGAACCAGTACCTAGGCAAATCTTACACATATTATCAATGTGTCGTTGGGTGATCAAATCATGTAAGCCATAAAGCGCTCTCAATGGGAGCATCAAAGTTAAAACCATTCCGAATCCAGAGAAAATCGCACCGGCAACAAAATAAGGAGGGAAAATTGTTGTATGCCATCCTGGAAGTACTGCTACAGCGAAGTCAAAAGAAACGATTGTATGCACAGATAACACCAAGGGTGTAGAAAGACCTGCTAGTAACAAATAAGCCATTTCGTAATTACGCCAATGATTACCCGCATTACGCCAACCCATTGCAAGTACGCCATAGAAATATTTTCTAAATACATCTGTACCACGTGCGATTGATTCTCTTAATTTAGATGTTTCTTCATAGATTCCTGCAGTCAATCGTTGCACCGCACGGTCTCTCAAAATACCTAAGTCAGGAATCATTCCCATGTACCAGAATAAAACGGATACTGTTCCATAAGTTGAAACGGCAAAAACATCCCACTCAAGAGGTGATCTAAATTGAGGCCAAATAAGATTAGCATTCGGTAAAGGGAAAAGCCACCAAGCAAACCAAACACGGCCAACGTGAAATAGAGGAAAAATACCCGCACAAACCACCGCAAAAATTGTCATCGCTTCTGCTGCACGATTAATCGATGTACGCCACCCTTGTTTAAGTAAACATAAGATAGCCGAAATCAAAGTACCCGCGTGTCCGATACCAATCCAGAAAACAAAATTAACAATCGCCCAACCCCAATTGATAGGATTAGCCAATCCCCAAACACCAACACCTGTACTTACAAGCCATATTAAGCCCATCAAGGTGAATGATGCTGTTACCAATGCAACAGCCATACAAACCCACCACCAATTAGGTGTATTCGATTCGACAATCTTGCAAATTTTGTTGGTCACCCAACTGAATTCACGATTATTGGTCACCAAATTTTGATCCTTTAAGGTCGCTGGTGCTACCTTATCGAGCAAAGCTTGTTTAGCCGAATCTATTGAACAATCTGTAGTATCCGAAGACATAATATTTTATAAATTAGTGAGCTGGGTGTGATTCGTCGTTATGAGATTCAGAATGAGAGTGTGAATGGTCTCCATGAGAATCATGCGCATCGTGTCCTGATGTTGATTGCGAGCTTCCATAACGATCTTTGTAAGCCTTATAGGCGTACGGTTTCTTATAGTAATCAGGCATCAACTTATTTGGATTTCTCAAACGAGCTAAATAAGTCGTACGTGGACGAACATTAAGGTAACCAAGTACTGAGTAGTTACGATCACTGGCCTTCATTTTTGAGACTTCTGATTTTGGATCTGAGATATCACCAAAAGTAATTGAATCATTAGGGCAGACTTGCTGACATGCAGTCTTAATTGTGCCATCTGGAACTGCAGTTTCACTACTCGCACCAGCGATACTTTTTTGAGTGATCTTAGCCGCCTGAATACGTTGTACGCAATAAGTGCATTTCTCCATCACTCCACGCATACGAACAGTCACGTCAGGATTAGCCCTCATTTTTTCAAGTTCAGGTTCTTCGACTGGGCCAAGAGGTCCTTTATAAAATTCTCCAATTTCGCGTTTGTTCCAATCAAAGAAGTTGAAACGACGTACCTTGTATGGGCAATTATTTGCACAATAGCGAGTTCCCACACAACGATTGTAGGCCATTGTATTTAAACCTTCCTTATCGTGTACTGTCGCGTTGACCGGACAAACACTTTCACACGGTGCATTTTCGCAGTGTGCACAAGTCATGCCCATGAAAGAAACTTGAACATCTTCTGGAATTTCTGAAGGAGTATACTTTTCAGCAGAAAAATAGCGATCTAAACGAATCCAATGCATTTCTCTTCCTCGAAGCACTTGATCCTTCCCCACGATAGGAATATTGTTCTCACTTTGACAAGCGACAACGCATGCTGAGCAACCTGTGCAAGTATTTAAATCAATAGTCATGCCCCACTGTTGATTCGCAGGATAAAGCTCTTCCTTGTCTTTCCAAACTTTTACATTTGGGTCAGGCTCATTGAACTTAGGGTGTACGTAAGCTGAATTACCTCGATACTGATTTTGTGACTTATCTGATAACGAAGCGTCATCCTTGTAACCATAATTCTTAGGAGCATGAGATTCCACACCCATTTGATTTACAAAATCAGGATTTTTTTTATAATAATCAACATTACCTTCTCGAACAATTGCACGCCCTTCCATAGACCAGTGCTCTTGAGTATTGGCTAAGTAAAAACGTTTTTCAGTGGTTTTTAATTTCGCACCAGTAATGAAACCCATGCCTTCACTGGTTCTTAAGCCATATGTGTTGATACCAACATTTTCACCTACTCTACCCACTAGATTGCGGCCCATTCCGTATGGTAAAACAACCGTGTAGTTTGCTAAGCCAGGCAATACGTGGATCGGAATATCTAAATGCTTACCCCCAACTTCAATTTGTGCGATAACTGCAGATTCTTTGCCTCGCTTAAAGACCGAAGAATTTTTTTGCAATTCACCCTTAACGCTCTTAAAAAAGTCACTGCCCTCATTCATCGCTGTACTGGATGCAAATATAGATACACCGTATTCGCTTTCCAATTCTTTGGCCAAACGTGGACTGATCAAAAGTGCATTATCCCATGTAAGTTTTGTAATAGGATCAGGGCACTCCATCAGCCATCCATTATTGGCAAATCGTCCATCAAAGGCATGAAAACTTGGAATAAAACGTAGCTCTAAATTATTAAGTCCCAACTGCACTTTTTCCATAGATGCTTTTTTGAGTAATTCAGCTAAAGCTGGAATACTAACAGTTGCAGAAGAGCGAGCATAAGAAATCGATTCTAAAATACCCTCTTTTAAAAATTGATTAAAATCTGAACCGCCCAAATTTGCAAAAGTATCTTTAACAATAGCGTAGTTTTCCTTGGAAGTATCATGTACAAGGCTTGAGAGAATAGATAATTCGTCAAAAGTATCAAATAAAGGCTCAATGAGCGGCTGAACTGGAACAAGGTGACCTTCTGGTGTTCTACCGTCTGACCAAGTTTCTAAATAATGCGACTGTGCGATATGATAATCAGACTCGGCAGACGTTTCATTAAAGGAATAACTAAGGTGAATCGTTGTATCGATATTATTGTATAACTTATTCCATTCGAGATCAGCTGGTGCATCAAATATAGGATTTCCTCCAAGTACGATCAATGTTTTGACAGATCCTGCCTTTATTGAATTAGCCAAATCAGTTATTTCAGGTGCGGAAACCTTATCTTCCAATAACGCGAGCGGTGCTGATAAAATTTGATTTAAATAAAAACCTAGAGCTTGTGCCTCAGTAGAAAGATGATCGCCTAAAAGAATAACTGAATGGCCCTTTGAGGCATATAAATCTACCGCACATTCTTTGATCCAATTATCCTCAATTTCGCAAGTGCTAGCAATTGCGGACAAAGTGCTTTCTAATTCGCTTCCTACTTTAGCTAGACGTATAATTTCGATTCCCAATTTTGCAATAAAAGCAGGCATTTGAGAAACGCTTAAGCGTAAGCGGTGATCGGCCATTGATCCAGTTGATGTTAGATTGCTCTCAACAGAATAAAGGCGATTCATTTTTGATACCTCATCTTTATTGAGGATCTTTCTTTTCGCAGTAAACCCTCGTGACTTGGCTAAAGCATCATCTCCTTCGGATAAAAAGTCAGAATCAATAGAAAGAATACGATTTACTTTAGAAAAATCGACTGAGTTTTTGACAGAAAAGCCATAAATAGCTTTTGCCGCTTTGCTGGTATTCAAAAACTGGCTTGGAGTATATTCTGTCCATGTTGCCTCAGGATAACGAGTTTTGAAAGCTTTCTTAAGTGCTTCTCTAGAAGGTGATGCACTAGGTTCGGCTAATACTGCAAGTCCGTTACCTTTAGATTCGAGAGATGTTTCCTTAAGGCTCAATAAGAAGTCCTTTACTTGGTAAGCTGTAATTTTTGATTTATTATAACTTGAAGTAGTTGCACGGTCAGGATCATAGAGATCTAGTATCGAGGCTTGATTATAGGTAGATGTTGCTCCACCAAATGGCTTGTAGGACGGATTGCCTTCGATCTTTGTAGGTCTACCTTGATGCGATTCTACAATAACCGGAATATTAGCAGTCATGCCAGGTACTGAAGAGCAGTAAAAATTGGCAACTCCAGGAATTAAATTTTCAGGTTGTTGTGCGTAGGGCAATATATGTTGCTTCGGTCGACGACACCCTGTCATTCCAAGGCCTGCAAGGCCAAATGAAGCCGCCATGATTTTCATGAAATTTCTACGGCCTACACCTTCGAGTTCAGAAGCTCCAGATGGAAATTCTTTATCGACCCATTCCTTAAATGCAGGTGTTTCGGATAAGTCATCAAGACTTTTCCAATATTTAGCACCATGTTCTTGTGATTTTTCTTTCATGTTTAGGTATTATCGATGACATCCAGAGCAACTTTGAGGCGGGTTGACTCCCCAATCATGCACAAATTCTTCTAATTCTTTAACCGCACTAGGATCGCTTGGTCGTTCCCAATCTAAATTATATACTTCTTCCACTGGTCGAATATGGTCTTCTGGATTTCTGTGACATTTTAAGCAAAATCCCATGCTTAATTCTTTTGCGTGATAAACTACTTCCATCTCATCTACTTTACCATGACACTCGACACAACTGATGCCACGATTTACATGCACTGCATGATTAAAATAAACGTAGTCAGGTACTTTATGAACCCTTACCCATGGTATTGGTTCTCCTGAATCATAACTTTGGCGTACTGTAGCTAGTCGTGCATCGTCTTTCAGCACCATGCTGTGACAAGACATACAAACATTTGTCCCAGGTACATTTGAATGACCTGATTGCTCAACAAAGGTATGGCAATAGCGACAATCTATTTCTAAAGTTCCCGCATGAAATTCGTGGCTGAAGGCAACCGGTTGCGTTGGAGCATAACCCACCCGAGTGTACTGAGGGCTGAGATAGTAAGTCACTCCAATTACAACTGCTGTTTTGATTAGTAGTAATGCTACGATTACTTTGATTGGGACTGAGTTTACCCACTTAGGAAATATATTGGCCATAGGATCGGTTTCTAAATAAGCTTAAGATATAATATCGCTTTGGATGATTTTCGTAGGCTTTTTGAAGCGCATTTCTAATTTGGATGTCACTTTAGATGGTTTACTAGTAAGACCTTTACTAGCAAAATAACCAGTGATCACTGAACCACTGCCAAACAGGCCTAGTTTGTTGAAAAATGACTTTCTCGAAATCCTTTTATATAAGTTCATTGTTAAAATGTTTAAAAGAGATAAGTTAGAACACAATTGCAAATTCTAATTATTTTTTTTACTAATTACATGTATTCTAATTCAACTCTTATTATTTTTAATAATTTATAAAACAAAGGTAAGTTTTTCTTTAATATTTCTATATAATGTCAATGTTGTTTAACGGTAAATTTGTTGTTTTTTCATTATTTCTACTAACATGTATTGTTGGTGCCTTGTTTATTTATATCGGACCCAAGGCATTACAAACAAATCCGGGTGTTTTCCATCTTGGTATTCGCTACGCAGATGAGTTCGGAATGGAGTTCACTCGTTATCCTAAAGGAGGTCCTGGTGCCCTTTTAGAAATAATTGATTCCAAAGGTCAAATTATCGAAGAATTTGATGGCTTAGTGATCGGAAGGAATTTAATCCCCATCGATTCCTCCAAGTTCACCGAGGATTCGTATCTGTTACAAGTATCGGCATCCGATTACTATACACAAAAAATCCCTGCAAAATTGGCCAAAAAAACACTCTCACCCACCACGGATTCGATAACTTTAAATAAAAATTCAGAAAGCATTGAAGGCTTTTACGATTTCACCTTTAATGATAACCTCTTAGGGATTAGATTGTACCCTGTTTCATCCTCAGATGAGAATTAAAATCCTTTATCTTTAAGGAGGTCTTGTAGTTGAGTTTGAAAAGATTGAAGATCTTCATTTGATGGGCGATATTCAGGGTCGTCACCAGGGATCAATCCCAGTTGGCCTGTGCTTGTTAATTGCCATCCTAATGTGACTCCATCACTGAATCGCACATTACCACTCACCAAAGAACCTGGTCGTATCACTGCATCAACATCGACAACTACACCTGATGCTTCATTAATGTCTTCAGCAGGGATTTCTGTCCCAGGCTCGACATCTACATCTTCATTTTTCGCTTCATTAGCAACTTCAGTCGAATCCTTATAAGTGACTCCCAAATCATCAACCAGAAAACGAACATCCATATATGTTAAGCCAATACTAAATTGCTCCTTAAGTAGATTTTGAATACGTGCAATCGATTCCCCTTCAGAGACCCATTGACATACTACAGATTTTTGTTCGTCCGATAGATTCATAATTAAGAATTATTCTTGGATATCACATTACTCAAATAATCGACTGATCGTTTGATAGTTCCGTCTTGATCCATCATATTCTCAACCTGTTTACAGGCATGAATAACTGTTCCATGATCTCTACCACCGAATGCATCACCAATTGATTTGAGTGGTATATTAGTCAGTGTTCTTGTGAGATACATCGCAACCTGTCGAGGAAAAGCAATTTTGTTAGTCCTTTTTCTGCCCAGCATATCGCTATATGAAATTTGATGATATTCAGCTACTTTTTTCTGTATTTGATCAATGGATATCTCCGCAGCTACTTCATCTTGTAACAAATCAGAAAGTAAGTTTTCTACAGAAGCTAAATCCAGCTTACGATCAATTAAAGCATCGTAGCTAATGATTCTTGTTAAAGCACCTTCCATGCGTCGTACATTTCTTGAAACGCGCTCAGCTAGGAAATATAGTATCTCGTCACTAATTTCTAAATTCATTGCAGAAGCTTTGTTACTGAGGATCGCTAAGCGTGTCTCAAAATCTGGCGGCTGAATATCAGTTACTAAGCCCCACTGAAAACGAGAGACTAGTCTATTTTCAAGGCGATCAATTTCATTTGCAGGTCGATCGCTTGCAATAATGATTTGTTTCCCTGATTCGAATAAATCATTAAAAGTATGAAAAAATTCTTCCTGTGTACTGTCTTTACCTGAAAGAAAGTGAATATCATCAATCAATAGTGCATCGACTGTGCGGTAGCGCTTACGGAATTTCGCTAACTTATTTTCTCTAATTGCGTGAATGAATTCGTTAGTAAATTTTTCAGTAGAAAGATAGGCAATCTTCGCATCTGGTTTTGAATTCAAAATTTGGTGGGATACCGCATGCATTAAATGAGTCTTTCCCAAACCAGTCGCACCATAAACAAATAATGGATTATAAGCTCTACCAGGTGCATTGGCTACAGCGATGCACGCGGCATGTGCTAGTTGATTGCCTGAGCCGATGACAAAATTTTCAAATGTATTTTTAGGATTTAAAAAAGTGGGTTTTAATTCGGAAGGTAATTGAGGAGATATACGATCTTCTTTAAGTCGATTACGGTAATGGTTTGCTTTCTGTGCTGGAATATCTTCAACAATCGGGTTCTCTTTAGTTGCTTCAATGATTTCAAGGCGAACTGAAATAGGAGAACCTGAAATAAAGCACGCATGTTGCTTAATGAAATCCAAATAATTGTTTTCTATCCAAATAGCATTGAAGTCATTTGGCACCTTAAGAGTGAGAATATCCTCATTAAAAGATTCACAAACAATATCGGAAAACCACATTTCATACACATCTGAAGGGAAAATTCGTTTGAGTTCTTCGCAAACCTTTTCCCATAGACCTTGAGCATAATCTATATCAGACATAATGTATGATGCCGTTTAATTGTTCACATTGATTGTTTCTATTTTGTAACTGTAGGCTCTGTTTATGATGCGCTCGTACTTCTTCTTGGTATAATTTTCTAAACATTTGGATGGATGATAGCGATTTGGATAAAATAATAACCTAAGTTATTCTTAATTAGTGTTTTACGAGACCTATACATGGCATAAACCATTAAAATAATTTTGTGGTAGGATGATGAAAAATTATTTTTGAGAATAAATCAACTGTAAGATGAATAAAAAATTGCACTTAAGAATGATTTGCAAGACCAACTAATTAACAAGTTATTCACATTCTAATGCGAAGAAATAATTATCTTTTTTTCTTTATTTCTCACAGAAAAAACTTTGCTCCATGGCATAAGTTTCTAAGTAACTCATTTAGAGAATCTTGTAATTTAATGATAATGCTTATTTTTTATTTTCCATAAGTTTTATCAGTTTCTGATTAAACTCACTAGCTGAATCATGCCCCATTTGTTTTAAAGCTCTAACCATAGCTGCAACTTCTACCAATAAGGCCATGTCTCTTCCCGGACGAACTGGAATTTCGATCAGCGGAATATTTAAACCTAAAATGTCACGCTCCTTATCATTTAAACCAGTTCTTTCTACGGAAATGCCTTTTTTCCAATTGAAAAAGTTTATTTGTAAATCAATCCGTTTTTCTTTTCGCACTGAACGAACCCCAAAGAGCTCTGCAATATTGATGATGCCAAGTCCTCGACACTCCATATAACCCCTGCTTAAGTCATTTGATGTGCCTACTACTTCACGATCATTGATTCGTTTGATGTAAGTGAGATCATCCGCAACTAAACTGTGACCACGCTCAATTAAGGCTAATGCACATTCACTTTTGCCTACCCCGCTCTCACCTGTAATCAGGGTTCCAATTCCTTTAACGTCGAGCAAGGTGCCATGTAATTGAGTTCTTGGGGCGAAAAAATCTTCAAGCAATAAAGTTAGTTCTGTAGTTAAGGTCTTTGAAGGTAAGCTTGAACGAATTAAAGGAGTGTTAAACTCATTAGCTAAACGCTTTAGTGTTTTCGATGGAGCTAAATTTCTAGAAATAATAATACAGGGAATTTTCTTAAAAAAAATAGTCCGTAGTATCAATTCTTCTTCCTCGATTTTTAAAGATCGTAGATAGCCCATTTCTCCTGCTCCAAATAATTGAATTCGCTTAGAGGCAAAAAATTTTAAAAATCCAGTTAATGCTAAGGCAGGTCGATTCAAACTTCGCTCACCGATCATGCGGCTCATTCCATTTTGCCCTGACACAAGTTCTAGTTTTAGTGGTTCGTGAAACGAATCATATAACTGCTTTACTGATAATGCTTCTACCTTGCTCGAATTGGTTCTCTGTCCTTTTGCCATCGTTTATTAGTTAATGTTAAAATTTTCTCCGAGATAGAGCTCCTTACTTTGAGGGTCATTAATTAAAAAATTACTATCACCTTCAGATAAGATTCTACCATCATAAACTAAATAGGCTCTATCAACGATTTTCAAAGTTTCTCTTACATTATGATCCGTAATTAAAATACCTATATTTCTTTCTTTTAATTTTAAGACGATTTTTTGTACTTCAGAAATACTAATGGGATCTACCCCACTGAATGGCTCATCCATTAATAAAAATTTAGGGGATGGTAAGATAGAGCGAGCAATTTCTAATCGCCTCCGCTCTCCTCCGCTGAGGGTATATGCCATTTGATCCGCAATATTGACTAGTCCAAAGTCTTCTAGCAAAGAATCTACTTTTTCTTTCTGTTCATTTTTTTGTAAAGGAAGTGTTTCAGCGATTGATTTTAAATTATCTCTAACTGATAGTTTCGTAAAAACTGAAGAGTCTTGAGGCAAGTAACCAATACCTAAGCGTGCTCTCTGATACATTGCTAAATCACTTATTGAGGCATTATTTAGTAAAATATCGCCAGTAGTTGCTTCGATTAATCCTAAAATAATGTAAAAAGTGGTTGTTTTACCGGCGCCATTGGGACCAAGTAATCCTACGATCTCACCCGCTTTAATATTCAAACTTAAATCATTGATCACCCTTTTCTTACCAAAATCTTTAATTAAATTAGTTACTGCAATTTTAGATTGATCAGAATTTAAACTCATAAGGATATTTACATCATTTTTTTTCTTATTCTTCAAGGTTTTCTTCCTCTGTTCCAAATATGTCGAATTGGATGCGTGCACGTTCTCCATTTCGTGAACCGCTTACCTTTGTTTGCTTCAATTTTCTATCGAAAGTAATATGATCTCCCCAAATTGAGCCATTATTATCTTTAAAATGTGCATTATCTCGAAAGTGTAACAATTTCTGTTCGGGCAATATTTCTACATGATTTGCCGAAGCGTAGTAATCCTTTTCCTCCATAATTACAGAGCCTTCTGCATCAATCATTTCTAAAGCATATTTTGAACTATCATTAAGCAATGGCTTCCATTGCATTGTCAGCTTTTCAGTTTCCATAGAAAAATCATCATTAGCATGGATGAGCTTAACATCTTCTCTGAAAATACAGTCATAAAATGAATCAACATTTTTAATTTTTAAGCTTTTAGCATAAGTTATGGTATCACTTTTTGATTCGGAATCACTGCTATTCAAATTCTCATTAATTTCAAAACTCAAGTCATTGGTATGAGGTAAAATTACTTTGATTGGTACAATGTTTGAATGAGCAACTAATTCATTATTTTCTATAATTAAATGATCAGATTTCAATTTAGCAAAATCGCTAATATAATTAACATTGTTTCTTATTTCTAATTTATTCTCGGTGGGTAAATATTTTAAAAACTCTCCGCTGATTTCGTAGTCTTTATGTTTTACCAGAACATTCTCTTTTGCTTCAGTAAATTGAATATTTTGAAGCATATCAGATGAGTTATGGCTGAGTTCATTTTGAGTTTCAAGGTAGAGCCATTCCGCATTTATTCGATAAATATCGGAAAGGTAGAATACATCTTTATCAAAGGTATATTGATAAATTTCGTCCTGCTTGGATAAAAATATATTTTTTGACTGAATAAGAGTATTGTCATAACCTAGTCCTGAGTCTGCCTCATTCACGTTAGTGTTAGAAAATGAAGATAAGTTATTATCAAAAGAAACGATATCTACATTGTTTTGCTTCAAGTCAAACTGGTCTCCTTTAAGCACAATTTGATTATGCCGCATCAATGCGTTTCCTTCAAATCTAGCTTTGTTTTCTAATGGTATTATGGTGAAACGTTCTGATTGAACATACTGTTCTTTGCTAATGAATTCAACATCTCCTTTACCAGAGATTGATTTCATGCCTGACAACTCTCCAGAAGGTATCGAAAAGCTAACCTTGTTCGAATTATTAAGTAATTCTAATTCAAGAAAATCGGACTCTAGTATAGTTGCATTAGAAGATAGGGTACAATTTCCCTCGAAAGTGAATAAGTAACGTGTCGGTTCTATAACTAAGCGCATACGATTACTTTTGATTGTCGTTTCCCCGCTCTCTGCTCCATTGGAGAATACGGTGTCTATACTCTCCGAAAATCGCACCATAGCATCTGAATTTAAAGTAATGATTTCCTCTGATAAATCATATGTCCATTGATTGCCTGAGAGATTAAAGCCACTCCCCTTTATCGAGATAGAGTCATCAGATGTTGCAACTTCGGTATCACTGTCAAAGGTGCAATTATCTCCAGAAATATTGGATAGAGACCTCGCAGATTGGTCGCCTGAATAAATACGCAATCTTAGTTCTTCAATCGAAATGTTTGATTGGCTGTAGGTGCCAGAATTGCCTTCAAGTACCCATTCAATAAATCCATTCTCTGAAAATTTAGGATAACGAAACTGAGTAACTGATTCAGAGATTTGGATTTCACCAATTAGAAAAGTGACTAAGCCTAAAACTAAAAAGCATGAGGTGCAAATACGTTTCATCAGTTCCATAACGTGAACTAAAAGGTAAAAGCATCCACTAGTAAAATAGATTTTTAATCTTCCTCTTGGTCAGGTTCTACTACCGATATATGCAAATCACCCAATTGGGCTTCGGAAACAATACCTGGACTTTGGGTCATCATTTCTTGTCCTTTTTGATTTTTCGGGAAAGCGATAACATCTCTGATGCTTTTCTTGCCCGCTAGTAAGGTCACCAAACGGTCAACGCCAAAGGCAATGCCCCCATGAGGTGGTGCGCCATAGTCGAAGGCCTTTAACATATAACCAAAGCGATCTTTCACGATCTCAGGCTCTATCTTAAGAACTTCCTCAAAGATCATTTTCTGAAGGTCTGGTTGATGGATACGAATTGAGCCTCCACCGAGTTCAACACCATTTAAGACTAAATCGTAATGTTGCCCACGAACTTTGATCGGATCTGATTTTAATAAATCAATATCTTCAGGGACTGGAGAGGTGAACGGATGGTGAGATGATACATAGCGACCTGCATCCTCATCCATAAGCATTAATGGGAATTCAATCACCCATAAGAATTTAAAGTCGTTTTTATCTAGCGTTAAAAGCCCTCGTGACTGTAACAATTCAGCAGACTCTAAGCGAACACGACCGAGAATCGCACAAGCTTTCTCCCATTCACTAGCGGCAAAAAAGATAATGTCACCATTTTCAACATTTAGAGTAGTCTTTAAATTATCCTGCTCTTCTTGAGAAAGGAATTTTAAAATAGGTGATTTCCATTCATCATTCTCAGCCTTCACGAAAGCCAAGCCTTTAGCACCAAGTGATTTTGCACTCTCTTCGAGTCTCTTCAATTCACCTTGAGTGATGTCGGCAAGACCTTTGACATTGATCGCTTTAACTGAGCCACCTGATTTGATCGCTCCTGAAAATACCTTGAAATCGGATTTTTCAAAAATCGAATTGCAATCAACAAGCTCTGTGTCGAAACGCATATCGGGCTTATCCACACCAAAGCGGTTCATTGCTTCTTCATAGCTTAAGCGTAAGAAAGGTGTTTTAATTTCAATGCCCAATATATCCTGCCAAATTTTAGCCATCAGTCCTTCAATCAGCGCATACATATCTTCTCGATCAATAAATGAAAGCTCGATATCCAATTGGGTGAATTCAGGTTGGCGATCCGCACGGAGGTCTTCATCGCGGAAACAGCGAGCTAACTGGTAATACTTTTCCACACCTGCCACCATGAGCATCTGTTTGTATTGTTGAGGCGACTGTGGAAGTGCATAAAAAGAACCTGGGTTCATCCGACTTGGAACGAGAAATTCTCGAGCACCTTCGGGCGTACTTTTGAAAAGCATCGGTGTTTCTACTTCTGTAAAATCGACAGAATCTAAATAATTACGAATGGATTGATTGGTCTTATGACGTAATCTCAAGATCTCAAGATTGGATTTACGTCTCAAATCTAAATAACGGTAAGTCATCTTCAACTCTTCCCCTACCTTATCCGCTGAATCATCCATCGGAAATGGAGGTGTTTTAGAAACATTATGAACAACCATCTCTGAGGCATGGACTTCAATTGCCCCTGTAGATAAATGACTATTTGAAGTTTCGCCTATTCTTTTCTCTACGATTCCAGCAATCGATAACACGGACTCAGGCTTAATCTTAGCAAAATTTTCTTTCAGAGAATGATTCTGAGGATCAAAAACAATCTGAGTAATACCCTCTCGGTCTCTCAAATCAACAAACAAGATGCCGCCATGATCTCTAACTGAGTCAACCCATCCGCTAAGTAGTACCGCTTGACCGGCATCGCCTTCTCTTAATTCTGAACAATTGTGTGTGCGTTTCATAAAAATGATAGAAACAACCCAAATTAAAGAAACAAGCAATAATTATTTAAAAATTAATCACGTAATGCCCCTAAATCTCTGACTTTGCCTATGTGATAGGAGGGCAATACTTTTTGTAAAGTGTAAGCCCCCTAGGTAAGAACTTTCGGGGTCGCTACTAAATTTTTCAATAACAGTACAATACTGTCATTATGAAAGATATTTAAGATTTATATCTATTAGACATGGACATAAGAGTCGGTGCCCATAATCCAACGAATACAGCTGATATTTTATAGTTTTCAGGAGCACATAGAGGGAAGATTCCCATCCAGATTCCAATTGATAAAATCACTGATAAGAGTGATGCATAGAAGAGTAAGTTTGATTTATTCATGAGTAATAATAAAATGAACATTGGATATGTTACAAGTAACTTTCATTGTGGAACACGATTTCTTGTGTGAATTATTGCCGCCAATTAATCAGTTAATAATAGGCATTCAAAACAAATCTTAATCATTCATAATTAATGACTGTTAAAAGCTTTTTCTGTTTCAAATACTTATAGCTTACTTAAGTGAGTTCGTGCTACTTGTTCGCCTTTGATACACACCTCCTTAAGGTCACATAAGGACTTTGCCTCAAATAATGACTTAGCTCTCTCACGTACCCTTCTCTTACTAGTTACCCCCTCAATTGAAAAAGTTTTGTTTTTATTCTTGAAAATGCTAAATCTATCTGTCTTGTAGATAACTTCTGTTTTATTTCTCATCTTTTATGTTCGTTACGAACCCAATAGGCAAAGAATTAGACAAACTTTTATCGTTGCTCAGTAGCTCAGCGGTAGAGCAGGTGACTGTTAATCACTTGGTCGCTGGTTAAAATTCTTGTTAAGCAATTATAATTTTGCCACCCCTATTCTTCCTCTAGTGGCATTTTATGAACATTGGGTTCTGATTATGGTTTAATGGTTATAAGTATTTGCTGGTTAGGCAATAAGTCCACAATTTGCCAAAATTAGGCTAAAATCAACAAAATTAGGCAAACCATTAGGCAACTTTTTAGGTGCCGGGAGGGGGTTCGGTTTTTCTGGGGATTCTAATATGTATATATATTAATTACCTCTAAAAAAATATTATTATGCGAATTATAATTTAATTAAATTAATTTTATGTAACCCAGAAACATAAAAATCATCAACTCGAAAATACCATTTTTCGCCAAACATATTTAAACATAAATAAAAGTTCGGCATTCCGCGCCATTCGACATCATCGAGGTCAATCGTAAATGAATTATTGCTATCAAGAGCCACTATTTTATCTTCATTTGCTCCAAAATAGGTATTAATCAAACCCAAGTTATTTTTTTTGAAATCATCCCAGACCAATTGGAGCTCCTCTTTCGTGAGAGCCTTGATTGCTCTTTTTTTATAATCTCCTTTTGATTTCGGTGTTGGTGTTGGTGTT
>JAQWIW010000032.1 GCA_029248665.1 Opitutia bacterium | reverse complement strand
ATGGGTGGCATGGGCGGTATGGGTGGAATGATGTAATTCAAACCCAGCTTTAAAACTCAAAAGCTTAATTTACAAAGCCCTCCTTTCTTATACGGAATGGAGGGTTTTTTTATGGATAAAAGCCTTGTTCTTGATTGAGATTTAAGGTGATGGATAAATTGAGGAAAGTTATTTCACCCATCGTTTTACAGTTTAAAAATCGTGAATCATTGTGCATTTCTGCTAACTCTTCTTTCAGTTGTTTCGTCTTTTCCTCAGACGATATTTGATCGGCACACATGCAATCTCTTAAATGAGCAATACGATTTGAGGTAAAGTTGAGGCGACGTTTAATCAAAGCTCGTTCTTCTTGTTGGTACTGAATTGCTGTATCTTTATTGATTAAACGAGTGCATAGCTGAACTACGGGAAGATTATTTTTGAAATATTGAGGCAGATACATGGTGCGTTTGCCTTCATAGCATTGTTGGTCAAAATCAATGGCACGCACTCGGTATTGGTTTTCTTCAAAATCAGGTGTGACTTCCACTACATAATTATAAGCCCGCATATCACCCAGCAGGCGAACAAAGCTCCGTTCGTTGAACTTAATAAATTCTTTAGCCAAGCGAACTTCATGAATATCTGATCTCGGTAAATATTCTTTGATGAACTGATCACCGGGCACCCCAATAATATGTTCCTCATTTAAAGTATCTTCCCATATAAGAAAGTTGATAGCGTTTGGAGATAGTAGCTCCTCTAGCTCGAGGCCATAGACTCGTGAGGCATCCGCTTTTTTGATATAGAAATAATCATGGTTATCATTGAATTGATTCACTACGCGAACTCGCATCGGTCGGGTATTTCCAAAAGTACACAAGTCGACTCGGTCGATGTACAAATTTTTCAAGACCGATTCCTGCCCTTCGGATCGCAATTGGACGTAGATGCGTTTCAATGCTTCGTAGAGGTCTTTGCCTCGATGCTGATCAAAAAGAAGCGTCTGCCATAGGGTATCTTCACCAAATTCATTAATTAAAGGAAAGGAATCCTCGTATTCTAACAAATCTTCATAGACTAGAGGTAATTCATAGTATCTCCCATGAGCACTGAGATAATCCCGAAATAATTCATTGACCGGGAAAAATTGTTTACGTTTCTGTGCGATATCTTTGGTCATATTTAAACTATTTTCCAAAATAGTTTAAATTAGGGTTGAATGAAAGCGTGAATTTTAAGAGTTTTAAATTGGCTGGGTCCTATGCAATATTGGATCTGCAAACCCCGTCAGGCCCGGAAGGGAGCAGCGGTAGTAAATTTCATATGTGCCGTAGGGTGCCTAGCCACTTTTTCACTTATTTCTTCATTCATTTAATCCCATTATGACAAATCAGGCATATCAAGTTATTGCTCGGCGTTGGCGTCCGAAACAATTTGATGAGCTTGTGGGACAAGATCACATTGTTAAGACACTGACTAATGCGATTGAATCGAGTCGAATCGCCCACGCCTATTTATTTGTCGGTCCACGAGGTACTGGGAAAACAAGCACAGCTCGTTTATTTGCTAAAGCACTCAATGCGGAAGGTGGTCCAAGCGTCACAGTTAATAATGAAAGTGAAGTGAGCCAAAGTATTATGAATGGCTCTTGTATGGATGTGATTGAAATCGATGGTGCTTCAAATAATAGCGTAGATCAAATACGAAGCCTGAGAGAAGAATGTCAGTACGCACCCGCACAGTGTACTTTCAAAATTTATATTATTGATGAGGTGCATATGCTTTCAACTGCCGCATTCAACGCATTGTTGAAAACTTTAGAAGAACCACCGGAACACGTTAAGTTTTTCTTTGCTACGACAGAAGCCCATAAGGTGCTTCCGACAATTGTCTCTCGTTGCCAACGCTTCGAATTTAGACCGATTTCTGAAGCGGTTATTGCGGAGAAGCTAAAAATCATTATCAAGGCAGAAGGAATTGAAGTGGATACAAAGGCCCTGTATGCCATCGCTCGTTTGGCCAATGGTGGTATGCGTGATGCACAATCAATTTTAGACCAAATGATTTCTTTTTGTGGAAAATTAATTAAAGAATCGGATGTCTTAGATGTTTATGGATTGGTCGGAATTGATGAGGTGAAAGGAATTGCTCAAGAAATGGCCACACTTGAATTCACTAAGATTATTGATCGAGTGAATTGTTATGTTTCTGAAGGGCGTGATCTGATCCGTGTGCATCATGATTTAATGGCCTACATTCGTTCTGTTTTATTAGATGCGATTCAAAATAAAGGTAAGACATCGCTTTTAGGCATAGAAATGACTACTGCCTCACTGATGCGCATGAGTGAAACATTACAAAAAGGTGAATTGAGCCTACGAGCAGGTCTCTCTGAACAATCTAATTTTGAAATTATTTTACTCAAGGCAGCCGAAGAATCTCGCTCTCTTGAGATTGATAGCTTGATCGAAACAATTGTAGCCTCAGAAAAAAGCGGCGAAAAAAAAAAGCATGGGTAGCACCTAGTTTTCCTCAAGTTGCCTCCTCAAATGCTCAAATCGCTCCTGGGGAAGTACAAGCAGATGCGATTTCTTTTAGTACAGAGGCTGCAGAGACTACCGAGGTTACAGGATCTATTGAAAGCAGAGAAGCGGCAGAAGCGAGTGAGATAGAAGCGATGATCGTGGATACTCCATCTGAGAGTGCAAGCGATGCGACTCCAGAGCAAGTTGAGGAAGTTGAAGGGCAGAGGTACAGAACTTCAAATGACCTTGAAGATCTTGCGAGTGAAAGTTCAGAAATTATTCTTGATGATTTGCCGATAGATTCATTGGTGGATGAAGGAGGGAATACTTTAAGTATTGAGCAAGCCCAAGAATTGATTCCAGAAGCAGTACTGAAAGTATTAAAAGAAAAGTTTAATGGTAGTTTGGAAAATTGTCGTCCAGTTAAGGATTACGATCGCTTGTGTTAAGCAATTTAAAACATCGATATAAGTGAGTTTACTTAAGTTCGTTTTAGCCTATACTTTTAACCTATACTAAACGGATGAATGCTAAACAGATGAATGAATTTGTATTAATAACTTTCTTAGCTATGCTATGTGTAGTGAGTGATCTACAAGCAGATAGTAATAATGAGGAGTCTGAAGCACTAAGTCCTACAGACGTGCAATCCTGTGTGTCTGCTTGTGGATTACCTTCAGACCTAGATTTTTCTGATCGTAGCTTTCCTATTCAACGGAGTGATGAAGAATGGCGTTCGTTACTATCAGAGATGTCTTACCAAGTGGCGAGAAAGCATAAAACCGAACCTCCATTTCAAAACCCTTACCATGATAACAAGGAAGTGGGTTACTACGCCTGTGTTGGTTGTGAGGCTCCTTTATTTTCTAGTTTGGATAAATATGATTCTGGAACGGGCTGGCCAAGTTTCTCTCAAGCTATTGATGACCGTACCATCGCTCAACAAGTCGACACCAGTTTTGGTATGCGACGAGTCGAAGTGCATTGTGCTTTATGTGGAAGCCATCAAGGCCACCTTTTCCCTGATGGGCCAGAGCCGACTTTCACTCGTTTCTGCATCAATTCTGCATCCTTGGAATTTGTTCCAGTTGCTTCAGCAGAAATGTTAACAGCTGCAATTTTGGAATGGTATCAGGCCAAAAAAAACCTGCCTCAATAAGACAGGTTTTTAAAAGTGTTTCTAAGAAAACTTGAATTTTAATCGGTTGCTTCCTCTTCGGTCATTACAACTTTAGAGATTCCGATCAATGTATCCTTATTGGATAAATTAACTAGCTTCACACCTGAGGTAGCTCTACCAGAAATTCGGACATCTTTAATCGGACTGCGTACGGCTTGTCCGTTTTTAGTAAACATCATAATTTCATCTGTATCCATTACCGATAATACACCAGCAATCTTCTTGGTCTTCATGGCAATGATACCAGTTCCGCCTCGAGATTGTTGACGATAATCATCAAAAGAAGTTCGCTTACCTAAGCCATTCGCTCCTGCCGCAAGTAGTGTTGCTTCTGGATTTACGATTTCAATGGCTACTACTTCATCTTTTTCAGACTTTAATTTAATGCCTCGAACACCACGAGTCGCACGTCCTTGATCACGTAATTGGGTCTCAGCAAATCGAATAGATTGAGCATTTTGAGTGATTAAAACGATTTCATCTTCGCCATTGGTTAAACGAGCTCCGATTAAATCATCTTTATCATCTATGTTGATGCCAATAATTCCTCCTTTTCTAAAGTTTCGGAAGTCAGAAAGCTTGGTCTTTTTCACCACGCCCTTCTTGGTTGCCAAAACAATGGATTCATTGGTTTCTTCGAAACCTTTGACGCAAATCATTGCGGCAATCTTTTCTTTCTCTTGTACCTCTAAGATGTTGGAAATTGAACGACCTTTAGCAGTCCGTGATCCTTCAGGGAAATGGTAAACCTTTTCTACATAGACGCGGCCACTATTCATGAAGCACATAATGTAGTCATGCGTTGAGGCGGTAAATAGGTGTTCCACAAAGTCATCTTCGTATTGCCCTGAACCAATCACGCCTTTGCCACCACGTTTTTGAGAGCGGTAGGCATCAAGTGTAGTTCGTTTAATAAATCCTTTATGGCTGACTGTAATCATACAACCTTCATTAGGAATCAAATCTTCGATAGAGATATCGCCATCAATGTTAAGAATTTCGGAACGACGAGGGTTGCCGTACTTTTCTTTCATAACCAATAACTCTTCTTTGATCACAGTAAGCAATTCCTGCTCATTGTTCAAAATAGTTTTTAATTCTTCGATTTCAGTCATCAATTTAAGATACTCTTCTTCGATCTTATCTCGCTCAAGTCCTGTTAATTGATAGAGTCTTAATTCTAAGATCGCATTGATTTGTGCATCCGATACCGGATATTTTTCTTTCAGCTTATTCTTTGCTTCTTCGCGATTCTTTGATGCACGAATCAGCTTTACGAAATCATCAAGGTTATCCAGTGCGACGCGGTAACCTTCTAATATATGGGCTCTGGATTCAGCTTTCCTTAATCTAAATTCGGTTCGTCTGTAAATGACATCTCTACGGTGATCAATATAGCAGTTGAGCATTTCCTTAATGTTCATTTGCTTCGGACGACGATTGTCGAGAGCAAGCAAGATAACACCAAATGAGCTTTCCAGCGGAGTCATCTTGTACAATTGATTGACGATCACTCTAGGAATCGCACCTCGTTTGAGTTCGATCACAATACGAGTTTCCTCTGTGGATTCATCACGCAAATCAGAAATGCCATCAATCGCTTTAGTGGTAATCAATTCAGCGATTCGCATGACTAAAGATGCACGATTTACATTATAAGGAATTGCAGAAATGATAATTTCTTCTTTGCCATTGATTTCAATGACATCGGCAATACCTCTAGTGCGTACAATACCTCGGCCAGTCTTTAAATAACTTTCGATGCCACTTTTACCGTGGATAAATCCACCGCCTGGGAAATCAGGGCCAGGGACAAGTTCGATTAAAGAATCTAAATCAATATGTGGATTATCAATAATTGCACATGTTGCATCGATTAGTTCATTTAAATTATGTGGAGGAATATTGGTGGTCATACCCACGGCAATACCAGTTGAACCATTCATCAATAAATTTGGAAGGGCCGCCGGTAAGACAGAAGGTTCTGTGATGCTCTCTTTATAATTCGGAACAAAGTTTACGGTATCTTCATCGATATCTTTCAGCAAATCCTCAGCGATATTTTCCAGTTTACACTCGGTATATCGGTAAGCTGCGGCTGAATCACCATCAATTGAACCAAAATTTCCTTGAGGGACGATTAATGGATAACGCATCACCCACTTTTGGGCCAATCGGACAAGTGTATCATAAACAGAACTATCACCATGTGGGTGGTAGTTTTTCAAAACTTCACCGACCACACCCGCACATTTATCGAATGGGCGATTATGGAGTAAGCCTTCTCGTAACATCGCATAAAGAATACGTCGTTGTACCGGTTTCAAGCCATCTCTGGCATCGGGTAGGGCACGACTTACAATCACCGACATTGAGTAATCAATGTAGGCAGACTGCATGATTTCGGAGATCGATGTTCCGGCTTCGTTGTTGCTGATTAAATTGGTATCGTTTTCTGAGTCAGACATAATTGTTTAAAAAGGTGAGTACAGTGAGCAAGTTGGGTTATACGTCCAAGTGGGCGACATTTAAGGCATTATCTTCAATGAAAGCTCTACGTGATGGAACATCTTCGCCCATTAGCATAGTAAAGACAGCATCAGCATTAGCCGCATCTTCAATGGTCACTTTCAATAATTTACGAGTGGATGGATCCATCGTTGTTTCAAAGAGTTGTTTCGGGTTCATTTCTCCAAGCCCTTTATAACGCTGAATGGTTAAACCTCGTTTGCCAATTTTTCGTATCGAATCGATCAATTCAATGATCGAGCAAAGTTCAATAATGTTTTCTTTCTTCTCGTCACCTTTGTTTTCAATCAGTTGATAACGCACTTCTTCGGTTGGTGAAAATTGTTTTATATCGATGCCAAAGTTTGCCAATTCTTTGAGCAGTTTGCTCATTTCTGTAGATTCGAAAATTTCGTGAAGTGAAATTCGCTGTTGTACCTTTAACCCTTCTTTATCGGTCACCTCTTTGATGATGGCCCCTGAGGAATCTACATCGCTAAAGTCGTATTCTTGATGGAAGGCAGCTCTTTCTTCATCACCTTTTAAATAACTGAAGGATTCTTTATTACCTGTGCGGATACGTACTAGGTATCTTGGCAAGGTGTGGGTTTCGGGATCATGTTCATCTAGGTATTCGGCAAGGTTACAACCATATCGGGCCACCCCTTTGCCAACCATTTCTAGACGAGATAAAATTTCCACAACTTTATCAATCGACTCACTATCAAGTTCTCGATCATCTCTGAGTCGTTTAAAGGTAACGTCTTCGCTTCCAAGTTCCAGAAGAATTCGGTTTAGCTGAGGGTCGTTATCAATGTATTGCTCTCTACGTTTACGCTTAATCTTATAAAGCGGTGGTTGAGCAATGTAAACATAGCCCGCTTCGATCAGACCTTTAAGTTGTCTGAACAAAAAGGTTAAAAGTAAGGTTCGAATGTGTGCTCCATCGACATCAGCATCCGTCATTAGGATGATTTTATGATAGCGGGCTTTTTCTAAGTTGAAAGCGCCTTCGCCTTCTTCACCAATTCCTGTGCCCACCGCAGTGATCAAGCTTCGAATTTCATTATTAGCCAACACCTTATCCAGTCGGGCCTTTTCTACATTCAATAATTTACCACGAATCGGGAGAATCGCTTGAGTAGAACGATCACGACCTTGTTTGGCCGATCCACCTGCAGAATCACCCTCCACAATGTAGATTTCCGATATCGCTGGGTCTTTCGAAGAGCAGTCCGCTAATTTCCCAGGTAGGCCACCTCCAGAAAGAGCACCCTTACGTACAGTTTCACGTGCTTTTCTTGCTGCTTCTCTCGCACGAGCTGCATTTAAGCATTTGTCGATAAGACGTTTTGCTATCTGTGGTTGTGTCTCAAAATGATATTTTAATTCTTCACCGGTTATTTTTTGGACGATACCATCGACTTCGCCGTTGGAAAGTTTGGTCTTAGTCTGTCCTTCAAAACGTGGTTCAGGTACTTTTACCGAAATAACCGCAGTCAATCCCTCTCTAGAATCATCGCCCGATAGGTTGGGGTCTTTATCTTTGATTAGGTTATTTTGTTTTGCGTAGTTATTGATAACACGGGTTAAAGCTGTTCTGAATCCAGAAAGGTGTGTGCCTCCTTCGATATTAAAGATCGAATTCGCATACGCATAAATTTGATCATTATAACTATCGTTATACTGAAGTGCGATATCCACTACGATATCGGTATCGATATCTGGGTTCGGGCAGGGTGCAGAGCCACTAATTTTTATCGGCTCATCGTGGAGTACATTTTTATTCTCATTGAGAAAGGTCACATATTCCGCGATACCATCTTTAAAGATAAAGCTTTCAGTTTTGTTGATGCGTTCATCGACAAAAATAATTTCAATACCCGGATTTAAAAACGCTAGCTCTCTTAAACGTTTGGCCAAGAGCTCAAATTTAAACTCTCGAGTGGTCAGGAAAATTTGTGGATCAGGAGAAAATGCAATACGTGTACCAGTTAATTTAGTATCACCAATAACCTTCATCTTTGAAGTGGTGATCCCTCGGGAAAATTCCATTTTATGTACTTTGCTGTCTCGTTTAACCTCAACTTCAAACCATTCGGACACAGCATTCACACATTTAGCACCCACTCCGTGTAAACCGCCAGAGACTTGATACGCTCCTTTGCCAAATTTACCGCCCGCATGCAAGTTAGTCATAACTAATTCCAAGGCAGGGATATTATACTTTGGATGTATATCAACCGGGATACCACGACCATCATCTTCGATTGAGCAAGAACCATCGTTGTGGATACTTACAGTAATCTTAGAACAATGACCGGCTAAAGCTTCGTCAATCGAGTTGTCGACAATTTCAAAAACACAGTGATGGAGTCCTCGTTCATTAGTGTCTCCAATGTACATATCGGGTCTTTTTCTAACCCCTTCGAGACCTTCTAATTTTTCAATTTTTGAAGAATCGTAAACGTCTTTATTTGTGTTTTCAGATTTAATATCTGGGTTTTGTGAGTCTAAGTTTTTTTCGTCTGACATTAGGGAAAAATAAAACCTATATTTTGCCTGTATGGCTACAAAAATTTCACCTTTTTTCGTCTTTTTTTATGATTTATTTTTCTCATTGAAAGGAGTTTACATCATTTTAAGAAAGCTTTTACTCGTGGCTATAGTTATTAACCCATAAATTGTGAAAATTTCCCGAAAATTAGAGTATGCTTGTCGAGTATTAGCCCAATTAGGCCGTCACCAAGGGGTCGGTTCTTTGGTGCATATTGATCTCCTTGCCCAAGCTGAGTCCATCCCTTCAAATTATTTGGTACAGATTCTCAATGAGTTACGCACAAGCGGATTGATCAGCAGTAAACGAGGTAAGCAAGGAGGCTACGCCTTAGCAAAAAGCCCTGAACAAATCACCCTATTTGCCATTGTTGAAGCCGTAGATGCTGAATTGCTCAAAGCTTCTTATGATTCAGTCGGTGAATCTGGTGCTAAAGTATCCGAAGTATGGGATGGCGTACGTGTAAAGCTGGTCGACTATTTAAGTGATATCACGCTCGAATCCATTATCGAGAAAAACGATAGCAAGATGTACTACATCTAATCGCTCGTTGAATTTCGAATTAATCACTGCGACTTAAAATTCCCAAATCATGGGAATGAAAATCGTTGCAATAACAAAGCAAATCGCATTCAGAGGCAGTCCGATTTTTGTGAAATCGGTAAAGCGATAACCACCTGCACCATAAACATAGGTATTGGTTTGATATCCAATCGGAGTAGCAAAGCTCGCAGAGGATGCGATACAAGTTGCTATGACAAAAGGTCTAGGATCTAGTCCAAGATTAATCGCCAAGCTAATGGCAATTGGAATCATCAAGGCAACTGCTGCATTGTTCGATAAAAACTCGGTAAAAGCAGAGGTGATTAAATAAACCACCGCAAGTAATATAATCGGTTGTAAATCAATCGGTGCGAAAGTGAAGACGCAGTTGGCGATTCCTTCTGCAATTAAGTTGCTCGCCCCCGTAGAGGTCATTGCTTGCCCCAAAGCCAACATGCCAAAAATAATCGCAAGGATCGGCCAATGCACAGATTGGTAGGCCTCGCTCGGCTCTAAACATCTTGAGATCAGCAAGACACTCACGCCAAAAATCACTGCCGCCACAATAGGAATCACATTAAATGAAGCCAAAAAAACGATACCCAATATGGTCAGCACAGCCACAGACTGTTTGAAAAGACTCGGTGGCTTTGTTTGTTTGTGTACCCGATCAAGGATGATGATTTGGTCACTCGACTCTAAATTCTCAACCGCATCCATAGAGCCCATCAGAAGCAGAGTGTCACCTTCTTGAAGACGCAGTTCATTTAAGCTGTCTCTGAGATTGACCCCCTTGCGGTGAATCGCCATCAGCACCATACGGAACTGCTGACGAAAATTAACCTCTTCCAGTGTTTTACCAATAAACTGTGCATGCGGTGCAACGATACCTTCAATGACCAGTCCCTCATTACTTGAGATGATGCCCAGGCTATTTTCGAATTCTTCAGGTAGCTGAAATGAGTTCGCATTGCCATCAACTTGAGTCGGCCGGCAGGCCAGCAATAAGCGATCTCCTTCACGAAGCTCGATTTCATTTAACTTACCTTTTAAAACAACCCCACTACGGATGATTTCAATTAATCGGATACTACGATGTTTGGCCAAGCCTGAGTCATTCGCATTCGAGCCGATGAAATCCGAATTAGGTCGCACAAACACCTCCGTCATAAATTCTTTTCGCTCATCTTCAGAAAGAATAGCGGTCAAAGTTTCACGATGTGGTAGCAAGCGATTGCCAAACAACACCAGGAAAATTGTTCCGGCAAAGACAAGAGGAAGGCCAATCGAGGCCAATTCAAACATGCCAATCGGCTCGTAGCCTGATTCCGTTAAAATACCGCTCGCAAGCAGATTAGTACTCGTGCCGATCAAGGTACAGGTACCTCCTAAAATGGATGCATAAGAAAGTGGAATTAACAATTTAGACGAAGCAATATTCATGCTCTTAGCCAAAGTCAAAATCACCGGCATTAAAACAATCACCACCGGTGTGTTATTCACGAATGCCGATGCAGCTGCTACACCCAATATCATGACAAAGAGAAATCGTTTGTACGATAATTTTGAAAGTCTACCCAAGTGTTGAGTAATACTTTCAATGACACCCGTTTTCTCAAGAGCCGTGCTCACGATAAACATACCGGCAATCGTAATCGGGGCAGGGTGAGCAAAAACTCCTAAAGTAGCCTCCAAACTAGGAAGCGTGTTCACTCCAGTGATCATACTGACAAATATCAGTATGCCCAATACCATAAGTGCAGTTAAATCAGGGCTAATTTGCTCATGGATAAAACTGTAAATTGATAAGCCAAGGAGGCCGAAAACAAAGTAAATTTCCCAAGTCATAAAGTATTTCCTTCGGCCAATTCACCTTCCTCCTTTTTCGCCCAATAATAGAAACAAAGCCCCAAAAGAGTTAAAGAAAATGCCATATTGATAACCTTCATAATAATACCGCCAAGAATCTGATCATTTAGCGGGTCAAGGTCAATAATTCTTGGTGCCCATGCATAGGTTGGGTAAATGGCTTCTCCGGCAAAGGTTAGGAATGCAAACACTGGCAACTGTCCAACCATCAGCAGAAAAATGGTTATTAAGCGAATGGGAAAGCTCCGTCTCGGCACCAACTGTGATAGAGTCATCAAAGGCCATAGCATTAACATTCCCAAGCTAAACATCGTAAAATGTTCAAGAATGTGAATTCGTTTATCAATCAGTGCCGCCTCATAAAGAGTAGGGATATGCCAAAGGGTGAATCCAAAGGTGAATAAAAGTCCCCCGCAAGCTGGATTCGTCAAAAATTTGAGTAAGGAGCCTAGTTTGGTACGCTTGATAAAAGCGTCGATTAACCAAGCGGGCATTCCATAAATGAGCAAGGTCGGTGCGATGTAAATTAAGAGCATATGTTGCGTCATATGGGCACTGAATAAGAAAAGTTCAGCAATCGTATCCAAAGGAGAACCCACCGCTAAATAGATGATAATCAGTCCCAAATAAAAACGTATTGAAGCCCCAAGTGGAAAAGCTTCCTGGGGGGCAATTTTTGAACGCAAAGGCCCCGAGGCAATTGCATACACCCAACCCACCGATAGAATCGATAATAAAAGGAAAGGTTCAGTATGCCAATGAAGCTGCATAATTTCCTAGTATATGGGAATTGTTGTAAAAGCAATACTCTCCTTAAACTAGTCAATAAAAGGAGTCCTTTAAAAATGAAGCAAAGCTCTATCGCCCAGGGATTTCCTGTGGAGCCACCATTTCGCCACTCAATAAAAAGAGCAAGGCCGTATAAGTGCCAAATGCAATGACCATACCCGTACCAAAAGCCATTGTCAGAATAAGCTTATCGTAAATTAAGTGCATGAACCAGGCAATCACTCCAATAAACTTAAACAGAGACAAGGATATCAATACCGTAAAAATCAAGGTACTAGGAAAGGGCAGGTAGACCAAAACAAGTTCTATTCCAGTCACAGCAGCAAGGATCAACGCCAAATTCACAAAAGCATAATAGCGATCATTCTCTGTTTTTAATACATCCAGTTCAGACATGTGTTCAGTATCAGACATAGTTTTAATAAATTAAGCGATAAATTCGATAAGATAAACAACTGTAAAGATTACGATCCAGACAATATCAACAAAGTGCCAGTATAAGCCCGCCGCTTCCACATCGATCGCACTTTTGTGAGCCTCCATTTTGCCACTTTGTGAATAAAACAGCATCGAGATTAACCAAAATACACCCACTGCCACGTGAACACCATGCGTACCCGTCATCAAATAAAAGGTAGAGCCAAAGGTGCCCGTATCCAAGTTCAGACCCTCGTGCATGAAATGTGCAAACTCATAGACCTGACAGCCAAGGAAGATCAAGCCGAAGAAAATCACTCCAATCACATTTCTGCGGAAACTCTTCATTTCTCCCTTGTGCATCGCCGAGACCGCCAAAGCCATCAAGAACGAACTCATCAAAAGAATGAAGGTCGAGAAAGAGGTTAACTCCAAGCTGAATAACTGCGTAGGATCAAATTCCTCAGGATGCAGCTTGCGATAAATTAAATGAGTAGAAATCAGCGTACCGAAAAACATGCAGTCAGATCCAAGGAAAAGCCACATTAACAGTTTCTTATTTTTCACCATCAAGCCGTGGTGACCGTCGTCATGGGATTCAGTTTGACTCATAAATTTTTGTTAAATCAAAAAATTAATTAGATTCTTTTTTAGGATGTAAGTGATAGCCACCCGGTCCTTCAAGCGCCCATAATGAAATTCCTAAAGCGATAATGACAAGCCCTAAAATCGCTACATAACCCATAAAAGGAACACCCGCTTGCATCAAAGATAAACCCAGTCCCAAAGGAATGAATCCCGCTGAAGCAATCATCGGCATCCATGACTGACTCGGCATGTGAATACCATGACTCTCATCCACTTCACCAAGCTTACGATTCTCAGGACCATATTTGTCTGCCCAGAATCCGTCTCGTGCATTCACGATAGGGGTCGCGGCAAAATTGTAGACCTTTGGCGGTGAGCTCGTTGCCCACTCAAGAGTACGTGCATCCCAAGGATCGTTGCCCGCTAATTGTTTCGAGCGGAAACAGCGAACAATATCCACCACCAACAACAATACTCCAAAAGCCAAAATATAAGAACCAATCGTACACACCATATTATAACTCTCCCAACCAAAGCCCGACAGGTAGGTGTGCGTTCTTCGAGGTTGTCCCAAGAGACCCAAGAAGTGCATCGGGAAGAAAGTAATGTTCAGGCCAACCACAGTAAAGATACCCACCCAAATATTCAGGTTACCTTGCCACATCTTACCAATCATCTTCGGAAGCCAGTAATAGATTCCAGAAACGATCGCTAACAAAATACCGCCAATCGCCACATAGTGGAAGTGGGCGATAACAAAGTAACTATCTTGTTGTTGTGCATCCGCAGGAGCAGATGAGTGCATGATTCCAGAGAAACCACCCATCATAAACATCCAGACAAAGCCAATCGCAAAAATCATCGGTGCATGGAAACGAATTTGTCCGCCCCAAAGTGTACCCACCCAGTTAAAAATCTTCACTCCAGTCGGTACCGCAATCGCCATCGTCAAAAGAGAGAAGGCTGCCGTAGCAATCTTACCCAAGCCCGTTGTGAACATATGGTGCGACCAAACTGCGAATCCTAAGAAACCGATCACCGCACCAGAGAAGACAACAATCGCATATCCGAAAAGCGGTTTTCTAGCGAAAGTAGGAAGCACCTCGGAAACAATACCCATGGCAGGCAAAACCAAGATATAAACTTCAGGGTGACCAAAAATCCAAAACAAATGCTGCCATAAAATCGGCTGACCACCACCTCCTACTGAGAAGAAGTTCGTGCCAAATACTCGGTCAAACATCAACTGGATCAAAGCCACTGTAATCGCAGGGAAAGCGAAAATGATCAACAAAGACACGATCAAAGTCATCCAAGTAAAGACAGGCAGACGCATCATCTTCATCCCCGGAGCACGCATATTGATAATCGTGACAATAAAATTCAAAGAAGCAGAGAGAGAAGCCACACCTAAAATCTGTAGCCCCATAATCCAAAAATCCGTACCTGCACCCGTAAACTCAGTACTGGTAATCGGGGCATAACCAAACCAGCCCATCGCTGGAACAAAATCATTCATCCCTGCCGTAGCACCCGATGCCGTGAACAAGCCAAACATTTCCAAAGCCTGTAAGAGCCAACCGAAATTAATCACCAAAGCACCCGCAACAAAAGCCCATAAGCTGAAAGCATTGATTCTCGGGAAGGCCACATCTCGAGCACCAATCTGCAAAGGCACCAAGAAATTAAAGAAAGCCGCATTCAAAGGCATAATCGCCAAGAAAATCATCGTCGTACCATGCATCGTAAACAACTGATTGTATCTCTGGGCCGAAATCAGATCATTTTCTGGAACCATCAACTGTGTACGAATGACAAGTGCCTCAAATCCTCCCACTAAAAGGAAGAAGAGTGCCATCGCTCCATACATCAAGCCGATCTTTTTATGATCCACCGTCGTCATCCAATCGATGATGACATTTTTTGAATGATCCGGGCGTCGTAAGCCCAAGTCGCTTATCTCAGGTTTTAAGTCAGCCAAGTCATTATGAACACTTGGATTAATTACTTCGGTTGTGTGTGTCGTACTCATGGAATGAAATTATTGTAAACTTTGTAAATAAAGACTGATTTTCCTTATCTCCTCATCGTTTAAAAGTGGGTCAAGTTCTCCGATTCCCGCACCCTTGGCCTTCCACATAAGATTGCCCGGTTTGACCTCATCAGTATCCTTAATCCACTTTATGAAATTATTCAATTGGGCTTCACTGTCAACGGAGTTGTCATCATTTCGGTGATTCAACCAACCCGCAGCAATTGAGTGACGCTCAGCCAGATAGGTCAGATTTGGACCCGCAACACCCACCGCACGAGGGTTCCCTTTGACCGCATGGCAAGTAGCACATTTCGCACGACCCATAAATAATTTTAAGCCCTCATGGACATCACCCGTCAATTCCTCAGGAGTTTCGTCATAACTTGCATACCAATCGTCCCAAGTCATTCCCTCAGGAGCCTCAGCGTGACCCGCATCCATACGATTCACCCAAGCATAAAAATCCTCATCCTTAACCACATGAGCTCTGAACAACATACGAGCATGAGAATCTCCACAATACTCCGCACACTGCCCATAATAGTAATCGTAAATTTCATCCTCCAAATACTGTTCATAAGCCAACAGTCTTTCGTTATCCGTTCCTTCGAACTCCGCCTTCTTCGCCCATGCATCAATGGTATCTCCCGCCTGAATCCACATAGAATTCGCACGTCCAGGGATTAAATCCACCTTACCCGCAATCTTCGGCAACCAAAATGAGTGAATCACATCCACAGAACGCAACTCAATATGAATCGGACGTCCCGCAGGGATCACCATTTCATTAGCAGTTGAAATGCCCAACTGAGGATATTCAAATTCCCACCACCATCGATAACCAATCGCACGAATAATAAAAGGCTCCTTTGCATCCGCTTCAGATAAATCACCATTAGTGTACCAGCTACCAAGTAAAGAGCTCTCATCATCCGGCACATCATGCGTGTACCAAATACCTTGAAGTGTTGGCACCGCAATAATCACCAATAATAAAATCGAAACACCAATCAGACCCATCTCGACAAGCGGGTTACCATGACCCTGACTCGGAATGCTCTCATTTCCATCTTTTTTATCTCTAAAGCGGATCACCACATAGACATAAACACCGCCAACTGCTAAGAAAATAAATCCCGTCACCCATACCGTAAGCATGAAGAGATTCAACTGTGTTTCTGCAACAGGGCCCTTTGCCGTGAAAGTCGACATACGCGTATTAAGATCACAACCACTGATTAAAAGCAGTGAGAGTAAACTCATAAACCATACACTAAATACCTTAAGTCTGTTCATTATATCAATAAATGGACGAAGTGATGAAAATCATTTCGTAGACTTGCAATAAAAGGGAGTATTTTATCGTTACAAGCTAATCTTGTAAAAAATTGGCAAAAGAATGGAAAAAATTACTAAAACCACTGATAAAGGAAGCAATAAACCAATACCCCCGTTACCGATACATAATACCAAATCGGAAAGGTCCAACGAGCCCACGCCTTATGTTCCTCATATTTGCCCGAAATCGCCAAGCTCAAAGTCTTCAAAATCAAAGGCACGATCACAATCGCCAAAATAATATGTGAAATCAACATCCCGTAATAAAAGGATCGCCAAAACCCTTCACCTGCAAACGGAGTGTGTACCCCCTGCACCAAATATTTATGCAAAAGATAGAAGGCTAGGAAAATCACCGACACCAAAAACGCCGATACCATGCTCACACGATGGGGCAGGATTTTTCCCGATTTGATAAAAATAAAGCCCAAGGTTAATAAAACAGTCGCCGTGCCATTCAAACACGCATTGATCGTAGGAAGTGCTTCAGTAAAAGTCATAAGGCAAACACTAGGCTTATAAGAAAGAAATATCCAGCAATAAAAGGATTAAAAGAATCGGTAAGTAGAGAATCGAAGCGATGAACAATTTCTGTGCATTGACCATTTTATTCTCAGGAGCGAGAAAACAATAGGCCCGCACTCCAAGATACAAATTCAAAGCAATCACCACCACCAAATACACCCAAGAAGCAAAGCCCCAAGCCGCCACCAGCAAAGTCGCAATCGCCAAAAACACCGTATAAATAATACTCCGTTGGGCCACCAAAAATCCATCAGGATCCTTCACCGGAAGCATCTGAAAGCCCGCCGTCGCATAATCCTCCTTGTACATCCAAGCCAAAGCATAAAAGTGAGGCATCTGCCAAAAAAAGAGGATGGCAAAGATCAACCAACCCATCGTAGAAATCGTACCCTCTGCCGCCGCCCAGCCAATCAAAGGCGGTAAAGCCCCAGGAATCGCACCCACAATCGTATTGATCGGGCTGACCCTCTTCAAAGGCGTATAAATCAGCAAATAAGTCACCAAAGTAAGCAAAGCCAAAACAAAAGTCAGCACCGAGCTCACCGATAAAAGTAAGCCCAGCCCCAAAGCAGATAAGGCTAAACCAAAAATCAAAGCATGAAGAGGAGATACCCGTTGAGCCGGAATCGGGCGATCCTTCGTGCGTTGCATCAAATCATCCAAAGGATATTCCAGCCATTGATTTAAAACCGCCGCACCCCCAGCACATAGAGCAATCCCCACCGCAATGGCTAAGGCATAAATCAACCCCCCCAAGTCAGTTGTCACCAAATAAGTCTTCGGGGCGATCCCATAAGCAATCAAGGCCGAAAACACCGAAAGCATACTCAACCTCGGTTTCGTTAATTGATAAAAATTATTAAAAGTTCCCATTCAAACAGTTCATTATAGCCAAGGTCTACATACACTTTACTCAGACACCCGACTGCGAGACAAAATAAAAGTGATCCCCCAAACAGTCGCAAGCAGAAAGGCACCCACCAAGTGATGCATTGTAGCCGAATATGGATTCTTCACCGTCCAAATCGTCAAAGCCCCCAAATAAATCTGAAGCGATAAAATCACCGAAATCAAAATCGGAAAGCGAAAGAAAATTCTGTCGATTGCTCGGTATTTCAACAAACGCCAAACAAAATAAACCAACAGCACCGTCAAAATCAAAGCCCCCACACGGTGAGCGAAATGAATCGAAACCGCAAAATTCCAATAAGCAGGAATCAAGCTTGAATCATTGGCCAAAGGAAAACGAGCAATCGCCAAGCCCGCATCCGCATGACGCATCACCGCACCCATGAAAATTTGAACAAAAGTCGCCAGATAAGCCACCCAAGCCAAACGCTTCAGCGAATCACGCTCTGAATCCTCTGGTAAATTGTAGCCCTGTGCCATCCAACGCTTCGAACAAGCAAAGGTAATCGCCACCAACAAAGACAGCACCAACATCGCTCCACAAGCATGGGCCACCAAAAATAACTGAGCGACTAAATTGCTCTCCGCCAAAGTATTCAACTGATCAAAGACAACCCGAGCACCCCCAAGCAAACCTTGAAAGACCACCAAAGCCAATAAAACCCAAGCCATCCTCCGTACCCAAGCACGAGATTCCCGCAAAAATGTCCAAAGCACCAAGCCCATAGAAATCAGCCCAATCTGCATCCCCAGCAAACGATGACTATGCTCGGCAAACTTATCCGACTCCGTCAACCAGCCCTCAGGATTGATCGACCCATTCGACAAAGGCCAATCCAAAAACGCCATCCCCGCCTTAATACT
>JAQWIW010000031.1 GCA_029248665.1 Opitutia bacterium | reverse complement strand
GGCCGCTGCATAACCATTAGTAAAGGATACACCCATTTTTAAAAGTGCGTCCATATTAGGCGTAATATGGTAATCACTCTTCGCATTTGGAAAATCTGGATCAATTGCTGAAGACAAGGAAGTCCATCCTTGGTCATCGGTTAAAATGAAAATAAAATTGGGGGACTCATTTGCTTGCACTTTCATGCACACAATGCTTGCCAAAAAGAAGATAAAGAGAAAGAATTTCATAAATTACCATTTATTAGAAAGATAATTCCCTTAAAAGAAAATGAAAAAAACACACTTTTTTAACTGCATCCTAAAAAGCTTTACCCTTCTTGCCTTAATGCTCTTTGCCCAAGGCTTATATGCTAACAAGCATAAGCAAACTAAAGCGGAACGCCCCAATAGAATTATCTTTCTCCTCAGCGATGACCATCGTTATGACTATATGGGATTTATGGACGCTGTGGAGTGGCTGGAAACTCCAAATATGGATCGCCTGGCGAGAGAAGGTTCCCATTGTGCTGAAGCCTTTGTCACCACATCGCTATGTTCTCCAAGTCGTGCCACTATCTTAACCGGGCTTTACACCCACCAGCATACCATTGTAGATAACCAAGCCTCAAACCCAGGTATCCATACTTACTTCCCAAAACACTTGCAAGATGCCGGTTACAAAACCGCCTTTTTTGGCAAATGGCATATGGGTGATCATAGCAATGAACCCCAGCCAGGATTTGATCATTGGGAAAGCTTCAAAGGACAAGGTGTCTATTACGGACCTACCCTCAATATCAACGGCAGAGAAATCACCTACCCTAAGGATGTTTATACAACTGACTTGCTCACTCAACACGCCATTGAATGGCTCGAGCAACAAGATCCAGACCAGCCCTGCTTTGTTTATCTATCACATAAATCCGTGCATTCATCGTTCCTTCCCGCAAAACGCCACGAAGGATTGTACGACGGTAAAAAGATCAAGCTCCCCGCCTCCTATGAGCAGACAAAGAATGGCGAATACAAAAGGCTCAACTGGCCCGAGTGGGTTAAAGAACAGCGTATCAGCTGGCACGGAGTTGATTACATGTACCATCAATCGATCGACCTTCATGAACAAGTCACTGATTACTGCGAGACTTTATTGGGAGTGGATGACAGCATTGGTGCGATGTTAGAGTACTTAGAATCAGCGGATCAATCCGATGACAGCTTATTTATCTATATGGGTGACAATGGATTTTCTTGGGGTGAGCATGGCCTCATTGACAAACGTCACTTTTATGAAGAGTCCACTCGTGTTCCCTTATTGTTTTATTACCCATCTGCAATTAAACCAGGGCAAGTGAATCAATCCTTAATCCTTAATACGGATATCGCTCCAACTATTTTAGATTATGCACAGGCAGAAATCCCTGAGTATTATGTTGGACAATCGATCAAACCCACTTTCAACACCGAAGAAGTCTACCAATTACGCGATACGGTCTTTTATGAATACTATTGGGAATATGATTATCCTATGACTCCCACTACTTTTGGCGTCAGAGATGCCCAATATAAATTAATTCGCTATCACGGAATATGGGATCGCAATGAATTCTATGATTTAAAGAACGACCCAAATGAACTTTATAATCTCATTCAAGCCAGTCAGCACCAAAAGAAAATTGTCGCCATGACTGAAGCTCTTTATGCTTGGCTCCAGGATACGAACGGCATGCAAATCCCACTAAAGCGCACCGTAAAATGGCGTTGGGGTGATTTCAAGCACTCAGATCAATTTTAAAAACTCATTAAACACTTGTTTAAAACTATGTCACAAAAATGCTACCTTGTGGCATTGGTTTATTATTGAATTATTAAGCATTTTTCTGTGTTATAGTTCCATCAGTGCAAAATTTTTCATTACAGCTTAAAACCCTTATTCTTTCAGATATCCATCTTGGAACTAAATACTGTAAGGCAAACGAGGTCCTAGATTTCTTGGAACACTGTAGTTTTCAAAAACTCATCCTGAATGGTGACATCATTGATGGCTGGAGTTTAAAACGCAAAGGCGGCTGGCTCGAAAGCCATTCTAAAGTACTGAATAAATTAGTGAGCTATATGGAAGATCCTTCCATTGAAGTTATTTTTTTAAGGGGCAACCATGATGAAATGCTCGATGAAGTTTTAGACTTCCCTATCGATAAATTAAACATGATCCCCGAACATATTCATGAAAATGTTCATGGGAATTATTTAGTCACGCACGGCGATGCCTTTGATACGGTAGCCCAGAAACATAAATGGTTAGCGGTATTAGGCGATATCGCTTATCAATTCATGATGGGTGTAAACGCAATTTATAATAAATACCGGGTTTGGAGAGGTAAAAAGTATTTTTCAATCAGTAAAGTAGCCAAAGCAAAAGTTAAATCAATCGTAGGCTCTTCGGATAATTTAGAAGCTAAATTAATTCAAGCGGCAAAAAATGCGAACTGCACAGGTATTATCTGTGGACATATTCACACCGCTATCGATAAGCATTTAGAAAATATCCATTATTTGAATTCTGGAGATTGGGTTGAATCTTTAAGTGCCATCGCCGAATACCCAGACGGCCATTTTAAGATCCTTTTTTATAACGAACTGTAAAAATTGCATTAAATTGTTTCATTTATTTCAATTTTTCGAAAAATAATCAAAAAATTTCAAGAAATAGTGTCGCATTAAAATGTTTAATACTCATAAAATTGCACAATAAAACTATGAATCTACTACATATACCAATCTTTAGTACACTACTCATATTATCTACATTTAAGATGAGTCTATTCGGCGAAAAGCTTATTGATGAAACTCGCACCACCATAGAGCAATGGGTTGAAACCGAACAAATAATTTCCAAGGAAAAATCTGAATGGGATATTGAAAAAGGGCTACTTGAAAAAACCTATGCCTTGCTCTCCTCAGAAGTAGAAAGACTCAATTCTGAATTAGACGATTTAAAAGAATCTGCCAGTGCCTCTGATGAAGAGCGTTCTACCCTTGCCGCTGAAAAAGAATCTCTAAAAGCTGCAGCAAAGGTTGTTTCCTCTTCCATTGGTTCTTTAGAGATACAACTTAAAGCGATTATCCCGTCCTTACCCGAACCACTCATCCAAAAAATTAGGCCGTTAATTCGTCGCTTACCCGATGATCCTAACAAGACTGATTTATCACTAGGACAACGTGTGCAAAATATAGTTGGGATACTCAGCCAAACTGATAAATTTAATGGGACCATTACCTCAACCAGTGAAGCAAGGGAATTTGAAGCAGGCAAAATGGTACAAGTCACCACTCTTTACATAGGCTTAGCCAGTGCATATTACGTCGATGACTCAGGTAAATATGCTGGTGTGGGTATTCCAACATCAAACGGCTGGGAATGGCCTGTTGTCGAAGGGATAGGATCAGACATCCAACAACTTGTTGAAATCTATCAAGGCACCGGAGAAATCCAATTCATCAATGCTCCCGCTCAAATTAAAACCCTTTAAACAGTAAAATCATTATGCATCTCTCTAAAACTTTAATTTTACTAACCATTCTTCTTGGTAGTTTAAATCACTCATTAATCGGAGCAAAAACCCTCAGTTCAGCATCCGAAAAAGCAACAGCCGATTTAACCCAATCACTTGATGAACTGGCAGAATTACGAACTGATATTGCAAAAACTAAGGTACCTCTAATTAACAATGTTGCTGAACTAGAAGGTGAAGTTCGACAAAAACAAAACAAAGTCGATCGACTACTCAGGCTCAGAGACAACAACGATATGGGCTTAAATCGCCTACGCGATCAAGTTAAAGCTCTTAAAGAACAAAACGATTATGCAGCGAGCTTATTAGATGAATTTGTCCGCACCTTTGAGACACGAATTGATTTCAGCGAAACGCAGCTTTACAAAGAATCGATTCAAGAAGCACGTCTCATCTTAGATGATTCAGATGCCAACCAAGCCGAACGATTCCAAAAACAACTCGATGTTATCTCAGTCGCTCTCAATCGTCTGGATAAATTAGTCGGAGGCTACACTTATGAAGGTTTAGCCTTAATCCCAAGCGGTGATATTATCGAAGGTAAATTTTCCGCCTATGGCCCATCGGTCTATTTCAACTCGAAAGATTCCAGTATACAAGGCATTGCCGTTACTCGTTTAAATGCTGCTGAAGCCGCTATTGCATTTCCTGGAGGCAATTATGAAAAAGGCTTAATCAACTTTATTGAAAATGGAGAAGGCACAATTCCCATCGATATCACTCTAGGTAAGGCACTAAAAATTGAAGAAGGGAACGACACGTTCTTCGAACACTTAGCTAAAGGTGGTAGCGTAGGTTCTGTAATTATTGCCCTAGGTATCGCTTGCCTAATCATTGGCGGCTACAAAGCCTACGTGATCACTGGTTTCAAAACACCCTCTAGCGACTCAGTACAAAAGGTCATTCAATCCATTGAAAATGGGAATACCAGCGAAGCGAAAACTGTCGCATCTGGAATTGAGGGTGCAGGCGGAGATTTACTGATAACGGCCATTGACAACCATTCCACTAAACGTGCAAACCTTGAAGAAATTCTCTACGAGAAAATTCTTTCCGCACAGCCTGGACTCGAACGTTTTCTTCCTTTTATGGCCTTAACTGCGGCCGCTGCTCCACTCTTAGGGCTTTTAGGAACGGTTACTGGTATGATCAAAACATTCACCTTAATCACCATTTTTGGTACCGGTGATGCAAAAAGTCTTTCCTCAGGTATTTCGGAAGCACTTGTCACCACAGAACTCGGATTGGTCGTAGCCATACCATCACTTATTTTGCACGGTTTACTCTCTCGAATGGCTAAACAGAAAATTGGCGACCTTGAGCAGATTTCCGTAAGCTTTCTCAATGGAATTACTGGTATCAAAAAATCAGATTCCTAATAAAACCTAAATTAATGGTTCTTATAATAACAGAAATTTTCAGAATATGGGGTAGTGGCGGCTGGGTCATGATTCCATTATGCTTGCTCGCTGTTTTGATATACACAACAGGCTTTGAAATGCTTCTTTTTCTCAAGGCTTACAACCAAGGCTTAGACCCTAATCAAAATCTACAATCTTGGATCACTAATCCTGAGCAGGCACCCAAACAAGCCAAAGAAATCATTCGCTACACTCAAGAAAACGTCAGCTCATCTAAACAACTTAGAAGTCGCTTTGAAGAAATCGAGCAAACCATCCTTCATAAAATCGACAGACAGTTGATTTTTTTAAATACATTAGTGGCCTCGGCCCCGCTTATGGGACTCTTAGGCACCGTTATTGGCATGTTAGGTACATTCTCCGCAATTTCTGCAGGCGGAGGCTCCGAAACGGTTGATATGGTTGCTGCTGGTATTTCTGAAGCACTGATCACCACCCAAACCGGACTCTTCATCGCCTTACCAGGCTTATTTCTTGTCCTCGTAATTCGCAGACAAAAGAGCAGTATAAAATCAGCAATACTCCGCTTAGAGTCTCACTCCTTAACCACCCTAGATCTCAAATAATTTTTCAGACTATCTCCAACACCATTAATCATTATGCTACGAAGAAAACTCAATTCAACCGACCGCGATGATGTAGAAATCAACCTATCCCCCATGATTGATATGGTATTCATTCTTTTGATCTTCTTCATCGTGACTACTGTATTTGTCGAAGAAACCGGTGTTGAGGTTAATAAGCCTGAAGCAGCCGCTTCAGTGCAATTAGAAAAGAATAGTATTTTAATCGCTGTCACTAAAGAGAACAAAGTAATCTATGGCGGCCGTGACATTGGCATCAATGGTGTCGGAGCTATCGTTAAGCGACTACTGCTCAACGAAGACCTACCAGTCATTATTCAATCTGATGAGGGTGCGAACCATGGTACTTTTGCCCGCGTCTATGGAGAAGCTAAACTCGCCGGTGCAAAAAAAATAAATTTCTCAACTAAACAATAAGCGTCAGCCCATTCCTTTTAAAAATCTACCTCAATGGCTAAGACATTTAAATCGCTCAAAGAACCCAAAGATAATAAAAACAATAGTATTATCATTGGCATTGCTGTCAGCTTCTTAATCTTTTTAGCCATTCCATTGACTCAGATTTTTAACAGTTACGAAAAATCTGCTGAATCAATCGAAACCTACGAAGTATCGCCCCCTCCACCTCCACCGCCGCCTGAGGATCCACCTCCGCCTCCTGAACCTGAAGAGGAAGAACCTCCGCCTGAATTAGATTCATCCCCTCCACCCATTTCCTTAGAACAACTTGATATGGCTCTAGAACCTGGTACAGGCGGTGCTTTATCCGGTGACTTTGCCCTACCCACTTTTGATGCCAGAAAGACCAATCTAGGAATGGATATCTTTGATATCAATGATCTAGAGAAAAAACCACAAGCCAGACGGCAGCTTCCGCCTCGTTATCCTTCAAAAGCTAAAGCGAGCAGTATAGAAGGCTTTGTCTTAGCCGAATTCATTGTCGACCAAAATGGTGAAGTTGAATCTGTAATCATAAAAGACTCTAGCCATTCAGTATTCGAAGCACCCACTGTTGATGCTATTCGCAACTGGCGTTTTACTCCCGGAGAAAAAGACGGAAGAAAAGTGAGAACCCGAGTTCGCGTCAAAATACCCTACACTTTACAATAAAAAATTTAACACACTCTAGCAAAATAACATCATGAAACAGATCCTAATTACACTTATCTGTACACTTACATTTTTACCACTTATTGGACAATCTAAGAAAGGTAATCCAATGGCTGAGTTATGGAATGACCCTCAATTTCAGAAAGAATTTACGGCCAGCTATGGGACTCTTGCTGGCTTTGAACCGCCCATAAGTGAAGAAGAAAAAGGCACTCTTCGAACCTTAATTAAAGTGATCAAGGCAAATCCTCAAAAGGCCATCGTTCAACTATCCGAAGACATAAAAGCCGACCGTAGTGCTGCATTTGACTTTATACTCGCCAACTTGTATTTCCAAGAAAGCAATTTAGAAGAAGCTGAAAAGTTTTATAATCAGGCTATTGAAAAATACCCATCCTTTCGCAGAGCTTACAAAAACCTTGGCTTTGTTCATATTCAAAAAGGTGATTTTGAGTCAGCTATAGGCTCAATTTCTAGTTCTATGGAGCTTGGTGATGTTGATGGACGTGCTTATGGCCTACTCGCATACAGTTACTTAACTCAAGAAAACTATTACCCATCAGAAGCCGCATACCGCCAAGCCATCCTCATGCAACCGGATACCGTTGACTGGAAACTAGGGCTCGCTCGCTGTCTATTAGAAATGGAACGCTATGCAGATGCTGTCTCGATCTTTGAAACCTTGATTTCTGAAGACCCAGATAATGTCGATTATTGGATTTTACAAAGTAATGCGTACCTCGGCCTAGACGAAAGCCTTAAAGCGGCACGCAACTTGGAAATCGTCGAACGCTTAGGTAGAGCAGATATTCAAACCCTTAGCTTATTGGGTGATATCTATATGAATAATGAGATGCCAGACCTCGCTCTCATTGCTTACCTACTCGCTGCTGATTTAGCTCAAGACCAAGATCTTGATCTCTTAATTAAATCAGCCCAGTTACTCACCTTGACTGTGAATTACCAACAGGCAGAAACGATCATCAAACGTATCCGAACCGATTTTGCTAATGCTATCGAAGAAAGTGATGATCTTGAATTACTCACCTACGAAGCAAAAATCGCACGCGGCAACGGCCAAGATGAATTAGCGGCCTCCCTTTTAGTCCAAATTATTGAACGTGATTTACTCAATGGCGAAGCCATTATCGAACTTGCTAAATACTACGCACAGAAAGGCAAATTAGCCGAAGCCGTGACCCGCTTTGAACAAGCTCAGAAGATTCGCAAATACGAAAGAACCGCACTTGTTGCCCATGCACAAACATTGGTCGATAATCGTAAATATGATGAAGCATTACCCTTACTCAACAGAGCTCTACGTTTGGAATCTGATAGAAATTTGAAAGATTTTACGGATCGGGTCGAACGAGCTGCTCGCAAGCAATAATATATTTCAGTTAGGCAAAAAACCTAATTTACTTAAATAACTTAGAGGCTTTTAAAAGAGTCTTTAAGCGAGATCGTTTGATTGAAATAGAGCTCACCTAATTCATCTTCTTTCATCTTGTCTCGGCAGAAATAACCAATGCGTTCAAATTGGCAGGTTTCGCTAAATTTCAAATCACGGACACTAGGCTCACAATAGATTGAAACCTCACTCGAAGATTCTTGATTAAAGTAATCCGTAAAATGTTTTTCGGAATCGGATTCTAGCTTCTCTTCAGTAAAGAGTCGTCCTAAGTTGCGTACTTTGGCCTCGATCGCTGAATCGGCGTGCAACCAATGAATCACTCCCTTCACTTTTCGATCCTCAGGATTTTTTCCAAGCGTATCTAAATCAACATGGCAGAGTAATTTAATCACCTTTCCTGAATCATCTTTAATTACAGAATCACAGCGAATAATGTAGGCGTTTCTCAAGCGAACTTCCCCCCCTGTTTTTAATCGGAAAAATTTACGATTTGCCTCTTCACGAAAATCACTTTGCTCGATCCATAATTGTTTACCAAATGGAATCGTTCGCATTCCTAGGGAAGCATCTTCTGGGTTCACCACCCCTTCTAACTGTTTGACTTCCGCCTCATCCCAATTGGTCAGTTCGATTTCTAGTGGGTCAAAAATCGCCATGCGTCTCGGTGCTTCACGATTCAATACTGTGCGGACCGAGTGTTCCAAGAGTGCAATATCACTCGTTGAAGGTACTTTAGTCACACCTGCCGTTTTACAAAAATTACGAATCGCTTCTGCTGGGTAACCTCTACGTCGCATTCCTGCAAGGGTTGGCATACGAGGATCATTCCAGCCTTCAACAAAGTCGCCTTCCACCAATTCACGCAGCTTTCGCTTACTCAAAACTGAATAGGTTAAATTCATCCGAGCGAATTCGGTTTGCTTTGATGGGAAAATATCTAGCTTTTGAATAAACCAATCATACAGCGGACGATGATCTTCAAATTCTAAAGAACATAAGGAATGAGTAATCGTCTCCAAGGAGTCACTTTGTCCATGGGTAAAATCATAGCTAGGGTAAATTGGCCAAGCATCGCCAACCCTATGATGAGTCATTCGCTTAATCCGATACATCACTGGGTCCCGCATATTCATATTCGGGTGTGCCATATCAATTTTTGCACGAAGCACCATCGCTCCATCCTCGAACTCACCTTTTCGCATCCGTTGAAATAAATCTATACTCTCTTCCACAGGACGATCACGAAAAGCACACGCCTTACCAGGCTCTGTTAAACTTCCGCGATTCAATCGGATGGTTTCAGGATCTGATTCATCCACATAGGCATCACCAGATTCAATCAACTGTACCGCCCAATTATATAATTGTTCAAAATAATCACTAGCAAAACATAACTTATCCCACTCATAGCCCAACCAGCGAATATCTTCCTGAATCGCCTTTACGAATTCATCGCTCTCTTTTTCAGGATTGGTATCATCAAAACGCAAGTTACACAGCCCGCCAAACTCCTTAGCGATTTCAAAATTCAAACAAATAGCTTTAGCATGACCGATTTGGAGATAACCATTTGGCTCTGGAGGAAAGCGTGTGTGCACCCGCCCTTCATGCAATCCTTCCGCCATATTGCCTTGGATCATTTGGCGGATAAAATCGACTGGTTTATTAGATTCGTCAGACATATTAGACTATTTTTAAATTATGCTTACCACTAGAGCTTTTCTAAAAAAGATTGCAAGCGAGGAAGCACCCTTTCTCTACCCATCACCGAAAGCATCGGCAATAAATCAGGCCCACCCGTGAGGCCACTAGTGGCCATTCGAATCACGGGAAAATAAGCGAAGATTTTTCGTTCATTTGCTTCCGCGATTGCTTGAATCGAGGACTCTAATGTTTCACTGGAGTACTCAGCTTCGTTTTCAAATATCGACATAATTTCCCCGAGTAAGACTTTAGGGTCGACGCCCTTTTGGATGCGTTGCATCCCCTTGGCATCAAAATCATAACCATCTTGGAAGAAATAATGTACATAATCAAAAAGGGTATCCATTGATTTGATCTTACCTTGGCAAAGCTCTAATACTTTCAGTAGATAGGATTCTTCGATTGAGCCTAAATTGATTCCCTTCGCTTTCAAAATCGATGAAGCTTTCTCGGCAAAGACATCCATGGCTAACTCTCGAATGTATTCGGCATTCAAGGCGGATAGTTTGGTCTCATCAAAGCGAGCATTCCCCTTATTCACTCCAGCAAAATCAAATCGCTCAATGATCGTTTCAATCGACATTTTTTCTTGATCATCTTTAGGACTCCAACCGAGCAAACAGATATAATTGCGTACCGCATCTGCTATGAACGAACGTTGTTCGTATTCTTCGATCAAAGCACCTTCATCCCGCTTACTCATTTTTCCTGGCCCTGACTGCTTGAGAATCAAGGGTATGTGAGCAAATACAGGCACTTCTGCACCTAAGGCCTTAAACAACTCTACATGCTTACTTGTATTCGACAAATGATCTTCACCACGAATCACATGAGTGATGCCCATGGCAATATCATCCACCACGTTCACAAAATGAAAGACCGGCTCTCCATTGGAACGGACAATAACAAAATCACGCTCTTCGGCTCGTTCGACTCGACCTCGTATCGCATCTTCAATCACCACTGCTGCATTTTTCACCTTTTCCACTTCTGCTTTGTGAAATTCATCGTATTCGGTATAGCGTTCACCTTCCAATCGAAACCAAAGCGCACCATCCTTTTCATAGGTACGCCCCTTGTCTTTGAGGATCTTTAAATAATCATCGTAGATTGACTGTCGTTCACTTTGGAAATACGGACCATAGTCGCCACCTGCTTCTGGACCTTCGTCCCAATCAAGCCCTAGCCAACGCATACCTTCTAACAAAACCTGCAATGCTTCTTCAGTATTTCGTTCTTTATCGGTATCTTCGATCCGTAAAATAAACTTCCCGCCTGTATGTTTTGCGTACAGCCAGTTGAATAATGCTGTTCGAGCACTACCAATATGAAAAAACCCAGTTGGACTGGGAGCGAATCTCACCCTTACTTCAGACATAATTATTTATCGTTGGATTAGACTCTTAAAGAACCTTCACTGTTTTCAACAAGAAAATCTTGATAAGCCATCGCCACACCTGCCTCCAAGGCAATCTTTGGTTCCCAGCCAGTACTTTTAATCAAACTGATGTCGGTCATTTTTCTTGGCGTGCCATCTGGCTTCGAGCTATCAAAGGCTAATCTTCCCTCATAACCAACCGTCTTAGCCACTAATTTAGCTAAATCACCAATTGAAATTTCTACACCACTTCCTAAATTCACCCAATCTGGAGGATTCTCTAAGCCTAACAAATGGAGGATCCCTTCAGCTACGTCGTCTGAATGTAAAAATTCTCTTAAAGGTTTTCCACTACCCCACACTATCACCTCAGGGAGTCCTTGTTCTTTAGCCTCATGAAAACGACGAATTAATGCTGGCAAGACATGCGAATTTTCAGGGTGATAATTATCCCCCTTACCATAAAGGTTTGTCGGCATCGCAGAATGAAATAATGCACCGTACTGCTGACGATAAAATTGACAGAGCTTTAAGCCAGCAATCTTAGCAATCGCATAGGCTTCATTAGTCGGCTCTAAAGGACTCGTGAGCAATGAAGATTCTAGAATAGGTTGTTCGGCAAGTTTCGGGTAAATACAAGTACTTCCCAAAAATAACAAGCGATTCACCCCTGCTTTATGTGCTTCGTGTATCGTATTTTGAGCAATCGCTAAATTTTCGTAAATAAATTCAGCCGGATAAGTACTATTCGCATGAATTCCACCCACTTTAGCCGCAGCAATCACCGCGTAGTCGATCTTTTCGGCTTCATAGAAAGCACGTACTGAAGATTGATCCGTCAAATCCAACTCAGCGCGTGTTCGGGTCACAATGTTCTTATAACCTTTTTCATCTAAAGCTCGTACCACAGCAGAGCCAACCATGCCTCGATGCCCCGCAACGTAAATCTTTGACTCAATATTCATTGAATGAATTTTATCCTTCGACAGCTGCCTTGTAAGCGGCTTCTTTTTTTGCTAATTCCAAATCGGAATCCACCATGATCTTTACCAGATCTTTAAAGAGTACTTTCGGCTCCCAATTCAGTTGCTTCTTCGCCTTAGCTGGATCACCGATTAGCAAGTCCACTTCCGTTGGACGCTCATAGCGCTTATCGTAATCAACATATTGCTCCCAGTCTAAATCAAGTTGTGCGAAGGTTTCCTGTACAAATTCTTTCACCGAATGAGTCTGATTAGTCGCCATGACATAGTCATCACCGCTATCTTGCTGCAACATCATCCACATCGCTTCTACATATTCTTTAGCATAGCCCCAGTCACGTTTCGCATCAAGGTTACCCAAGTAAAGTTTATCTTGTAGTCCCATTTTGATACGTGTTGCTGCACGAGTGATCTTACGAGTCACAAATGTTTCACCACGTCTCGGAGACTCATGATTGAATAGAATACCATTCGTTGCATGTAAATTGTAGGATTCACGGTAGTTGACTGTCAGCCAATAGGCATAAACCTTGGCACATCCGTAAGGAGAACGAGGGTAAAACGGAGTTGTTTCTGTCTGAGGTACTTCTTGTACCAAACCAAACATCTCAGAAGAGGATGCCTGATAAAAACGACATTTATTATTTAAGCCAACCTCACGAATGGCTTCTAAAATACGCAAAGTGCCCAAGCCAGTCACATCACCTGTGTACTCAGGAACATCAAAAGAAACACGAACATGACTTTGAGCGCCCAAATGGTAAATTTCATCTGGCTGCAAAGAATAGAGCAATTTCACCATTTGCACCCCGTCGGCTAAATCTCCATAATGCAAAAATAAACGTTTTCCATTGATTTGAGGATTTTCGTATAAATGGTCAATACGACTTGTATTGAAAGTAGAACATCTACGGATAATGCCATGCACTTCGTAACCCTTTTCCAATAACAACTCCGCAAGATAGGAGCCATCTTGCCCAGTAATTCCTGTAATTAATGCTTTCTTCATAATTTAAATAAAACACCAAGCACACAGAATAAAACTATGCCCTTCAAGCTCTAATTTACTACTTTTCAGTAAGTTTTTTTACTGACTTATGTTGTATTCTAGTGTGGCTATAAGGCTCTAATAAATCATACTATGTCAAAACAAGGTGTTATATTACTTAATTTGGGTTCTCCTGACTCAACTTCAACTCCAGATGTTAGAAATTATTTGAAAGAATTTTTAATGGATGGCCGCGTATTGGATATTCCCTTTCTCATACGATGGTTGATTGTACATTGTTTCATTCTGCCCAGACGCCCTCAACAATCTGCGGAAGCCTACCAAAGCGTGTGGACGGATAATGGCTCACCTCTTATCGTAACTTCACTCAAACAACAAAAGGCACTACAAGCTAAGCTAGATATCCCTGTCGCCCTCGGAATGCGTTATGGCAACCCTTCAACTGAAGCAGCTATTGATGAACTCATAGACAAAGGCGTTGATGATTTATTCATCATTCCACTGTACCCGCATTATGCGATGTCTAGCTATGAAACAGCCGTTGTTTATCTAAACAAACTTCTCAAAAAGAAAAAAGCTTCGATGCGCACACGCCTCTTACCTCCTTTTTACAAGGACGACACATATATTTCCGCCCTAGTCGATAGTGCTAAGCCCTATCTAGAAAATTCCGATTTCGATCGCCTCATCTTTTCTTTTCATGGAATCCCAGAGCGACACATCTTAAAAGGCGACCCATCGAAGGCCCATTGCTTAAAGTCCGAAGATTGTTGCCAAAAATGCAACCCTGCTCAAGCCACTTGCTATCGTCATCAATGCACACAGACCGTTCAAGCATTTGTTGATAAAATGGGACTCCCTAAAGAAAAATACTTTCTGTCTTTTCAATCAAGACTCGGACGAGATCCCTGGCTTCAGCCTTACACAGATAAAACTATCGAAAAACACGCTGAAGATGGCTATAAAAAGATTAAAGTTATTTGCCCTGCCTTCACCACTGATTGCCTAGAAACCTTGGAAGAGATTGCCATGGAAGGTAAAGAAATTTTTGAAGAAGCTGGTGGAGAGCATTTTGAGCATATCCCTTGCCTAAATGAAAACGAAAGCTTTATTGAATTTCTCGCTGGGAAAGTGCAAGAATGGCAAAATGGTGCCTATGAAACTGTAGATGTAAAAGATCCTGTTATCGTTGGCACACAGTCATTTTCAAAAATTTAGTCACTTTTTTATTTTATTCAGCGTCACTATTCGCTAAGTAATAAGTTATGACCCTAATTGCCTTGAGTGAGAAATTTTTGTTTTCTGCAGCTGCCATAATTTTTGGCATTGGGTTTCTGTATAACTATTTCCAACTTAAATCCAAAGGGACCTACTCCAATACCCTCACCTATCTTTTTTTATTATTTGGATTTATCTTACAAAGCATTGCTTTGAATATTAGAGCTATACTGGTTCAGGCTTGCCCTTTGGCCAATACTTTTGAAATCCTACAATTTATTCTCTGGTCACTTGTTTTACTTTTTCTAGTAATCCAACCCGTAATAAAAATAAGAGTACTTGGACTTTTTATCATATTTTTAGCCAGTTTAGTTTCTGCAATAAGCCTGCTCATTCCCTCTTTAGATAGCCCATACGCTCAGACGTTTGAAGCGAGCAATCCTTTCATTGAGTTACATGCTTCACTCGCCATTTTTAGCTATGCCATCTATATGCTACTGGCGATTATTTCTAGCATGCTTTTGATTCAACAATGGGGGCTGAAAAAACAACGCTTTCAAGGATTATTTAGACACCTACCTGCAGTACAAAAACTAGATTCTATTGCCAATGTCTTACTTTGGATTGCCTCATTAACTCTCTTCATCGGGATCTTATTTGGCTCTTTTTATTGGAATCAATACCCAGAGACGGTACCTCTACTCAAATTACTCTTAACCACTCTTATTCTCATTTCCTATGCATTGGTTGGAACATTAAAGTACTTCAATAAAATCACTGCTCGTAAACAAGCCATTGCCTGTATCTTACTCTTTATTTTAGCCCTACTATCACTGGGTGCCGTCCAAGCAGAAAAACCTCAAGTACAACTGCCAGGCCAATCAATCGAAAGCCCAATTCTAGAATGACCTCCGGAAATGAACCACTGCTTTTCATTATTGGATCTTCACATGAACAAGCAAATTTAGAAGATAGAGAAACTTTCAGTTTAAAGGAAGATCAAGCGGAAGCATTAGCGTCTGATTTAATGCAAAATGAATCCATTGATGAGTGCTTGATTTTAAACACCTGCAATCGTTTGGAAATTTACGCCGTATCTAATAAGGTAAAATCCATCGATGATCTCCATCAATTCATCTGTTCACATCAAACGCTAAAAGGGACATCATTTCCAAAATATAATTTCATAAAAACTCAAACCGATGCCATTGAGCATACCTTTAAGCTTTCTTCCGGACTCGCTTCTCAAATGATTGGTGAAACCGAAATCCTCGGACAAATGAAGCAAGCCTATACTCAGGCAAAACAATCCAAATATACTAAACAAACCTTGATCCGCTTATTCGAAAAAAGCTTTCAAGCGGGTAAATTAATTCGCACACAAACAGACATCTCCCGAGGACAAGTCAGTATTGGAACTGTGGCACTCAATCTTGCAAATCGGATCTTTGGTAAGCTCAAAGAGAGTCGTATTCTACTCGTCGGTAGCGGTGATGTCAGCGAAAAAACCGCACAAGCCCTCAAGACAAAAGGCGTTACTGACATTACGGTATCTGGGCGGTCAAAAGATAAGACTGATACACTCGCAGAAAAATTTGGAGCATCGTCTATTCATTTTGAAAATTTCAAAAACCAAATCCAACACTTTGATATTGTCATTAGTTCCACTTCAGCACCCAATTGCGTTATTGATTATACGACCATTCAAAAAGCAATCAAAAGCCGTCCTAATAGCCCATTATTTTTGATAGATCTTGCCGTCCCAAGAGACGTTGAAGAAAGCATATCTAAACTAGAAAATGTGTATCTCTATAATCTCGATGCATTAGCCAGTATCGCCAATGAAAACATGGCCTTAAGAAAATCTGAAATCGCTAAAGCTACCCAAATGATCAAAGCACAAGCTTGGAACTTTTGGCTACAAGCCTTCCGCCGATCGATGTTTCAAAAACATCAATGATCCCACGGCATTTTTTTATCCACTGTTTCATAATCCCAGACTTCAAATGGATGAAATATTTTTCCCGGATTTAAAATCCCTTTAGGATCTAAAGCATTCTTCACTGATCGCATCGCTTCAATCGCTTCTTTAGAATGCTGTAGCTCCATAAAAGGCACCTTAGCGAGACCGATACCATGCTCACCTGTGATGGATCCTCCAAGTGACACCACATACTTCATCAATTTCACAATCCCCTTTTTCGCTCGTTTACGTTCATTGGCACTGGATCGATTATACATGATGTGTACATGTAAATTACCATCACCCGCATGACCAAATGTCGGAGTGGCCAAACCAATTTCTTTTTTCAATTCTAAAGTATATCGAATAAGATCATGCTGACGCTCTATCGGCACTACGACATCTTCATTTAATTTAGTATCTGCAATCGAATACATCGCTTGTGAGCACAATCGTCTCACCTTCAAAATCGTCTCTGAGGCTTCCTCGGTTTTTGCCTCAACAAAGTCTAAAACTGTCTTTTGCGTAATCTCTAGTAGCAATTTCTTTTGCTTACGTATCTGATCTGCTGAACCATCCAATTCAATAATCAAAAGCGACACACTTGAGGTTCCCTCAAAAATGGAACGGCCCGTCAATCGCTCTGCACAATCCACTGACTGACGATCCAAAAATTCACACATGGATGGTAAAATACCCGCTTTCAATAAACGACTCACACAAGCCAAAGCTGATTTCTCGTTTTTAAAAGCAAACATGCCCATCCAGCGTTTTTCGGGAAGTGGTATCAGTTTTAGATGTGCCTTAGTCACAACCCCTAGTGTGCCCTCTGAACCAATCCATAAATCACGCAGGTTTAATCCCGAAACAAATTTTTTCAAAGGTAAGCCCCATTCGACAAAAGCACCGTTGGCCAAATACCCTTCAAGCCCCAAGACATAATCTCGAGTCACACCATATTTCACGCAATGCATACCACCCGCATTACAGGCAATGTTGCCTCCTATCGTAGAGTACTTCTTTGAAGAGGGATCTGGTGGATAAAATAAACCGTAACGAGCCATCTTAGTTTGCAAGACATCCGTCAGCACACCCGGTCCTACAGAAACAATTTTTGAATACTGGTTGAGCTCGATAGTCTTTAATAAAGAAACATCTAAAACCCATCCTGAGCAAACAGGTACGGCCGAACCTGTAGCGGATGAACCAGCACCCCGAGCGGTTACTGGTATGCGGTATTTATTCGCCAACTTTAATACCACTCCAACATCTTCAGCTTTTTGCACCTTAATTACTGCATCTGGTAAAATCGAAATCCTGAGGTTATCCATCGAGGCTAATTCACGTGCTGCAAGATCTGTCTGCACCTGACCAGGCAACTTCCGTTTCAATTGCCCTAACGCACGTTTCATTTCCGATTCTGATATTTTTTGATTCACTCTAATACACATACAAAGTCCAAAACCCATTGAGGCAAATCCATTTATAAAAATAAAAAGATAAATAAAGTTTTAGCATTGCCCTAGTGTAAGTCCTACTCATTTTTAGCTTACTATGTTACAAGCAGGAATAGTTGGTCTGCCAAATGTTGGCAAAAGTACTCTTTTTAATGCACTTACTCGTTCACGAAAGGCTGAATCAGCAAACTACCCATTTTGCACGATTGACCCTAACGTAGGCGTTGTCCAAGTACCCGATGCCCGATTGGAACCTTTAAAAGAAATTGCCAATACCACAGTCGTTATTCCTGCGGCCATTGAATTTGTCGATATTGCAGGTCTTGTACAAGGAGCCAGTAAAGGAGAAGGCTTAGGCAACAAATTCCTCGCCAACATACGTGAAGTCGATTCCATCGTCCACGTAGTACGTTGCTTTGATGATGATGACATCATCCATAACATGGGCTCGATTGATCCATTAAGAGATATCGATATCATTCATACCGAACTGGTTCTTTCTGACATCAGTTCACTTGAGTCACAAAAAGAGAAGCTCGTCAAAAAAGCCCGAAGTGGCGACAAAGAAGCCATCGAATCCATCGACTTAATTGAACGCTTACTCCCCCACCTAAATGAGAATAAGCCCGCCATTACATTATCGATGAATGAGGATGAACTAATTGCACTAAAGCGACTCTGCCTACTTTCCGCAAAAAAAGTACTCTACGCCTGCAATGTTTCAGAAAATGACCTGGCTGACCCAAATAACAATCCTTACGTCAAAAAAGTAGAACAATTTGCCCAAGAAAACCACAACGCCGAAACCTGCGTAATTTCTGCTTCAGTAGAATCTGAATTAATTGATTTCGATGAAACAGAAGCTAAAGAATTCCTTGAATCCTTAGGCGTCTCTGATTCAGGCGTGTCCCTACTTATTCGCTCCACCTATAAATTACTCGGCCTCGCCTCTTATTTCACCGCTGGAGAACAAGAAGTGCGCGCTTGGACTTTTAAAATTGGAATGAAGGCACCCGAATGTGCAGGCGTCATTCATACTGATTTCGAACATGGATTTATCAAAGCTGAAGTCGTATCCTATGACGACCTCATAGAAGCAGGGAGTGTACTCCAGGCAAAAGAAGCCGGTAAATATCGTCTTGAAGGCAAAGAGTACCTTTTTAAAGACGGCGATGTGACACTTTTCCGCTTCAACAATTAATCAGGATTTTGCTCAGCTTGTAAAAAACCTAGGTTCAATGATTTGACGAAACCTAATATTTAATCTAATTCAGACTTCATGCCTACAAAGAGAAAGTGTCATACCTTTAGAAGAATTTCCATAGCAGGACTGATTGCTACCGGATTACTCAGCTTGACCGCTTGTGAAAAACAAGTCGCACAAAGCTACACCATCCCTAAAGAAAAAGCCCTTGCCCCAAGTGCACCCCAATCAAGTGAATCCAACATGCAAGTTTTACCTGGGATGCAATCCTTTGCAGAATCTGCTTCGGGCATCACTTACCAAACACCAAGCACATGGACAGAATTCCCTCCCACTTCGATTCGTAAAGCAAACTTCAAAATCGATAATGCCTCTGGAACTGCGGAAGTTTCAATTACTGTCTTTCCAGGCGATGTTGGGGGAACTTTAGCTAATATCAATCGCTGGAGGCAACAAATACAATTAGAGCCCATCGACGAAGCCGCACTTCAAACTGTGATTAGCCCCATTAGCATTTCCAACCATCAAGCTTACTTCGCAAAACTTGAAGGCAATACTCAGTCCATCCTCGGTGGGATCTTGCCTTTCCATGGATCGACTTGGTTTATCAAAATGCAGGGCGATATTTTAGCCATCGATGAAGAAGTGGAAAACTTCAAAAGTTTTCTCTCTAGTCTTCGCATCGAGGACAATCACCATTAATTGAATGCAAGCCCTACTCAAATTTTTCAGTTCCTTACGATTGACGGTTGTCCTTCTTGCACTGTCACTCGTGCTCATATTTTTCGGAACCTTAGATCAAGTTGAGTTCGGTATTTGGGAAACGCAAAAACGTTATTTTGAAAGTTTCCTTGTCGTGTGGTCTTACCCTTTGCAAGCACCGGCAGGTACCAGTTTGCAATGGCTTAAAATTCCGCTTCCTGGGGGCTATCTCTTAGGCGGATTTCTTTTGGTTAATTTGTTAGCCGCCCATGCTACTCGCTTTAAACTCACTTGGAAAAAGAGCGGGTTATTTTGCATCCACTTAGGATTAATCCTTCTCTTAATCAGTGAACTTTTAACCGACATTGTTTCTGAAGAAAGCCAGATCGCCATTGATGAAGGCGGTAAAAATAATTATTCTGAAACGGTACTGGAAAATGAACTCGTATTCATTGATCGCTCACAAAATGATTTTGATACCGTTCATACTATCTCCACAAATTTACTTAAAAAAGGTAAACGTATTGCGATTCCTGATTCTAGTTTAAGTGTTCGAGCACTTCGATATTACCCTAATTCAAAAATTGCTCGTGCACCCGAAGACTCTAGAGGTGCTCCACTCAATCGAACAATCGCCAACAAAGGTATTGTCGAACGGATGGACCTGCAAGTCGTCGAACAAGCTATGGATTATTCTCAAGAGGCCATCAATACTGCTACCGCATATATTGAAGTCTTTGATGCCAACGATACCTCTATCGGCATTTGGCTCGTCTCCAATGTCATTGATGATCGCTTTCCAAAACAAACAATTGAAACGGATTCAGAAAGCTTAGAGGTCGCCCTACGATTCAAACGCTATTACCATCCCTTTACTGTAGAACTGATTGATTTCACCCACGAAAAATACCCAGGCACGGATATTCCTTTTAATTTTTCTAGTGAAGTTTTCGTCAATGACCTAGATCAAAACATAAAGCAGAAAGCATTGATTTATATGAATCACCCTCTTCGCTACGGAGGACTGACCTTTTATCAGGCATCCTTTGCCAACGAAGATAAAACCTCCATCCTGCAAGTGGTACGAAACCCAGGTTGGCTGCTACCCTATATCAGTGTTTTGCTTATGGGCCTAGGCATGAGTTTTCAATTCGGCATGCACTTCATTAAATTTTCACGAAAGGCTAAACATTAATCACTAATGAAAGCATTCATTTACATTCTCGTCGCTCTCGTCACCCTTTCCACACTCTTCCGACAATTTTCCGCTGAACGCATAGATTCGGAATTTGATAAGCAAGGCTTTTCTGAACTACCTGTGCAAGTTGGCGGGCGTATCAAACCTCTCGATTCAGTTGCGAGAAATACCTTACTCATTCTTTCTGGCAAACAAACTGTCATTGCTCCTGATGGCTCAAAGCTTTCCGCAATCGAATGGTTTATAGATCTTTGTATGCGTCCTGAAATTGCCGACACCTACAGAGTTTTCAAAATTGAATTTCCTGATGAACTCGGCCTAGAAGGGCTCGCAGAAAAATCCAAACGATACTTTTCCTTTAATGACCTTCAGCCTTATTTCTCTGAATTACAGACCGTTTATCAAAACATAGAAACTGAGCCACAAAAGCGTAGTGCTTACGAACGACAAATTGCCGAAATTTACGATGGCTTAATTCTCTACAACAATACCCTCCAGTCTCTACACCCCACAGGTAATAGCGAGCGACTCGACCGCTTAATTGATGAGTATCAAAGCTTTGAAACCCTTATCGTTACCGGCTTGAAAGCCATACGTGAGCAACAAGCTGGCCAAGAATATGATACAGAAGCTCTTAATAGCTTCATCGGCTATGCGGACAGTTATTTAAAACTCTCCCAAACTGCCCGCTTACGAATCATTCCACCCGACCAAAACAACCAAGCTGAATTTTTATCCGATTGGAAAAACATCGGTCTTGAATTACTTGATGCCATCAAAGGCAACCCACTCAGCCCATCCGTTAAGCAATACGCTCAACTGACTATGGCTTATCGTTCAGACGACCCTGAAACCTTCAATCAAGGAATCACCACCCTTAAAGCATCCTTTAAACAACACTACCCGAAGGCCTACTCTCGGGCACAGTTCGAACGTTGGTTTAATGGCTTCAAGCCCTTCGCTCTGTCTATTCAATTGTATATTTTCGCCTTCATCCTGCTACTCATTTCTTGGCTTAAATGGTCGATCCCCCTAAACCGTTCCGCTTTCTGGATCATTTTTATAACCTTTTTAATTCACACCTTCGGTCTACTTGCACGTATGTATATCCAAGGACGACCTCCAGTGACTAATTTATATTCTTCCGCCGTCTTTGTTGGTTGGGGAGCGGTCTTCCTCGGCATCGTCATTGAACGCTTTTATAAAAATGGTATTGGTGGAGCAATGGCTTCCTTAATTGGTTTTGCCACCTTAATCATTGCACATCATTTAGCGATGACTGGCGACACTCTTGAGATGATGCGTGCGGTACTCGATTCCAATTTCTGGTTAGCCACGCATGTTGTCATCATCACCCTAGGCTATTCTGCTATGTTCTTAGCTGGTGCTTTGGCCATTGCTTTCATCTTCATGGGAATCTTCTCCAAAAAATTCAGCAAGGAAGACGCCCGCTCACTTGCCAATATGGTGTATGGCATCACCTGCTTCGCTGCACTCTTTAGTTTAGTCGGAACCATCTTAGGTGGCATTTGGGCCGATCAATCTTGGGGACGCTTTTGGGGCTGGGATCCTAAAGAAAACGGTGCACTGATGATTGTCATTATGGGAGCGATTGTCCTCCACGCACGTTGGGGTGGTATTTGCAAAGATCGAGGCATTATGAATTTAGCCATTTGCGGAAACATTATCACCGCATGGTCTTGGTTTGGCACCAACCTACTTGGAGTCGGCCTCCATTCCTACGGCTTCACCGATAGTGGATTTTTCTCCATGCTTCTTTTCATCATCAGCCAACTATGGGTCATCGGCATGAGCTTCCTACCTTGGTCCTATTGGAGAAGTGCCTACGGACGCAATCAATTGTCCAAAAGCCGGTAATGCTATCCAGCATTCAAGTCTGATTAACTTCAGCCGTGAGGATGGGCTTGAGAATAGACATCCTTCAATCTCTGAATCGATAGATGGGTATAAAGCTGAGTCGTTGACAAACTGGTATGCCCCAACATTTCTTGCACCGCTCTCAACTCTGCTCCACTATTCAGTAAGTGAGTGGCAAACGAATGCCTCAACTTATGCGGTGTGATTGTTAAAGGTAAGCCCGCAAATTTTAAATACCGCTTCAGCATCAGTTGCACCTGCCTCGCCGACATTGCTTGTCCCTTTTTATCCACCACAACGGGTGCTTCAACTGATTGGTCAAAGCCAAAGGTTTCAACAAAGATTTTCAGAGAAGCGATTGCCACTCCACCCAAAGGACAAATTCGTTCTTTTTGCCCTTTGCCTAAAATACGAGCCACACCGCTAGGCAGGTCAATTGCCCCGTGCTTCAAATCACAGAGTTCACTGATTCTCAGACCACCCCCGTAAAGCAGTTCCATAATCAAATTATCTCGGTAGGCCTCAAATTGAGAAATCAACTCTGCCTTAAACATCTTGGCAGGAGCTTCCAATAAATCCACCATCTGCTGCTCGGTCAGAAATTCGGGTAACTTACGTTCCAGTTTTGGAAGAATAATATTAGTGAAAGGGTTTAGCTCACAGACACCCTGTCGCCTTAAATAGGTATAAAAATTCCGTAAGCCAGAAACATAATTATGAATAGTCCTGCGAGAAACTCGACGCTGTTGCTCAATTAAAAAAGACCGTATGCTTGTTTTACTATAGGATTCAAAAGAACCGTTCCATTCGTTTTCCGAAACTAAATATTCGACAAAAATCAGTACCGCTTTTCGGTAATTTCTGACTGTGTTTAAAGAGAGACGACGCTGAAATTCGAGATGCTCTAAATAAGCGTCTAAATGAGGAACTTTGATTGTTTCAGACTCAGCCATTTTTCAGATCAAATCGATCTATAAATTCTTCTACAAAATAACGATAGGCGTACGCACCCGCACAGGTCCCATCATATTCAAAAATAGACTGTCCGTAGCTCGGAGCTTCACTCAGACGGACCGAACGAGGAATCACAGTGCGAAAGACGGTTTCATCAAAATGCTTGCGCACCTCACCCACGACTTCGTGGGCCAGATTTACACGACGATCAAATAAAGTCATCAGAATACCGCCCAATTCAAGATCTGGATTCACACCCGATTCTTTCAAAGTATCCAATACCTTCAAAATTTGCCCCAATCCTTCCATAGCCATATACTCTGCCTGTAAGGTAATGATCAAATAATCTGCAGCCACTAGGCTATTCATAGAAAGCATCCCCAAGGCGGGTGGGCAATCCAAGACAATCGCATCGTAGTCGCCTGAAGCTTTTAAAGACTCCAAGAGATCTTTCAATTGCATCAAATAATTCTCTCTTTGGGCCAGCTCGATTTCAATCGCCGCCAAATCCATTTCTGAAGGCACGATAAATAAATTCTTTTGAGAAGCAACCGGCTGTACTTTATCTGCTATTGTACCTTCTCCGCACAAAGGACCATAGACACTGCCACCTTCTTTGAATTCAAGCCCTAAAGAACTCGTAGCATTCCCCTGAGGGTCCATATCGATCAAAACCACCCTAAGACCCTTATCTGCTAGCCCAAAGGCTAGATTGATCGCTGTAGTCGTCTTTCCGACTCCCCCTTTTTGATTCGCAATACTGAAAACTTTAGCAGACATGACTTACAATAAATAGCCGAAAGCCATAAATGTATAGCAAATAATTGTGGTGCTCCCGGGCAGATTCGAACTGCCATTTGCGGCTTCGGAGGCCGCTGCTCTATCCATTGAACTACAGGAGCATTATTACATATCTAAAATGTGAAATGTTCCATTATAACTGAAATTTTTAAAAGCATATTCAAAGACCTTTTGAATAGCAACATTTAAGAAGGTTGCTTTCACTATACTTTTATCAAAAGCAAAATATGCCTCACCTGTCCAAACGCTTTCAGGTACGTGCGACCCTTTCTCAGGATCGATGTATTCAATAGAGCTTTTAAGATAAACAGAATTATAGGCAATTGGTTCAGAGTTCACATAATAATAAAAACGAATAAAATAACTTTCCTTAAGATCGATAGGTAACAAAAATAAATAAGGAGATTCATTGAAATCAAATTTAGTAGAAAATTTATTAGCAGCCGACTGTATTGAAGTATTAATACT
>JAQWIW010000010.1 GCA_029248665.1 Opitutia bacterium | reverse complement strand
AAAGTTGGTTCAAAAGCGTTGGATAGACAAGGTTTTCTCTTTGTTTAAACAAAGCCCTTGGAGAACACCTTGGGATGGGTGCTGGGATTCCATGAATCCCTCGGAAAAAGGAGCTCGAGGGGAACAGTTGGCTTTAAATTATTGCAAAAAAGAATTGGGCTTTCGCTTTATAACGAAGAATTGGCGTAGTCGTCGTGGTGAAATTGATCTAATTTGTCTAGATAAAGGGTGTTTGGTATTTATTGAAGTGCGTTTAAGAAAAGAAACATCTTTAGTGTCAGGAGTCCATTCTATCAGTCGCAGAAAAAAATCAATATTGCGCCGAACTGCCTTGGCGTATTTAAATCGCCTGCATAAACGCCCTAAAACTTACCGTTTGGATATTATTTCTATCGCCTATGGGCCATTAAAAAACTATGAAATTTCTCATTACAGGAATGTTGCTTTATTTTAATTATATCCCTTAATTATTGGCACATCATATTATGGAAGAATCTAGACACCCATTTTTAGAAGGTTTGAGTAAGCACAGAGGCGTGGTCCCAACAGTCACGGTTATTTTTGGTGCTTCAGGCGATTTGACAGCTCGTAAATTAATTCCGGCAATTTATAATCTTAGTGTAGATAATTTATTGCCTAATGATTTTCATTTGATCGGATTTGGTCGGAAAGCTATTTCTGATGACGATTTTCGTGATGCTATGGAGGCTTCGATTAAAGAGCATTCACGCCGTCCCATTAAACCGGAAATATGGAAACGTGTTCGAGATGTGATGTTTTATGCCTCAGCCGATTATGGAGATATCGAAGGGTATAAGCGATTAGCGGAGCAAATAGACGCAATTGAGGCTTCGCTGGGTCGGAAGGTACAACGAATATTTTACATTTCTACACCTCCAAGTGTCTTTGAGCCTATTATAGAATGTTTGGGACAGAGTGGACTTGCCCAGGCTAATATGGATACACCATTAGCTTCTAAGGTAATTATTGAAAAGCCTTTTGGTCGAGACTTGAAAAGTGCCCAGAATTTAAACCAGACCATTAACGGCGTATTTGAAGAATCACAAGTATTCCGAATTGACCATTATTTGGGCAAGGAAACCGTTCAAGATCTTTTGGTTCAACGTTTTGCTAATGCAATATTTGAGCCTATATGGAATAGGGAATATGTAGAATGTGTACAAATAACGGTTGCAGAAAAATTAGGAGTAGGCAGTCGTGGCGGCTATTATGATTCGAGTGGTGCATTAAGGGATATGATTCAAAATCACACCATGCAATTGGTAGCTCTAACCGCTATGGAGCCTCCGGTTTCCTTAGACCCCGAATCAATTCGTGATGAAAAAGTTAAAGTGATTCGTTCGATACAGCCCTTAAATTTAGACGGAGAGGAGTCAGATGTGATCCGTGCTCGATATACGAATGGTTTAGTCAATGGTGAAGAGGTTAAAGGCTACCTTGAAGAAGAGGGCATTCCAGAAGAGTCTTCAACTGAGACCTATGCTGCTCTACGTTTGATGATCAATAATTGGCGTTGGAAAGGGGTGCCTTTTTATATTCGTTCTGGAAAACGAATGGCACGAAGAACAAGTGAGATTGCGATTCGCTTTAAACGCCCACCAGGAATTTTATTTTCTGAGGAGGGGCGGTTTAATGTTTCAGACAATACAATGGTGATTCACATCCAACCTGATGAAGGAGTCACGATAGTCATGAATTCAAAAGTACCAGGATTGGAGACTCGTATGCAACCTGTGAAAATGCACTTTCGTTATGCGACTACATTTGGATCAAACACACCAGAGGCTTATGAGCGTTTAATTTTAGACGCAATGATTGGGGATAGTACATTGTTTATTCGTGGGGACGAAACAGAAGCTTCTTGGAAATTGTTGTCTCCAGTTCTTGAGCATTGGGACAATTTAGGCACTAGGGGATTAGAGCCTTATGTGGCAGGGTCTTGGGGTCCAGGATTGAGTGACGAATTACTCTCAAAAAAGAATCATGAATGGAGACATTCGGGTTAATTTTAGTCGCTACAAGGTTTGAAATTTTAAGATAAATAAATGACTGATTTAATAGATGTTATGCCAGGGATTGAACTTCCCGTAGGTGCTGTATCGGAAGAGTTGTCAAAAATGTGGGAAGGCAATCAAGAAACAGCGCTTTCGGAATTTCGTGCCTCACAAATGAACTTAGTGTTGCATTTTGGACGCACGGTGTCGCCAAATGAGGCGAAAGCACGCTTTGAAGTTGCCGTTCGTTTTGCCCAAAGATATCCGAGTCGAATTATTGTTTTATGCCCCTTTACGGAAGAAAATCAACCGATGCAGGCCAAATTATTCAGTCAATGTTTTATCGGAGACTCTCACCGAGAAATGTGTTGTTGTGAGGCATTGATTCTTGGGTACTCTTCTGAAGATAATGGATTTTTATTCAATCAAGTTTCGGTATGGCTTGAGTCCGATTTGCCTATTTATCATTGGTTTTCGGAGGTTCGGTCTGAGCGGGTGGTTAAGTATTTTGATCATTTATTAAAGCGAGTGCATCGAATTGTTTTTGATAGCAATATTGAGTCTTATCCGATTCGAGATTTGCCCTGGCCTAATCCAAAAAGAGTGGTTGATTTAGCACGGGCTAGGTTGTTGCCCATACGCCAAGCGATTGGTCAATATTTGAGTGGGATTCCTTTTGACTTACTGAGTAAAGATTTACGTTTGGTAACTGTTGACTCTGCATTAAATCAAAAAGGAGATGCATTTCATTTGATGCAATGGTTAGAGCATTGCCTAAAATGTGATGAGGATGAGTCAGTTGAGTCAACATTCTCTGAGCTTAAGCCTGATTCAAATCAACGACTTGGTTTTAAAATAGAATACGCCGATGGACGATTTATTAGATGGATTCAGTTTAGCGACTCTTCAATCAGTCAACTAACACACAACTTTGACGGAACATTCAAAGAATTGTCCATGCAGATTAAGCCATTGCTTCCAGAACAAGAGCTATCTGAAGCGTTTTATTTCTAATCTCTTAGAATAAATCCAATGAAGAGAGTGCGGCTTTTGCTTCGTCCCCTTGTTTAGATGTGGCTCCTTTGGTGTCTTTCCAAATAAGTTTACCTTCAGAAAAAATGTACGCTTGACGGCTCCATTTACTTTTTCCAAATGCCTTGGCTACAGCACCGCTTTTGTCTGAAATTAAGGTATAAGGCAATGAGTGTTTGTCTTTGAATGATTTCTGTGAATCAGGGCGGTCTGAAGACACTCCTAAGACTTGAATGCCTTTTTCATTTAGTTCAGAAAACGAATCTCTCATGCTACATGCTTGGAGTGTGCAGCCTGGAGTGTGCGCTTTTGGGTAAAAGAAAACTACCGAAACTTTGTCCGATAAATTTGCTTCAAAATCAAATTCATTGTTATCGTGATCAAGGGCGACTACTTTGGGAACAGAGTCTCCTATGGTAAGAGTTTTATCATCTGAGGATGCAAACATAATTGTAATAGTAAAAAATAATAACGCGTATACTAACTTCACAATTAATACATCGTTAATTATTTAAACTGCTTACTCTTTCTGACTAAATTGTACGAATTTGTGTCGTATCAATTAATTCTTCACCTGCATGCATTTTAGTAACAACAACAATTGGGTCTCCTTTTGCGGACCATTTTTTCTCTTTTAATATGCTGAATGCTTTTTGAATAGTCGCTTCATGCTCATCGACAAAGTCCATGAAAAATGGTTCAATGCCACGTAAGAGCAATAGTTGCTTAAAGAGGGCTGGTCTGTCGGTGAATGCATAAATTGGGATTTGAGGTCTTAATGCAGCTAATTTGAGAGGGAATAATCCTTTCCTAGTAAATACCACAATCGCTGCATCTAGATCAATTGCTAGCTGAGCTGCAGAGCGTAGCATTTTTGACTTAGGCAATCTCAAAACAATGTCGGTTCGCAACCTTGCTGGGTCTAAATCCTCCTCGGCTTCAATACAAGAAGCAATGCGGTTCATCGTATTCACACACTCAACGGGATATTTTCCAATAGTTGTTTCTCCAGAGAGCATGATGCAATCAGCCTGTTCGCGTACTGCATTAGCAATATCACTAATCTCTGCACGAGTTGGCATCGGTGATTCAATCATGGATTCAAGCATTTGTGTCGCAACAATAACGGGCTTTGTTTCATTAATAGAAATCTTAATTGCTTTTGATTGAATTGCAGGCAATTCCTCGAATGAACACTCTACTCCAAGGTCTCCTCGAGCTACCATGAGTCCATCAGAGGTTTTGATAATTTCATCTAAATTAGTAATCGCTTGTTGATCCTCAATCTTTGCGATCACCTTTCCTTCAGAACCTTTCGCTTCTAGGTAGTCTTTTAGCTTAGTAATATCATTTGGCTCACGAACAAAAGATAGGGCATAAAATTCGATATTCAGCTCGACTCCTACATCCACATCACCTTGGTCTTTTTTCGTTAGCGATGGAAGTTTAACATACACTCCAGGCAGGTTAATATGCCTGCGATTTCCAAGGGGTCCTGGTATAACTACTTTGCATTTTACATCAGTATTATCAATACTGAGGACTTCAAGTCGGATTAAGCCACTGTCAACTAATACGGTATTTCCTACTGCGATATCGCGATAAAAGTCAGGGTAATTAACATCGACACGTCTATGTCCATCAGCTGTTTTGCCCCCTTCACCGATACCGTAGGTGAAATAAAATATTTCATCTTTTTCCAAATGAAATGTTTCCGGAACATCACCTGTACGAACTTCCGGGCCTTTGACATCCATCATAATGGCAATATGACGACCGACATTTTCGCAAACGGAGCGTACACGTTTCACAATCTTCCTTGTCCAATCATGGTCAGCGTGGGCCATATTGATTCTGCATATATCAACGCCTTCGTTGATCATTTTCTCTAGAATTTCTTCCGATTCAGTTGCTGGACCGATGGTAAAAATAATTTTCGTTTTTTGTGTAGTCTTTTTCATTTAGTTTTGCCCCATTTTTAAATTTTCCCGCTAGTTAGAGTGAATTCCAGATTGGGGTCAACAACTTGTATTTCTAGATGTGGGTATTTTTCTTTGAGTTTTCGAGTGTTTTCAAGGACAAGTTCAACCTTATTACAATCTTTACTGAGGTGTGCAATGTGAAGAGATTCAATCTTTGAACCCGCTATAGCTTCGTTGAGAAATTGAAAGGTGTCCTCATTCGAAAGATGTCCATGGCGACCTCTAATCCTTTGCTTGATCGATAAAGGTCTTTTAGTGTCTTCTTTGAGCAAGCGCTCTTCAAAGTTAGATTCTATCACAAGTGTTTGTACTTCTTTGATTTGAATTTTAACGTGTTCGGGAATGTATCCAAGGTCAGTTACCCAGGCTAAACTGCCTTGTTTTGAGAATAAGTCATCGGGTTCTCCCCAATAAAAATTAAAACCAACCGGATCATAAGCATCATGTGGGAGCGAATAAGAGCGTATTTTTAAATCACGGAAAGTGAAATCAGTTCCTGTTTCAAAGATTTTCCAATAAATATTTTTTTTGAGTTTGGTTTGAACCGCATCTGCAGTGTCTCGATTGGCGAATATCGGCAGATCATATCGCTTACTGATCCCACGTATACCTTGGGAATGGTCGCTGTGTTCATGAGTTAAAAAAACAGCATCTAAGCTGTCAACGGACTCTCCAATAGCTTTTAACTTCTCGTTAATCTGTTTTCCCGAAAACCCTGCATCAATTAGAATTTTACTATTTCCTGTATCTAAAAATGCTGAGTTTCCACTACTGCTTGATCCTAATATTTTAAAGTCTTCTTCCACAATTTCTCTGTTTAGCTTAGATTTGTTGCTTGATCAAAGCAATTTTCGGACCTTATTTGTATTTTATTTATTTTCAGGAATTCTTGCTATATCTTTTAATGTAAGCTAATAATATTTAATTCGTTTTTCCTCTAATGGCTAACTCCAACAAAAATTGCACAGACAATCCTTCAAAAAGTGTCGATAAAGATCATTTGACTCGTGATTATGATGAATCTTTTGTCGTATCTAATGAGTACCGTGAATCTTTGCCAGATATGCAAAATGCGAATGCGCGTCACATTACAGGCTCCAATGTGCCAATTTTAAAGGTTGGAATTTCTAACTTTAAATTACCTTTAAAATATATTGTACGAAATTCAGACACGATTGAGCTAGAAACCTCTGTTACCGGTAATGTCTCACTCGAAGCAGGACAAAAAGGCATCAATATGTCTAGAATCATGCGTGTTTTTTACGATTTTCAAGACAGAGTCTTTACCTTGGATTTACTTAAGGAAGTTTTACAAAACTACAAAGTAACTTTGAATACTTACCGAGCAGAGATCCGTTTGGATTTTAATTTTCCGATTATGCAAAGTAGTCTGAGAAGTGATTTATCGGGATGGCAGTATTACAAAGTAACATATGAGGGTATTTTAGATGAGCAGGATGTCTTTCATAAACGAATGCATTTTGATTTTATTTACTCTTCGGCATGCCCTTGTTCATCTGATTTAGCCGAACATGCAAGAGAAGTTAGGCAAATTTACTCAATTCCTCATTCTCAAAGAAGTACAGCAAGAATCAGCGTAGAGCTTGATCCAGCCGCTCATCTATTTGTTGAAGATTTGCAATCTATCGCACTTTCCGCACTCAAGACAGAAACTCAAGTGATGGTAAAGCGCGAGGACGAGCAGGCATTTGCCGAGCTTAATGGGGCTTATCCAAAGTTTGTTGAAGATGCCGCACGACTATTGTTTGCTCAATTGAATGCAGACAGCCGTATACAAGATTTTCAAGTCACCTGTGCTCATTTAGAATCGCTCCATTCTCATGATGCTATTGCGGTAATCCATAAGGGCGTTCCAGGAGGATTTAACGGACATGTGGATGATTTTAGCGCATTAATTCGTTAATTAATTAATTCTTGTAAGTATTAATTAATTTTAACGTTTATTCATAATCCCCTACTATGAATAATTTAAAAGTTTCTACAGCCGTTGCCACTAAAGAAAAAATTGAATACTTTGATGTAGTAGACATATTCGACCGTGTTGTAGGGCTGGCACCTAGGCACTACATTCATGCTAATAAGTTATTCCACCGTGCTGTTCACGTCTTTGTTTTCAATAATAGTGGTCATTTATTTCTTCAAAAAAGGTCAATGAATAAGGATAGTGCCCCAGGAAAATGGGTGAGTTCTTGTTCTGGGCATGTGGACTCAGGTGAATATTATTTTGATGCAGCCGTTAGAGAACTAGGCGAAGAGATTGGTTTGTATTATTCAAAAGACATAAAATTAGCAATGATTGAGCAAGCTCGGCCTGAGACGGGGTACGAACATGTGCACGTATTCATTTGTAATTATGATGGGGAGCTTAATTTAGATGTGAATGAAGTTGCAGATGGAATGTGGATCGATCCAGAAAAGTTAGATTTGTGGGTTGATGAAAATCCGAGAGATTTTGCCTGGTCTTTTGTTTATTTATGGAAGCGCTATCGCAAACATTTTTAACTCGTTTCAATTTTTAGATTCTTGCTTTTTTTCATTCACTGTTCTTTTGTAATTTCGTGAGTAAAGAAGCTAGTAATTCATTAAAAGTACTAATTGTAGATGACGAAGATGCTCTTCGTTATTCTCTAAAGCGTGCCTTGTCGAATCGGTCGTTTAATATATTCGAAGCCGATAGCGGAGAAAAGGCCATTGAAGTCGCTCAAAAAGAGATGCCCAATATCGTTCTTTTGGACAATCGAATGAAAGGCATGAATGGCATTGAAGCTTTACAACATTTAAGAGGTATTTGTCCGGCAGCTAAAATTATTATCATGACCGCCTTTACCACAACCCAGACGACCATTGAAGCAATGAAATTTGGGGCCTTTGATTATATCATGAAGCCATTCGATCTTTCAAAGATACTTAACCTTGTGGATTCAGCTGCTAGCGTGATTACAGAAACATCTAATCAAGAAGGGCAGCTTAAAAAAGAGCACGATACAGTTATCGAAGAAGATCTTAAAGTGGGAATCATCGGGAATGCTGCAGCAATGCAGGAGGTTTATAAAATGATTGGGCAAGTGGCACCTACGGATGTAACAGTTTTAATCACTGGAGAAAGTGGTACCGGTAAAGAATTAATCGCACGAGCGATTCATAAAAATAGCTTTCGTGCAGGTCATTCGTTTGTGGCGGTAAACTGTTCAGCTATACCTGAAAATTTAATTGAAAGTGAATTATTCGGACACGAAAAAGGTTCATTCACAGGAGCGAGTCAGCAAAGGAAAGGCTATTTTGAACAGTGTGATCGAGGCACAATTTTTCTTGATGAAATAGGAGATATGCCATTAACGGCACAGACTAAAATTTTACGAGCTCTTCAGGAAGGTGAGATTCAAAGGGTCGGTGGGACCGAGATAATTAAAGTAGATGTGAGAATTCTTGCTGCGACTAATAAATCGATTGAATCGATGGTCAAAAAAACACATTCCGTGAAGATTTATATTATCGTTTAAATGTAGTGCGTATTTTAATGCCAGCATTGAGGCAGCGTAAGCAAGATATCCCACTATTAATAAACTTTATGTTGCAGAATTTAACTAAAAAAAATCAAGCTGTCGCAAATACGATTGCAAAAGAGGCGCTTGATTTATTAGTTGATTATAATTGGCCGGGAAATGTAAGAGAATTGGAAAATATCGTGCATCGCAGTGCAGTCTTAGCTCAAGGCAATACAATTTTAGCCAAGGACCTTCCTAGTGAGATTAATCAAGCGGAATATTCTGATATCACTGCTTCCACAAAAGAAAAGGGTGAGAATGAAGCGGTTGATTTCCACGATCTTTATAATGAACTTTGTCAAATAAGCGACAATCAAGATATCTTAAGTCGCGTTGAAGCAGAATTAATTAAGGAAGCAATAGGTGCTTCAAAAGGGGTTTTAGCTAAAGCAGCCAAGATCTTAGGTATGACTACAAATACTTTAAAAAAGCGAATTGAGAAATACCAAATACAATAAGTCGATTTAAGATTAAAGCCTTACTTAATTACTTAATGAAAAGCTGTTAAATAAAAATATAGGCTCTTCTATTTCTGCTAATTGCGGACCACTTGCTTTTATTTTGATTAAAGAATTAAAGGGCCTTTTATCTGCAATTGGTATTATTTTTAAAGTGTACTTGTAGGTGCTTAATTTGTCTGGGATGAGTGAAACCTGATAAAGGCTTTGGTCGTAATCAATAGAGATAAGATTTGTGACAAAATTTTCGTTTAATTTAAGATCGACGATAAAAGCTCCATTCGAATTATCGTCATCCCATGTAATTACATTTGGAGAGCATTCGATTAATTTAGGAATTGTTACAATGAAGTGCAAAGTCGCTAATGAATCTTTATGCCCTTCAAAAAACACATTCACCTTATTATGATATACGCCAGCTTCTTTACCTTCGGACAAAAAAGTTACTTCAACAGTGGCAGATTCTCCTGGCTCGATGATTCTCTTTTTAATCAGTGTCTTGATTGCGTTGGATTCAGAATCGGCATGATTCATTCGAATAGGAGCATCTCCATTATTGTAGGTGCGAAATATCGCTTTCACATACGTTTCATGTGGTTGAAGTAGTCTGTTTTCCTCTGTCTTATCCCACGTGATTAATTGTGTTTGTATTGCCTCTAAGGGAAAGCGAACTAAAAGTAAGCTTATTGATGAAATCATTAAAAATTGAATTAAATGCATAAAAGAAAAACTTTAGTATGAAATGTATAAATAAAACAATTGCCGTAGAATCGATAGCGTATCAGTTGAAAGAAATTACCCAAGAGGTAATAACTATTTTGCATATTAGCGGAATTAAAGAAGGATTGGCAACGGTCTTTTGTCAGCATACGAGTTGTAGTTTAGTTATTATGGAAAATGCAGATCCTTCTGCTTCAAGAGATTTGGAAGACTTTATGCATAGACTTGTCCCCGAAAATGATCCAAATTTCACACATATCTATGAAGGTGCCGATGATATGCCCAGTCATATAAAGATGGCTCTGACTCGTACGAGTGAGTCGATCCCAATTGTCAATGGACGATTAGCCTTGGGTACTTGGCAGGGGATATTTCTTTGGGAGCATCGGGCAGTTAATCATAGAAGAAATATGGTCATTTCACTTCAAGGAATTTGATTAGTATCAGTAAGTAACCGGTCCAGCAAATTTTCGTATTTAAGAAGGTCTTCTTGAAATTGAATTTTCGCCTTAAGCTGACTATCATATGCATCGAATTCATTTTCTATCGCCTGAATGTAGTCTTTTATCGAAGCTGTTTTAAGCTTATAACTTTGTGCTTCCTGCTCTCTATTTTTAATCGAGCTGAGAATGAATGAAGGGTATGAAGCTATATTCTTTTTTGCTTGAAAAAGCGATTGTTCGATCGATTCAATTCAGCGACAGCTAAAGAAGTCTCGCTACTACGTTGGCCAATTATCGGTAATTTAAATTCTAAGGCCATTCCATAATCATTACGAATTTCATCAAATTTTGTAGTTAAAGTATTCCCTTTATCCGTTTTATATGTGGCTTGAAGGAGTAGGTCTAAATCAGGTCGTGTTTGGTTTTTAAAATGAGCGATATCGATTTTCTTTAATTTTCTATCAATATCTATTTGTTTTAATGTACGATTCTTGTGCCTTAGATATTCGCTTAGATTTGCAACGGGACTAAAGCTTACCTGAAGTTTTGGGAAAATCTTTTGATATGTAAATTTGGGATAATCTAAGCGCAGTGATAATTCCTTTGTTAAGGTATTTTTATCTCTTAATATTTCATCATAGTTATTTTGGAAATCATAGATCGCACGGTTTATTTGAAGTGCATCTGCGTCATCCACAAGGGTTATTGAGCGCAAAATATTTATGTAAGAAGAATGCAGGCTCAGTTGTTCTTGAAGGAGTGCTATGTCATAAAATTCAATTAAGTAATCGTAGATAAATGATTCTTGATTTTCTAGATAGGCAAGTTTTTGCTTTTCAAGGTCTAGGATATTACGGCGATAACTTTTTAAGCCAGTAGCATTATTGGTATCTCGCATTAGAGGAATTTTCCATTCAACTTCTATATAGCTTTCATAATCTTGTATCTGATAATTGTCATGAAACACGGTATTCTTGTATCGTTGGTATTGATTCCACGGTGTAGTTCTATTGAGAGACAGGCTTAATTTACTTGGATTATTTAAAAATTGTTTGGATGTGATGATTTTGTACGAACTATTTTCATGCCATTGCTTTCGAATGTAGGCCGATGTAGATGTGGTTGTTCTCGATCTCAATGAATCTTCAATCTTGTGACTCATTTCCAAATCTAAATTGAATCCTGCGTATTTTCTTTTTGAGCTTTCTAATTCTACTCTCTTAATTTTAACATCAATTCGATCTGTTTCAAAATCCCAGTTATTTTCAAGAGCATGAGTTAATACACTCAAAAATTGTTCTCGAGTTATCTGGGCATTTAAAGGGAGTAACAATGTTACTAAGCTTAAAATTAGAATTAACTTTGATTTATAAAATAGCACGAATGTTCAAGGCCAAAGCAATAGGCTTAAGAGATAATAAAAGATTTAATTTTTATAATAATTAAATCTTTTTAATCGGCCAATTTGAAAATTGTACTATCGGAGAAATTGTTTCCTTAGTACTTCTCTTCAGAAGGGTGCCTAATTAACACTCTGAATTAATTCTAAAATATCAGGGGCGTCTTTGATGATTTGATTCGGCTCGGGGCCAACTCCAATGTAGCGTAAGTTAGGAAACAATGTTTTGTTTTTGTCGCCGTAATTAGCGACATCAGTGAGTGACTTCAGCATCCAAGCAAGATAGGTTTTTGCATTTTCAGGCAAGTCAGCAAAGTGGCGAACATTAGAAATATCTTCTGACCAGCCAGGCAGTATTTTGTAGACTGGAGAGAGAGTCTTTCGAACGCTATCGTTTCTTGGTACATGATGATAGTGTTTGCCTTCAGCATCTTGGTAAGCGATGCAAATTTTCAGGTCGCCATTCCAATTTCCAGAATAGGAAAGAGCATCCAGTTTGTTGAGTGCAAGATCTTCGTAGCCTCCATAACGCAAGGCATCGCCTTTTTCTACAGCATCATACCAACCGACCATTCTTTGTCTTCCGGTTGTCGCTCCAAATTCTAATTGCTTGAGCTTGTCGCTGAGAGGGTGTCCGTCTTCCATCTCAGTAATGAAGACATGAGTGCCAACTTTTGTGTCATAAGCTTTGCAACATCCGATATTGTGAACCGGTTGGGCGGGGATACCAGCTGATTGAAAAAATTCAGGAGTGAAGGTATGAGAGGCAGTAACATTTGGAGCAAATCCATGACGTTTATCTAGCCAATAGGCTTGTCCGAATTCACCGATCACAAATTTGCCTTCATCTTTTGCTTTTAGGATTAGTTCGCGAACATCCGATATCGTCTCTCTCAATTGTTGGCCAGCGCTCCAATAAGTCTCTGCAAGTTTTTCTGTGTCGAGAGTAAAGGGAGTTTTGTCTTCGGGTATGAATTGAGCAAAGTCAAAATCAGATTCCGAGAGTTTCCCCGATTCAATTAACCCTTGGTGAGCTTTGGTCTCTGCTTCACTTAAGCGGTTAAAAAATTCAAACCAGGTTGTTTCATTCACTCGGCAGACGTGTTGGATCGTTCGCATGGTACGTTCGGTACGCCATGAAATCTTTTCAAAGAATTCATCTTTAGGTCCTAAGAAATCCGCATAATATATTTGAAATTGTCCGACTTCATCTAAATAAGCCGGTGTGATGCCTCGTCCGGTCGAGCCTCTTGGAGTTTGCTCCATTTGGGCGACTCTGAAATCTTCCCATGCGAGGTCAAGTAGGCGGTGAGTCAAGTCAGAGACTAGGCAACGATTATCGATCACGAGCCGAGATAATACAGCGTGGCCATGTGACTCAGCATAAGTACTTTCCCAGAGAAACTTTCTAGGATCAGCAACCACACCTGAGCCAATAATTAAATGAGGAACGAGAGGGTCCGCAACTCCTCCTGGCAGAAGGTTGAGCTTTAAGCCCGCGACAGTGTGGCCGGAGTTTGACCCTCCATTGACTTTCATTACAGACGCTACAATGTGCTCGTCCTTATGTTGGTCTCTGAGTTCGTTGATGATTTCAAGAATGACTCGGCCTTTGCCTTCGTCACCTGTTGAAATACCTGTATCCGTAATAAATTGGGAGGAAAAAGGAGTGAGCATGAAATATTATTTTTGTGTGTCAGAATTGCTTGTCTTTACCGTAATGACATCGTGTGGTGATGCCTCTTTTTGCCCGGCTTGAGTGACTCTTATGTATCTCGCATTCTTTCGTAAAGATTTTAAATCTGAAGCACCTAAGTATCCCATACCTGATTGTATCCCTCCTATGAGTTCATTCAGTACGCGGGAGAGAGAACCAGAGGATTCTTTGAGAGCTTCGATGCCTTCAGCTGCAGCTTTTAATTGGACGTCTTTTTTACTGTGTCCATATCGAGAAGCTGAACCGTCTTTCATCGCTTCATGGCTTCCCATTCCTCGATATTGCTTATACAGTTTGCCATCAATTTCTATAATTCGTCCAGGAGCTTCGTTGCAGCCTGCTAAGAGACTTCCGCAGATAACGGCATTGGAAAGAGTGAGTGCTTTAACGATATCGCCAGATTTACTGATGCCGCCATCGGCTAAGATGCTGACATTCTTTTTAGCCGCTACTTGCGAAGCAGAATGCAGTGCAGTCATTTGAGGAATACCTACCCCGGCAACGACTCTTGTTGTGCAAATCGATCCAGGCCCTTGTCCTACCTTGATTGCATTCGCTCCTGCATTGGCTAAAAATTCTACACCTTCAGATGAAGTTACATTACCCGCAATTAAGCTAAGGCTTGGAAATTGATTTCTTAATAATTGAACGATTTCGCCGATAGATTTTGAAAATCCATGTGCTGTAGAAATGGCAATTGCATCAATTTTTTCATCTACGAGTTTACCGACATGGTTTATGATACGATCTTTGTCAATTGAACCATCGGCTTTACGATGGGGGGCAATAGAGGCTCCGCAGATTAGTTGAAAATCACCATCTCTTGCTGGCTTAACCTCTTGATTAGACTCGCTTTCTATTCGCTCAATATCAGATAAGGTAAAAAGACCACGTAATTCGTCTTGTTCATTAACCACTAGTAGCTTGTGGATCCCAAGGTGATTTGTAAAAAATTGATCAGCAGTTTTAATCGGGTCATTTTTGATTTCCTTCTCACTCAATGTGTAGATTGATTCTCTGGGAGACATTGCCTCAGAAACTAATTTTTCTGAATAACGTATTTTTACCGCTCTACCTGGAAGTAATCCAATCAGGGTATTCGATTTGTTTACGACAGGAAAAGTGCTAAAGCCGTAGTTATGTTTTTTAATGAGTTCCAAAACTGAGCCAATGCTTTGGTCGGGGCTTACCGTAATAGGGTCTTGAATATATCCGTGGATATGGTTTTTAACTCGAGCGGCTTCTTTAATCTGCTTCTCATCTGACATATTATAATGCAAAATGCCCATTCCTCCATTGAGTGCCATTTGTATGGCCATCTTAGATTCGGTGACTGTATCCATATCAGACGAGATGATTGGAATTTGCAGTTCTAGTGAATCAGAGATTTTGGTAGAGAGATTTGTTTCTCGGGGAAGAATCTCGGAATAGAGTGTCGCTAATGAGAGATCATCAAACGTGAGCCCAAATGGAATAGCTTGCTGAAAAAAGGTGTCAGCAGGTTGAAAAAAACTGTTTGAAGTGGCATTGTTATTCACTGTCATGCTTCAAATTCAACAAAAGATTGTGTTTTCTCAAGTAGAATCGACACTAGAACTATGAAATTTTTAATTTCTACGCATTTTTATACTCGTCGTTTCATCAATCCATTGGAAACGGGACATGGAGTATGGAAGGTAAGAGAGGGAATCTTGATTAAACTAGAGAGTGAAAAGGGTATCTGTTTTGGAGAAGTGGCACCTATCCCTTTTTTTCATACCGAGACTATCGATGAGGCGCGAAATTTCATAAATTCACTCGGAGGGTCAATTGATATGGAAAAGTTAAAAATACCTCAAACGCTTCCCTGTACAGCGTTCGCATTTAGTTCAGCGATCGCTCAAATAAATCAAGCTAAGCAAGCTAAAGCGGATAGAGTATTTCCTGTCGCTGGTCTGTTACCTAGTGGGGCTGCCTCAAAAGTAATATTAGCTTCGAAAATGGCACTGGGGTTCAAAACATTTAAATGGAAAATAGGCGTACATTCATTTGAAGAAGAGGCACAAATTTTTGATAGCTTGATCGGAACGTGTGATTCGAAGATACAATTTCGCCTAGATGCAAATGCAAGCATGAGTGAGGATACTTTAGATAAATGGATGCAATATACGCAAAAGTATCGTTCTCAGATTGAATTTTTTGAACAACCATTGCCTGTGGGTCAGGAATCTCAAATGGAAGTATTTTCTGCTAAATATGAGATGCCGATAGCTTTGGATGAATCATTAAATGGTCCGGATGGAAGGCGATGGTTGGATCAAGATAATTGGTCAGGGCTTTTTGTTATTAAATCTAGTACTCAAGGGTCGATTGATTTAATAAAGGATTGTTTGTCAAAGCTAGGAACACGTTGCATATTCTCTTCTTCTTTTGAAACAAGCATTGGCTTGGCAAATTGTTTAGAATTAGCTTCAGTTATTGAGGGCAATTCTTTCGCTTTGGGTTTTGATACTCAGTCAGCTTTTTCCGATGATTATAGTGTGACTCAGACAAGTCCAAGTCCTTTACTCTCTCTTTTTGAAATAAAGCAAAACGCTACATCTATTACCGCTAATGTCTTTTAAATTAGAGCAAGTTCGGCGAGATTTAATTGCCAATGTAAAGCCTGAGATATTCTGGGATTTAGTGCGTGCCTGTGGAGATAAAATTGATACAAAGCTGGAAGAGGTGATGTCTCAAGGGGTCTTGATTATGGAAAAAGATCCTCAAAAGTTTGTCGCTTCATTAATCGCTGCAATGGATCGCAATGTTCCTATTATTATAGGGAATCACCACTGGGGGTTTGCTGAACGAAAATCGTTTCAACAACAATTTTCTCCTGCAGTTATTTTTGGCACAGGCGAAATTTTTGAAGGGGATCAATCGGTTTTTAAAAAAGAGGATCAAGGTAGTATTTTAATTCCTACAGGTGGCACTAGCCAAAATGCTTTACGTTTCGCTATTCATCGTTGGGAATCTTTAGAAGCTCAAAGTTTTATGGTGCAATCTTTCTTAGATGTAAAAGCCATTAATTCTATCTGCTGTTTGCCTTTATTTCATGTCAGTGGATTGATGCAAATCATTCGTGCTATCGTTACAAAAGGGCAAATACTGTTTAGCCAGTTAGATGATTTAGAGGCGGTTTCTCAAATCATAGCAGTAGAAGATTATTGCTTATCGTTAGTGCCTACACAATTAGATCGATTGATTTCTAAGGAACTTGTGTTTGAAAAAATGCGTGAATTTAAAGCTATTTTTTTAGGAGGTGCTGCAGCCAATGAAAGTTTATTAACAAAGGCGAAAGACTATGAATTGCCAATTGCTTTATCCTATGGAATGACTGAAACGGCAGGCATGATCTGTGCACAAAGCAAAAAAGAATTTTTATCAGGGAAAGTTTCTTCGGGCAAACCATTGTTTAGCGTAAAATTAGAATTTAATTCTAAAGATGGTTTTAAGGTAATCCACTTATTTTCAAAAAGTCTTTTTTATGGCTATTGGAGAGGAGAAGCATCTTATGAACGGGCGGAAGGATTTTCTACAAATGATTACGGACAGCTTTTAAATGATGGAGCCTTGGCAATTGAAGGAAGGGTGGATAATTGGATTATTAGCGGTGGAGAAAAAATTAATCCAAAAGAAATCGAAAATAGCCTTATAGCTTCAGGGTATGTCGAATCAGCCTTAGTCATTGGCAAAGATTCAAAAGAGTGGGGTCAAGCAATTGTCGCAATTCTTTTACAAAAAAGTGATTCGAGTCATAAGGTATTAATTGATTCAATAAAGGAATATTTGAGGAAAGATTTAGCTAATTATAAATTGCCAAAAGCTTATGTCCTAGTTGATGAATTGCCAATTTCAGAAAATGGAAAACAAGATAAAGGTCGATTAAGTGAATTACTTAAATCGCTTACGTTTTAATCCAACAAAATCGCTTAAAAAATACCGACAGTTATTAGCAAATCGTTGACAGTTCTTTGCCTCAGGCTATAAATTCTAATTTCTGATGAAGATTAATGTGAACTATAAAATTTTAGTTCTTAACCGCCTTTGGCAGGCCGTTAATATCGTAGGAGTTGAAAGAGGCTTCAGTCTTCTGCTTCAAGATAATGCGCAAGTTATTTATACGAGTGACCAGAGTTATCGATTGATGAATTCAAGTGCTTGGTTAGAATTATCCCAAGAAATGGAGGATTTGGGAGAATCGCCAGCTGAGTGTATCCAGACCGTGCGATTAAAAGTTTTAGTTCCAAAAGTTCTTTTACTGCGTTCCTACTCTCAGGTGCCTGTGCACGAAGTGAAGTTCAGCCGGGAAAATCTTTTAGATAGAGATGGTCACCGATGCCAATATTGTGGGAACCAATTAGAGTCAGCACTTTTAAATATGGATCATGTCATTCCTCGAGATCAAGGGGGAAAGACTTCTTGGGAGAATATTGTTACTTCGTGTATTAAATGTAATTCAAAAAAAGCGAATCGTTTACCGCACCAAGCGAACATGCATTTAATTAAAAAGCCAGAGCGACCTAGATGGCGTCCATTTATAAGCTCATTAATTGGACAATCTTACGAGAAAGATTGGGAGTATTTTTTGAACCTTAAAAAAGCTGCTCAGCAAATTTAAATCTTGTCGTAAGTAAAACACCTTGGTTTTATAACGACTTATGAAAGTATGTTGTATAGGCGCGGGTTATGTTGGTGGTCCAACAATGGCTGTTATTGCTCAAAAGTGCCCCGACATTGAAGTTACGGTTGTCGATATTAACACACAACGGATCGCCGAATGGAATTCAGATCAATTACCTGTTTACGAGCCTGGGTTGGATGTAGTAGTGAAAGAATGCCGTGGCAAAAATTTATTCTTCTCTTCAGATGTGGATAAAGCGATCTTAGAATCGGATATGATCTTTCTAGCAGTCAATACCCCGACTAAAACTTCAGGTGCTGGAGCAGGGCGAGCCGCTGATCTGCGTTATGTGGAAAGTTGCGCCAGACAAATCGCTAAGGTTGCCAAAGGGGATAAGATTGTGGTTGAAAAATCCACTTTACCCGTGCGAACAGCCGAATCCATTAAGCAAATTTTGACAGCCAATGCCAAGGGTAGAAACTTTCAAATTTTATCTAATCCGGAATTTTTGGCAGAAGGCACCGCTATTCAAGATCTTGAATCGCCTGATCGTGTTTTAATCGGAGGTGATTCAACAGATGAAGGACAGTCCGCAGTGAATCAGTTGGTGAGCATTTATGAAAACTGGGTACCTAAGGATAAGATTATTACCACCAATGTATGGTCTTCGGAGTTATCTAAGCTTACCGCGAATGCATTTTTGGCTCAACGTATCTCTTCGATTAATGCAATATCAGCATTATGTGAAGTCACTGGTGCGAATGTTGACGAAGTGGCTCATGCCATCGGAACGGATCATCGTATCGGCCCGAAATTTTTAAAAGCATCGGTTGGATTTGGTGGATCTTGCTTCAAAAAAGATATTTTAAATTTAGCCTACATGTGTGAGCACTTTGGTCTACCTGAAGTGGCCGATTATTGGAATAGCGTTATTGAAATGAATGATTATCAGAAAAAGCGTTTTTCTGAAAATGTCTTGAGCCATTTATTTAATACGGTCTCGCATAAAAAAATCGCATTGTTCGGATTTGCTTTCAAAAAAGACACAAATGATACACGTGAATCAGCAGCTATTTCTATTGCAGGTGATTTGCTAGAGGAAAGTGCCAATGTGGTTATTTTTGACCCCAAAGTCAGCGAGGCTCAAATTCGAAAAGACTTAGATGTGGCTGTCGATAATGAAAAAGTCTCCATCGCAGATGATCCCTATGAAGCGGCAAGAGATGCGGATGCAATTTTAGTTTTAACCGAATGGGATATTTTTAAATCCCTCGATTTTACAAAAATATATGAGACTATGCGCAAACCAGCTTTTATTTATGATGGTAGAAACATCTTAGATATCGAAGCGCTTCGTCAGATAGGTTTTGACGCACAAAGCATAGGACGTTCTTAAAAAAAATTATGATTATTGAACCTAAAATAAGAGGATTTGTTTGTATCACGGCACACCCTGCGGGTTGTGCTAAAAAAGTAGCCGATGAGATCGCAGTAGCTAAGGCGAGCCCACTTGAATCAGGCCCGAAAAAAGTTTTAGTCATCGGCTCATCCACAGGCTATGGATTATCTTCAAGAATCACCGCAGCATTCTCTAGTGGAGCAGATACATTGGGCGTTTTCTTTGAGCGTCCATCCGCTAAAGGTAAGCCAGCAAGTGCCGGCTGGTACAATACGGTTGCTTTTGAAAATGAAGCACATGCTGCTGGCTTATATGCTAAGAGCATAAATGGAGACGCTTTTTCTAATGAGATAAAGGCAAATGTAATCCAAACTATTAAAGAAGATTGGGGCACAGTGGATTGCGTGATTTATAGTTTGGCTTCCCCTAAAAGAATCGATCCAGTAGATGGAACTGTTTATAAATCTTGTTTAAAGCCAATTGAAACTAGCTTCACTAATACCAGTTTAGATACAAACAAAGGCTTAGTTGAAAGTGTTTCTATTGAACCAGCAAACGAAGAAGATATTAAAAATACCGTAAAGGTAATGGGTGGAGAAGACTGGGAGCTTTGGATGGAAGCACTTTCTGAAGCAGGGGTCTTAACTTCACAAACAAAGACGGTTGCTTATTCGTACATTGGACCTGAAGTCACTTGGCCAGTTTATAAAAATGGAACCATTGGCACGGCAAAACTAGATGTAGAGCGAGCCAGTCGTGCGATCCACGAAAAATATGGGATTGAAGCATATGTTTCGGTTAATAAGGCAGTGGTAACTCAAGCGAGTTCAGCAATTCCTGTCGTACCACTTTATATCTCAATCCTTTTCAAGATCATGAAAGCCAAAGGCACCCATGAAGGATGTATTGAGCAAATTGTCCGACTTTTTAAAGATCATTTATACGGGGGCTCGCTTAATTTAGATGAAGCAGGGCGTATCCGCGTTGATGATTGGGAAATGGATTCAGAGATTCAAGCCGAAGTGGCCGCTATTTGGCCAAAGGTGACAACAGAGAATCTCAGAGAGTTATCAGACTTTGCTTCATACCAAAAAGAATTCCTTGAACTCTTTGGTTTCGGGTTAGAAGGTATCGACTACTCTGAAGAGGTTGAAGTGGATCTTCCTATCAAAGGATTGATTGCTTAAGAATAAAGAAAAATCAATTTCGATTAAAATGGAGGCTCTTCGTCGAGTACTACATCAGAACTAGCAGATGCATTTGCGTCAGTTGAAGAACTTGCAGATTGGGTTTCAATTTTCCAAGCGTTCAGATTCACAAAATGTTTCTCATTCCACTCTCGGCAATTGATATCAAAATGAACGGTCACTGTATCACCCGCTTTAACGGATTCAAGTAGTTCAATCTTATCTTTCAAGCAGCCGAAAATAATATTTTGAGGGTATTTTTCATTTTCTGTAGTCAATAAAAATTCCCGTTTTTTAAAATCATTGGCAAAAGTTTGTACCTCAAAGATTTCCTTAATAGTTCCTGAAATGTCGAATGGCATAATATTATTATTTGTTAAAATTAATATTTATAAGAGGCTAATTAATTCTTTCAAACGAATAATGAGGAAAGAGCATTGACAGAAATATTTTTTTTGATGGTTTTAGTAGTTCAGCACGGGGAGTAGCGCAGTCTGGCAGCGCATCTGGTTTGGGACCAGAGGGTCGCAGGTTCGAATCCTGTCTCCCCGACCATTTTTATTAGAAATTAATTATTCTATTTTAGTTTCCTGGGAATAAATTGGTCCATTTGTGACTCTTTTTAGTTTAGTTTTACTTTAAATTAGTGAGAGAACTTTCTAGTATTCATATAATAGGCAAATACAATGTAGGTCTATACGATGTAGGTTTAAATTAAGCCTGACATAGTTTCTAAGAGCAGAAGGTTAAAGCAGATCTAGTTCAATAGCGAAACTCAGCATTAAAAAATCGACCCGTTAACCTATTTTTCATGAAAGTACTATGTTGAAAGAAAATAAAATGTATCCTTTGGGTGGACTTTTTCTAAGTGTTATTTCATTGCTACTACCTTTATCCGCTGAGGCTTATATGGTAAATGGAGTGACTCAATTATCAAGCGGTGATGCTTTATCATCTGTTGAAATACGGGTTTCAAATACCGAATTTGCGACATTAACTACCGATTCAGAGGGAGCTTATTCAGTTGATTTGCCCAATGAGGGTAAGCCGTATATGGTCTCTGCTCGTAAAACGGGTTATACTTTCAAGCCTGCGTATCATTATATCGAAAATATTAATCAAGCACATACTATTAATTTTATTGCCTCAGCCGTACCGACAAATCCTCTCGATAAAAAGATGATTTATTATTACATTAATTGGGGGATATACGCCCGTGATTATGATGTACACGATATCCCGGTAGAGCATATCACTCATATAAATTATGCATTTTTGATGCCATTTTGTCAGCCAGGAACTCTCCAAATAGATGACGAAGTGGAATTTCGAGCTGGGCAATCGGGAAAAATTATCTCGGTAAGGCATGTTAATAATCATTCGGTTGGCTTAGTTTTAACCGATGAGTTTGCGGATATTCAAAAATACGAAGAAGGTTACCTTGGAACCGCGGGTACTTATCCTAGTAATATTCAGGAATGGTTGAGCCTTGAAGAGAAATCCCGTGGGGTTCTTGGTCAATTAGTGCAGCTCAAAAAAGCACAAGCTTTACTCGGTAAAGATTTGAAATTAGTTGCTTCTGTGGGAGGTTGGACCTTAAGCCAGCAATTCCCAGCAATAGCTGAAAACGCCGATTACAGAGTAGCCTTTGGCCAGGCCTGTAAAGATTTTTTAGATCAAACTGGCTTTGATGGAATTGATATCGATTGGGAATTTCCGCTTGTCGGAGGTACTGATGGAACGGAACAAATTAATGGCCGTTTGATTCCAGCTCAACCGCATACGGAAAATGATCCCATTTATATGTTGGATTTATTTAAAGCGATAAGAGATGCAATTGGTACAGAATACGAATTAAGTATTGCTTGTGCTCAAGCGCACACTCGCATCTTAACTCAGTATGTTTGGCCAGGGGTCATGGATGAATTTAACCGTGAAGACAACATCATGGATTATTTAGATTATGTGAATACTATGACGTATGATTATGGAGGCTATTGGAGCTCATCATCATCGCATAATGCACCGCTTTACAAAGATTCAAATGATCCAGCATATAATGGAAGCGTCTCTGAGTTGATTGATATCCTATTAGATGAAGAAGGAGGAAATATGCCTGCGGATAAATTAATCATGGGTCTAGGATATTATGGTCGAGCAATGGAAGGGATCACCCCAGGTCCTAATGGCGATGGCTTGTATCAGACCAATCCTTATATTGGTGCGGTGTTTGGTTCTTGGGATGAAAATATTCCCGATCGTGAAGCCGCAGCGAGTTTAGATTTTGCTGATTTGAAATTTGGTAAAGCTTTAAATAAGCATCATTATATCAATAATCCTGATTCCGGATTCATCGAATATTGGAATGACGTAGTTAAACTTCCTTATCTTTATAACCCTAATCATGACCCCCAAGTTAATGGTGGATATTTTATTTCCTATGACGATGAAAATTCTTTAGCAGAAAAAGTTCGATTCGCAAATTCTAGAAACTTAGGGGGCTGTATGGTTTGGGAAATTACGCAAGATTCTAAAGAAGGCTATTTAACTCAGATCATTCACGACGAACTTATATCAGCAAAAATTGATATATCAGGAACGATAGTCGGAAATACCGGCTTGGATCTTTCTGGAATTAAGGTGACTTTAAGTGCAAGCAATTTTGAATCTTTAGAAATGACAACACTAGCGGATGGAATGTTTCGCTTCAATGACTTAAGTCCTGGAAAAGATTATTACTTAGTTTTTGAAAAACCGGGCTTTATATTTGATACTCCATCCTACGATTTAAGCAATGTATACGTTTATAATGGTATAGAAATTTATGCATCCAATAATGCCTATAATCTGAATGGAACAACTCGCAATAATGGCAATTCTTTAGGAAGTGTAGAGATCCAATTATTGATAAGTTCAACGCAAAAAATAGCACAACAAGTAACTTCAGGCGAAGACGGAAGCTATCAATTTATTAATGTCCCAGGAGGTTTTGATTACAGCCTAGTTGCAAAGAAAAATGGATACAATGATCTCACGGGGACTATTAACCTAACTAATTTAAATCGAGATGAGGCAGATTTAAATTTCAACTTTGAATTATCCCAATTCTCTATTTCTGGAACGGTAACAAATGATCAGTCTGAACCTCTATCAGGAGTTAGCGTTATTGTTTCAGGAGATCATCAGGTCACCTACACCACAGATAATAATGGTTATTATATCACAGAATTACTAGATGCATCAGGGGCTTACACCATTCAAGCGAATGACGGAGATAAAGTATTTGAGCCTAATGAAAAGGTCTTTAACGGACTGACCCAAAATGAAACTGTAAATTTTGTCTACAGTGCAACTCCTACAGTAAGCGGATTTATAGGAAATGGTGCGACCCCTATTGAAGGCACCAGTATTGTATTTTCTACTCAAGCACCTGGTTGGTATTGGGTATCCACACAAACGGATGCTAATGGTTATTATGAATTTAAAAATATTCCCCTAGAAACACAGAATACCTATCTATTAGTTGAGACTTGGCAGGGCGATTTTTATCCTGCCAATCGTGTAGATCTTGGTGTGTTGTCAGGCAGCATACAGCAAAATTTTAATACACAGGAAAGTTATGTGGAAGGCCATGAAGTTCATGGATATGTTAAAGAAGGTGGCTTAGGCGTGGAAGATGTGATCGTAAAAGCATTGAATGTTGACTCAAATACAGAAACAACAGTGGAGACGGACTCAAATGGTTTCTATCGCTTTACTTTAGAAAAAGATAGCAATTATGTAGTATCTGTTGCCAAGCAGTATTATACATTTTCTCCCGCTTCTTATGAGATTAATAATTTAACAGAAAATATCGTACTTAGCGACTTCATTGGAGAATATACTCGGGCTAAAATCAGCGGACACCTTGTCTTCGGCGACACAGCATTAAGGGGAGTTTCTGTAGTTTTGAGTAGCGAAGATGTCACTTTATCTATGGAAGTGAATTCTGAAGGATTTTTTGAATTTATCGATTTAGAGAAAAATAAAGATTATACACTTACTTTTAGTAAAGAATTCTTTACTATAGCTGATTCACTCGTCAGTAACCTTAGTCAAAATGTCAGTCTCGGACAGATCGAAGCAAGCTTTAGCGGCTCATTGTTTAGCATTTCTGGAACTATACGAGATCAGGAAAATAACCCTGTCCATGGTGTACAAATATTTTTAACAGGTGATGCCTCTGAAAGTATCTTAACCGATTCTGATGGAGCATTTAGTTTTTCAAATTTAATTGAAGGTGGAAGCTTCAGCATAGCTCTTTCTAAAAATTCTTTGGTGCTAACACCATCCAAGATGAATTTCGAATCATTATCTCAGAATGAAGTTTTAACCTTTAGTGCAAAAGAAATTTCGTTCACTCCATTACCCGATAAAGTAATTGTAGGCTATTGGCATAATTGGCACAGTGCATTAGCTCCTCATATCCGATTAAGTGACGTAGCGAATACAAATTACAATGTTTGCGATGTGTCCTTTATCGAAACATGGAAGATGGGAGAAGCGGGGGCTCCTTCAGAAATGATAGAAGCAGAAGAAGGTGCTTATCCTAAATTTTCAGTCTATAATCATGGAGGCAATTATTCAGAAGCAAATTTTAAGACTGACGTCAAAGTACTTAAAGAAGCAGGCATTCCTGTTTTAATTTGATTTGGTGGGCAAAATGGTCACGTTGAATTAAATACAGAAGCAGAAAAAGATATCTACGTGCAAGGTGTTATTGATATAGTTACTGAATACGGGTTTGACGGGATTGATATTGACTATGAAGGCGGATCCATGACGGTCCTAAATAGTCCGAGTAATAGTCTTGAATATAGTGCAATAACTGATCCGGAGTTAAAATATGGCATAGATGCTATTCGAGAAATAAAAGCACATTTTGGTGATAATTTCTTAATCACTACGGCCCCAGAATTATATTATGTACAAGAAGGACGTTCTTCATATCCAAGTGGAAGTCAGTTTATCGCATTCTTACATAATATTCGTGATATCTTAGACTTAATACACGTTCAGTATTACAACTTTGGAACAGCACTATGGAGTGCTTTAGATGGCAATAAATACGATTTAGGAGATGTTGATTTAGTTGTTGCGATGACAGATATGCTCATTCAAGGATTTCCTTTAACCAATGGGGTGAGTTTTCCTGGGCTAAGGCAAGATCAGGTTGCGATCGGCTTGCCCTGCGTCCCAAATGCAGCAGGAGGTGTATCTGAAGAAAATCCACATGGCTATTATTTCACCACAGATGAAGTCACACATGCACTTAATTATTTAATGAAAGGCGAACGAGATAAGAGCTTAAACTATATGCTCCGCGATAAACATTATCCGAACCTTAGAGGAATAATGACATGGAGTATTAATTGGGATGCAACCACGGACGGCAATACTGCCGTTTATGAATTTGCTAATACCTATTCAACTTATTTTGATTCATTATCCCAAATAACGCCTCTAGGGACTCCTCATAGCTGGCTAGATCAATATGGGCTGGTTAGCGATGGCAATTATGCAGATTCAGAAATGCAAGACTCAGACGGAGATGGCTTCAATAATCATCAAGAATTTATTATGGGAACGGTACCTGTGGATGCTGATTCTTTATTTCGATTAAATCTGTTATCGGATACTAATGGATATTTAATACATTGGACAGTAACTGAAGACAGAGAATATCATCTGGAATGGACAAATAGTTTAAGTAATGCATTTCAAACTATTGAAACTTTCACTTTTCC
>JAQWIW010000020.1 GCA_029248665.1 Opitutia bacterium | reverse complement strand
TTTTGACTTAGATGGCACACTAATTGACCAATTCGGTGCAATACATAAATCGGTCAATCACGTACAAAGACATTTGGGGCTCAAGGAAAGCTCATTTAATAAAGTCAAAAAAGCAGTCGGTGGATCCATCCGCCTTACCTTGACACGACTTTTTGATAATGCCGAACTGGAGACCTTGCTTACTTTATTTAAAGAGCACTTCGAAACGATTATGATGGATGAAGTATTTATCCTGCCTGGAGTGATTGAGTTTTTAGAACAGCTCAAGTCTGATGGGATGCAAATGGCCGTCTTTACCAATAAAATCGGCTCACATGCACGAAGTACTCTTGAGCACCTAAAGATCGATCATTATTTTGACTGTACCCTAGGTGCGGAAGATACCGCCTACCGAAAACCCAGCCCTGAATTTACCCAACATATTTTAAAATCATTAGGTGCTGACATCTCAGAAACATGCCTAATCGGCGATTCCCCTTTTGATTGGGAAACTGGTATTGCTGTGGAAATGCCCGTCTATTTAGTGGCAACAGGCACCCATTCCGTTCAAGACTTGAAAGAAAGCACCGATTCAAATTTTATTTTCACTGACATCACTGCTTTGTCGAAAAACCTTTTTAATTATAATTCAAACAACAATGAGTAAACCATCATTACCCGATTTAGTGCTTTGGGATATGGACGGCACTTTAATTGACCAGACGGATTCGATTATCCGTTGTTACCACGAGGTAATACAATCCTTCGGTCATTCCAAGCCAACCCCTCTCGACATCAAAAGAAGCTTAGGCGGCCCACTCACCCACACCCTTTCCCTATTTTTACCACCTGATAAAGTAGAACCAGCTCGAATCCTTTTTAAGGAAACCTTTCCAAAATATATGTTTGAGGGAATGGTCATTTTGGGAGGTGCACTTGAACTTATACAAGGACTGCACGAAACAGGTGTACCACAGGCTATCATCACGAACAAGCAAGGCATAAATGCTCGTGCCGTTTCCAAAAAATGCGGCTTCGACCAATATATTAAAATCTGCATTGGTAATGGAGATAATCGCTACGAAAAACCGCAGATTGAATTCACTGAATCCGTAATCCAAGCATTGGGTGGCGACTATAAAAACATAGTTTTGATTGGTGACTCCCCCACAGATGTTATGACTGCTTTAAATTATAATGCGGAATGCTATGCCGTGGCCACTGGCTCCCATAATAAACAAGAATTAATTGATTCGGGTGCTGAAAAAACATTCAGTAGCTTAAATGAATTGATTAAGCTATGGGAGCTTTAATTCAAATTGCTTATCAATTTGATGGCTGACGGAATTTGCCTGATCCAGTTCAGTTAAAAAGTCTGAAAAATAATAAAGCAATTCCCATTCCTCAACTCCGTCTAGGATTTTTTGATAGGTTAAGGCTAAAGATTGAGCTGCATTATAGTACAAAGGGTTGATACGATTGAGTGCCAACGAAATTAAATGTATTCGAGCTTTAATAAATAGTACAAGCGATGGATTCTCTCGATTTACCCAAAGCAAATGTAGACTGTTATGTTTCTTTTCAATCGATTCTATTTTGACTGAGGAAACTTCTCCCAACGATTCCAACCATTTCTTTGAAGAGGCTAAACTTTCAAATTGAGCTACATTATATTGATATTCTGAATTCAAAAAAGTACTGAGAGCGTCATGCAAAGATTTTTCAGTATTTGATCGTAAAGAATCGGGCAGGCTTTTCAAGGTATCCTCACCGAGTAAAGCATACTTAAGTATTTTCAACCTCTCCTTACTCGAAACATGGCTGCTTTCAATAAATCGATAAAACCAAAAGGATTGTGCCTCAGTGGGACAGTTCAAATCAAGTATTTGTGCACCTAAGCAATCTAACTCGAATCCGTCAGCAATTGCTTGCTCATAAAGCACCCGAAGAACACTTGGTCGCAAAGACAAATAGATATGATTAGATAATCCTTTAAATATCCATGCATTTGAGGGATATTTCTCTAGAAATAGATCGCCATAATTGTAATAGCCATACGACTGCAGAAATGAGACGACCAAAGCCTCTATTGTTTTAGGCAAACTTAAAGATTTATCCCAAGAAAGATTAAGTGTTACAAATCCTAGATCAGAAATACTTAAATCATAAGAACCCATATCGGGAGGCAAAGCCTCATCGTTTAATAATTGCACTAAGATTTTACGAGACGGTAGATAATCTTCTTCAGAAAATTCTTCTAATACAGATTCCGCTACATAGTTGCTCAGCTCATTGATAACTTGAGTTGATTTAATATCTGACCCAATAATTTCAAAAAAAGAGTTTTCGGATATAGTAAGTTCAGTTTTCTCAGCAAATAAGGATTGCGACAGGCAGAGCAACCAAGCTAGGCAAAAAACTTTACGTAAATTGTAAAAATGCGGGTCGCTTGAAATCATTAGACTATAGAACCATTTATTTTATCTCCCACCTTTAATATCTAGCCCATAAAAATAATAGGTTGATTGTATTAAGACGACCATAAGGAGAGAGAAAATGGATATTCCATAAAGTGGGGAAAAAATTAATGCTAGACCATAGCATAAAATCAAAACTAAGAAATTGGATTTAAAAAATACCAATGCCATTCTGAATATCAGTGTAAAATTCAGAAGTTCATAAAAATCTTGGCTCCTCTGATAGCGATAAAAGGCAGAACATGATAAAGAAAGTACTGCTAAATTCCAAAAACCAAAAAAAACATTCACTGAAGTATACGATAAATCAGATATTAATAGGCGAATAATAATTAATCCTAAAGTAAGAGGCAAAAACCCATAAACTAGAAGAACAATAGTCAGGCGTATACCATCAATAAATAAACGACTAGGGTCTTCCCATTCAGGCAACTCTAGCGTTCCATTCACACGCATGATCTTTGTCATTCGATAGAGGTACCCGAAAGCAAAAAAATGAAGAACAGGAACAAAGCACATTAAGCTCCCTGCTAGGAATGTTAGAAAAAAACGAGGGTTTTGAATTAATCGCGTTAATGTGGTTTCAAAATTAGACATAAGGAATAAAAAGATTAATATATTAATGAATTGAAGAATTAATCAATTAGTAGATGGTCAAAGTGGACATAAGTATGAATAGCCAGTTAGAAAAATCAATCCAACAATTAAAAGAATCCGTTGAGGCAAGCATCGACCAATTATTGCCCCTTTCTGATCAAAGACCGGATAATTTACATTCGTCCATGCGTTATTCACTGTGCGATGGCGGTAAACGTGTCCGTGGAATTTTAGTGTTATTGTGCTCTAAAATATTTAAAGCATCTGCTGATCCTTTACCCGCTGCTGTCGCCATTGAGTGTATCCATGCCTATTCATTAATCCATGATGACCTACCTGCGATTGATGATAGCGATATTAGGCGCAACAAACCATCCAATCATATCGCTTTTAATGAAGCGACCGCGATTTTAGCAGGCGACGCATTATTGACTGAAGCATTTAAAATCCTTTCGGAAAATTACAAAGAAAACCCAGAACTGGGAATTCGATTAATTCAAGAATTAGCCACGGCTTCGAGTAGTCTAGGCATGATTGGAGGACAAATGGAGGATATCGAAAACGAAGGGCAAGCCGTTGTTGCTAGTACTCTTGATTTTATCCATGAAAATAAAACAGCTAAATTGATCCAAGCGGCTATTTATATGGGCTTTGCTTTTTCTGAAGAAAGTAAACGACACTCCAATGAGATACGCCAACTTGGCTATCACATTGGTATGTCATTCCAATATATTGATGACCTTCTTGATGTGCAATCTGATACAGAAACCTTAGGCAAACCAACTGGCTCAGACTCAGATTCGGATAAACTTACTTCGGTGAAGGTTTACGGCATCGAAGGCACTCAAAAAAAGGTAGCTGAACACACTAGCCAAGCGGAAGCCCTACTCGATCAATTAGGCGGAGAACAATCTATCCTTAGACCTTATATTCAATTTCTGCAAAATAGGCTCAATTAATTAGCGGACTTTATTTTCTTTAACTAAAAGCTCTGCGATTTGAATCGCATTTAAAGCAGCACCCTTCCACAGCTGATCCCCAGTCACCCAAAAGGAAAGTCCATTAGGTATGATATCGGTTTTTCGCATACGGCCTACTGCACAAGGCACAACCTCAGAATAGTTAATTGGCATTGGGTATTCCGATTGCTCTGGGTTATCGACTAATTCGACATTGGGAAAATTGTGGATAGCTTGCTTTGCCACTTCCAAATCAATTGGATTTTCAAACGATGCAGTGATTGCAATCGAATGTGCCCTTCTCACTGGCACACGCACACAGGTACAGTTTACTTCCAGTGAATCTAAATTCATTATCTTCTTACTTTCATTAAGGAGTTTCATTTCTTCACGAGTGAACCCATCTGCATTAAAACTATCAACATGAGGAATAACATTAAATGCTATTGGATGAGGATAAACCTCTGGTGCTAATGTTTCACCTTTTGACCATGCCATCAATTGATCGTCCAATTCTTTCAAAGCTTCTGCTCCGCTCCCCGAAACAGCTTGATAGGTGCACGCAATGACTGATTTCAAGCCAAAGGCTTTGTGAAAGGGATATAAGCCCATCAAAGAAATGGCCGTTGAGCAATTGGGATTGGCAATCAATCCATCATGATTCAAGGCTGCTTCTGGGTTAATTTCTGGGACAACAAGCGGCACTGAATCATCCATTCTAAAGGCTGAACTATTATCGATTACTAAACAACCTGCCTGCTTTGCAATTGGGGCAAAATGTTGAGATTGAGAACCACCTGCACTAAAAATACAGATATCCAAATCTTTGAAACTTTCTTCTGTTGTTTCTTCGATTGTCCAAGTATGCTCCTTATAGGATTGTACTTTACCTGCAGATCGTGCTGATGCCAATAAACGTAATTCAGAAAATGGGAACGCACGCTCATGTAACAAGTGAATGATTTCTTGTCCTACAGCACCAGTTGCCCCTAATATACCAACTTTGTATGTCATTTGATTTAATTAATAAAGAGAAGTATCATCTTGAGCAAAGCTGTGAAGCATTGTCAATCTTACCTAGCAGACAGCAAATAATTATTTCCATAAAAAGACAAAGCTTATACCTTATTAATGAAGATAATCTGGTTAAAGAATATATAGTATCGACCTCAAAAAACCCACCTTCCTGTTTAGAAAATTCTTATGGAACTCCTCTTGGACTCCATTGCATTGAAGAAAAGATTGGTAATGGTGAACCTATTGGAACGGTTTTCAAAGGCCGTGTTGCTCAAGACTACACCTATGAACAAGCACCTCAATTTGAGCAGGCGACAAATTTAATCACCACAAGAATATTACGAATCAAAGGACTCGACCCAGATTTAAATCTAGGAGACCCGCATGATAGCTATAATCGCTATATCTACATACACGGAACCAACCATGAAGAACGCCTAGGGAAGCCCTTTAGTAAAGGTTGTATTGAACTAGCGAATAAAGATTGTATGGATTTATTTTCACTCGTTCATTCGGGTGACCTTATTTGGATTGAATAAAATCAATTCGCCAATTTGAAATTCATCACAAACGTCTCCTTCTTACCGCTAGGAGTTGGCTTAAATTGAGCAATTGTTTTAAAAACAGATAAAATTGAATTATCGAAAATTTGATTCCCTGAAGATTTAATTACCTTGGCTGATTGAATACGTCCATCTGCAAGCACAAGAAATTGAACCTTAACCGAAAGATTTTTTCCTAAATTAGCACTCGGCTTATTCCATTGAGAATTTAATATTTGATATACATAACGTCCATAGCTTTGAAGGATCGAGGCATCTACTGACTGACTTGGCTTAACCTCTGTTTGCGGCTCGGCCTCAAGCTGAAACTTAGGAAAAGGCTTTACGATTTTCTGCGTCGATGTGACTGAGGGGCTTGGCTTGGATTTTGGATTTTCTTTTAAAAATTGCCCATAATCCATTCGTTTAATCGCCGTCATTTCTTGTTTTTTGGAAATTGATGGCTTTGGTTTAAGCGATGACTGTACCTTAGGGGATACCTTTGATTCTTCGATAGTTTCGACCATTTCAAAGACATAGACAGCTTTTTCTTTTGAGCAGGACTTAATGAAAAAAATTGCAAGCAATCCGGAAAAAACAAGCAAATGAAATAGTATAGAAATCAATAAATCGGGCCGTTTTTCAAAATAAGCACGCATCATCGAACTTCTGTATCTAAACTAATTTTAACTAAATTATTTCGTTTGATCAAATCAATCAAAGCAATGACATGCTCATAAGCCAATCTCTTGTCTGCTCGTATCCTCAGAATAGGAACGTCTTCAGCCTCAGAGGCCTCCTTTAAAAATGTCGCCATTTGAGCTTCAGAAACTTGTTTTTCGCCCCAGAATAAAGCTCCTCGGCTATCAATGCTCACTACTTGAATTGTGTCTTTAATTTCATTTTGTGGCTTAGAGGCTTCACTTGGTAAATTAATGGGGATGGTTTGCTCAAGCAATGGAGTGGCTATCATGAAAATAATCAAAAGAGCAAAAGCTAAGTCAATCAATGGAGTTACATTGATTTCAGTCAAAGCAGTTAAGCGATTTTTTTTATGAAATTTTCGTCTAGTTCTCACGAAATAAATTTAGCTAATCTTTCTTGCTTCAAGCTCGATGCGGTCAGATATGGTACTGGCAAAATTTTCTAACTCAATCAGGGCTATCTTAGTATTTTGCAGTAAATAATTATAACCAAACACTGCAGGGATAGCGACCACTAGAGCCGAAACTGTGGTTAATAAAGCACCTGAAACTCCAGGAGCCAATGCCTGTAAACTTGCACTACTCGCTGAAGACATGGCACCAAATGCATCCATCACACCCCAAACTGTACCTAATAAACCCAAAAATGGAGCACCCGTCACAATCGAGCCTAATAAAACCAACTTTTCTTCATACTTTAAACTCTCTTCCGCTACTGATCGTGCCACTGCATTATCGACATGACCCATCAAAAGATCTAATTCCGAACGCTCTTTATTATGACTGACTGATGCATATCGTGCATAGGCCTTTAAAGCGACTGTTGTGATTCCAGTATGTGGGCCTGACTGACTCGATAAATGTTCTAAATCAAGTTGAAGGATCCCATTGCTTTTATTCAGTTCTATTTGATGCCGCTTATTCATCTGCTCCAAGCGGCGGATTTGCAGTAATTTTCCGATGATGACTGACCAAGCTAAAATACTACAAATTAAAAGAATAAATAAAATGAATTTGCCAGCAGTGTTCGACTGCCCAAAGTATTCAAATAATGACATTTGAATTTGAAAAACTGTTTTCAATTCAATAAAACTCGCATATTCAATAAAACTCATAAAAATGTTCTGGATTTGTAAATAAAAGCTAAACAAATTAGAAATAAACTCTAATAATTAAATAAATATGATAATTGACGCATCAATTAAAGAAGAAATTGCGGAAGCAAAAAAAAATATCAGCGAATTAAGTGCATTTGTAGGATTTGACGGCTTTATTGATAAGATTGTCTCACCTGTAGATAAGGTAGATTATGAAAATAAGATACAGCATTTGATTCCAACAATCACAGATTTTGCCAAGCGTGTCGGTTCTGCTGCAGGAAAAAGCGCAAATATTGAACTTTCGGAAAAGCTCGATAAACTCGGAGGAAATGGGCCAATCATGGCAAACGCCCAATTATCCTTAGGCTTAGGCGTTCGATATGTAGGTGCTTTAGGTTCACCGGACATCCACCCACTCTTTAAAGATTTTAGCGAAGCAACAACGGCAATTTCCTTAACCAATCCAGGAGTCACTCACGCATTAGAATTTGAAGATGGTAAAATCATGCTTGGCACCATGAAAAGCCTGGAAAACATTAATTTTGATACGATCATTAACTCGATAGGCGAAGCAGAACTGGTCAATATTTTCAATCAAGCTAATTCAATATCTATCGTGAATTGGACAATGCTCACCAATTTGACCGATGTGTTAAAACAATTGACTGTAAGTATATTGCCTAAGCTTTCAGAAAAGAAATATTTCTTCTTTGACCTAGCGGATCCAGAAAAAAGAACGGATAAGGATATTTTAGAAGTTTTAGACTTATTAAAAGACTTTGAGCCATTTGGCAAAGTTGTCCTTGGCCTAAACCTTCGTGAATCCTCACAAGTCGCTAATCTTTTAAAAATTGATGAGCAAGATGAAGATCTGTCACTAAGAGCCAAAGCGATCAAAGAGGCCCTCTCCATTAACAGTGTTGTTATTCATCCAGTAGAATCGGCACACTGTGCCAGTGATGAAGGTACTTTCAATTTAGTCGGCCCTTATTGTGAAAAACCTAAAATCACCACTGGTGGTGGAGACCATTTTAATGCGGGCTTCATAACGGCAAAACTTTTAGGCTTATCCGACTTAGCTTCACTTGCGGTTGCGGTATCCACTTCAGGATTTTACGTAAGAAATGCAGTCAGCCCTTCTTACGACGATATTATTAATTTTGTAAATTCCTATTAATTCATTATCCCTAATTGAGTGAGCGGTTATTTCATAACATTTGAAGGCAGTGAAGGTTGCGGCAAAACAACCCAAATAGAAGCTTTAGCGAAAGCCTTTAGCTCTATGGGAAAAACTGTAGTTATCACTCGTGAACCTGGTGGCACTTTAATCGGTGAAAAAATTCGCAATCTACTGCAAGACCCAAGCTATAAAAACGAAATTAGCGATATTACTGAGCTGCTTTTGTTTTGTGCCTCTCGTGCTGAACTGATTGCAAGTTGTATACAACCAGCCTTAGATCGAGGAGAAATCGTCATTTGTGATCGTTTTTATGATTCCACTTATGTCTATCAAGGTCTAGGCCGAGCTATTGACATGGATACAGTCGAAAAGCTTAACCAAATTACAGTAGGCACTCTTAAACCAGACTTAACTATCTTACTTGATCTAGACACTAAGATAGGAATACAAAGAGCTAAAAACCGTCAATCAGGCGAACTTGATCGCATCGAAAATGAATCTTTAGCCTTTTTTGAAGCGGTGAGAAATGGTTATTTAGAAATAGCCAAAAAAGAACCAGCACGATTTAAAGTTATCGATGGGGAACTCAACGTTGCTACGATTCAAGAAATGATATGGGAAACAGTTAAAAGTAAATTTTTAAATTAATTCTGTCATGCGTCCATTAGAGGTTTTACACAAATCAATTGAAACTAATAAACTGGGGCACGCCATCTTACTTGAAAGTAAAAACTCAGAATCTTTGACTGAAACTGCTGAATCCTTAGCATCCAAGATTCTCAAGACTGACTCACTTCACAGGCATCCAGATTTTTTTACCCTACGCCCTTCAGGCAAATCTCGATTTATTCGCATTGGCAAAAAAGAGGATCGGAGCAAAGGAATGTTGCCAGAAAATACAATGCGTCGGCTCATAGATGATTTACAAAAGACATCCAATCAAGGCGGATACAAAGTAGCCATAATTTATGAAGCTGAGAGAATGAATAAAGAATCAGCTAACGCTTTCTTGAAAACACTGGAAGAGCCTCCTCCAGATACTATATTATTTCTCCTTACTCATCGACCTTACGACTTAATCGATACGATCAAAAGCCGTTGTCTCACCTACCGAATTCCATCTGATACGGCTCTTGAATCAACTGATCTTTGGAATAACTGGAAACAAAGCTATTGGCAATGGATAAGCTTACTCATTCAAGGCTACGATCGCTCTAAATTAGGGCATTTATTTTTCGGCTTTTACGGAATGGTGATTAAATTACAAAGTACCATCGAAGATTATCGAGAAAATGCATGGGATACGGAACAAGAGAAGATACAAAGGGTTTTAACAGAGGAAGAAAAAACTGCAATGGAGACGGGTATTGAACGAAGTGTTCGAGAACAATTATTCTCTCAAATTGCCGATTTAAATAATGATTTCGTAAAAGAAACTGCTAAACATAATGATCAAAAATATCTAGTTTATGCCTTAGACGATATTATGAAAGCTCTTGAAAAAAGCCTTTCTTTGCTTCAGTTAAATTTTAATGCTTCATCTGCAATTGAATTATATTTCTTAAAATCATTAAGGATATGGTCTAAAGCAGCAAAAGATTATCACTAAACAATACTCACAATGTGCGGTCGCTATTCTCTCTTCTCATCCTCAAAATCCCTTTCTAAAGAACTAGGTTTATCCATAGATATTGATTTAAAGCCCTCCTATAACATCGGGCCAAGTGACTCTGTCTTAGCTGTATATCTTGATAAAGAAAAACAGAAACGAATGCTTACTTTTGCTAATTGGGGACTAAAGACCCCACAAAACTTCCATATCAATTCTCGAATTGAAACCGTAGATACTTCCCCTAGGTTTAGAGACGCATGGCAAGAAAATCGTTCATTGATTCCTGCAAATGGGTTTTATGAATGGTATCAAGATGGGCTGATCAAACAACCCTACTATATTTTCCATGAAGAACATAAACCTATTTATTTTGGCGGACTGGACTACATTCTTTCTGAAGAAGAAAGAAGTGCAGTAATTGTAACGACTGAAGCGAATGAAAGAATCAAAGCGATTCATTCTCGCATGCCATTAATCATACCACTTGAGCATCATGAAGCATGGCTTAACGGTGAAATGTCCAAAGAGGATGCTATTCAAGCTAATCAAACAATCAAGCTAGAGGCACATACTGTATCCAATCGCGTCAATAAAGTGATCAACAATGATACTTCCTTAATTGAAAAAAAAGACCCAATTAAAGATGATCAATTACGCTTGTTTTAACTTACCTAAGTTGAACTAACAGATCTTTACTTTCGACTTGATCGCCTATTTGAACCTCAAATTTATCCACGATACCGTCAGCTAAAGCATAAACCGTTGTTTGCATTTTCATTGCTTCTAATACAACCAACTTGTCGCCCTTCTTCACTTTTTGACCTACTGTAGCATTCACGCTACTCACCATAGCTGGAATAGGAGCTCCCACTTGCATCTTGTTTGCTGAATCTGCTTTTTCTCTACGCTTAGTGGTCGTTTTAACTGACTTATCAGTAATAACACACTCACGAGCACGGCCATTCAATTCGAAAGTTAAACTGCATTTACCATCTTCATCCGGTTTGCCTACATGAATTAATTTGATAATTAAGGTCTTGCCTTCTTCAATTTCTACTGAAATTTCTTCGCCTACTTTTAATCCGTAGAAAAATGCAGGTGTTGGTAAAACCCTAGCATGACCAAATTTTTTGATGTATTGTATCATCGTCTCAAATACTTGTGGGTACATTAGATAACTGTACAAATCATCGTCATTAACCTCACCAGTGATTTTCTTAGTAAGTTCTTCACGTGTTGCTTCAAGATCCACTTTCCCTGCTTTCGCACCAGGACGACCTGTAGTTGGTTTTCTATCCCCTAAAACAACTTTCTGAACCTTCTTTGGCCATCCACCCTTAGGTTGCCCAAGGCCCCCTGAAAGCATATCAATTACTGATTCTGGAAACGCTGTACCGTGCTCCAAATTTGGCACATCCTTAGGCTCAATACCTTTATTCAACAAGAACATGGCCATATCTCCGACAACTTTACTACTTGGAGTTACTTTGACAATATCTCCAAATAAATCATTCACTTCGTGATAATAGCGAACGACTTCAGGCCATCGTTTACCCAATCCTAAAACACGAGCTTGTTCTCTTAAATTCGTATATTGCCCACCTGGCATTTCATGACGATAGACTTCAGCACTTCCAAACTTCGGGCTGGTGTCGAAAGGTTCGTAATATTGGCGAACTGCTTCCCAGTAAATAGAAAGTGAATCAAAATAAGCTTGGTCTAATTTTGTATTTCTACGATCGCCCTGCAAAGCGTTGATCACAGAATTCATATTAGGCTGTGATGTTAATCCAGACAAAGAAGAAATCGCTAAATCCACAACATCTACTTGAGCTTCTGCCGCTTTCATAATGGACGAACTGGCGATGCCACTAGAATCATGCGTATGGAAATGAATCGGCATACCCACTTCTGAACGCAATGCTTTGATGAGCTTATAAGCTGCATTTGGATGACATAGACCAGACATATCTTTAATCGCAAGCATATGTGCACCCATGGTTTCAAGCTCCTTAGCCATCTTTACATAATAGGCTAAATCATACTTATCACGTTTTGAATCTGTAATATCACCTGTGTAACAAATCGTAGCCTCACATATTCTGTCTGTATCTTCACGAATAGACTTCATGGCTACTTTCAAGTTCGGCAAATAATTTAAAGAATCAAAAACACGGAAAATATCCATTCCAGATTCCGCACTGTGTTTAATAAATCCACGAATCACATTATCTGGATAATTTGAATAACCGACTCCATTTGCACCTCTCAACAACATTTGAAAACAGATATTTGGAATCTTTTCTCTAAGTCGCTTGAGACGTTTAAACGGATTTTCATTTAGGAAACGCATCGTGGTATCAAAAGTTGCACCACCCCAACATTCTAAACTGAATAAATTATGTGCATTCTGAGCGATTGAATCGGCTACTGCTAATTGGTCAAAGCTTCGCATTCTAGCTGCTAATAGAGACTGGTGCGCATCACGCATCGTAGTATCTGTAACAAGCAAACGCTTTTGAGAATGTACCCAATCACAAAATTTATCAGGCCCATGCTTATCTAAATATTGTTTAGTGCCTGCAGGTTTCTTCAACTTAGGATCATAATCAGGCAAAATGAGCGGTAAATCCATTTTAGGAATACCTCGACCTTTAACTTGATCATTCCCATTAACGATGGTTTCTCCTAATAAATTCAATAATTTAGTCGCACGATCTTTTCTCGGCTTGAAGGAAAAAAGTTCTGGAGAGCGATCAATTAATGTAGTTGTTGCATTTCCCGATTGGAAGGTCGGATGATCAAGTACATTTTCAATGAAAGGAATGTTTGTCTTAACACCACGGATACGCATTTCACGCAGCGCACGGTTCATTCGTTGGATCGCTTGCTCAAAGTCTTGAGCCGAAGCAGAAATCTTAACCAATAAGGAATCATAGAAAGGAGTGATCACCGATCCAGTGTCGCCCATAGCACCATCGAGTCGGATACCAAATCCAGCAGCACTCCGATAATTAACAATCTTTCCATAATCGGGAGCAAAATTTTTCTCTGGGTCTTCAGTAGTCACACGTGCTTGGATGGCTACCCCATTTCTTGGAATTGCATCCTGCTTAGGTATGTTGATTTCTTTGCCGTGTAACTTATGCCCCTTGGCAATAAGAATTTGACTGCGAACAATATCAATACCTGTGATTATCTCAGTAACGGTATGCTCAACTTGAATCCTAGGATTCATTTCAATAAAGAACCAATCATGCGAATCTAAATCCAACAAAAACTCAACGGTGCCTGCATTGTAATAACCAATTGACTTAGCTATTTTCACCGCTGCTTCGCATAGTTCATTACGAACTTTTTCAGGCAAATTAACGGAAGGAGCGATTTCAATCACTTTTTGGTAACGTCTTTGGATCGAACAATCTCTTTCGTGTAAGTGAATCACATTACCATGTTTATCCCCTAAAATTTGTACCTCAATGTGCTTTGCTCGCCCGATGTAGCGTTCTAAGAAAACAGATGAATTACCAAAAGCACGTTCTGCCTCACCTTGAGCTTCTTCTAATTGCGATTCTAGATCTGCTTCTTTCTTAACGATTCGCATACCTCGACCACCGCCACCAAATGCTGCTTTAATAATTAATGGAAAGCCGATTTTCTTTGCTGTCTTTAAAGCAACCTTACGATCACTAATCGCATCTTCGGTACCTGGCAAAGTAGGAACACCTACTTCATCTGCAATCTTTCTTGCGGCTATCTTATCACCCATCTTAGAAAGCAAATCTGAGCTAGGTCCAATAAAAGTAATTCCGTTATCCTCACAAGCTTTTGCGAAATTTGCATTTTCAGATAAAAATCCATACCCAGGGTGAATCATCTCGATCCCTTTGTCTTTAGAAAGATCAATAATTCCATCAATATCTAAATATGCAGCAACTGGACCTTTGCCCTCTCCTATTAAATAGGACTCATCTGCTTTAAAACGATGAACTCCAAAGCGATCTTCATTCGCATAGAGAGCGACTGTTTGATAATTTAATTCGGAAGCACTACGAAATATTCTTACTGCTATCTCACTTCTATTGGCTGCTAAAATCTTATTCATATACTAAGAAAACATATTTTTATTAAAAAGAATTACAAAAAAGTAAGAGCGTTAGTCAACCTTCCGTTAAATTTATTTATAAAGATTTTAGTAAATTTGATACCTCTAGCAAAAACTATCCGCCAGAACGAATTAAGATAAAACCCAATTCTTTTAGATAGTCTTCCGATTGATTAAACTTATCTCCCTGTAATTCCATTGATTTATTTGTAGCTTTTATCGTGCCACCACAGCCAAATGATTGCTTCATTTTTAACAAAATTACATTGAGATCTCTATTCGACATATGAGTAGGCCATTCATAAATCTCAGTCACTGGCTTCAATCCTTTCCCACTTTTTAACAAACGCCCCTTGATTCTATACTTTTTAGGCGATTTTGCCGAGAAAGCTTCAGATCGAATATCTTTCTTAGGTTCACTAGCCTGACTCAAGTCTCCCCAGAGATCGACTCGCAGGTCATCGCTTCCCGAAAGCTTAACTTTTTTACCTTTTTTAGACATTGTCTTAAATTAAAAATCTGAAGCACCCAAAAAGTCCTGCGCTTTGTGGTAACTTCTACGAGATAAATAATGCTGTAACTGTTTGGGCAAAGAGGTATCTTTACTCAAAGCATCCATTCGTTGAATCGCTTTCAAATAGTTCTCTTTATCAACTGAACCAAAACCAGAAATTGCAGTTTTTAAATCTTCTTTCAAAATAGTTAAGTCCATAAAACCAATCAAAATGTTAATTAGGTGAAATTACCAATAAAAAAGTTCACTATTCGTGCAATTAGATTTGAAAATAATTAAAGAGTGTTCAAACATTTTAATTAAATTATCTAATTTATGATACAAAGTAATGCCACTAGTTCTTGGAACGCTGATTTAATTGATGAAATGCACTCAAAATGGATTGAATCACCCGATTCATTAGATCCGATTTGGAAGGCATTTTTTGAAGGTTTCGAACTAGGAAGCAGCATCGAACAAGAAGCGTCCCATTTAGAACAAAGTGATACATCTGGCACACTTTCTAATTTGCAAGCAACTAAACAAGCTCGCTTCATAGGATTAATCTACGCTTATCGTTCTTTAGGGCACACCATTGCAAAATTCAACCCCCTTACCTTAGAAGCCAATACCAATCCTCGATTAACGCTTGAGCGATTAGGATTTGAACCATCTGATTTAGATAGGGTTTACGATAGTGGAAATTACATGGGAGGCATTCAGTTAAGCCTTAAAGAATTAATTGATCGCTTAGAAAAAACTTACTGCAAAACAGTAGGCTTTGAATATCTCCACATTCAGGAGACCTCTAAACGCAGGTGGATTCAAGCACGCATCGAGCCTGAGTGCTTTGTTCCTAGCTTCTCACGTGAGCAAAAACAAAATATTTTAAAGAATATCATTGAAGCAGAAACCTTTGAAGAGTTTCTGCAATCAAAATTCCTAGGGCAAAAACGATTTTCTTTAGAAGGTGGTGAAACCTTAATTGCCATACTCGATAGCATCTTTCAACGCTGTGGAAAAAATAAAGTCGATGAAATCGTAATGGGGATGGCCCATAGAGGTCGTTTAAATGTACTCGGTAATTTCCTCGGCAAATCCTTTGAATATATTTTACGTGAGTTTTCGGAAAACTACGTTCCCGATACAATATATGGTGATGGCGATGTGAAATATCACCTAGGCTTTGAAACAAAACGTAAAACACGTGACGATCATCCAGTAGAATTACGCCTAGCGGCCAACCCTTCGCACCTTGAAGCAGTTGACCCAGTCGTTCAAGGCAAAGCACGAGCTCGCCAAAGAATCCGAGAAGATCTTGAACGTAAAAAAGTACTACCAATCTTAATTCATGGTGATGCTGCCATTGCTGGACAAGGTATTGTCTCTGAGGTATTTAATTTCTCACAACTTAATGGTTACCGTACCGGTGGAACCATACATGTTATCATTAATAATCAGATTGGTTTCACTACTGGCCCAGAAGACGCACGATCGAGTCGCTATTGTACCGATGTGGCTAAAATTGTCGAAGCTCCTATTTTCCATGTGAATTGTAACGACCCATTAGCTGTTGTCGCAGCTGTAGAGACTGCTTTCGACTACCGACAGACCTTTGGTAGTGATGTGGTCATTGATATGTATTGTTATCGAAAACACGGTCACAATGAATCCGACGAACCCGCATTCACCCAACCCGTTCTATATCAAAAAATCAGCAATATGCCGAAAATCAGTGAACTCTTGGCAGAACAACTGAAACCCCAGGATGACATCACGGAAGAAGAGGTACAGGCTATAAAAAGTAATTTTTTGGCAATACTAGAAGCCGCTCACAAGAAAAACTCAGAAAGTAGTACAACAACAAAAGATCCATTTGCTGAATCCAATGCAAGAAAGCAACCACCCTATTCTTTTGAAGTTTTTGAAACTAAAGTTAAAAAAGAAATTCTTGGGCATATTGTGAACCAGCATGCGAAGTTCCCTGAAGGGTTTCGTGTGAATCGTAAAATTAAAAGACAGTTAGAAGGCAAAATAAAAGCTTTTGAAACAGATTCTGGAATTGATTGGGGATTAGCCGAATCATTAGCCTTTGGAAGTCTCCTTATAGAAGGCACGCCCGTTCGCATTAGTGGACAAGATTCAAAAAGAGGCACCTTCAGCCATCGACACTCAGTTCTCTATGATACAGAAACTCGTGAACGCTACACTAACCTACTCGATCTGAGTGAAGACCAAGCACAATTCTGTGTACATAATTCCCTTTTATCTGAGGCTGCAGTCTTAGGTTTTGATTTCGGGTACTCTCTAGACTACCCTAAAATGCTATGTATTTGGGAAGCCCAATTTGGTGACTTTGTAAATGGGGCTCAAGTTATCATTGATCAGTTTATAACAAGCAGTGAATCTAAATGGGGACGACTCAGTGGAATCGTAATGTTACTTCCCCATGGTTATGAAGGGCAAGGTCCAGAACATTCCTCCGCACGATTGGAGCGCTTCCTTCAATCTTGTGCCGATAATAATATACAAGTCTGCAACCTAACAACACCCGCACAATTATTTCATGTTCTAAGAAGACAGATGAAGCGTGAATTCAAAAAGCCTTTAGTTATCATGACTCCAAAGAGCTTATTGCGTCATAAAGAATGTGTATCAAAGGTAGCTGATTTTACCGATGGGCATTTTCATAACATGATAGACGATCTTAGTGTGGATAAAGATAGAATCAAAAAAATCATTCTCTGCTCTGGTAAAATTTATTATGATTTAGAAAGTCACCGAAAAACTCGAGGTTATGAACATATTGCCATTATCAGAGTCGAACAATTTTATCCATTAGATCGTGAATTATTTTCATCTATACTTAAAAGCTACCCAGTTGAAGCTGAAATCACTTGGTGCCAAGAAGAGCCCAAAAATATGGGTGGCTGGACATTCATTTTCCCGTATATTTTAGAATTCACAGACAAGTTACCAAAATATGTCGGCAGAAAAAGCTCGGCAAGTCCTGCTGTAGGATCTTTAGCGATTCATAAGCATGAACAATCCAAATTAGTAAGCGAGGCACTTGATTCAGAATAATAAAAAAATATTTCAAACTTCTGATTTGCCAATTACACTAATACACATCTATAAATTCTTTAAATATAAATCATGGCTACTGAAGTAAAAGTTCCCTCTATGGGTGAATCAATAACAAGCGGAATTCTCTCTGCTTGGCTAGTTAAAGACGGCGACTTCGTGACGAAAGAACAGCCTATATATGAATTAGAGACAGATAAAATCACTTCTGAAGCCACTGCCGAAGTTTCAGGGATCATACAATTTAAAGTCGAACAAGATGCAGAAGTCGATATCGGCTCAATCGTTGCGACTATAGACGAAACTGCTAAAGCACCGGTAAGTAGTGAAGCACCGAAAGCATCCGAAGCTAAAGAGCAGACGGTCAAGCCTACTAATAGCGAAGTTACAGAAAGCTCAAAAGAGGTCGTTGTTGAAAACAATACTCAAGAGATCGCACACCCTGATAAAGAATTATCACCTGCTAGCCGAAAACATTCTATTGAAACACAAGTAGATTTAGATACAGTCCAAGGCACTGGCAAAGATGGAAGAATCACCAAAGGAGATATACTTTCTGCAATGACTGACCACTCTACTTCTAAAAAAGAAACGGCACCAAGCAAAGCAAGCCCTCCTGCAAAAAGCATAACACCTATACCTGCTGACCCATCATCTCGAGAAACTCGCAAGAAAATGAGTCCTTTGAGAAAGAAAATTGCTCAACGGCTGGTCAATGCTACTCAGGAAGCAGCCTTACTCACTACTTTCAATGAAGTGGATATGAGTCGAGTCATGCAACTTAGGAAGACTCATCAAGAAGCTTTTGTAAAACGATACGGAATCAAATTAGGCTTCATGTCTTTTTTCACAAAAGCGGTAGTCAATGCCCTGCAAAGTGTCCCAGCAGTTAATGCTCGAATTGAAGGTGATTCGATTGTTCAACAACATTACTATGATATAGGAATCGCGGTGGGTACAGAAAAAGGATTGCTCGTGCCAGTGGTACGAGATTGCGAACAGAAGTCTTTTCAAGAGATCGAACAAAGTATTCTTGATTATGCCCAAGGTGCTAGAGAGTCTAAAATCCAACTCAAAGATTTAGAAGGCGGCGTCTTCACGATCTCAAATGGAGGTATTTATGGTTCTATGTTAAGCACCCCAATCATCAATTTCCCTCAACCGGCTATCCTTGGACTGCATAATATCCAAGAAAGAGCGGTCGTCATTGATGGAGAAATTGTCGCTCGCCCGATGATGTACCTAGCTTTAAGCTATGACCATAGATTAATCGACGGAAAAGAAGCGGTGACCTTTTTAAATCACATTAAAAACGCAATTGAAAACCCGGATCGTTTGCTAGTTGGGCTATAGAAATCATCATGAGCGATAGCACAAAATTTGACATTACTGTAATTGGCTCAGGACCAGCAGGCTATGTTGCTGCAATAAAAAGTGCCCATCTTGGTTTCAAAACGGCACTCATCGAAAAGAATGCAAATCTTGGAGGCACCTGTCTCAATGTCGGATGTATTCCGAGTAAAGCTCTTTTACATTCTTCCGAAATTTATCACACTTTAAATCATAATGCATCCAAGCACGGAATAGAGTCATCCAATTTAAGCGTGGATATCAAAACCATGATGCAGAAAAAAGATAAAACGGTTCAGCAATTAAGATCGGGAATTGAGCACTTGATGAAGAAAAACAAAATTAAGGTTTTTCGAGGGACCGCTTCTTTCAAATCAGCAAGCGAACTATCCATAAATAAAGACTCTGATGATAAAGAAACTGAAACTATAAAGTCAGAAAAAATTATCATTGCTACAGGATCAAGCCCCAAAGAGATTCCAAATTTACCGATTGATGGCGAACATATCGTCACTAGCGATCAAGCTATTGCTTTTACTGAAATACCAAAAAAACTAGCCGTAGTCGGTGCAGGTGCAATTGGACTAGAGCTTGGTTCCGTTTGGTCACGTCTGGGCGCTGAAGTCGATGTCATTGAATTCCTTCCTCAGATTCTTGCTGGTTACGACAAAGATATTGCCGATCAATCACAAAAGATTTTCAAAAAACAAGGACTGAACTTTCATTTAAATACTAAAGTAACTGAATGCAAAAAAGAGAAAACTCAGGTAATCCTAAGTTTAGAGTCTAATGGAAAAACAAAAAATCTAGAAGCAGACAAAGTACTTGTTGCAATTGGAAGAGTGCCTAATACAGAAAATTTAAATTTAAAAGCGATTGGTATAAAAACGGACACACAAGGAAGAATTCCAGTTAATCAAAATTACCAAACGGAAATAGATTCAGTCTATGCGATCGGTGATGTCATTGATGGGCCAATGCTTGCCCATAAAGCCGAAGAAGAGGCTGTAGCCTGCGTTGAACTCATCGCTAATCAAGCTGGCCATGTTAACTATCAGGTGATCCCTAACGTTGTTTATACAGATCCAGAAATTGCTTCGGTGGGTCTTACTGAGGCTAAAGCCAAAGAACAAAATCTAGCGATTAATATTGGAACATTTAATTTAAATGCTAACGGGCGTGCTATTGCCTCAGACGCAACAGACGGCAGTGTAAAAATCATTGCTGATGCAAAAACCGACCGCTTACTCGGCATTCAGCTAATTGCAAAAGGTGGATCAGAAATGATCAATGCTTGTGTTGCCCATATGGAATACGGCGGCTCATCAGAAGACATTGCTCGTACCATTCACGCTCACCCTACTTTGAGTGAATCAATCAAAGAAGCCGCAATGAATGTATACGACCGAGCGATACACTCTTAAGGCTTATTCTTGGTGTAACGGAATACACTGACTGAACTTGGAGGCAAATTAATTAAGATTGAGTTGGGACGATCATCCCAAGCCACTGATTCAGCATCCACACCTCCACTATTACCAAATCCTAAGCCACCGTATTCATGCGCATCTGTATTGAGTATCTCCTTATAATATCCATTAAGTGGCACACCTATACGATAATTCTCTCGATAAATCGGCGTAAAATGAGCAACTACTACTAATGCATCCGTATCGGTTTCGCCCCAGCGAATAAAGGCAATCACACCACTTTCTGCATCGGCACATGCAAGCCATTCAAAACAGCGTGAATCGACATCTCCATTTGCTAAGCCTGGAGTATTTAAGTATAATTTATTTAAATCACGGACGACAGACTGAATTCCTTGGTGGTCGGGGTATTCTAATAAATGCCAATCTAAACTTTGTGAATAGTTCCATTCTTTAGACTGACCAAATTCACAGCCCATGAATAAAGTCTTCTTACCTGGCCATAGCCACATAAAGCCATAAAGAGCTCTTAGTTGATTTGCTTTAGCCGAAATAGAATCACCGGGCATTTTTGAAAGCATTGAGCACTTTCCATGAACAACTTCGTCATGTGAGAATACTTGAACAAATGATTCGCTGAATTGATATAGCATACCAAAAGTCAAATGATGGTGTTCATACTTTCGATAAATCGGATCTTTTTGCATATAGTGCAACATATCATTCATCCATCCCATATTCCATTTGAAATCAAAGCCTAAGCCCCCTGATTCTGTATTTTGAGATACTCCGTCAAATGAGGTTGATTCCTCTGCAATCATCAATGCTCCTGGATAATATTTATGAACTTCATCATTCACTTCTCGCAAGAAATAGATGGCATCAACATTTTCTCTACCTCCATATTTATTCGGAACCCATTCACCTTCTTTTCGGGAGTAATCAAGGTATAACATTGAAGCCACTGCATCCACTCTTAATCCGTCAATGTGAAAATGCTCAAACCAAGCAAGTGCGTTTGAAATCAAAAATGATTTAACTTCACATCGCTCATAATTAAATATCAAAGTACCCCAATCTTGATGCTTACCTTGTCGAGGGTCCTCATGCTCATAAAGTGCAGTTTCATCAAATCGGGCTAAAGCAAAGCGATCTTCAGGAAAATGCGCAGGCACCCAATCCATAATCACTCCAATATCATTTTGATGCAGTTGATCTACCAGATATTTAAAATCCTCAGGACTTCCAAATCGTTGAGTCGGAGCAAAAAAACCAGTGACTTGATAACCCCAAGAGCCATCAAAAGGATGTTCCGCTAAAGGCATAAATTCAACATGCGTGAATTCCATGTCTTTCAAATAGGGAATTAATTCATCTGCAATTTCTCGATAAGATAAAGGGCGATTTGCGTCTTCAATCTTTCGTTTCCAAGAACCCAAATGCATTTCATAAATTGAACAAGGTGCATTTTTCCAATTCACGCTTTCCCGTTTATTTATCCATTTCTGATCATTCCAGTTATAATTATGAGTATCATAAGTAATAGAAGCGTTATGTGGCGGAGACTCAAAATACTTGCCGTAAGGATCTGTTTTCAAAAAAGGCACCCCACCTTCGCCTAAAATTTCAAACTTATATTTCACTCCTTCAGATAGCCCAGGAATAAATATTTCCCAAATGCCCGAAGAGCCAAGCCCTCTCATCATGTGGCAACGTCCATCCCAAAAATTAAAATCACCTACAAGCGATACCCTCTTTGCAGAAGGAGCCCAAACGGAAAAAGATACCCCATTGATACCATCAACTGTTTGAAAATTTGCGCCTAATTTATTGTGGATAAAACGATCTTTTCCTTCATTGAAAAGGTATAAGGATTCTTCCGAAATAGTAGGTAGAAAACTATACGGGTCATAAAATTGGTGTGTCATACCATTATTATAGAAAACTTTAAGCTGGTAAGGAAAAAATTCAGATTCTCCGCTTAATACAGCCTCAAACACATCGCTATTACCCAGGCGCTCTAAAGGGTGTAGCGAAACTTCTTTTCGAGAGGATAATTGACCCTTTTTAGGTAATTTGCCTAATTTCACTACTGAACATTCTTCTGCATTTGGTAAAAACGCCCGAACAATTAGTTCGTCTTTCCCCTGCTCCGAGGTCTTAGGCACACGATGCATCCCTAATAGTGAATGCGAGTTAGAACAAAATGCACCAATTAATGCCTCAAAATCATCTTCTTTAATTCGCATATCGTTTAACTACGCTATTCTTGAAAGAAGTCACTATTTAAAATCATATTATATTCATTTCTTTTAAATAAATTTCTTGTCGAAACTCGATGCTAACCCATAAATAAAAGCGTGCTATTTAATAAACTATATGCGGCTCTGTTTCTTTACATAACTTCAGCGGTAGGGGTTTGGGCAAATCTCCCAGAGCTAAGCTCAATTAATCCAATTGAATTTGACGAAGTTACACAAAAATTAGTCGCTAGCAATGAAGCCACTTTTGATTTTCAAAATATTCGCTTAAAGGCAGATGTTATTACTTATTATAAAAATTATAACTTATTAAATGCCCGTGGTAATATTAACTTTGTCTCCGAGAATCATAGATTACTTTCAGATGATTTTGCTCTTAATGTAGAAAGTAAAACATTCTCCATTAGTAATATAAAATACGGAGGATGGCCCTATTATGTAACAGCAAAAAGTGGTGGCGGTACCGAAGATAAAATTAGATTTAATCATGGAATTTTATATTATGGAGATCCTCACCCTCTTAGCCCTAATCTAAAAGCTGAAATAGTCACCATAGCAAATGATACAGATGATAAAGAAATTATCTTTAAAAATACTTTCCTGAGAATAGGAAAAGTTCCGATATTTTACTTTCCAAAAATCAAATATAATTTAGGCAGTAACCCCTATTTACTAGATACGCGTGTTGGTCATGACGGCGAATATGGTAGCTATCTGCAAACTCTATCACTTTTTCCAATCTACGACTGGCTTAGAGTTGGCTTAAATTTAGACTATTATTCCAACAGAGGCACTTTATGGGGCCCAACAGTTCAGTACTATAAAGCAGGCGAAAATACTTTAATTTCAGGAGCCATTAGCTCTGGCTATATAAATGACAAGGGCACAACAGATGTAGATATTGCTAATCAAGCAATTGATAAGGAGCGAGATTTTCTTTTAGCACAGAAAAAAATAATCCACAAAAACAAACTATTTGTCACCCTCCAAACGAACCATCTATCCGATTCTGAAGTGACTCGTGATTTCAAGGAAAAGCTTTATACTGAAAATCAATTTCCGCTTAACTTCTTTGAAGCATCTTACATAACCAATAATTTTGGATTGAGTACATTTGCTCACTTTGAAAATGATAATTTTTCTCAAACACGAGAACGCCTACCTGAGCTTAGTTTTAATTATTTCCCTCATCAGATTTTCCAATCTCCCTTATTTCATTATGCAAATATAACTTATGCTCAGATTGAAGAATCTTCGATTGATCCATCTGTATATAATCAAATAAGCTCACTTAAATACGATGTATTGGATGTAAATTACGGGATATACGATAATTATAATTATAAAAAATGGCTTAAAATATCCCCAAAGTTAGAATATCGAGGATTCCAATATTCCACCAATCTATCGTCCAATGACTCATCTCTAGACCCTTATAATCAAAACTACAATTTCATCCTTTATGGTTTAGAAATAAGTAGCCAATACCAAGCAGTATACCCCACAAGGAATCGATTATGGAAAATTAAAGAGCTGAGGCATCTTTTTAAACCATCATTAAGCTTTAATCGTATAAATTCATCAGACAGCAATAGTCTAAACGCATATAAACCAACCGAATTAAGCCCCACATTTCTGTTTTCTAAGCCCTCTACCTCTTTAATAGATTATAGAAACCTAGATCAAATCAATACTCTTTCGCTTACTCGCTTAAGTCTAAATAACTATTTTCAAACAAAGCTAGATTCTTACGGATCAAGAAATATAATGGAGTTACACTTAATCAGCGACTTCTATCATAGATACGAAAATCGAAATCCTAATGATACTGTATCTGAAAAAAATGCATTGTGGATAGAATTTAAAATCAACCCTGCACCCTGGTTAAAATTCGAAATGGCCTCACGATTAAAAAGCCAATCATTAAGCTTGGTTGAAAATTACTCCAGACTAGTTCTAAAAAGTAGCTTATTTTGGGAACTAGGATTAAGCTCATATTTTAAAAAAGAATATGCTGATCAAATTAGCCTTGATTACCTCTATAAACTCGATGAGAACACACACTTTACTTCGATTCTTTGGGCGGATTTGAAGAATGACACGATATCTAGATTTAAATTAGGGATTCATAGAATTTCTAATACTAATTGGAGAACGACTTATTCGATCAATTATAGAAAAGATCAACGCAGAGACGAAGATCTTAGCTTTGACATCGGCTTAGAACTTATTGCCTATTAAAAACTATGCAAGACGCGCTCATTCCCGACCAAGATCATCTAATCACATTAAGTAGCTTTGAAGGCCCACTTGATCTATTACTTTATCTAATCAAAAAAGATGAGATTGATATTTACGACATCCCGATTGTATCAGTAACGAATCAATATATCGAAAGTATCAATCAAATGGAAAACCTGAACCTAGAAGTTGCCGGCGAGTTCTTTGTAATGGCTTCCACGTTAATGTATATCAAGAGTCGATATTTATTACCTAAGAAAGATCGAGATACCACTGAAATACTTGATGATGGTACAGATCCTAGGTGGGAGCTTGTTGAAAAACTGATCGAATATAAAAAATTCAAGACCATTGCCCAGCAGATTGAGTCTATGATTCAAAAAGCAAATGATTATTTACCAAGGGATTTTTTCCAATCAAAGGTCACTGACTCAGATACTGAATTAAAAGCCGTGGACAGAGTAGAGTTATGGAACGTATTTAATGCTGTTTTAAGAAGACTTACAGACCGAATTCAGGAAGGTGAAATCCACGAAGAAACTGTAACTGTTTCTGAAAGAATGACCTATATTATTAATTACATTAAAAAAACACCTTCATTTTATTTTTCAAATTTATTTGAAGAAAAAACAACTCTAAATAACATAGTAGCTACATTCCTTGCTATATTAGAACTGACACGCCTAGGAGAAATCACTTTAACACAAGACATTGCATTTACAGATATACTTTGCAAACAAGCTTAAATTTATTATATTTGAAATATGAATAACAAGAATAAGAAACCATCAAAACTTTTAGGATTAGGACTGGATAATCAAGATGGTCATAAACGAGTCACCCAAGCTGAGCGTTTTTCTATTGTCGGTGGAAACGAAGAAACCCATCAAACTTTAACTGAGGTTGCGATAAAAACCTTTGAAACTTTAGACAAAAAAGGTAAAACCTTAGACACAGTCAAAGAAGAAGAATTAAACGATATTATTCATAATTCATTGCAATAAATATTCGATTTATGATTCAATCTTTAAAAACCATCATTCATCACAAATAACAATTATGTCAGAAAATATTACAGAACTAGATCAAAGTAATTTTGAAGCCTTTATTGCTTCAGCAAACGCAACCGTATTAGTAGATTTTTGGGCACCTTGGTGTGGCCCTTGTAAAGCAATTGCTCCTATCTTAGAAGAATTAGCAAACGAGCTGCCCGACACAGTCAAAATAGGTAAAGTTAATGTCGATAATAATAGCGAATTAGCCAGTAAGTATGAAGTAAGAGCTATTCCTACTATCAAAATATTTAAAGACGGACAAGTAGCTGATACCATAGTAGGCCTATCTTCAAAAGAAGACTTAACCAGTCGCTTGAGTTAAATAATATAAAGCAAAAAACTTTAGGATAAGCTCGTTAAATTCTTAACGAGCTTTTTCATGATCCCATCAAACGACCCATTAGTAAAAAAGATAACAAATACAGGCTGATTCAATCGTTTTCTATCTTCCAAAAACTGAATTAAATACTCATATAGTTTTTCATTTTCTTGAAAAGATTTAGCTAAATTAGAGCTGTTTAAACCTTTGATCGCCTCAACCATCTTAAGTCGGTCTAAATATCGATAATTGGAGGCTTCTGTCTTTTGATCAATTGCACCGACAAAAGTAACATCTGCTTTAGATAAAGCTTTTGTAAACTCAGATTGAAAAAGTTGGCTTTTTGAAGTATTGCTTCTCGGCTCAAAGCAAGCGATTATTTCGTACTCAGGATAAATTCGTCTCTTTGAACCCAATATTTCAGAAATTGCAGTCGGGTGATGGGCAAAATCTTCATAAATCACTTGGTTGTTATTTTCATAAAGCTTTTCCTGCCTACGTTTCACCCCTTCAAATGTTTTTAAATCTGCCAATTCTATCGATAAAGGATCTTCTTTATTCAATGCAATTCCCGCAGATAAAGAAGCAATGGCCGCATTGCGTGCATTATATAAACCTTGAAGCGACCACTTCACCTCAGTCCAAAATTGACCTTTAAAATAAAGCTTAAATGACGAACCCCAAGTGCCTTCTCTAAAGTCTTTAATTACCATATCATTATTTTCCCCAACCCCGACTGTCAGTAATGAACAATAATAATTATCTAAAAGAGCCAAAACATTTTCATCATCCCCATTTACAAGCAAATACCCTCTTTGAGGAATTAAACGGATTAAATGAGAAAAGCTTCTTTGTATATCCGCAAGATCTCGAAAAATATCCGCATGATCCATTTCCAAATTATTAATACTTACAATGTAAGGATTATAATGGATGAACTTGGAACGCTTATCGAAAAATGCAGAATCATATTCATCTCCCTCTATTACAAAATGCTTACCTTCACCAATGTGAGCACCATTAGACAAACTCTTAGGAACACCTCCAATAAACCAACCAGGTTTATTTGCATTAGCCTCAAGCAAATATGCCGCAATCGTAGCAGTCGTTGTTTTACCATGTGTTCCCGTAATGACAACGGTATCCTTATTTTTAAGCAAAAAATCATTTAACAACTGAGGCAACGATATCATTGTACAGGCCCTAGAATCTAAAAGCCATTCCAACTCATCATTGCCTCGACTGATAGCATTTCCGACAACTACCAAATCAGGGTTTAGCTGGCTCAAACGCTCCGCATCAAAACCTTGAAATATCTTTAACGAAGCACTATCCAAAATATCTGACATAGGAGGATAAATATTCTTATCTGAACCCAACACCTCATGACCCAACTCTTTTAATAAAATAGCGGCATTGCCCATTGCCGTTCCAGCAATCCCTAGAAAGTATATTCGCATGTACCTAATCTTTAAAAACAAAAAATATTTACAAGCGGAATAATTAAACTGATAGTAAATCAAGATTACGCATTAATACTCAAAACATGAATAAAGCACTCAATATACTAGTCATTGGTTCGGGAGGCAGAGAACACGCCATCGTTAAAAAATGTATCGATAGTCCCTTATGTGATCATGTTATTGCTGCCCCAGGAAACGGCGGTATCGCAGAATCAACTGACTGCTTTCCTATCGCTGTCGATGCTATTGATGAATTGGTAGCATTAGCCCAAAATGAATCTATTGATTTTGTAATTGTTGGGCCAGAAGTTCCCCTCTGCCTTGGTATAGTTGATGCCTTGAAAGCAGTTAATATTCCAGCCTACGGCCCAACTCAAGAAGCAGCACAACTCGAATCGAGTAAATCATTCTGTAAAGACTTTTTCCATAGGCACAATATCCCAACCGCAAAATATGCCACATTTGATGAAGTGCCTTCTGCTTTAGATTATTTAGATGCAAATTCCGCACCAATTGTAGTTAAAGCTAGTGGTCTTGCTGCAGGCAAAGGGGTGATTATCGCACAGACTATTGAGGAAGCTAAAAGTGCGGTACAATCCATGTTAATTGATAAAAGCTTTGGTACTAGTGGCACTCAAATCGTTATTGAGGAATTTTTAGAAGGCGAAGAAGTGTCTATTCATGCTATTGTTTCAAATGGCACCTTTCTATGCTTAAGCCCTAGTCAAGACCATAAACGAATTGGCGAAAACGACACGGGTCTTAATACAGGAGGCATGGGTGCCTACGCACCGACTTCTATGATGACAGATGACTTACAGGAAATTATTAATTCAACCATCATCATACCTACTATCAAAGGACTTGAATCAGACGGAATTCCTTACAATGGAACACTCTATGCGGGATTAATGCTCACTAAAGACGGTCCTAAAATTCTAGAATACAATGTTCGATTTGGAGACCCAGAGACACAAGTCATGCTACCTTTAGTTGAAGACGATTTCATCGCCTTACTCTATGCTTCTGCAACCAACCAAACTTTACCCGAATCCATCAAGCTTTCGAATGATAAATGCATGACTGTGGTAATTGCTAGCCAAGGTTATCCAGAAAATTATCCTAAAGGCGACCTCATCAAATTCCCATCTGAATTACCAGAAAAGACAGATATAATTCATGCTGGAACCTTACTTAAAGAAGGCAAAATTTACAGCAATGGTGGGCGTGTTTTAAGTATCACTTCCCAAGATGAAACTATCTTAAAAGCTAGAGAAAAAATCTACTCTCTTTGTGAAGCAATTGATTATAAGGCAAAATATTATAGAAACGATATCGCCCATAGAGAAATTAAAAGACTGAATGTTTAGATGAAATGCAAAAAACATTTAATATTAATATTATGCACAGGTAATACTTGTCGCAGTCCGATGGCTGAATGTTTACTTAATGCTTCATCTGAACAATATCCTATCTTAAAAAATTTCACTTTCCAATCCGCAGGAATATTTACGCGAAATAACCAACCTGCTTCGAGCAATTCTCAAAAGGCAATCGAGAGTAAAGCATTTTCTTTGAAAGAGCATCGATCTCAAGAACTCAGTCAAGAACTCATTGATCAAGCTTATATGATCTTAGGTATGACCACAGCTCATATTCAGCAACTCGAATTTCAATACAATAACCTTCCTAGTAAAATATTCACATTTCGTCATTGGCTGAACGATAACGAGATCGATATTCCAGATCCTTTTGGAGGCGATATAGAAGAATACAAAAACTGCTTAGATTCAATTGAGGAATCAATCTCAGGCATCGCACAATACCTTGAAAGCCACTGCCAAAATTAAACGATTACTTTCGCAATATCCAAAAAACACAATCGTCCGAAAATTCACGCACATTCACATCTTCATTAGCAATGATTGAACGCGGAACAACAATCTCTACCTTAAATCCAATATTTTGCACTGAAGCCTCCAATGTCGCTTGCTCCGGTACATGTATATAAAGATCACCCATATCTGTTGATTCATAGCGATCTCCGAAATCATCCAAAGATTCTTTTTGCTCACCCTTCGCCCAAAGTTTTTCTTGATCAGCCCAATATGCTTGGTACTTCGTATTAGACCTAAGATGTGTGGTGAATACAAAAAGCCCATCTTTTCTTAAAACTCGATAAATTTCTTTAAGAGCCTTAATGCGATTAGATTCTTTAGGAATCTGCATCAATCCATTGAACCCAAATACTACCCCCTCAAACACTGAATCTTCAAATTCCAAATCAGTAGCATCGCAGACTCGAAAAGGAACAGGATATCCCATTCGTTTGCTCAAACTTCTCGCCCTTTGGATCATATTCTTAGCGTAATCTGAAGCTAGTAAATGCTTATAGCCTAATTCATGTAATCCAAAACTTATGCGACCCACTCCGCAACCAAGCTCTAGGATTGAATCCTCAAAATCAAAGATTTGTTTAAATATCTTCTCTTCTGATTTCCATAAGCCAATTTTTTCAGAAGCTGCCTCGTAATGATCCACAACCAAATCTGAATTAAAATAGCTCAGTACAGTCTCTTTTTCCATAGGTAGACCTAATGATTAACTTTTGACCGCTGATGCCAAAATAGTTTGAAAATATGGTTCCTCAGTCTCTTTTGAGACAATGTTAATTTCAATTTGTTTAAAGCCAGCCTCTTTTAATAATTGATAAAGTTTGTTTTGAGAGAATCCAAGCCATACATCTGCATATAATTCTCGTGCTTTTTCAAAATCATGCTCCAATAAATCAATAATAATAATCCGCCCTCCATCCTCCAAAATACGATAAGCCTCTTCAACAGCCTTTGCTGGGTGGTTAGCATGATGTAAGGCTTGGCTCAATAAAGCAATATCTACAGATTCATTTTTGAGAGGTACATCTTCAATATCCCCTAGTTGATATTCTAAATTCGTCAGATCATTTTTTTTCGATAAATTTTGTCCGAACTCGATCATTTTTGGGGCATTATCAATACAATATACTTTTTCTGCACCTCTAGCCAATAACTGAGAAATCAAACCTTCACCTGCACCTAGATCGGCAATTTTCAATTTTGGCGTTAAATAAAGTAAAAAGTGACCGATCCCTTCCCAACTGCGGCCAGGACAATAATTTTTTCCTAAACGGCCGGCTAATGAATTAAAGTATTCTTCAGCTGCTTGCTTACGTTTATTCAAAACTCTTTTAAGATTTTTTTGATCCTCTAGCACGCCAGATTCTTCTTTAAGAACACTCAAGACTGAGTCGATTAATTTTGCTTTATTGGGATGGCAATTCGCATTGATCGTATAGAAAGTCTTTTTTCCTTCCTTACGGTCTAACACTAAATCACCTTGTCGCAGTAAACTCAGGTGTGATGAAATTCTTGACTGCCCCATATTCATGACGTCTTGCAATTCAGCCACAGATAATTCCTCCTCGCCTAAAATGATTAAGATGCGTGTACGGGTTGAATCGGAAAGTAATTTAATTGTATCCCAAAGTTCTGACATAGCTTTATTTTGATACTATAGAATCAATTAAATAGAAATTTGAAACAAAAAAACCCTTATGTTTCCATAAGGGTTAAATTTTTATAATTGAATCTACTACGTATTATTTCGTCGCTTCATCAAGAATGTCACCAAGGCTGGTCATATCGCCCGATGCTGAGATGTTATCAAATGCAGCCTGCTCTTTCGCAAGATCTTCTGCACTGTAATTAGCTGCTTTGATTGACAATCCGATACGACGCTCGTTCTTATCAACTTTGATTACTCGAGAACTCACAGTATCACCTTCACTCAATACATCTTTAATATTTTCAATGCGCTCTTCGCTGACTTGCGAAATATGTACCAATCCATCGATGTCATTGTCCAACTGTACAAATGCACCATAACTAGTAATCTTAGAAACGGTTGCTTCTATGACATCACCAATTTTGAAATGGTTCCCGATTTCTTCCCAAGGATCAGAACTTAACTGTTTAACTCCGAGTGAAATTCTTTGTGAATCGATATCTACATCTAAGACGACCGCTTTGATTGGATCTCCTTTTTTCAAAACTTCACTTGGATGATTAATTTTACGTGTCCAAGAAATATCTGAAACGTGAATCATACCATCAATGCCATCTTCAAGTTCGATGAAAGCACCATAGGTAGTTAAGTTTCTAACTTCGCCTTCAATTAACATTCCGAGAGGATAGTTGATTTTAGCTGCTTCCCATGGATTTTCTTCAAGTTGTCGAATACCTAATGAAATCTTCTGCTCATCCTTTTGTATTCCCAAGACTACTGCTGATACTTCTTCACCTATTCTCATGATATCACCTGGTTTAGTGATTCGTTTTGTCCATGATAATTCTGTTATGTGAACAAGACCTTCAACACCCTCTTCAAGTTCAATAAATACACCGTAAGGTACTAAGTTAACGACACGACCACTGACTTTAGCACCGAGTGGATATTTATCATCAATTTTTTCCCAAGGGTTATCTTGTAATTGTTTCAATCCAAGAGAAACACGTTCTCTGTCACGATCAATTTCAATAATAACTACTTCAATTTCTTCACCCTGTTTCAGCATTTCACTAGGGTGTTGGATACGACCCCAAGACATGTCTGTAATGTGTAAGAGACCATCCAATCCATCCAAGTCAACAAAAGCACCGTAATCAGTAATGTTCTTAACTTGTCCACGCTGGCGATCACCTGGTTTTACATTATCAAGTAAGGCACGACGCTTTTCAATTCTTTGTTCTTCAACAAGCTCTCTACGAGAAACAACAATGTTCTTTCTCTCAGGGTTGATCTTAACAACTTTAAAGTCGTAAGTTTGTCCAACGTATTGCTCTAAATTCTTAGGTGCTTGAACGTCAATTTGAGAAGTCGGCAAGAATGAATCGACACCAATTGAAACAATCAATCCACCTTTAACAATAGAACGAACACGTCCTTGTACGATAGATCCTTCTTCACAGGTTTCAGCGATTTTCTCCCAGTTCTTCTTCTGCTCTGCCTTATCAAATGAAATGACAGGATAGCCTTCTTTATTTTCAAGTTTTTCTAGATAGACCTCTATCTCTGAATTCACTTCTAACTCACTTGCGTCAACAAATTCATTGATGTGAACTACGCCTTCTGATTTTCCACCGATATCAACAACAACTTCTGTTGGACGTATTTCAGTGATAATTCCTTTAATAACCGATCCTTCTTTAAGGTTATCAATATCGCTACCTTTTAGTAGCTCTTCCATTAACTGACTCATAATATAATGTGTGTCTTACTAAATGTAAGACGGGTTAAGATTAATACTGTTTTCTTTTGAAAAATGGTTCCAACCATTTAAAGAAGCTTCAAAAAGTAGATCGCATAAACAAATAAGCAAGCATTATTAATAACTCTTTTAAGTCTGTCTCGGTAGGTAAGTAATCAAAGTAAATAATGCAAAAAAAGGCGCATTCTCTACCCCTAAAGAATGCGCCACTATTATCTACTTTAATTTTACCCCAAACTCCTTTTACAGGAGAAAGATAATGGTTACATATAACAGTGACATTTTTGATTTTGCAAGTCTTTTTTAATAAAAATGAAACAATTTTATGCTCTTACGACTAAATCCTTAATCTTTTCACAGTAATTTAATTTTTGGATTTTCACTAAAAGTTCCTTTTTTTTGAAAATAATCTCAGATCTAAGCGTGGAATTAGTCACCGAAATAATCAAAACATCCGAATCGGTTAACTTTACGGGATAACAACGCTCAGAAAAACTTCCAAAGACGGCTTCCCAAGATTCAACTAAAATTTGCTCTGGCTTCGGCCGTTCCAGATCGTAACGCTCAACAAAATGCGTCACTAAATCTTCAATCCTCATCGGATCTTTTTGAGAAAAATTACAATCTCGACTAGGAATCCCTAAAAACTCAGAAATTATGGCTTCGTGCTTCTTAGAAAATGGATTTGATGAATCTGCTTTAGCCATGAAATATTCCATTTTTAAGATAAAGCGTTTTATCGGTATATTTTGCAAAATCCACATTGTGGGTCACCAAAACCAGACTTTTTGCCTCAATTTCCACTAAAGATAATAAAAGCTCCAAAATTTCCTTTGAAGATCGATCATCTAAATTTCCTGTAGGCTCATCTGCAAAAACAATTAAAGGATCACTAATCAAGGCACGGGCGATAGCCACCCTTTGCTTTTCACCTCCAGATAAAGTCATCACCGAATGTTTTTTTCTATCTGTCAAATGTACCTTCTCTAAGTATTCATCGATTCTTGATTGAATTTCATCACTCCCTATATTTTTGCATCCAATTTTAGCGGACAAGTATAAATTCTCATAAACAGTTAAATCGGGAACTAAATAAAAAGATTGGAAAACAAAACCAATAAAGGAGCGTCTCATATTCGATAAAGCACTAGTTGAAAAATTTTCAATCGACTGCCCTCTCCATTTGAGTGTGCCTTTCTCCACCCGATCTAGACCCGATAATAAATTTAATAATGTGGATTTACCAGAGCCTGAATCACCCATGATTGAAATACTTTCTTTTTGCTTCAGAGAAAAATCTAAGCCTTGGATGATAGAGATTTCATCCTCACCACTTTTAAAAGATTTCCATAAACCTTTTGCTGATATCAAACAGTCATCCTTACTATTCATACCTTAAGGCCTCCGATGGTTTAAGCTTTGATGCTCTTAATGCGGGAATCAATGCTGCAGCAAATGAAATGATGATAGATAAGATAAAAACCTGAACAAAGTCCTTCAATAAATACCTTACCGGGATTGAATATAAATCATAGACTCCAAGGAATTGAACATCGCTACTATTCATCAACCACAAATAAACACCAAATAAAATATCCCTATATTCCAAAACTAAAAAAGCAAAAGCAATTCCCGAGAGACTTCCTACTAAGCCTATAAAAAAGCCTTGTAGGCAGAAACACAAAGCAATCTCCCAAGACTTAGCACCTAGGGCATTCAACAAACCAATCTCACGAGTTTTACGAATGACCGAAAGTGTTAACGCTACCGCTATAGAGAACGATGCTACTAAAATAATGAAGATAATAATAAACGAAATCACCATCTTCTCTTGCTCTAAAATAAATAAAAAATCGGCATTCATATCCATCCAGTTTTTGACAAATAATGAGTCATCGTAAGCACTAACTCGATCTTGTAGCTGATTCTTAGTCAATTCAAGTGCCCTCTCATCTCCATTCCACAAATTAATAGTAAAGCCTGTAATTGCATTTTCTGCTTCCAGTAAATCCTGTGTACCTTCCAAAGAACCGATGACCAAGTTCTCATCCAACTTTGGACTGCCACTTTGAATTAAGCCCACTACTGTAAACTCTTTTGGGAATAACCATTCTTCTTCTGCTAAATACTCTAGAAGCTTGTGTGAATACAAAGCTACGGGATCACCGATACCTACATTTAATTTTCGCGCAAGAGGCTCTCCAAGAAAAACGTTTTCATCATTCAATGAATCATAATCACCCGCTACAAGGAATTCATGTATCGGTAAGGCCAAATTCTTAGAACCAACCTCTTCAATATTGATACCACGAATGTAAGGAAATGCTGTATCGCTCTCACTTTGTATCATCAGGACACTTTCTACATAAGGACTGACCGTCTTGATTCGTTTATCATTGGAAAGCTCCTCAAACAAAGTGCCCCAATCTTGAAGCATTCCCTCACTCGAATAAATAACAATATCACCATGCGTTTTCGCTAAATGACTACGAATGTTCTCTCCGAAGCCATTCATAACGCTTTGTACAATGATTAAGACACTCACACCCAAGGCCACTCCAATGATTGAAATCATTGAAAAGTATGAGATGATCCTCTTTGAAGGGAATAATTGCTTTAAAGCGTAATATATATACCAAGGCACGGATAGAGCATTTATAAAAATCAGATCAAGGAAAAGTAAAAAAATTCATCAATTTAAGTATTCTAAAACTTGACCTTAATTTAGGAAAGCCTCTTATATAGGACTTTATTCAAATTAAATACACAATTTAACATTAAAATATTATGCCAGTAGCAACACCAAAACAATATGCAGCAATGATTGATGCCGCTCAAAAAGGAAACTATGCGTATCCAGCAGTGAACATCACTTCACTTGCAACCATCAATGCATCGCTTAAAGCATTCGCAGATGCGAAGTCCGATGGAATTATACAAGTTTCTACAGGTGGTGGCGAATTTGCTTCTGGTCTCAATGTTAAAGATGCTGCTTTTGGAGCTATCGTGCTTGCTGAAGCCTGCCATAAGCTCGCTGAAAAATATGATATTTTAGTCGCTCTCCATACTGACCACTGTCACCCAGAAAAAGTTGATGGATTTTTAAAACCATTATTAGAAGCATCAAGAAAGCGAATTGCTGAAGGTAAAGGACCTCTTTTCCAATCACATATGTTTGATGGCTCAATTCTTCCTTTAGAAGAAAACATGAAAATCTCTAAAGAGCTTCTCGCAGAATGTGCAGAACTTGATATCATTCTTGAAATCGAAGCTGGCGTAGTTGGCGGAGAAGAAGATGGACATGATACCTCTGGCATACCTGCTGAAAAACTTTACACAACACCCGAAGACATGGTGGAAGTTCACGAATCATTGAACGGAATTGGTCGCTTCTTATTCGCAGCCACTTTCGGAAACGTTCACGGAGCCTACAAACCAGGTGCCGTTCAACTAAAGCCGACTATTCTTAAAGATGGTCAAGCAGCAGTTGAAGCAAAATATGGTGCCGAATCTCGATTTGACTTAGTATTCCACGGTGGATCAGGTTCAGACTTAAGTGATATTCGCGAAACTTTAGGCTATGGAGTGGTTAAAATGAATATCGATACCGATACTCAATACGCTTTCACTCGTCCGATCGTCACACATGTTTGTGAAAACATCGAAGGTGTACTCAAGATTGAAGGTGAAGTGGGCAATAAGAAGACTTACGATCCACGTAGCTATTTGAAAAAAGGTGAATTGAACATGTCTCTTCGTATGGCTAAAGCCTGTGAAGATTTATGCTCAGACGGAAATACCATTTTCGGTACTGTTTAAGCTAGCGAATAGACTCGCTCACCAGTCAAACAAGCGCCTATTCAGCTTCTGTCTTTCAGAAGCATTTACTTAGTCGTAGTCCTTGCGCCCATCAAAGGCACTTTTCAGTGTGCTTGAATCGGCAAATGTTACCCCTCCTCCACTTGGGAGGCCAAAGCCTACTTGCGTAAACTTAATTTTGGAAAAAGTTGAGAGTAAATCTTGTATATAATGACAAGTGGCATTGCCTTCGATGTCATTACTCAATGCAAAGATAACTTCATCTATGGAATTACGTTCAATACGACTGATTAAACTTTTAAAATTCAAATGCTCTGGTAGCACTCCATGAATTGGAGAAAGCTTACCTGATAAAACATGGAACATACCATTCCAAGTACCTGATCGCTCTATCGCCATGAGATCTAGTACATTTTCTACAATGCAAATAGAATTCTTAATCCGAGAAGGATTTACGCAAATTTCACATAAATTTTCTTCACAGAGATTACCACAATCTTCACAGGATGACAGTTGTGCCTGTGCATCTTCTAAAGCCCGTATTAAATCATTTCCTGATTGCGCTTTATCTGTAAGCAAGTGAATCGCAATTCGTTCAGCAGAACGATAGCCTAAACCAGGCAATTTCCTCAAATGAGATAAAAGCGTATCATAGGAATTATTCATTGATTCCTATAATTAAAATAAGCCTGGCATACCACCCATTCCACCCGAAAGAGAACTCATCAGTGATTCATTCTTCTCTTTAGATTTTTGGGTCGCTTCTTGAACTGCTGCTAACAATGTTTCTTGCACAAAATCGGCATCCTCCTTGAGAAATTCAGGATCAATTTTAATTGATTTAAATTCACCCTGTCCCGTAATCTCAATTTCAATGGCACCACCGCCACTTGATACCTTCAATAGAGTGTCTGCAAGTGACTCTTGTGCCGCTTGCATTTGTTTCTGCATCTTTTGAGCTTGTTTTAATAATTTTCCGACTCCCGCCATATGAAAAACATTTGCAGAGGGTTTATTTTCGTCAAGGAGAAATCACAAAGTAAATCAGGATAATTTGCCGATAATTTGACTATACCCCTCCTTATAACTCGAGTATTTAAGACTCAACCCAAGCACCTCTTTAATTTTGATATTCGCAATACGTCGGTTTTTTGTCCGCGTTTTTCTTGATGCATGCCTCTGTGAAAATAATCCCTGATCAAAGCGTGGCGCCTCTATACCTAATTCACCCGAAAGCCATTCCACGACTTCTTCTTTTTTTGTAGGATGATCATCACTTAAATTATAAATACCAGATGCTGATGCTTTCTTTGTCTCCATCATTCGCATGATGCCTATAACAATATCATCCACATGAATCATATTCATAAAATTATCTCCTGAACCTGCAATGACATTGGAAGATTGCATTTGGTTTAATAAATAATGTCTTCCAGGTCCATAGATGCCTGATAGTCGGAGAATAAAGTAATTCTCAAAATATGATTGGTTTGCCTCAATTAAATCTTCAGATCTCCTCAAAATCTTAGCCGTTTCAGAATGAGCCACCTCTCCTTCAAGTGAAGATTCCTCCACCCAAGCACCACTATTTTCTCCATAAACCGAAGTACTACTCGTATAGATATAGGATTCGACGAACATGGATTTAGATTTAACCCATTGTATAATCGATGCCTGCCCTTCGTAATAAGAGGACTCATAGCCACTTAAACCATTCCCGGCTGAACTTACGCAATTAACAATTTTCCTATAATCTCCACTGACTTGATCATGCCAGCTATCCGACTCTAAGCGAGCAACGATCACTTCTCTAATTCCTTTAGCTCGCAAATGATCCGCAAATACTTCATTCTTCGTCAATGCACCTACCTCATGACCCGATTCGATTAAAGCATCCGCTAAACGCATACCTAAATACCCACAACCAAATATAAAAACCTTAGACATTTTTAAAATAAATCTGAGACTTGTCTAATTCAGGATAAACTCCATTTTATATTCCATGTTAAAAAATTCACAAAGTGTTCGAAACTACTTTCTCGAATTACAAAACAAGATTACGGAGAAACTTCAAGAACAAGAACTAGTTTCATTCATTGAAGATAGATGGAATCGAGAAGAAGGTGGTGGCGGACAATCACGCATTTTGGAAAATGGTGAATGTTTTGAAAAGGCTGGCATTAACTTTTCGGATGTCGAAGGCAAACATCTACCTGCCTCAGCGACTGACAAACGTCCCAATTTAAAAGGGGCATCCTTTAGGGCAATGGGCATCTCGCTTGTTTTTCACCCAAAAAATCCCTTTGCCCCAACCTGTCATATGAATCTGCGATACTTCTCTGTATTAAAAGAGGCAGAAGAAATCGCATGGTGGTTTGGTGGAGGCTATGACCTCACCCCTTATTATGGATTTGAAGAAGATGCCATACATTGGCACCGTACGGCAAAAGACGCCTGTGATCCATTCGGGCAAAGCATTTATCCTAAATTCAAAAAATCTTGCGATCGCTATTTCTACCTACCCCATAGAAAAGAACCTAGAGGTATTGGAGGTGTCTTTTTTGATGATTATAATGAGCAAGATTTCACCCATTCCTTTGCCCTCACCCAATCTATTGGAAATAGCTTCATCCCAGCCTATATGCCAATTTTAGAAAAACGCAAAAACACACCTTTTACTGATAACCATAAGCAATTCCAGCACTACCGAAGAGGACGTTATGTCGAATTTAATTTAATCTATGATAGAGGCACCCTCTTTGGGCTCCAATCCAATGGACGCACCGAATCCATTCTCATGTCATTACCCCCTCAAGTGAATTGGACTTATGATTATAAACCTGATCCTAAGTCCGAAGAATCATTGCTTTACCAAAATTTCCTTATAGAAAAAGACTGGTTAAAATAAACTCACATCACAAATAATATGAATTCTAGAGATCGGTTTTTAAAAGCAGCTCATTTGGAAAAGACAGATCGCCCTCCCATTTGGCTTATGAGGCAAGCGGGTCGTTACCTGCCAGAATATAGAGCACTGAAAAGTAAATATGACTTCATCACCCTAGTCAAAACACCAGAACTCGCAACAGAGATCACCTTGCAACCTCTTCAACGGTTTTCTCTAGATGCCGCTATTATTTTTTCCGATATCTTAGTCATACCCGAAGCCTTAGGCCAACCCTACAGCTTTAGAGATGGAGGCGGTATTCAAATGGAATACTGCATCACCTCAAAAGCTCAAATTGATGCACTCGATGATTCCGCCATAGTTGAAAAATTAAATTATGTATCCGAGGCATTGAAATTAACCAAGCAGTCAATTGGTAATGATAAAGCCTTGCTTGGCTTCTGTGGCTCCCCTTGGACACTTGCTTGCTACATGATCGATGGCGGCAGCTCACCCGATTTTTCACGCACCTCTCAATTTGCCGAGCGAAACCCCAAAGAATTTTTCCTACTCATGGAAAAATTAAGCCAATCGATTATTCAGTATTTAAATCTGCAAGTAGATGCTGGGGTAGATTGCGTGCAAATCTTTGATTCTTGGGCTTCCGTATGCACTCCAGAAAATTATCACAGCCAATCACTCCAATGGATTAAAGCTATTATCACTGGCTTAAAAAAACCAATACCCGTTATTCTTTACGCTAAGGGGATGAATCATTGCCTCAAAGATCAATTAAAGACACAGGCTAAGATCTTAAGTTTAGATTGGACGATTTCCCTGACTGACGCTTGTGCTGAGACGAATAATCAATGTGCCTTACAAGGAAACCTAGACCCTTCATTTTTGACGAGCGATCCCCAAACAGTTAAGGAGAAAACAAATGCTATTTTAAAAATGTCTGAATCACTGAATGGCTATATTTTCAATCTCGGACATGGTATGCTTCCTACCGCAAAAGTAGAATGTGTCGAAGCACTAATTGATACTGTGACAAATTATCGATATGGCTGAGATAGCAATATTAGGCGCAGGACTCCGAGGCTTATACATTGCCTATGAACTCGAAAAGCAAGGGCATATTTGCACCGTTTTCGAATCCTCTAAGCGTATTGGTGGTGCTCTTGTATCTACTCGAAATTCATCTGGATTTCTCACAGAAGATGGGGCTCATACACTACTCATAAATTCGGAAAAAATTGAAAGTCTGATTCAGGAGTTGGATGGACTTAAGCAAGATATAATCGAACCAGATTCACAAAAGCTCAATCGGTACATTCTTAGAAACAATCAACTAAACCCATTACAGCCCAACCCCATAGCTCTTCTCAAAACACCTCTGCTCTCATTAAAAGCAAAATTCAAACTCTTTTCTGAATCCTTTAGGAAGAAGCAAACAATAGATACCAATATTTCTTTATATGATTTTTTTGCTAAGCATTTTGGAACTGAATGCACTGATTATTTACTCGATCCTTTTATTGCTGGAACCTATGCTGGAGACCCTAAAAAGCTTTCGGCAAGGCATACTTTTCCAAAGCTAGTTAAAGCCAGTCAATCGAATGGCAGTATTATTCGCTCTATCCTTTCAAATAAAAATCGTTTTAAGAATAAAATCGTTTCGTTTAAAGAAGGACTTGTTCAATTACCAATCGCACTCTCTCAAAGCCTAAAACAAAAACCAATAACAGAGACTGAGTTGCTCCAAATAACTCAAGAAGATCAAAGATGGAAAGTAGAATTCCAAACGGGGAAGCATTCACCTGAACAAAGGATTTTCGACACAGTTTATTCAACAATTCCCGCTCACAAAACACACACCCTACCTTTAGCTGATTCAGTTAAAAATACTTTGCCTGATTTTAATTCTGTTGAGCACCCTCCCGTTACTGTTCTTTCACTTGGATTTCATACCGATCAATTTAAAAAACCTTTATCGGGATTCGGATATTTAATCCCGACAAAAGAAAAACAAGATTACCTAGGTGTTTTATTCACTTCGGCTATATTTAAAAATAGAGCTCCCAAAAACCATAGCCTTATCACTGTATTTATTGGAGGTTCTCGAAATCCTAATATGGCATCTCTCAGTGAACCTGAATTGATCTCAACAGTATATCCCAAAATACAAAATTGCCTACAGATCAAAGGTGATCCCGCCTTCAGTTATTCTCGCTATTGGGAACATTCTATTCCTCAGTACCATGTTGCTTACGATAATGTAATTGATCAAATCGATCACTTTGAAAACAGTTATCCTAATTTCTACCTTTCAGGTAATTACAGAAACGGCATTGCTTTAGGCGATTGTTTTAGTGATTTCAATTCACCCATTTAATCGTTTTTACTTTTAGAAATCTGATTTCCAATCCATTCAGAAGCACTCATTTCTCGTTCTTCCAATAATTTGGACTTCAGACGGTTAGAGGCATCAATGAAGCTATCAATAGATTCTTCTTTTTGCAAATAAGGGATAAACGACTCCACCACATTATCTGAGTTCGCTTTGTCATCCAATAGTTCTGGGTAAATGTTTTGATCTAAAATCAAGTTGGCCAATCCGATAAAACGCACTTTGATCAATCTTCTCAGTAACCAATAATTCAGCCTAGAAAATTTATACATAATTACACCTGGAATCGAAGCTAAGGCCATGCTTAAAGAAATCGTACCTGAACTCATAATTGCCCCTTTTACTTTTAGTTTCCCAGAGTCATTCTTCATTAAGCGTACCTTATCAATTAAAGAAGGGTATGATTTTAAAAGTGTCTCTAAATGCGTTTTTACTTTCTGGCTGGGATATAAAATAACACCCATAAGAGAATCATCGTTCGCAGAAATACGTTGAAAAGAGTCGAAGATAATTGGTGCCATCAATTCGATCGCCTTTATCCGGCTACCTGGCAAAAGCAGGATCACACCCTTTGAGTCATACTCCACAGGCAATGGATAATCAATTTCCGCAAACGGATGCCCAAGATAAGTAACCGGTAAATCGGTATCCGAATAGCATTCTTTTTCGAAAGGTAAAAGCACTCCTAATGAGTCTAAAACTTTAGCCATTTTAAACCTACGTTTACTTTTCCATGCCCATATCTGAGGACTGACATAAAAATGTAAACCAACCTTACCGCCACCTTTTAGACTGAGTTGCTTCTTTCTTAATGCCTCTGCTAATCGTAGATTAAAGCCTGGGTAATCAACAAAACAAATGTGCTTAGGTTGATATTTTTCGATCCAATTTAAGGTATCATTAAATAATCGCTTAAGAAAAGGATAGTTTTTAATCACATCAACTAAGCCCATGACAGAATGATCAACCATATTAAAAACTAACTCTACACCAGATTCTTTAAGCTTTTCTCCGCCTAAAGCAGCAATCTTAAGATTAGGATTTTTCTTTAGAAGATTCTTTACAAAATATGCGGCTAATTCATCACCCGAATGCTCGCCAGCAATGATCAGTAAATCAATCTTACTATCTGTTGGAGATAATAATTTAACATTCAATGAACCCTTATTCATGACAAGGAAGCCAATCAGATTATCATACCAGCCGCAACCGTTTCATTCGTCAATGGGTCAATTAAAATAATACTACCCGTGATTCTATTTTTAGAATAAGAATCAACAAACAAAGGTGCTGATGTTCTGATGGCTATTCGACCAATATCGTTTAATTTGAGCTCCAAATCATCTTCAATCTTGTGCAGTGTATTGATATTCACTTTATATTTCACTTCACTGACAATTGCTTGAACATCGTTAGTGGTATGACGAACAATAAACTTGCCTCTACCTGATAAAGATTTTTCCGAAGAGAACCAACAAACCATCGCTTCAATATCTTGAAGCATTTTAGGAGAATTGTTTTCTTTGACTAACATGTTCCCTCTGGAAATATCTATTTCGTCTTCTAGCGTCATTACAACCGACATTGGTGCATAAGCTTCTTTTAGCTCTTCATCCATCAAATGAATTGACTTAATTTTTGACTTAAAACCAGATGGCAAAACTTTGATCGAATCACCAGGCTTGAAAACACCACCTGCAATACGTCCTGCAAATCCTCTGAAATCATGATACTTATCTGAATGTGGACGAATTACCCATTGTACAGGCAAACGAGCATCCACGTGATTGAAGTCAGACCCATTGTAAACTGTTTCTAAATGATATAGTAAGGTCGGTCCATTATACCATTCCATATTTTCGGACTTATCGACGATGTTATCCCCCAATAAAGCACTTGCTGGAATGAAAGTAATATTGATCAAATTATCCAATCGTGAAGCAAAGGATTTAAATTCATTAACAATCTTGTCGAAAACCGATTGATCCCAATCCACTAAGTCCATCTTATTCACGCAGACCACAATATTTTGAATTTTCAAAAGATTTGCGATAAATGCGTGACGACTTGTTTGCTCAATGACTCCCTTTCTTGCATCTACTAGGATGATTGCCAAATTAGCGGTAGAAGCACCCGTGACCATATTTCTTGTATATTGAATATGTCCAGGTGTATCCGCTATAATAAATTTTCTCTTAGGAGTGGCAAAGTAACGATAAGCCACATCAATAGTGATCCCTTGTTCTCTTTCTGAGCGCAAGCCGTCCGTCAATAATGCTAAGTTAATATTTTCATCGCCACGAGATTTTGAACTTTTTTCAACAGCCTCTAATTGATCTTCAAAAATTGCCTTACTATCATAAAGAAGACGCCCAATCAGTGTGCTTTTTCCATCATCAACGGAACCTGCAGTAGTAAAACGCAGTAAATCCATATCCAGATAACCTGAATTATTTTCTTTTTCGCTCATAATTAGTTTAAAATACTTTTTAAAAATATCCTTGTTTTTTCCTGTCTTCCATTGCGGTTTCAGATCGTTTATCATCCGCCCTGGTTCCTCTTTCAGTATTTCTCGCTGCTGCGACCTCATCGATTATTTCATTTAAATCACTCGCAGAGGAAATATTAGCACCGGTACAAGTAGTGTCACCAATGGTGCGAAAGCGTACTTGCATTTTCTCAACGGTTTCTTCGGGTTGTGGCTGAGTAAACTCAGTAACAGCCATAATCACACCATTGCGTATAAAGCAGTCACGTTCATGGGAAAAATACAATTCTGGTAATGCAATATTTTCTAATTTTATATACTGCCAGATATCCATTTCTGTCCAGTTACTCAAAGGAAATACTCTAAAGTGTTCACCATGATGCTTCTTTCCATTAAAAACATTCCACAATTCAGGTCGTTGGTTTTTGGGATCCCACTGACCAAAGGCATCTCTATGTGAGAAAAATCGTTCTTTAGCACGTGCTTTTTCTTCATCGCGACGGCCTCCGCCTAGTGCAGCATCATATTGCCCATTTTCTAAACCCTCTAATAAAGCAACTGTCTGTAGGCTATTACGACTCGCATTAACACCAGTCTCCTCGACTACTTTTCCTTGATCAATAGACTCTTGAACCGATGCCACTATTAATTCTGCCCCTATATCTTTAACGAATTGATCCCTGTATTCCATCGTTTCAGGAAAATTATGACCTGTATCTACATGCATTAATGGAAATGGAAGCTTCGCTGGCCAAAAGGCCTTTTTCGCAAGATAAGCCATTACAATTGAGTCTTTGCCTCCTGAAAATAGAAGTACTGGCTTTTCAAATTGTGCTGCTGTTTCTCTGAGTACATAAATTGCCTCTGATTCAAGCTGCTTGAGATGCGTTATCCTATAGTCCATGTTACCTTTGTTTAAGTCTTTTTGATTATTGGCAATATTTTATTCAATAAATCCTGAGTACTTTCATTGGCTGTGAATTGTTCTGTATCCAAAATCCAATCCTCGTCCGAATCATTCGGGGCTTCAAATAATGAATCTTTTCCCGTAAAATTAGGGACATCACCTTCCTTGGCTTTAGCATACAGACCTTTTACATCTCTTTCTGTACATTTGGAAAATGAAGCATTTATGTAAACTTTCGTAAAATCACTCTTACCAATAATCGTTTCCGCAAGCTCACGATATTTCCTAAGCGGTGAAATAAAAGAAGTAATCACAATAAAGCCTGCATCTAAAAATAATCGAGCCACTTCAGAAATTCGCCTTATATTTTCCGCTCTATCTTCATCAGTGAAGCTCAGATCTTTATTCAAGCCAGTTCGAATATTATCACCGTCAAGAAGCTTAACATAATGCCCCTTTGCGACTAATGAACGCTCGACTGCATCTGCTATGGTACTTTTCCCAGAACCCGATAATCCAAATAGCCAGAAAACATGTCCTTTCTGCTCAAGTTGTGATTCTTTAGCATCTCTTCCCAACATGCGGTCAAATTCAGAAAAAATATTGTTTGTTTTATTCACAGTGAAAGTCGATAGATTATCTATAAAATAGTCAAGAATTCAGAAATACTACTCAGGTTTTAATTCAAGAATTCTTTTATTAATCATTGAAGAAAATTTTAAATCACCATTCGAATAAGCTAAAGATAAACCATGATCTAAGAGTTTTATTTCAAGAGCTTTTGGTAGTTTATTCTTAAACAGTATCTTTTTATAAAGCTTCAGGGCCAATTTTTTCTCCCCTGCCTTAAGTAAGAGCTGAGCAATTTCATCCACAAGAAGTAAATCCTCAAGCTGAAAATCATTAACGAAAGTAACTGGTTTTAATGTACGAATTGCCGAACTAAATTCTTCTTTCACAACCAACGCCCTTGCTACTGTAATCATAAGAGCCATATTAGGACTTTTAAACAATCGTCGTCTTGCTATGGCTAAAGCTTCATCCTCATCAAGAAGTTCTTTATTTTTATAATATTCATTTAAATAAATATAATTATCGGAAACACCCTCTTCATTCATTTTTAATTGATCATTGAGACTCAATTTAAAAGGTCGGTACAATGGATCCCCAATAAGAATCGATTGCCAGCTCAAGGCAGGATTTGCATAAGCATATGCCTCACCTATAGACCTATCCTTCAATAATGACTCGATAAATAAATCAGGACGAACAGTTAAGTTTAAAAATGGTTCATAAACATAGCCAAAAGTAGCGGCATACCCCTTTTCCAATAAAGGAGCGACCCAAGCTTTTTTCTTGGCCCTTATTGTTTTGGCAGAAAAGCTATGTAAATGATAAGCAATCGCACCCACTGGCGCTTTAAGTAAAGAGTTTTGCCATTGCTGATAGGCTATGCGTGAATACCATCCCATATAAATAGCCGGTGCATCTAAACGATGTGTGTAATCAATTAAATTCTTAGTATTTTCCAAATCTACTTCATAATAAGCACCTTCTACTAATACACTTGCTTCTAAGAGCCATTCGTTCCCCGGTTTGTAAGGCCCTCCCAAATCAAAATAGGCTCTCCCTCTTAATCCATAATTTTCTGCATATATTGAATCTTTGATAAGCCTCTTAATCGTTTTGACAGAAGGTCCATCTAATCGTGACATTCGAATAATATGAGAATACCTCCAAGCATCTAAACTTCTATTTTGAAAGAGTGGATTTTCAATAGCTCCAATGAACGAACTATAATAATTAAATAAGATAGCTGATAATTCACTATCCACAGAAGCTTCCATTTTTTCTATAGAATTATCATTGGCTTTTTCTTTTTCTATAACTGAAGAAAATTTCAAGGGAACATCTTTTGTCGTCACTAGATAAGCAATTCGATGTGTAGCTACGCTCATCTTCTTTCGACCCCACTTATCAACCTTAGAATCAACAACACCTTGAACTAATTCTTTTTCAAGGAGCATTTCCAACAAGGGATTATGGATTGTCTGGACATATTCCTCTATAGGAATTTCTTCCTCAAGAGACATTTCTAAACCGAGAATATTTGATTTAGGAATTCCTCTTTGAGTGGTATAATATTTTGCAATTTCTTGAGAATCTTTGCTCAGCAAGTTTACTAACACATACACTTGACCAGTGGGAGAATCATCCCAATCCGACCCATAGCCACTCGATGTAAATAATATTATCAGAGCTAATCCTAAAAAGCCTTTCTTTTTGAAATGATTCATCTTTTGAGAATCAAAACGCTAAAGATATTCTTCGAAGAAAAAAGCCTAAAAACGGCAATAGACTTAATCAGGCCTAATCCTCGTCTTCAGCATCGTCAAATTCATCATCTGGAAGACTGAACTTAAGTTGACGCTTTTGAGACGGCAAAGGAGATAAAACAACCGTAACTTGGCGACCCACTAATTTAGCTGGATTATCTGCAGAAGACACACCTTCCAATTCGGATGCCGCTAATTTAACTCGCTCAAAGCCTAACTGCTTATGCTCATTTTCTCGGCCTCTAAACTGCAATGTCAATTTCACCTTATTACCACGATATAAAAACTGTTCTGCACGCCTTAACTTAGTTTCAAAATCATGCTGATCAATAGACACACGAAACTTTACTTCTTTTAGCTTATTGCCGACAGGCTTGTTTTCTTTCTGCTTCTTACTCTCCTCGTACAAAAATTTCCCTAAATCCAAGATACGACATACCGGAGGTCTTGCTTGAGGTGAAATTTCAATTAAGTCGAGCCCGACATCTTTAGCTAACTTCAAAGCTTTATGAGGAGGCATTACTCCGAGATTGGTTCCTTCAGGTCCAATAACTCTTACTTGAGCGGCCTTTATTCGTTCATTTCGTCTAAGACCTTTAGGCCCACGATTGCGATTAAAATTTTTATTACGAGAATTAGGATAAGGAGCCATATATAAGGGAAACTTCAACAGAAGAAGTTAAGCATCAAGACTACGCAAAGAAAGCCCTAACAGTAGTGGCTTTGTGTTTGAATTAAAAGTATGCGTAATCACTTAGTAAAAAAGTTAAAAAACATTATTGATACAATAAATTGAAAAATTCAAACAATAAGTTTATTTTTTTTAAAGACTGAAACTTTCCCCACAACTGCAACTTGCCTTAGCATTAGGGTTATTAAATTGAAAACCACCCCCTACAAGGTTGTGCGAATAATCTAATAAAGTTCCCTTAATATATAAAGCAGTTTTGGGATCTATTAACAATTGGCTATCAATAGCTTGTACAAAAATATCACCTTGTTTTGTGTCATCTGTAAATTTCATTTTATAGCTCAAACCATTACAGCCGCCACCGACAATTTTAATTCTTAGCATCCCGCCAGATTGCTCACGCTCTATCAAATCAACTAATTTTTGATTAGCACTATCTGTTATGCTAATCAAATTTTCATTACCAATACGTACATTTGGGGGTGCTACTTTGTTACTTTCAACAGTCATTAATCAAAAAAGGTCATTTGAGGTTCTTTAATCATATCATAAATTTTTAGAATCCTAATTAACTGAAGTAAATCCGACTTCTGATAACTATGATTTATCTCAATATTATTAATAATACTTTCTAAAATTGTCGCAAATGAAATAATGCCATCAATCCCCTGCTCTTTAAGCAAAGTTATGCTTTCACTTCTGTGAGGCTCACCCGAAGGAAGGCTTGGAATGATTAATATTTTTTTAAAGACAGCATCTTTTTTACCTAAGTCGATTTCATTAAAATCAAAATAATCATTCACTTTATTTAAAACATCTTTCTTTAAGAAATCGAAAACCTTAGTCCCGCTTCTCAAAATAGCAGGAGTGAATCGAGAGCTATGCCAAGCTTTCACTACTATAATCGCTTGATGAATATTAACAATATCCTTTGAAAACAATTGAAAGTCTAAAGGCTTCATTTTTTTATCTGCCTTTGGATTATAAATCAGCATATCAATTTCTTCATCAAATCGCTTTTTTCGAGACTGCACTTGATATTTTCGCAACTGCCGCACAAAAAAACCATTTAATTCAAAATACTCTCTGACTATATTTTCATCGAAACCAGACATATATTACAAAGTACTCTCTGATATCTCTAGGTCAAGTTTCCTAAAGTTGTTGTTACTATTTGAAAAAATCATTTCGCATTCAACTTGGAACGGCAGATTAAAGCTGCGAGACAGATTGATTGAATGAGACTTGAGCTCTTAGCCACACCCTTCCAAGCTATGTCTAAAGCCGTTCCATGATCCACCGAAGTACGTACGATAGGTAACCCAAGAGTCACATTCACTGCTGAATCAAAAGCAAGTAATTTCAAAGGAATTAAACCTTGATCATGATACATACAGACAAAAGTGTCGTAAGCATCTAAATTACTTTTAACAAAGGCTGTATCTGGTGCCAATGGGCCGGCAATGTTTAACCCATCTTGCTTTGCTTTTTCAATCGCTGGTTTAATAATCATACTTTCTTCATTACGACCGAACAAACCAGATTCGCCACAATGAGGATTTAATCCTAAAACTGCGATCTTTGGACGACGACCAAGGATATTGCCCATGGCTTTGTCAGTTAATTTTATAACCTTAGTGATTTTTTTCTCAGTCAAGGCATCCGCTACTTCATGCAAACCAATATGCGTAGTGACTAAGGCACAAGAAATTTTTTCGGAAGTTAGCAACATACAAACATCGTCTGTGTCCGTGAACTTTTCTAATATTTCAGTGTGTCCGGGAAAATCAATCCCCGCCAAGCTCAATGCATATTTATTAATTGGAGCTGTTGCCATTCCTTGAATGTGCCCTTTTTGGGCTAATTCGATCGCTTTTACGATGTATTCATAAGAGGCTTTACCTGTTTTTGCATTGATCGCAGAAGGCTGAAAGTTTGCTTTATCTACATTTGAAAAATCTATGATCGATGGTCTCTCAACTTCATCTGGTTTCATGCCCTCAAAAGCTTCCAAAGATATAAACTGAAAATCAGTGTTTTGATTCGTTGCTTCTCCAACGCGTGAAAGTGTTTCTGCGTCACCAAAAATTATTGGACGACAGATATCATTTACTTTCTTCGAATGTAATGCTCGCAAACAAATTTCAGGTCCGACCCCGGCGGGATCACCCATAGTAATTGCAAGAAGTGGCTTCACTTCATTCATTAAAAAATCGACTTATTGTTTTTTAGGAAGGCACAAGAGAACCAAAATAAACAATACATTGATAAATGGTATAAGCAGTAAGACGCTATAAATAGGAGACTTCCCAATATCATTCAGTCGTTTAATCGTTTGCATTAAAATTGAAAAAATACTGATCAAAATAAAAATTAATCCGATAAAGATTCCTAAAGGTAGGTGAGTACCATGATGCCAATGAGAAAAGAAATTCACCGAAAAAATAGTTACAATAAAAGGAATCGCAACAAACAATAGAATACGGATGAAGTAATTAATGCGGCCAATAGTGCCAAGAGAACTGAAAATTTGCTCTTTCATAATGTAAAAATAGTGTCCTTTGATTTATTCATGTATTTAGAAAAACTCAACTAAAAGAAGTACATTCTCTAGATTTAATTGCCTTAATTGACCACTCGGCCTGCTCTTTCAAAACAGGATCATCCTCTCCAGCTAATATCTCAAGCGCTGGCAAATCCGTTTTATTTCCGACATTCCCCAACACTAAAGCTGCATTCCGTTTCAAGCCATTTAATTTTGCCCGCTTGATTGGAGACGCTACTAGATTTTCTTTAAAATCAACTTCATCCCACGCTAATATTGTTTTCAAATCGGGCAGTGAACGTACTGCAAATTGTGATTCTTTGGTAACTTTAGCCCACTTGTTCCATGGGCATACATCTAAGCAGGCATCACAACCATACACCCTATCACCAATCGCTTCTCTGAATTCAAGAGGGATACTCCCTTTATGCTCGATGGTTAAATACGAAATACATTTCGATGCATCTAACTTATAAGGAGCTGTAATTGCATTAGTCGGGCAACAATCGATGCATTGGGTACATTTTCCACAATAATCCTTACCCGCTTCTGAAGCTGGAAGATCTAAGCTTGTAACAATACTTCCTAAAAATGACCACGTGCCTCGTTTCTTTTCTACTAAAATCGTACTTTTTCCCTGCCAACCTAATCCTGCCGCTTCCGCAATAGGCTTTTCTAAAATTGGCCCGGTATCCACATAAGGCTTTTGGTCAGAATTATAGTTCTCCTTTAAAAAACGACAAATTTTCTTCAATCGTTTATAAATAACGGAATGGTAATCTTTGCCTAAGGCATATTTGGCTACTCTGTAATTTCGATCTGGGTCTTCTTGATAATAGTTCATGGCAAAAACAAGTATGCTTTTAGCCTCTGGCATTAAATTTTCTGGATTCAATCTGCGCTCATTGTTATTCTCCATCCATGTCATTGTCCCATGCTGACCTTCATTGATCCATTCCTTGTAGTAATCAACCCTCAGATTCATTGGAACCTTCGCCACTCCAAAATTGTGAAAGCCTAACGCCTCTGACTCGTTTTTTATAGACTCTAGAATACTTGTACTCATTAATTTGAGAAATTATTTATAATTTCTCTCGCCAGAACAACAGTTAATCCTAATTTAATTTTCTATGAACAAACAATCCGCTTCCTTAACTATCTTACTTGCAGTCCTCGTAGCAGCCGTACTTTTTGGCTCTCGCTTTTTTGTCAGTGTACCGGCAGGTCATGTTGCAGTAGCTACACTTTTTGGAGAAGTCCAAGATAAACCTTATCAAGAAGGTCTTACCATTCCAGTTAATCCACTCTTCAACTTTACTTTTTACGATATTCGCGAAAAAGAATTAAAAGAATCTGCAGGTGTACCCAGTCAGGATCAGCTAACCACAACAATTGATGTGAGTATTAAATTTCGCATCAATGGTTCAGATGCTGCGAGAATTCTACAAGAGACTGGTACTTTTGAAGATGCCGTTCGTGTACAAATTCAACCAAAACTTCGTTCCGTTGTTCGTGAACAAGGAAAAAGTGTTGTTCGTGCCGAAGATTTCTTTCTTCAAGAAACTCAGGAGAATTTACAAACTGCAATTTTTGATAGCATGAGTAGTTACCTTACAGCAAGAGGCATTACTTGTTTAGATATTTTGATCAGAGACATTAACCTCCCTTCTTTCATCACTCGTGCTATTGAATCAAAGAAAGAACGTGAACAGGAAGTTGAAAAACAAAAAGCAGAGCTCGAACGTTTCAGAACTGAGCAACAGCAAAAGATTGCTGAAGCACAAGCTGAAAGAGATGCGGCTGAACTAGAAGCTCAACAACGACGTGTCCTTGCTGATGCTCAAGCCTATGAAATCACCAAACTAAATGATGCCATTTCAAAGAATCCCGCATACATTCAACTCCAAGCACTTGATGCCCTCAAAGAAATTTCCAAGGACAAATCTAGTAAAATTTATTTTCTCAATGGCGAGAGCCCTGCTCCTTTACCACTCATGAATATGGGCGACCCACTAACCAAATAATTAGCCTACCCTAAATGTCTGCTGAATACACTGAGGACAACATAAAGTCTCTCGATTGGAAGGAACATATACGCCTGCGACCAGGCATGTATATAGGCAAACTTGGCAACGGTAGCTCTGCTGATGATGGAATCTACATCTTAATCAAAGAAGTTATTGATAATTCCATAGACGAATACGTCATGGGGTTTGGGAAGAAAATCGATATCCAAATCGATAACCAAACAGTTTATATCAGAGACTACGGTAGAGGTATTCCTTTAGGAAAGCTTAAGGATTGTGCTTCAAAAATTAATACCGGAGCTAAATACGATTCAGAAGCTTTCAAAAAATCAGTCGGGCTCAATGGAGTAGGAATTAAAGCAGTCAATGCACTATCAGGTCATTTTAAGATCCAAGCCTTCCGAGATGGTAAGACTCGCTCAATTACTTTTTCTAAAGGGGAAACTATCGAAGAAGATACCAAAGATAAGGTAGTTGAAAGTAATAATCCCAACGGCACTTTAATCGAATTCACTCCAGATACATCTATATTTAATCAATTTAGTTTTAGAAATGAATACGTTCAAGATATGCTTTGGAATTATGCATATCTTAACAGCGGACTCACCCTCTATTATAATCAAACTAAATATAAATCAGAAAATGGATTACTGGATCTGCTTCAAAATAAGCTGAACAGCGACCCACTTTACCCAATAATTCATCTCAAGGATAAAGATATCGAAATCGCTTTCACTCATGATGAGAATTATGGAGAAGATTATTATTCATTTGTAAATGGACAACATACCACAATGGGTGGGACTCACCTTAATGCCTTCAAGGAAGCACTCGGTAAAACGATCAAAGATTTCTTTAAAAAAGATTTTGATGCTGTCGACATGCGGACATCCATTGTCGCTGCGATCAGTATAAAGGTTGAAGATCCTGTTTTTGAATCACAGACCAAAACTAAGTTAGGTTCTCAAGAAATCGGCCCTGCAGGCCCTACGATCAGAACCTTCGTCAATAATTTTCTAAAAAGTGCTTTAGATAATTATCTTCATCGAGAACCAGATACTGCAAAAAAACTTTTAGAGAAGATTCTCGATTCAGAAAAAAATCGAAAAGAACTCAAAGGCATTCAAAAAATTGCCAAAGAAAGAGCAAAAAAGGCAAAACTCCATAGTAAGAAGCTAAGAGATTGCCGTGTTCACCTTAATGATAAAAAAAGTAATCGCCTAGAATCCTCAATATTTATTACCGAGGGTGATTCAGCCAGTGGATCTATAACCAAAGCCAGAGATATTATGACTCAGGCTGTATTTTCCCTTAAAGGAAAACCACTTAACTCATTTGGCTTGTCTAAAAAGATCGTTTACGAAAACGAGGAATTCAACCTACTCCAAGATGCACTCAATATAGAATCTGGTGTCGAAGATATTCGCTATAACAATATCATTATTGCTACAGATGCCGATGTTGATGGTATGCATATCCGTTTACTCCTCATCACCTTCTTTTTACAGTTCTTTCCTGAAGTGATCAAAAAAGGACACTTGTACATATTACAAACTCCCCTCTTTCGTGTGAGAAATAAGAAAGAAACTATTTATTGCTACAACGAAACTGAAAAGATATCCGCTATCAACAAAATCGGTGCTAATCCAGAAATCACTCGTTTTAAAGGACTCGGTGAAATTTCCCCTAGTGAATTTAGTCATTTTATCGGAAAGGATATAAAGCTCGATCCTGTAATCATTCCCCAAGGCATGGCCACTAAAGAGTTGCTCTTATTTTATATGGGTAAAAATACCCAAGAAAGACAAAACTTCATCATCGATAATCTTTACGTGGAAAAAGACCTTACTGCACTTAAAGAAGCATAAGAATATTTAAAATCCAATTAAGGATTAAGAATTAAGGATAATACTGCGATAAGACTTCCACAGCCTGCTTTAAATCTTTTGCCGTCTTTGCATCCACCTTCTGCTTTGCCTTCATTGACAATATGATCACCTTGTGATGATTGCTAAGCCGAGTTAAATAATCCTCGGCACCAGGCTTTACTCTCTGAGTGAGAAAATAATTGGAAATTGCATCAATAATCTTGTTCGCATGGATTTCCTTGTTGTTCACCCAACGAATCAACTGCTGCTTAGATTGTACATCAGCTTTGCCATTTAATTCATGAATCTGGTCGATTGCCTTAGTAATGGTCGATACATCTTCTAACATCTGTTGTACTCGGCTCGCATCATCATAAATCCCACAAGGAACCTGACAATGTCCAAATAATAACGACCCGATAAAGCCTAATGTTAAAAAATAAATACTGAATTGAATAATTTTCATAGACAAAGCTACAATGGAATAATAATAAATTGAAATCTAAGTAATTTATTCATGTCAAAAAACACTCCTCCCGACAATAATAATCTCGAACTCAATTTATCGAACGAGGCAAAAGATATTTCTATCGATGTTAATGAAAATTTAATCGATAACATAAAAGCTAATCACTTAGATACTTATTATAGTCAATGGTTCTTGGAGTATGCCAGTTATGTTATACTTGAACGAGCTGTGCCGCATGCACTCGACGGATTAAAGCCAGTTCAACGACGTATTTTACATTCCCTTAAAGAACTTGACGATGGTCGCTATAATAAAGTCGCTAATGTAATCGGAAATACAATGAAGTACCACCCCCATGGCGATGCCTCAATCGGAGATGCCATGGTTCAAATAGGACAAAAAGAGGTTCTCCTCGATACTCAAGGGAATTGGGGCAATACCTATACTGGAGATTCCGCTGCTGCACCCAGATATATCGAAGTTCGACTATCTAAATTTGCTTTAGAAGTCGCATTCAACCCAAAAACAACGAATTGGCTAGCTTCATATGATGGACGAAGCAAAGAACCTGAAATTTTACCGATTAAGTTTCCACTCCTACTCGCTCAAGGAGCAGAAGGCATTGCTGTAGGTCTTTCTTGTAAAATCTTACCTCATAATTTCAACGAATTAATTGATGCAAGTATCGCTGCCTTAAGAAATCAAACTTTTGAACTCTATCCTGATTTTTTAACTGGAGGCGCCGCTGATATATCAGAATACAATGATGGCAAACGTGGTGGTAAAGTAAAAGTTCGTGCTAAAATTGAGAAGCAAAAAAACAACCTACTAGCCATTACAGAATTACCATTTGGTAAGACCACTACATCACTAATTGATTCAATTCTCTCTGCAAATGACAAAGGGAAAATTAAAATTTCAAGGGTTGAAGATAACACCTCAGACCATGTAGAGATCCTCATTTATTTAAGCTCAGGCTCTGATGCCGCGCAGATCACCCAAGCACTTTATGCATTCACTGACTGTGAATTATCCATATCTTCCAATATCTGTGTCATCTTAAATGATAAACCTGAATTCTTAACTGCTACCGAGCTTCTAAAAATAAGTGCCAATAGAACTAAAGAATTACTCAAAGAGGAATTCGAAATTCAACTCTTAGAACTTCAAGAAAAATGGCACTTAAGCTCTTTAGAGAAAATTTTTATTGAAGAAAAAATATATCGAAAGATTGAAACTGTTACCACATGGGAAGGTGTTATTGAAACGGTCGATAAAAACCTCAAGCCATTTGCTAAAAAATTCAACCGCCCTATTACTAGAGAAGACATCCTTAAACTTTTAGAAATCAAAATTAAACGTATCTCTAAATTCGATTCCCTTAAGGCGGATGAATTAATTAAAAGCTTAGAAGAAAACATTGCCCTCACCGAAAATAATTTAAAGCAACTCACTCGCTGCACCATACGTTGGTACAAGGAATTAAAAAACCAATACGGTAAACATTTTGAACGCAAAACTCAGTTAGATAGTTTTCAAAAAGTGATCGCTCAAGAAGTTTTGATTTCCAACGAAACACTTTATGTCAATAGAGATGAAGGATTTGCAGGCTATTCTATGAAAAAAGATGAATCTGTCTGCAAGTGCTCAAAACTCAGTGATGTCTTATCTATTAATCAAGAAGGCATTCTTATGATTAAGAAAATTTCAGAAAAAGCCTATTTTGGTAAAAAAATCCTACAGATAGACACCTTCAATCGGAAAAACCCTAACGATAAAAATTACTGCATTATTTATCGTAGCGGGAAAACGGGACCAGTCCTTGCAAAGCACTTCAATATAGGAGGTGTTACTCGTGACAAAGAATATGACCTGACTAAAGGTGCAAGTGGTTCAAAAATTTTCTACATTGCAGAATACGATAGCAAAGACGGTACCCCACCCTCGGTTAAAGTTAACTTAAAACCGAGTTCTCGATTAAGAAAACTAGAAATCATTGTCGATTTTTCAGAACAGACTCTCAGAGGGCGCAATAGTGGAGGGAATATCATTACCAAAAACAGCATACGAAATGTAGTCAGAAATCCCAAAACCTAAAACATCTATTGGAACAAACACTGAAAGTTATTGATTGGGGGATTAAAACCTACTCCAAAGCTATCGATGATCAAATAGGTTTGGTTGAAACAAAAAAAAACGACCCATCTTCTCCCGATTTTCTTATATTTACTGAACATGATCCAGTCTTCACGATTGGCTCAAAAGTGGGTGCTGCATCGAATCTATTATGGGATGAAGGAACTTTAAAAGATAAAGGCATTCAGGTACATAAAACCAATCGTGGAGGCGACATTACTTATCACGGGCCCGGGCAACTTATTATCTACCCAATTATCCAATTAAAAGACCGAGACCTTCATGCCTATTTAAGAAAACTCGAAATGGTTATCATAAGGGTATTACAAAATTTCAACCTAGAAGCGAGTACCCGAGAAGGCAAAACAGGCATATGGATTGGCGATCGTAAGATATGTGCGATCGGTGTAGCCGTTAAATCATGGATTACTTATCACGGGCTTGCCCTTAACATAAGCCCTGATCTAGAGCATTTCAAAGGCATTATTCCTTGTGGTATTACCGATGGCTCAGTCACCTCTATGGAACAGGAAATGGCTTCTTTGCCACAAAAAAAATTAATAAAAGAACGATTCGTAGTTGAATTTGAATCTGTTTTTTACGAACTTAGTTAGGAAATATGCTAAAAAACAAACCTAATTGGCTTAGAGCTAAGCTCCCAACGAGTGCAGAATACAAAAAAACTTTGCAAACCGTTAACGAGCATAAACTCAATACCGTATGCAAAAGTGCTCAATGCCCTAACATGGGAGAATGTTGGTCTCGTGGTACGGCTACGGTTATGATTTTAGGGAATATTTGTACACGATCTTGTTCTTTCTGCGCAATCCAAACAGGACGTCCCACAGAATTAGATGTCGGGGAGCCAGCACGAGTTGCTGACTCAATTGCCAAAATGAATTTAAAACATGCGGTAATAACCTCTGTTGCCAGAGATGACCTCAAAGACGGAGGCGCATCCATCTGGGCCAACACTATCCGTGCAATTCATAATCGTATGCCTGAATGTGCCGTAGAGGTATTAACTGCTGATTTTCGAGGGCAACAAGAATACCTTGATATTGTATTAGATGCCTGCCCCGACATCTTTAACCACAATTTAGAAACTGTTAAACGCCTACAAAGACCCATTCGTAAAACTGCTCGATATGATCGCTCTTTATGGGTTTTGGAACACGCCAAATCTCGTGGCTTTATCACTAAATCAGGAATCATGCTTGGAATTGGCGAAACCGAAGAGGAAATCAAAACTGTACTTAATGATATGCGTAATGTCGGTATAGATATTTTGACAATTGGACAATATTTACAACCTTCGCCAAAACATGAACCAGTAGATCGCTGGGTAACTCCAGAAGAATTCCTTAAATGGAAAGACTATGCTTTAGAAATAGGATATGGTGTTTGTGAGTCAGGTCCATTGATTCGTTCTTCTTATCATGCTGAAGAGCAATCAGAAAAATTTGATGTGCTCAATCGAAGAAAAGCACTCTTATCCGCACTTTAGAACAAATTCCCCCAATCGCTTATACCCAGGTCTTATCTTTTTCCTGTAAAGCCCTGGCTAATTCTCTTCCGAATAGAGGCCCATTGTAAATCCAGCTCGTGTAGATTTGTACTAGTGATGCTCCTGCGTCTATTTTTTCTCCAGCTGATTCAGGACTGTCGATACCTCCAACCCCTACAATGGGCAAACGTCCATCAGTCGCCTTTGAAATATAGCGAATGACTTCATTTGAAAGTTTATGAATAAAAGCTCCTCCACTATACCCACCCATTTCATCATGAATAATATTTTCGGGCCTTTGAATCGTTGTATTGCTCGCAATAATGCCGCTGTAGTTATATTCTAATAATAATTCTAAAATAACATCAATTTCCTCAAAACTTAAATCGGGTGCAATTTTCAATAAAATAGGATGTGGTGAACGTCCCATTTTTTTAGACAGAGCCAAATTTTGCTTTTGTAGAGTATCCAGAATGATCGATAGATATTCACGAGATTGTAATTGTCGTAAATTTTGTGTATTAGGACTACTGACATTAATCGTAAAATAATCCGCTTGATCCGCTAATATAGAAAATGATTTTGAATAATCTTCCACTGCTTTTTCAAGAGGAGTTACTTTTGCCTTACCAATATTAACTCCAAGAGGAATCTTTCGCTTATTTCTCGGAAATCCTTGCTCTAAAGATCGCAACATGGCCTCTGCACCCTTGTTGTTGAAGCCCATACGGTTAATCAGCCCATTATGCTTAGTTTCTCTAAACAGTCTCGGTCGAGGGTTTCCTGGTTGTGCCTCTGGAGTGACCGTACCTACTTCTACATGGCCAAAGCCAAATGCTTCTATCGCACTGGGAAACTGCCCATCCTTATCCATGCCTGCAGCTAAACCTACACGGTTCGGAAACTCCAATCCAAATAATTCGATTGGTTTATCACCTTCGATTAGATTGTATTTCCTAAACACATCACAAACAAATGGCAAAGAAGCCATAAGCTTTAAAAAATAGCAAGCTGAGTCGTGTGCCTCCTCTGGTTCCATTCGAAAAAATAGAGGTCTTAATAAGTTTTTGTAAATATCTGACATTTAAATGAAATAAATTAGATACTTAAGTATCTTAATCAAAAGAAAAAACTAAAATAAAATTAAAAAAATACTATAAATGCTCTTTACAAAACCCGTTCTGTGTATTTCCCAATATATATACAAAGATATTTATATAAAAATATAATTAAAAAAATAATTTATGGCAAAAAGTTCTCCAAATTTATCCTGGTGTAAAGCAAAGATTGGCAACGACATGAATTGGTGGGTTTCTGAAATAAGTGACTCCATTCATTGGGACACAGAAGGCTTAGCCATTATTGACCCTAAACAGTTTCAACATATAGTTGATCTCGTAGAACCGCTGTACGATTACGGCTTTTTAAATGAATTTTTAGATAAAGCATTTTATACATTTATTATTGAAAAAATAGATAAGGATAAAACCATCCATCTAAAACGTACCCAAGAAAGTATTCTTGAGTGTGAAGATCAATTTTTTGCCCTTCCCGATGTTATAGACGAAGAAAAAGGTCCTTATGCAGACTTCTTAGATCATATTAGTAAATTAAGAATTAAAATGCTTAATGCATCCTTAGATGTTGCCCAAAAATTAACCATTGATGAGCTCGAAGAAGACATTAGAGAAGCCCAAAACAAAGATTACATGGAAGGACGCTCAACTCACTTTTTCGCAGAGATTACTGCTATCCTAGAGTATCTTCCAGCTGGCTTTGAACTCGACAGTGATGAAAATGAAGATGTGGAACCAAGCGAAACCGAGCCATTGCTTAAAGAATTAAGCGATATTGATGAAGATGTAGAGGACGATATCGAAGCGGATGAAACCATGAAATGGGAAGAAGAAGAGGAAGAAGAGGCAGATAATTTCGAAGAAATGACCTCCCCTCCAGAAGAATAATCTGTTCGGTCTTCTTGCTCTTAGTTTTACTTCAAACGCATCAAACACAAATATTCTGAACCATGCGGTCTTGAGTCATAATGTACTTGAGGAATGTAGGATTCAATAACCTCAAAATGGCTTCCAAAGTAACCCTCAACGGCTTCTTTATTTATTTTATAAGGAGGTCCTTCTGAGTTAGAATTGCACCCGTCTTTCAAGAAAAATACGGACAGAAAATAGCCATTAGGCTTTAATACCTTAATTAAATTTTCTACATAGCTTTGCCTCATGCTCGGGTTAATTGCACAAAAAAACGTATGTTCCACTATCCAATCAAAGCTTTGAGTAAAGAAATCCTCTAAATTAAAGAAATCAGCCACCTTATAAGATACATTATTCAGCCTATTCATCTTCCTCGCTTTATTGATAGCAGTTTGAGAAATATCCATTCCTGTGACTTGATCACAGCAGCTAGCAAGTAGTCGCACATCATGTCCGAGACCACAACCTAAGACCAAGCCCTCTCCACTTAAGCGATGTTTTTGCAACCATTGAGCTAAAGGTGGAGACGCACAGCCTTTATCCCAAGGTGTGACACCTTCTTGATATGCTTTATCCCAATCTTTTGTCATTTTATCGAGATTGTAAACGAATCTGATTAAACTGATAGATTCTGCATAAATCCATTAATTTTGTAATTATCTTAAGTTCAGTTCCTTCGTCTGCCATAATTAAAACTGATAAATCAGAGTTCATTTCACTCGTAGCTATTAAGGATTCCTTAAGTTGCTCAATAGAAACAGAAACACCATTATAGAATATTTTTCCTAATTCATCGACCATCAAAACAATTTGATCATCGATTTGGTTAATCCCTGCAGTTTTTATTTCAGGTAACGTAATATTTAAAACCTTAAATTGTTTAAATTGCATCGTCACAATAAAGAAAAACAATAAAACCGTTAGCACATCCACTAAGGGAATAATGTTAATGTAAGGTTTCCTTTGAGAGCGCTTAGTATAAGACATTATTCAACTCGATCTTGATAAAGCAGACTTTCAATTGATAAGTCTAACTGATGACTGATCACATCAATACGCCTCTGGAAAAATGAATACATAGCAAGTGATGGTATGGCTATTAACAGTCCTAAAATAGTCGTATTAAGGGCTAAAGCAATACCGCTTACAAATGAACTAGGGTCTGAAAACTCCAATTCTGGAGAAAATGTTCCAAAAACACTGGTCAATCCAAAAACTGTCCCTAATAAACCAATTAAAGGTGCAATACCTGTAACTACTTCTAAAATAAACAAACCACTCTCGAGTCGTCCAATCTCAAGTTGAACAAATGCCTTAAGCATCTTTTCGTCCTTAGCATGTTGTTTACCATGAAAAAACTGTAGCAAGCGACCTGCTAATGAATCCTTTGAATAATTAACTGCATGTAAGTTTCCTGATAACATTTCATCAAGAAATCCATCCGGAAATATGGCGTTATTTCTTAATGCAATATAACGTTCAATTGAAATATAGGTCGCTAATATTGAGCATAATAACAACGGGAAAAAGAATAATCCAGTTTGGTTTATAAATTCCATTTAATCATTAATATAATGAAGCCCAGATACAACCGTGTCTACCTCGGAATTGCCTTCAAGTAACTCACTCAACGCATCAAAGCTACCCTCAAGTAAGCTCTTTCTCGCATCTTGTTTAATCAAACAATCAAAAGAATATTCACCAATGTTTACTTTGAGGGCTTCTAAATCGATCGATACAACAAGCTCTGGTTGCTTATCGATAAGGTCAGCTATTTGCTTACGATCATCATCTCCAACAACCACGCATACGACCCCTAAATTAGTTGAATTTCCAAAAAAGATTTCGGCAAAACTACCTGCGATTACCGCATTGAATCCAGCTTTTTGAATAGACTGAGGTGCATGCTCACGAGAACTACCGCAACCAAAATTATTTCCGCCGACTATAATTGTGGCCTCTGAAAAGCGTTCATCATTCAGATTATGCTCTTTCTTTGAGCCATCCTCCTTGTATCGCACATCATAAAATAAAAATTCACCTAGACCATCAAATGTAATGCATTTCATGAATCGAGCAGGAATGATTCTATCCGTATCCACATCGTCACCCGGCACAAAGACCGCTCTTCCTTCAATTTTTGTAATAGAATTTTCGTTCATAATATAAATTAGCTAAAAGTAATACTTTATTAATAGGTATTAAAATTCAAAAATCTCTCTAGCGTCAGAGACTTCACCGGTTATTGCTGCTGCAGCAACCATAATAGGACTCATAAGCAACGTTCTGCCCGTTGGGCTTCCTTGGCGTCCCTTAAAATTTCGATTAGAAGAGCTAGCACAAAGTTGATTGCCAATCAGCTTATCAGGATTCATCGCTAAACACATAGAGCAACCTGCACCTCTCCATTCAAAGCCAGCTTCAGTGAAAATCTCATCGAGCCCTAATGATTTGGCGATCTTAGCAACCACTTGAGACCCAGGAACAACAATCGCCTTAACCCCTTCAGCCACTTTTTTACCTTTGAGATAATGAGCGACTTCTTTAAGGTCCGACAATCGTCCGTTCGTACATGAACCGAGAAAGGCTACATCAATTTTCTTACCTTTAAGCTCAGAGCCACCCTCAAAAGACATATGATCCAATGCTTCAGCAATGGATGCTCTAGCCGATTGAGTCTCACCTGACTCAATTGTAGGAATACATTCATTGATACCGATTCCCTGTCCTGGTGTAATTCCCCAAGTCACCGTAGGTTGAATCTCACTAGCATTGATTGTCACAACATCATCGTACTGACAATCTGCATCTGAGGCAAAATTTCTCCAGCATTCAACCGCTTGATCAAAATCAGCGTCTTTAGGACAATACTTTCTGCCTTTGAGGTACTCAAAAGTAATATCATCAGGATTCACATAACCCACACGAGCTCCACCTTCAATCGACATATTACAAACTGTCATTCTTTCTTCCATTGAGAAACCATCAAATACTTCTCCGCCATACTCATAAGCAAAGCCAGTACCACCATTAGTTCCCAAGGTGCGAATAATATGCAAAATAACATCCTTAGCATAAACTCCTGGAGCCAATTTGCCATTCACATTAATTCGGCGAACCTTTAGTTCATTTAAAGCAATCGTCTGAGTTGCCAATACATCTCTAACCTGACTGGTTCCGATACCAAAGGCAATTGCACCAAAGGCTCCATGAGTCGAAGTGTGCGAGTCCCCGCAAGCAATTGTTGTTCCAGGCTGTGTGATTCCCTGTTCAGGTCCTACAATATGTACAATCCCCTGATGACCCGTGTTTGTATCAAAAAATGTTATATCATTTTCTACACAATTATTTCTCAACTCTTCAATCATTCCTTGAGCCAAGGAATCGCTATACGGCTCAACTGCCTCATTAGTGGGAACAATGTGATCCACTGTAGCAAAGGTACGTTTAGGAAAGCGAACAGATAACCCTCGCTCACGTAACATGCCAAAGGCTTGAGGACTCGTGACCTCATGAATAAGGTGAGTTCCAATTAATAATTGAGTCTGACCATTCGATAATGTTTTTACCGAGTGTGCATCCCATACTTTTTCGAATAAAGTTTTACCCATAAAGATAAAATAAAAATTAAACTATACAGAAAAATCAATAATTTTCCTACGAGTAAGCAATTTAGTTAAAAAAAAAGCCCATCGCATTGCGATGGGCAGTAAGAAAAAAATTTGTTCTACAAAGTAGCTTTAAGACCTGCACCAGCTTTAAATTTAACTGATTTTGATGCCTTAATTTTAATCTTTTCTCCAGTTTGAGGGTTTACGCCATCACGAGCAGCACGTTTAGTAACTGAAAAAGTACCGAATCCAATTAATTGAACATTCTTGTCTTTTTTGATACCTTTTTTAACACCTTCTAAAACTGCTTCGAGCGAACGCTCTGCTGCTGCTTTTGATGTGTCTTTGCCGAGTGATTTTTGTATTTCTGCAACTAATTCTGCTTTATTCATAAGTGAGTAGATATATAGTTAATATTATTGTTAAAGCCACTATATATCGGGAACTCGTGGCCCTTCGTCAATATAATTTACCTTAAATTATCATAATTGATAAAAAAAAGCATAAAAAACCTTATTTCTGTCCTTCAATGATCTTTTTTAGCAGATTTTCAAGTGCTTCAGCCTCGCTAATCGATTCCTCTTCCGCGAGTTGATTTGCTCGTTTTAATAATTGAGAAGCCATTCGTTGAGATTGTAATTCATCCGCACCGATTTGCTTAAATAAATCTTGGAGCATTTTTTCCGTCTTATTCATAATTATTCAAAATTTTGAGAAAATTCAGAGAGTGTTGATAAACTGTCTAAAGGATGAGAAGCCAATCTAAACTCTGATTGTACCAAGTCCAAATAACGTACTTTTAGCAAAGCAACTCCATACCATTTGTTTGAATCATTCGCATCCTGATATAAAGTTCTTAGTTCACCTAAAGAACGACCCTCAATACTTATACTCATAGGGAGTTCGATTGAATCACTCTCACTTAATGCACTAAAAGTCATGACAAATAACTGCCTTTGCGGTTTGCCCACATGATATAAACGAGCCACCACTTCTTGCCCTAAATAACAACCCTTCGATAATGATGCAGCTGAAGGCACTAAATTCCCCTCACCTGCCAAATCATTTGGCCCAATTTCATTGGGTACCAAGGGTGTCCCCAAAGCCAAACGCTTTAAATGCATTTCATTTGCTCCGATCCAGTGAACAGATGCCTCTTCTAAAGCTTCTTTAGCTAAGTCGTGGCTTGCATTATCTAGAAAACAAAAGACAAACCCATTTTCACCCAAACGCTTTGATGGAAAGACTAAGCCCACACTCAAATCCTGATAAACAGCATTCGATGTCTCCGACTTCGCCTCCCTTGCTGGGATGCCTAATTTATGGCACAGCACATTAGCCCCTAGAGTATTCACAAGTATTGAACCACTTAGTTCAATCGATTCAATTTCCACATCATCTGCAATAATATGATTTTCTAAAATTTCCTTAATCAAAGATGCATCTGTGTTTTCACTAAAAATATAATAATCCTCATCCTTAGAATGAACGATAACACTATCTGCTAAAACTCGTCCTTTCACATTGAGCCATAAACCATATCGCTCGAACGGAATTTCACCTTTCGGCAAATCATTTGAAAACTGGCTTTGCAAGAATGAATAGGCATCTTCACCTGAAACATGAAGACAACTCCGCATCTTATGTGAATAAGCTTTCAATAACTGATTTTCTCCTTTCATTTAATAATTCCTAATTTATTCTTAATAATTGAAAATATATTAATTAATAACTTGTTACTTATAAAAGCTTAATCTATCCAAAAAGCGTGAAAAAGATAACCGATATTAATATCACCTCAAAAACCCAACTACCGACTCCTGTTGAGCTTTGTAATAAAATCAAAAGAAGTGACGAAGTTGAACAATTTGTTGTTGAGACAAGAAATGCAATCAACAAAATCATATTTGGTGATGACCCAAGATTACTCGTAGTCGTTGGCCCATGCTCAATCCATGATCTAAAAGGCGGAAAAGAGTACGCTGAACGACTCGCTAAGCTATCCAAAGACTTGTCCGATCGCCTTCTTGTTGTGATGCGTGTTTACTTTGAGAAACCAAGAACAACAGTCGGATGGAAAGGGCTCATAATGGATCCTAAACTAGATGGCACTTCAGACATCCCTCAAGGACTTGAAATTGCCCGCTCTTTTTTAACAGAAGTACTCGAACTTGGACTGCCAACTGCTACCGAGTTACTGGACCCAATCACCCCTCAATATATAGCCGATTTAATATGTTGGTCTGCGATAGGTGCAAGAACCACAGAGAGTCAGACTCACCGCCAAATGGCATCCGGCCTTTCAATGCCACTAGGATTTAAAAATGCGACTAATGGTGATCTAAAAGTAGCTATTAATGCAATACAAGCAGCTAGCCAGCCTCAAACTTTTCTAGGAATAGACAATGCCGGTCAAGCTAATGCCATAACAACTAAAGGTAACCCAAATTGCCATATTGTATTAAGAGGTGGTTCTGATGGCCCAAATTACTCAACGTCTCATGTAGCAGACGCTATGGATAAAATTGCTAAAGAGAATTTAGAGCCTGCTATAATGATTGATTGCAGCCATGCGAACAGTAACAAAAATCATGAATTACAAGCATCTGTTTTCGATGAAGTAGTGGACCAAAGCATCGCCAACAAACAGATAATTGGAGCAATGCTAGAAAGTAATATCCATTCAGGGAAACAAGCATTCCCCCAAGATAAAGAAAATTTACAATACGGTGTTTCCATTACTGATGCCTGTATCGATTGGGAAACCACCGAAAAATTATTAAGAGACGCGTATACAAAATTAGAACCCTTATTTTAATCTATTTAAGTAAATGAATAAAAAACCAATTCGCATCGCAATTACTGGAGCAGCCGGCCAAATCGGATACGCTCTTCTCTTTCGTATCGCTTCAGGCGCTGTTTTTGGCCCTGACCAACCTGTTAAACTAAATCTTATTGAAATTCCCAACGCCTTAGATCGACTTAAAGGTGTTATCATGGAACTCGATGACTGTGCCTTTCCTCTACTTGAAGAAATCGTGGCCACAACTGACCTAGAAGAAGGCTTTACCGATGTTAATTGGGCCTTGCTAGTAGGCTCTGTACCAAGATCAAAGGGAATGGAACGAAATGACCTTTTGAATATTAATGGAGGCATTTTCACTTCACAAGGCAAAGCCATTGAAGCGAATGCTGCTTCTGATGTCCGCATTTTAGTAATCGGCAATCCCTGCAACACAAACTGTTTAATTGCTATGGAGAATGCTCCATCTATCCCTAAAGATCGTTGGTTCGCAATGACTATGCTTGACGAAAATAGAGCCAAAGCACAATTAGCCGAAAAAGCGAATCAACCCATTGCCTCTATTTCTAATATGACCATCTGGGGAAACCATTCTGCAACTCAGTATCCTGACTTTTACTCTGCTAAAATTAACGGCAAAAATGCGACTTCTGTAATCAATGATAATGAATGGCTAGAAAATACATTCATACCTAAGGTTCAAAAACGTGGTGCTGAAATTATTGCAGCGCGTGGAGCCTCATCTGCTGCTTCAGCTGCTAATGCAATTATTGACTCAATTAAAAACATTAGCACCCCAACACCTAAAGGCCATTGGTTTAGCATGTGTCTTCATTCTGATGGAAGCTACGGAATCGATAAGGGCTTAATTGCATCTTTTCCATGCATTAGCGACGGTAAAGAAATTTCTATTGTGCAAGGAATTGAATTAAATTCTTTTAGCCAGGAAAAAATCCGCGCATCTGTTGAGGAACTCAGAGTTGAAAAAGAAAATGTAAAAGCTCTTTTGTAACCATAGGCTCATCATTAATTTGATTGAGAAATCGGGATCCAGTTTTTTTATTAATTTTTTATTAAAGTACTACTTCAAAAAACTAGAATACATGTTCAACATAATAAGCGCAGAACCATCTTCATCAAATTAATTAGGAGCTTAGCTTAAAACTTAGCTTAAAAATAATGTAGTTAAGCTAAAGATTTGAGCATGCAATAAATTATTATTTTGAATCATTTTCTAAAAAAATAGTTTGCTGTGCAAATTGCTCCTGTTCTCGCTTTGAATTTAATTCATCAAGCCCTTTTTGAGTATTCGCATATCCAGTAATAACTGTATTAATATCTGTATTAAAAATTGATGAATTTCGCACCAAAAATAAAGTAGAAACAGTAGCTGTAAATAATACAACTAAGGCAGTAGTCTGCATAATTCTAAGGAGTATTGTCGATTTAAAATAAAAGCTTTTTAATTCACTACAGGAACAAAATGAACGATTGGAGTTTAAAACATTATCTCCTGTTGCATGACTTCGATCTAACTTATCGCAAGCCGAACAATGCTTCTCTAAAAGAAAATTAAAAAACATTATAAATTATTATAACAGGTTGGCAAAAAAGAAGGGTATTAGAAAAAATAAAAAAGTAATATGTATCTACTTATTTAGTATAACTACTTGAGACACCAGATAATGAAATATTCCTCAAAAGTGCATTTATTAAAAAAACAATAAAGCATTAATTATCTATTAAAAATTCAATTTTGTAAGCATAAATTTCTTAAATATCTATAAATCAACAATTTATGTATATTTTTTGAAAAAAATAAGTAATTTAAATTAGCTAATTTTTTTCTTTTAAAATCCAAAACATAATGTATAAATAATGAAACCTTATTAGATGCTAATGCTTACCCCAAGTAATTTTACCAAAGCACATTCCATAAGCATCACTATCTCCTCTTATAAAATGAATCAGGAGCATCGCTCACTTGACAGCGATATTATTTCAAAACTTTACTGCTTTTTTCATTGGCTAATCCGTAGCGGTACTTCTTACCGAGACAAATGCCTTTGTTTAACCCTAAAAAGTAAATATGGAAAGAATAACAGCACAAATAACTGGTGTAATTGAAACAGTAACTAAACTAGGTATTGGTTTTATTGCACTAGGAATCGTAGTCGAAATTATATTCGGCCAAGGTTCTATGTTAGGAACCAGTGTGGTTTCTAATGTTTCATCAATCGTTAGTTCGATTGGCGGAGAAAATGGTTTCGTCGGGCTTATCGCCCTTCTACTAATCGTTGGATTATTAAGAAAATAACCGACACATATAAACAAACATTAACCTTAACTATAAAAATATGGACAACATTACAAATCTCGTAAATTCAATCATCGGTGGACTTAAAGGTCTTCTGATTTCTGCAGCTGGCCTATTAATCATTGCTCAAATTGTAATCGGTGGCACTGGTTTCGATGTAATCGGAAACATTACTGCATTACTTGACGGCTTCATTGGTAGCGGAGCATCATTGGTGAGTGTTATTGCTGGCATTATTGTGCTAGGTTTATTATCAGACTAATCCCTGTTATTTGTAACCTAACTGCTAGGGAGCTATTTAAATAGCTCCCTTTTTTTCTTTAATTTCTTCTTCGTATTCTAAATAATTTTAAATGAGTTACGACCCATGTTACTCGCCGAATAAGCTTCGTTATTCGAGCAAAATGCAATACGAACGCTGCGGACTTAGTGGCCTGAAGCTTCCTTTAATAACCCTAGGGTTGTGGCATAATTTTGGAGCCAGCCATTCTTTAGAGAAACAAAGCTCACTCATAAAATATGCATTTGATTGCGGAATCACACATTTTGATTTAGCCAATAATTACGGCCCACCTCCTGGGAAAGCTGAAGAAAATTTTGGGCAGATTCTTAAAAATGATTTATCAAGATACCGTGATGAATTAATTATCACAACTAAAGCAGGCTACCAAATGTGGGATGGCCCTTACGGCGACGGGGGATCTAAGAAATATCTTATTTCAAGCCTGGATCAAAGCCTTAAAAGAATGCATCTCGATTATGTGGATATTTTCTATCACCATAGACCAGACCCTGAAACTCCGCTAGATGAGTCAATGGCTGCCCTGGACTCCATTGTAAGAAGTGGAAAAGCTCTGTACATTGGACTTTCAAATTACAATTCAGAAGACGGACTAAAAGCACTTAAAATACTCAAAGATCTAGGGACTCCCTGCCTTATCCATCAGCTTCGCTATAATTTATTGGATCGAGAAGCCGAGCATTCCACATTGGTAGATTTCCACAATCAAGGTGTCGGGTCGATTGCCTTTTCGCCTTTAGCACAAGGCTTACTCAGCGATCGTTATTTAAAAAATATTCCTGATGATTCAAGGGCCGGAAATAAAGCATCTCCATTTCTAGATCATGAAAGTGTGAATGCTAACATTAAAAAAATCAAAAAACTCAACGAAATTGCTAAAGCTCGAAATCAAACATTAGCTCAAATGGCACTTGCTTGGTGTTTGCGACGCCCTGAAGTAACGAGTGTTTTAATAGGAGCAAGCAGTAATGATCAAATTAAAGAAAACTTAAAAAGTTTAGGTAATTTAAATTTTTCTGAAGCAGACATTAAGGTAATTAATACCCTCACCCTGGAAGTTTAAAAACTTCTCCTCTATTCTAATCTTCGAGCGTAAGCTCAGATTTCAAGAAAACTGTATCGGGATTTAAGTTTTGTAAATTGATTGTTTTCACTTCAGACCAACTTGAAAAATCTTCACTTTGTAAGACTTTCAATTGCCCAGACTTTCGGTTTAAGATTTCGACCGATTCAATTGCAATATAATTAAAAGGCTGCAGTAAAGTATACTGTTGATCATTCAAAACTATGGACTCTAACGTTCCTTGTAAAGGTAGGTCAGTAAATGGAGGATTATAATAGAATACACCCGACAAAGAATATAGGTTTGAGGCGGCAATCTGATTAATTAATTCCATGCCTGAAATAACTCTACCAAAGACAGTAAATCCACTATTCTGAGTATCTAAATCTGGGTTATCTACTAAATTTATAAACCATCCAGAAGTCGCACTATCAGGATCTCCACTCAGTTTAGCCATAGCAAGAGTTCCTGCTACATTTAGATTCCCAGGCTCATTAATAACTGGTGCATACTTTTCAACAGGTAAAGGCACCCCACCCGCCTGAAATTGGCTCACACTGGGCTGTGTGTATCCACCTCCTTGAAGGACAAATCCAGGAACTAAGCGGTGAAAAATCGTACCGTTATAAAGCCCCTCTTCTACATAGGATAAAAAATTGGCTACTGTTTTTGGCGTAGTACGCACGGCATCACTCCCACTCTGATCGAATAACTCGATTTCGAAGCTAGAGGTTCCATCAGCACGTGCCACATTCATATTGATGCGTACTGTTGTATTTGAATCATGGACAGGATTTGCACAAATCGTATGCACTAAAAAAAGCAAATTAAAGAGAATGAAATAAGGTAAGAAAGTAGGCATGACTAAGTGAATATTATAATTGAAAATAGCACAATTTATCCAATAGTAAAGCAGACACTAATTACTTCAATCTGCCTAATATGAAACTATCACGGAGACGTTTAATTAAAGTTGGCACCTGTGCATCACTTAGCCTTGCAATGAGCCAAAATTTGCTCGGTCGTCTATGGTCAGACAAAGGAGTTCAAAAACATATGAAACTTAAGCCTATAAAAATCGCCCTCCTAGGACTTGGAAGCTATGCTAAAAATTGGATCGCACCTGCTATTCAGCAGTCCGATTACGCCCAAGTGAGTTCGATCATTACTGGATCACCAGAAAAAATCGCACCTTGGAAGAAAGCATTCTCCATTAAAGATGAAAATATCTATAATTACCAAAACTTTGATCAAATCGCCAATAATCCTGAAATTGATTGCGTTTACGTCGCTACCCCTACAGGGACTCATGCCGATTTCACGATACGAAGCCTTCAGGCCAAAAAACACGTCATTTGCGAAAAGCCAATGGCCCCAACGGTTGCTGATTGTGATCGCATGATACAAGCGGCAAAAATTGCCAATAAAACCCTGCAGATTGGCTATCGCCTCTATTGGGATCCATTTAACATTCGCCTTATGGATGCTATGAAAAATAAAGAATTTGGCCAACTCAAGGGCATGCAAGGTGGCTTTTCTTATGATCATGGTAATTTGACTAAAGAAGGCGATTGGCGAATTAATTCAAAAATGAACCCTGGCGGTGCCCTATTTGATGTCGGTGTCTATGTTGCTCAATCTGCATTTTACTCTTCTCAGATGCTGCCTTTATCTGTCACTGCTCAACACTCCACAGATCGCCTTGAAATATTTAAAGATGTTCCAGAACATTGGCAATGGGAGCTTACTTGGCCCAATCAAATAACAAGCCAGCATAGCTCAAGCTATGGTAAACAGGAAAACTTCTTACGTTTGGAAACCGAAGGTGGCCGTTTGGAAATTGAACCCGCTTATAGCTATGAGAACCTTAAAGGCAGTACACCGAAGGGCCCGATGGATTTCACTCATATTTTCCAACAAAAACTCCAAATTGACGGTCAATGCCTTGCGATTCATAAACGAAGTGCTAATATAACTTCAGGTGAGATGGGACGAAGAGATGTACATCTACTCAATTGCATTATGGAAGCGGCCGAAACACAATCTGCGATCACACTAGGTGATTTTTATACATAATTTTCACCTAGTTTTAATCATGCGCCTAATTCACTCAATCACCCTACTTTGTGTCAGTACCATAAGCCTTTTTGGTGATCGGCCGCCGAATATCATTCTCATTTTAACCGACGATCTAGGCTATAGCGACTTATCCTGTTATGGTAATACCGAATACACCACGCCCAACATTGATCGTATGGCCAAAGAAGGTCAAAAATGGACAGAATTTTATACTGCTTCCCATATTTGTTCTCCAAGCCGTGCCGCCATCCTAACCGGACTCTATCCCGTGCGTACCGGAACAAGTTCCCATGTTTTCTTTGAATGGTCAGCTCAAGGACTACCTCAAGACAGCCAAACCATCTCCAAAGTGCTTCAGAGCAATGGCTACAAAACACACCTCGTTGGCAAATGGCACTTAGGCCATAGAGAAGGATATTTGCCTACCGACCAAGGATTTGATGATTTTTATGGCATCCCCTATTCCAACGATATGCGTGTCGACCCAGAAATGAAGGTTGCTGATTCCGTATACTTTAGAGAAGACATGACTTTGGCTGAAATGCGGACCAAAGGCAACAAGGTCAATCACTGGGTCCCTCTCATGCAGGATGATACAATTATTGAGTATCCCGTAGACCAAACAACGCTCACTCAACGCTACACCGAAAAATGCATAGAACTCATTCAAGAAAACAGAGAACAACCTTTCTTCTTATTCCTCTCCCACCACTTACCTCACATCCCTATTTTTGTTTCTGAGCCATTTAAAAATAAACATAGCAATAACCCCTACGCTGATGCCGTTAGCGAAATCGATCATTCCGTTGGAGAAATACTAAAGTCCCTTAAAGAAAATGCTCTCGATAAAAATACCTTAGTCATATTCACTTCAGATAACGGACCCAACCAAACCTTTGATCCCAAAGGTGGTTCCGCCTATCCCCTGAAAGGTTCAAAATGCTATGCTACTGAAGGCGGGCAAAAAGTACCAGGCATCTTCTGGTGGCCCGACACCATCAAAAAAGGTTCCATCAATGGACTGGGAAGCACTCTAGATTTTTTTAATACTTTCATCACTGTCAGCGGAATCAAAGACCCCTCACTCCTCGCTCAAGATTCTTACGACCTCAGTCCCGTCTTACTTAAAAAATCAATTAGCCCACGCCCCGACTTCTTTTATTTCAGTTCTTTTGTACCGCCTAGAGGCCTCATCTACGCAGTAAGAAAGGGTGATTGGAAGGCTCATTTTTATACAAGCCTCGCTCCAGGCTTTAATAATCCAGAGTCTATCATTAAAAACGTAAACCCATTACTTTATAATCTCAAAAGAGATCCCGCTGAAACCAAGAATTTAGCCAAGCAATTCCCCAATATCGTACACTCTTTGCATCAACATTCAAAACGCTTTTACGAAACCTTAGAAATTCCTACGAATCGTTATTCTGAAAAAATCACTTCGCAAGAACGCCCTGAATGGGCACACTAAATCGATCTTTTACACTCTCATCTCATGGATCCACAGACGATTGCGAAACACAACGCTCGAACCTTCATCCTTTATCGGATTCTTTTTCGTGCCCGCTTCTATTATCCGGTATTCACTCTTTTATTTCTAGACTTTGGTCTCAGTCTCTCTCAATTTGCCATCCTTAATTCAGTTTGGGCACTGACCATCGTTCTCTTTGAAATTCCTTTAGGTGGCTTGGCTGATACAATTGGCCGGCGAAAAATTGTTATCCTTTCTGCCATACTTTTAAATATCGAACTACTCGTCTGGCTTTTCGCACCAATCAATGGCGGGAATACCCTATTTATTTTCTTTTTAGTTAATCGTATTATAAGTGGGCTCTGTGAGGCAGCTTCTAGTGGCGCCGATGAAGCTTTGGTTTATGATTCTTTAGAAAAGGCAAATTTACAGAATGAGTGGGCCGAAACTTTAGAAAAAACTCAACGCTACACCTCACTCTATTTCATGTTCGTACTTTTTGTTGGAGCGATGATTTATGACCCAAATGTCATTGGAAAAATCACCCAATTCTTTGGTTACCAAGGAAGCATCTCACAAGAAAACTGCATAAAACTTCCAATCATTCTAAATCAAATTGCCGCTGTTTTTGTTTTAATCAATGCTCTGCGTTTTAAAGAAACTTGGAATCAACCCGCTAAGATCACCGAAGCCTTTCGTGATTCATTCAAAAAAGTTTTCACTTCGATTCAATGGATCAAAAAGTCCAAAATCGTTATCCTTCTTTTGCTGATTGTCATGTTTTCCGAAAGCCTAATTCTCCAGTTTTTGACTTTAATGCAACAGTACTGGAAGGTCATTAACATCCCCATTCTTTTTTATGGAATCATCGGCTCTGGCTTAGCTTTCTTTGCTTCATTGGTTCCGACACTTGGAAAATATTGTTTTAAGCGGTTTCAATTTAAAACAAACTTTTCCATCTGCTACCTCAACCTCATAATTGCCTATATTTTGATCGCACTTAGCATCCCTTATATTGGCATACTTCCAGTCATACTCCTTTATTGCACTTACCAATCCATCATTTATTTTAATGGATGCTATATACATGATGCTTGCGAAGAATCCTACCGCGCAACTGTCCTAAGCGTTCAAAGCATGCTATCATTTTCTAAATACGGCATTGTAAGCATACTTTACTCTTTCTTAGTTGCCGCTATTTCAAATAACATGATTCAAGACTCTCTCAATCTAGTGTTCGATAGAAGTCTGGTTGCCTTTCCTAGTTATTTTGCTTTTTCCACGCTTAGCGTACTGCTTCTTTATAAGTTTTTTAACAGAAAAAGAGGCTCCATCAAAACTACTGCTTTCGAGAACCAGCTAGAACAGACAAAATAAGCGCTGGAAAATGTTAGTCAGTTATTTAGTTAGTCAGTCAGTCAGCTAACTGCACAAGACATATCCAAACCACTGCACATCGGTGATTTTATTTTTCCGTGGCCATTTGGACATTCAGATATTTGCACTTTAGTACCGTCATCCAAGGTTAGTGAAGCATCCACTAAAGGTGCGTCACAAGAACCACAGCTTGCGTTTACAGACATGCCACATTTATCACATTTATAAGTAGACATAATTTTTATTTAAAAATAATTACCCTTGTCACATGAGACCTCAAAAGAATTAAAAGTTCTTAAGTTCTCAGGCAAGGCATGCACATTTCGTTTTCTTAAAGTAATGATATTCAGAAAAATGTAATGCTATTGGTCTTAATCATTTCCATTCTTTCGCTTGAAAGAGAAAACTAGAATTAATAGTGCCATAAATAAAAAGGTCATATTAGGCTCTGGAATAGCGATTAACTGAATGTTATCCATTCCAACTGTCCCATAAAACTCATCGCCTATTGCTATGTCTCCAAGTGTCGAAGAAATAATCCTTAAGGTGTATATATTAGCCAAGGTCTCATTAAAGGACTCCATACCTGGCTGGCCGTTAATAATTCCGACTTTAGAAAATAAATCCGCTCCTATTTGGAAAGATAAGTTCATCCAATTACTGTTCGGCAAAATAGCATAAGACTGATTGCTCACCCACCAATTACTATCCGCAACTTGTGGGCTTGCTGCGCTCGATAATGCGATCCGTATCGTCGCAGTTTCAAACGAGCTACTATTGAAAAAATCAAACTTAACCGAATCAACTTTTCTCGTAATATAATTACCCGTCCACTCACTTGCTTGAGTATAAGCAACTAAACGACTTCCTTGATTACCCGGATTCATCCCTACATTCATTTGCAAGTACTCATTTCCATTATTTGCCTCACTGCCAATTGCCCAAATATGGCTAGGCATCCAGCCATCGAAACCACCAGTGAAATTACTCGTTACCAAAGGATTAATAGCCGCTAATTGGACAATTAAAAAACTATTGAATAGGCTTAAAAAGATGAATTTATTCACGAATTAAATATTCCAAGAGGAGGTGATGTATTAAAGTTATCAATATTCGGGATAACTGTGGAAAGCTCTGAAGCAGGCACCCCAAACCAATTGACGATTTCAGCCATATATTGATCGATAGAGGTCGTAGGTAATAAACGACCACGCCCTATGTCATTCCCACTACCGATTTCAAGTGATGGGTATTGCCCATAAATCTTACCTCCGTTTGCACTACCACTGATAATAAAATGGTTGCCGCCCCATGCATGATCTGTCCCATTTCCGTTAGAGGATAGAGTTCTGCCAAAATCTGAAGCGGTATAAAGTAACACATCATTTTCTAAACCATAAGATTTAATCTCTTCCCAAAACAATTCAATTGCGCTGTTAATTTCAGAAAATAAACTCGACTGTGCGTTAATTCCTTCTTGGTGGTGATCCCAACCTCCTCTCTCAACAAAGAAGATTTGTCTATTCATATCCAAAGAAGATGAGCTATCCGATTTACTCGCTTGAATGATCTTCGGAATCATGGAAAGCTGAGCACTTGTCTTTGTATAACTGTCCCCCAATTCACTTTGTAAACTCTCTATCATATAAGGAGCCATAGCCTCTTTAAATATCTTTGCCGCTTCTATTGAATTTTGCTTCTTATTCGATAGAGTTGATTTATAAATATTTTGATAATGATGGCTCATGATATCATTCACTGCAGAAGTAATAATCGGATCATTTCCTACACCATAATTATATAATTCAACCGCCCCTGCATCAGAAGTAATATAAGGTACTGAAGAATTTCCCGTCTGCATCACATTCGATCCAGCCAATGAAATATTCATTGAAATATTATTAATTAAATTTGAATCTAAAGATTCCATCATTTCAGCCACTCTTCCACCCCAACCTCTAGGTGATGTCCCCTTAACCTGTGGGACTAATGTCTGCCAATGTATCTGATGATCCGAATGAGAAAACAGCCCCTGTGGGATTGATAAAGAATTTTCATAATCACTCAAAGTCGTTGGACGAATTAGAGAGCCCACATTACTGACAAAAGCCAAATCGCCTTGATTATATAAATTCCTCAAATACGGCAACTGTGGGTGCACCCCAAATTCAGGATAATTCTGCCCTTCCGTTGTGATCCCCATGCTCTCAAGAGTTTGCAGATCATAAGCTAATCCAGTTGGGTTATTTTGAGCATTATAGATATCACCTCGAGCAATCCTATACTGATCGTGTGCAGTCTGATTCCTCGGCATCAACATATTAAATGAATCATTTCCACCATTTAAGAATAAACAAACAATTGCCTTATAGTCATTGAAAGAACTCGCTGACATAGCACCCGCAGTAAGCCTAAGCGACAACAACGATGAGAATAAAGAAACTGAACCAATCGCTGCGCAATTTGCCTGCTCAATAAATTTCCTACGGGATATTTTTTTTCTTAAATCCATTTAATATACTATGTTAAACTCATTGGTCGTAACGAATAAATAAATTGCTAATTTGACTAAGTCTTCCCCTGAAAGTTGAGATTGAGTAAGTGCATTTAGAATAATACTTCGAACATTTTCTGGTAGCTGACCGTCTGATAAAACTAAATCTAAATAATTAATCAGCTCAGGCAAGTTGCTGGAAAGATTCATAGCATGATCCGAGTTAAGAACGGCTTCAGTATACCATTTGCTACCGATTTTGCCTCCTTTGCCTTCATACAAATAATCACTCCCATTGATTCCGTAATAGATCAAAGTATGGTAAGCGTTATATAGCCTAATCAAAGTTGTATCATTTGTGATTTGAAATTCAGGTGCATAATAACCCATGTTAGAGATTTCACCCGTTGGACTGAAATCAGGCTGATAAAAATTAAAAACCGAAGGACTCTTATAAGGCTCTTGGCTAATTAAATCTTCCATATTGTTAAAAAGAATCCAGTCGTAGGTTCTCAAAGAATTCAAATTAAAAGCACGAGACAAATGCATTAGGCGAATAATCGGCTCCCTCAGTTTGCCGTAGCTAGAATCACTTGAGAGCGAAGTCTCTCTCGCTTCTGGGTGTAGCAATACTGCTTTAATCGTTGCCAACATATCACCTCGCTCACCTGAGCCAGAACCCTTGTATAAGCCATCCCTAAAGGCATCTGCCACACTCTTAATATAATTAGGCGATGGGTTTGAAACAGTGAAACGCTGGATCAAAAATCGAGCCATAAATGGCGGCACATTTTTGTGAAAGAATAAATGATCGAGAAATCCTTCAATATCCAAAACCACTGCCGTTACGGCATCTGGGACTTGAGCGAACGGTGCTAAATCATAACTACCGTTCCCATTATAATCAGAGAACGGTTCACCCATGTCGTAAATACTATTGCCATTCACATCAAGGAACAGTTCAGGATCATTATAACCCGTATCGGTAAAAGATTCTCCTGCATCATATACGCCATTACCATTTGTATCAGTAAAGCTTTCCCAGTCATCATATTCATTATTATAATCAACAAATGGGCCTAAGGTACTTCCGTCTAATAAACGCTTACCTGACATATCGTGCCAATCACTACGCACCCGTAAAGGATCGATATCATTCGAAAAAGAATTCTCTATGTTACTTCGTTTGTTTTGCTTAATTAGGCCGGTAAAAATTTTTGCAAATTCTTCAATATCCCTATTCGTATAAGTCGGAATTAGATCTCCATTACCATCTGTTTCAAAAGTCCCGTCCTGGTTCAACTCCCATAAGCCAATCGTAAACAACTGCATCACCTCTCTAGCATAATTTTCATCCGGGAAAGTCCCTATCGATTCATCCGCCTTCTTATTTTTAATATACGAAAGATAATGCCCCATGATCGGACTCCAAGTCACTTCACTCAAAATATCTCTAAAATTACCAAAAGCATGACGCACGAAGATATCATAATAATTGAGAAACCGTTCTGGGAATCCCAATTGATTACTTCCAGCTTCTCCAATGACAAAATATTGACTCAGTGCCCAAGCCAGCCTCTGCCTTAATTGATCCTCTCCGTTTATTGCTGCTTCATACCAAACGATTCGCTTGGTATCTCCAGCAGAATTATTTAAATCCCATTTGGTCATTCCTTTTGCCTCCGCATCTGCAATATGAGAACCAATATAAGGAATGCCATCATTTGAATAAGTGATTGTTTTCGCATCTAAGCTACCATTACCCACTGCCTCACTCGGCCCATACAAATAACCCACATCTTCGCCTACATCAAGCACCCCATTACCATTTTTATCTTCCGTATAATCAGAGAAATCGGTAATCGGTGTTCCATCAGAATTCAAGCCACCATGCCCTTCAACTCGACATTCCCAATTACAACGATGCAAAATATTATTTTCGTAAAAAGGCAGCAAATGACCCAAGGTAGGATCATGCCCCACTTCGGTGATTAAAGTTAGAATATTATTCCCCTGAACGCTCAAGCTCGTATCCACGAAAGAAGGATTTGACCTTTGCCGCCAATAAGCTCGATGATACATAGGTATTACGGCCACTTGATTATCGATCCATAATTCAAAATTCGTATACTCGGCATCCGAAAACTGCGTCCCTTCCACATTTGGAAAATTATTAATCTCTTCTAATCTAGGTCCGAAAGTCGCTTGCCTCAAAAATCGACTTACTAACTCATGGTTTGTGTAATTTTCTACCGAAGCCTGAAACGATTTTCGAAAAAAACCTTGATTACTTATTGGAATAGAAAGCGTATCTAAGTCTAAAGAATAGGCAAAAGGGAAAACTGACTCCCACCCTTTTCCATAATTTCTTGAAACAGGTATCCATTCGGCCAATTCGGATAAGCCATCAGAATATTCTAAAATTTCAATTGGATGGATCGGGTTATTTAAATTTACCTCTACTTTTTCGTTTAAGAACTCAATACCATCAAACACCAAGTCAGACTGAGACCATAACGACTGACTAAGCCCTAAATAGACAATAAATAAAAACTGTATCAGAATAAAATACATTTTAGGCGATGGATGATTTTAGAAAATAGAACATTATTATAAATAAATCAAATATTTATAATACACTTAACCTTATTGATAATAAGCTACTTATAGTCCTTTTTTAAAAATATTTAAGCTATTTTAGCATAGGAACTCTGCATAAATAATCGAATTGAGGTTCAATGCCTAATAAAGTAGGGCCTAAAACAGGTAAATTTTCTAAAAAATTGCCCTCTTTTGAGAAATCAAAAAAATTACGCACTAAATTTATTTAGTTGTTATTACTCAATTATTAATCTTTAGTGATTCTTTAGATTAATCTTAATTTAGTTTCTTATATGATTTTATATATCGAATTGCTTTAAATCTAATCTATTAATTAAACAATACGATACACAAAATGAACACAAAATTATATGTAGGCAACCTTAGCTTTAAAGCTTCAGAAGATGATTTAAGCGCACTCTTTTCCGCACACGGAGAGATCACAGATATCTTTATCGTCAAAGATAAATTTACTAGCAAATCTAAAGGTTTTGCCTTTATCACAATGGATTCAGTTGAAGCGGCACAAAGCGCTACTGAGCAACTCAACGACACTGAACTTTTAGGAAGACCTCTCGTTGTCAACGAAGCGAAACCTAAAGAAGAACGCCCAAGAAGAGATGGCGGTGGTAGAAATTTTTCTAACGACCGTGGTTCTAACGACAGACGTTCAAGAGGATACTAATATTAGGAATCTATTTGATTTCTGATAAATCTTTTTTTCAACAATTCAGTCCAAGTCTCGTCGACTCGCTTTTAACGAAGCATGTTTTTTTCGATGCTTGTACTGTCTTTGCTTAACTCTTTCTCTCCAGTTTATATAACTGGAGAGTTTTAAGTGCTTTTTCATAATCACTTTTACCTGCTTTTCGCTTAAGCCATGTTTCTTATGAATCTCTTCAAAAGAAACCTTATCGCTTAAAGCCATACGAATCAAATCGTCTGGCGGAAATTCTTGAGTCAGCTTACTCATCGCTCAAACCTTAATTTATAGGCTTTGCTGTGCCGATTTGCATTGCACGATTTCGAACAATACTTCACTTCGTTCCAGATCGTAGCCCACTTCTTACGCCAAGCAAATGGACGCTCACAGACTGGACATACTTTTTCGGCCGTATTTTTTCGATGCATAAAAAGATACCTAATCCATAAAACAGATTTTTTCAAAAGCAAGAGGACGATTTTTCATCCAGCCCTTCTCAATTCTAAGACTTTGTCCAGCTCCGCCCCATAAAGGCATATAAAGGCCGATAAATTCCTACTTCAACTAATTCAGTCGATTTGGGTCTACGAAGGTAAAAGTGAAAATAAAAGCCTACTGCTTCTTCTTTCGGCTTTTCGAAAAGCGAGAAAATTGATTATCGCTTTTACTACGGTCACCGCCTCGTTTACCGCCACGATCTCCACCACGATCTCCGCCGCGATCTCCACCGCGATCTCCGCCACGATCTCCACGTCTGTTGAATCGTTTGCCGCCACCACCGTAACGCTTTTTCTTTCTAGAATTACCGCCCTCCTGATAGGATCTTGGTTGCTTACCAAATTCTTCACTGTCTTCCGTGATAGATTCCAGTTCACGTGCTTTATCACCCTTCAACAGATGAAACAAAGCACTCATGATATCGCTCGGTGTATTCCCAGCATCCAATAAGCGGTCAAAAATTGTTTCAAAATTCGCATACTCACCACTCTCAAGCACATCACGCACCTTCAAAAGCAAACTATCCGCCTTCGCACCTTCAACATCTTCTTGTGTAGGAATCTTCAAACGCTTCACCGCTTGTTTGGTATAACGCTGAATTGCTTCCAAACGATGAATATCACGCCCAAAAACAAAAGTAATCGATTTACCCGAGCGCCCCGCACGAGCTGTTCGCCCGATTCTGTGAACATAATCCTCAGGATCATAAGGCAGATCATAATTAAAGACATATTCAATATCATCGATATCCAAACCTCTCGCTGCGACATCCGTTGCCACCAAAAGCTCAATCTTCCCTTCTCGGAAACGCTTAATCACTTTTTCACGAGTCGATTGATTGATATCACCATGAATTCTGTCCGCCATATAACCACGGTACGTCAAAGTCTCAGCCACCTCTTCCACCATCTGTTTGGTATTACAAAAAATAATCCCCTTGGAATTAAACTGCATGTCCAGCAAACGACTCAATACCTCAATCTTCGAACGATTTCTCACCTCATAGTAAGTTTGATCAATTGATTCCACTGTCACCGTTGAAGTCTTAATATTTAAAGTCTTCGCATCTCGACTGTATGATTTGATCAAATGCGTTACCGCCTTATTCATCGTAGCCGAGAAAAACATCGTTTGACGATCTTCCGGTAAAGAATCCAAAATCTCTTCCATCTCGTCACGGAAACCCATATCCAGCATCCTGTCCGCTTCATCTAAGACCATCATATTGATATCATCCAACTTCAAGGTTCTACGCTTCAAATGGTCGATGATACGTCCAGGTGTCCCCACAACAATATGCACACCCTTCTTCAGAGCCTTAATTTGTCGATCAATCGGTGCTCCCCCATAAATCGGAGTGGCATAAAAATTTTTCATATGGGAGGCCAAGCGTTGAATCTCTTCTGCCACCTGTACCGCCAACTCACGAGTCGGGCACAAGACTAAACCCTGTGTGCCCTTAAACTCCAAATCAATCAACTGAAGCATCGGTAAAGAAAACGCCGCCGTTTTCCCAGAACCCGTCTGTGATAGTCCCACAATGTCCGCACCCTCCAAAGCCAAAGGAATCGCTTCCTCCTGAATTGGAGAAGGCAATTCAAAGCCCAGATCATTGATACTTGCTAATAAACTGTCGTTTATCCCTAGCTTCTTAAAATTCGAATCCATAATCCGTCCCACTACGCCCACGAAATCAATAAGTGCAAGACAATTAGCTCAATCGTCTATCTTTAAAACCCTTAAATATCAAAGCATCTAATACAATAACCCAAACCATTATAAAAAATCGTTCCATCTAAAAAATACTTTTTACTTGAGCCCACTTCTAATATAAATAAGATAAACTCATGCTCAATAAACTATTTACTTATAGCAAGCAGCTAAATACTCTTGAAGCAATTGCATTCTACTTTGTTCATTTTATTATCGGTTTACTCATCATAATAGTATTATCGAGCACCTTAGAGTTTTTTAATATCATAGGAACCCCCCAAGCAGGTTTGATTTTAGGCAATGCCTTAGCCGTCATTTTTTCTTTCATCATCACTACACTGATTTCTAATAAGAAAAACTTCTTCCGAAAGTACTCAACCTATCCACTCTTTTTGATCAATTTAATATTCTCTGCATTTGGTGGACTACTCCTTGGTTTAATCATACCCGCCTATCTATCGACTAAAGAACCATTTAAATCAACACTGACCGTATCCCCTACTAACGAAAATCTTGAGCAATAAACATAACAAATAAT
>JAQWIW010000008.1 GCA_029248665.1 Opitutia bacterium | reverse complement strand
CCATTATTCTTTACCTCGTATTCTTCTATCCCGCCATGCTCTTTAATTAGGCGTAAGTCAGAATTGTTAACTGGAGAGTCTGCAAAAGCCATAAGAGATAATCCGTAAATAAGAGTTAATATATAAATGAATCGATGCATATCTAAAAAAGGATACATTAACTTAGGAGCTAGTCCTTAGAAAGTGTTAATTTTAAAATTAGTAAGATTTTCCGATTAAAGGGATTTCCAACCTGGAATTATTTACTTATTTGCTCAATAAATTTTTTAACAGATGTGGTTAATATTTTACCTTTTCTGTAAATAACTGCAATATCTCGAGAGTATGGTTTATTCTTAAAATCGACTATATTTAAATTTTGATCTTTGTCTAAATTCGCAACTGCACTAATTGGCAAAATTGCCACTCCTAAGTCGATTTCTACTGCATTTTTGATCATTTCAATATTGTCAAATTGCTTGGCAATCTTTACGGAGACACCTTCTGATTTTAATATAGCCATTAACGCTTTATGTGAAGCCATAGGACTTTCGAAAGAAATGAGCTTTTGATCTTCAAGCTCCTTGAGTTGAATGGTTTTTCTCCGTGCAAATTTACTTTCATTATTACAGACAAGCACGAGTGGCTCTTTCATGAACGTATGCATATCAAGAAGTTTGTTTTCCTGAGGATATGAAACAAAGCCTATGTCAGCGATATTATTGATAACATCATCATAAACTTTAATAGACTGATTGTAGTCCAATCGAATATCAATCGTCGGATAGGATTTGATAAATGATTTTACGAAATTGGGTACTATGTGAATGCCTACAGAATAAGTAGAAGAGATATGGACAGTTCCACTCAGCATGTCACCAAGTTCAGATATCTCTTGTTGTAGCTTTTCATAAAGACGCAAAATTTCTTGTGAATCACGGTAAATTTTTTCGCCTTCTTGAGTGAGACGAAATTGCTTTTGACTGCGATCAACAATTTGAGTCTTAAAATGATTTTCCATCGTTTTAAGTTGCTGACTCACCGCAGATTGGGTGATTCCGTTGGATTTTGCTGCTTCAGAAAAACTTCTTTTTTTAACGAGATCTGAAAATATTTTTAAATATTCTAAATGCATGATTCAAAATTATTTTTGTTAATTATTATTTAATTTGCTATTAATAAAGTAGGAGATAATTAAGTATCGTTTCCGCTAATAAATAATAACAAATTAATTAGAATGATTACTTTAGACGAATTTATTATAAATTTTACTAATATCAAGCTTCGAATTGAAAAGGCCTGTCTGAAGAGCAAACGAGACGTTTCTGATATTCAATTATTGCCTGTAACCAAGACACATTCAGTTCATGCCGTAGAGTACGCCCTTCATGTTGGATTGAACTCAGTAGGAGAAAATCGGGTTCAAGAGGTGAAAGAGAAAAAGCCCTTGAGTTCGGAGAGCTGTAGATGGGAATTAATCGGGCATCTTCAATCGAACAAAGCGAATGAGGCCGTTCGATTATTTGACCGCATCCAATCAGTCGATTCTTTGAAATTAATTCGAAAATTAAATACCGCTTGTGAAGCCTCCGAAAAAGTTTTGCCCATTTTACTCCAATGCAATGCGGGTAAAGATCCAAATAAATTTGGCTTTAGTGAAGCGTCTATGTCAGAGGCATTAGAGACGGCATTAGAAGCACCTTTTTTGAAATGTGAAGGATTGATGACGATAGCGCCTTTAGATGAAGATCCAACTAGTGCAAAAGCCTGTTTTGAGCGCTTGCGGACAATAAGAGATGCTTTAAGCAGTGAATTTAAACTTGAGCTCAAGGAATTATCGATGGGAATGACGCAGGATTTAGAAGAAGCTATCGCCGCTGGTTCAACAATGATTCGAGTCGGTTCTGCATTGTATGGAAGTCGTGCTTAAAGGTTGATTAATGCATTGCTTTGTTTTCTATTGCTTGAGCAAATAATTATTAATGGACACGGAAAAAACATATACCCTGAGTGATTTAAAACTATGGGATTATCCTGGCACAGCATTGGCTGTAATTGGACAGCCAATTAAGCATTCGCTCAGTCCTACAATGCATAATGCGGCGATCCATCAGCTTACACAGAAGGACACTCAATTCAAAGATTGGGCTTATTTTCGTTTTGAGATTGATCCTAAGGATCTGCCAGAAGCCTTAGAATTATTCCACCGTAAAGGTTTTCTCGGGCTTAATTTAACCGTGCCACATAAAGTTATTGCATTAGATTTGCTTACAGCAATTTCTGATTCAGCAAGAACTATTGGTGCAGTGAATACATTAAAATGGACTGCTGCGGGCTATGAAGGGTTCAATACGGATGGTTATGGAATGGCTCAAGGAATTGAGCAGGGGCTTGGCAGAAGTTTAAACGAGTCTAATATTCTTATATTAGGAGCAGGTGGTGCAGCAAGAGCAGCGGTTGTAGAATGTCTTAGCCAGGAAGCCGCATCGATTCGAATCCTCAATCGGTCGAAAGATCGACTGGATACTATGCTTTCAAGTTTGTCAGACTTTGAAGACTCGAAAAGCATTATTCCAATTCTGGCTAAAGAAGATTGGACGCATTTACCCGAGGCTGGAATTTGTATTAACGCAACTTCGCTTGGTCTGAATCAAAATGACCCCTTGCCTTTAGATATGGCTTTATTGACCTCTAATTGGTCTGTCTATGATATGATCTATAATCCCAAAGAGACTCAATTATTTACTGAAGCCCGAAAATATGGCTGTGTCGCATCAACTGGATTGGGTATGCTAGTGCATCAAGGAGCTAAGGCATTAGAAATATGGACAGGGCAAAGCATTGATGCTGAAACCATGTATAAGGCCGGTGAAAATGCTTTATACAATAATTTAAATCAGTAGCAACAAACGCATATGGAAGTGATTCATAGTCTAGAAATAAATATCCCATTTTTTATTCCTCTATGCGTATTTATCTTTGGGGCTATTTGGGGCAGCTTTCTTAATGTCTGTATTTATCGCATTCCTGAAGAGCGTTCGATTATATCTCCGCCCTCAAGCTGTCACTGTGGTAAGCGTATCCCTTTTTACCTAAATTTGCCGATAGTCGCTTGGTTTATCCTCAAGGGGAAGGCTGCTTGCTGTGAGGAGAAACTCAGTTTTCGCTATCCTTTGGTCGAAGCCTTAACCGGTGCTTTGTTCGTTTTTTCATGGCTCACACATGAGCCCTTAGTGGCTTTGCTTGGCATGGTCTTTATCGCGATTTTAATCGCCGCAACCTTTATTGATTTAGATCATATGATCATCCCCGATGTTTTTTCAATTGGAGGAATGTTTGTCGGAGTGATTGTATCGATTGCTGTTCCACAACTACACGGATTTTCGCAAGTCGGAATTGAGGCCCATTGGTACGGAGGGATTGAGTCAATTCTTGGATTATTTGTAGGCACCAGTATAATTTATTGGATAGCAACACTTGGAGAAATCATCCTAAAAAAACCAGCAATGGGTGAGGGCGATGTTAAATTTTTAGCCGCTATTGGGGCCTTTACAGGTTGGCAAGGAGCCTTATTTGCACTTTTTGGCGGGGCCTTTATTGGAACATTGATTATTTTGCCGTTCATGCTGATTCAGCAATTGAGAAAACCGAAAGAGCCGATGCTCCAAGAACTCCCATTCGGCCCATTTCTTGCCTTAGGAGCGATTGTTTATTTCCTTTGGCTGAACAATTTTGTCGATGCTTATTTCGCCCAAATTGTGGATATTTTTACGCTTTAATGCATGCTTAAGTTAAATTAAGTAAAAAAAAAGATTGGCAAACAAGGGTAGAGCAGTACTCATATTTATTCACAAATTACGGTGGGATATGCAAGTGGCTAAAGCACGCAGACTGTAAATCTGTTCTCGTATGAGTTCGCTGGTTCGAATCCGGCTCCCACCACCATTTGTATTTAAGTAATTAACTTCGATGAGTATATTAGTCACAGGTGGGGCAGGGTTTATAGGTTCTCACGCCATTGTTGAGCTATTAAACCAAGGGCATCAAGTTGTTGCACTCGATAATTTCTGTAATAGTAAGTCTACAGTCCTAGAGCGTATTCAAGACATTACTAAAAAAGAATTTCAATTTGTTGAAGGCGACATACGAGATGCAAGTTTATTAAAGAATCTTTTTTCTAAGCATACAATCGATGCAGTTATGCATTTTGCCGGACTCAAAGCTGTTGGCGAAAGTGTGTCCAATCCTCTTGCTTATTATGATAATAATATATCGGGTAGCTTGACGCTTTATAAAGCGATGGCTGAGGCTCAAGTCTACAAACTAGTTTTCAGTTCATCAGCGACAGTTTATGGTGATCCTCAGCAGATCCCAATTGATGAAATGCATCCTACCGGAGCGGTTACTAATCCTTATGGGCAAACTAAATACATGAATGAACTCATCTGTACCGATTTAGTCCGTAGTAATCCCAAGTGGAACATTGGTATATTAAGGTATTTTAATCCAATTGGTGCACACGCATCTGGGCTTATTGGAGAAGATCCCAATGATATCCCCAACAATCTAATGCCCTATATTTTACAAGTCGCCTCAGGAAAGCTTAAAGAACTTTCGGTTTTTGGTGACGACTGGCCAACCCATGATGGTACAGGGATTAGAGATTACATCCATGTGGTTGATTTAGCTAAAGCACACCTCAGTTGTTTGGAAAAATTAAATTCAGAATTTAAAGGATTGAATACATGGAATATCGGTACTGGTAAGGGGTATTCCGTTTTAGATATTATAAATGCCTTTGAAGCGATTACAGAAGTTAAGATTCCTCATCAGATAACCTCGAGGAGAGATGGAGACATCGCTGAATCTTGGGCTGATACGGCAAAAGCAACTCAAGATTTGAATTGGCAGGCAGAATTGGATCTCGAACAAATGATTCAAGACGCTTGGAACTGGCAATCAAAGAACCCTCTAGGTTATTGTTAAATTGTTTCAATAAACTTTAACCTTAAATCTACTATGGAGTCATTATCAGTATTTTATATCATTAAAAATGAAGAAAAAAGATTGCCTGAATCTTTGGAAAAAGCGTCTCAGATAGCCGATGAGATTATTGTTGTTGATTCAGGGAGTACGGATCGAAGTATTGAAATAGCCGAATCCTTTGGGGCAAAAGTATCCTTTAAAGAATGGAAAGGGTACGCAGTACAAAAAGCACATGCTGCATCTTTATGTAAGAATAATTGGCTTCTTAATTTAGATGCTGATGAGGTACTTAGTGACGAAGTAATTTTAAGTATCAAAGAAACTTTAAAAAGTAAGGATTTAGAGGAATATGGAGGATTTGAAATGCGATGGAAGCATGTTCCTCCTATTGAAGGGCATCCTCTAAAATACATCTCGGATCAATATATTTTAAGGTTATACAACAAAAATAAAGCAGGCTTTAAAGTCGAAGCAAATAGCATTGAAGATCGTGCTTCTATTAAACAAGGTAAATCAAGTAAACTTAGAGGAGTGGTGTATCACAAATGCATTCTAAGTTTTGACCAGCTCGAAAAGAAATATTCATTGATGTCATCGGACCAGGCTCACTATTTTTTCAATAAGAAGCGAAAAATTTCAAACCTACGCCTCTATTTAGAATTTCCATTAAAATTCTTTAAATATTTTTTTGTCGTAGGGCTTTGTCGTAATGGTTGGTATGGCTTTAGTCTATCTATTGTCGCAGCTTATCGAAATTTTATGCGCTTTGCTAAAGCACGTGAATTGCAAATCAATCAAGAATTAGAAAAGAAAGAGAAGAGTGATTAACGCATACTTGCTTCACTAATTAATTTTCATTCTTTTTAATAAACTCTTAGTAAACTATATAAACAAATAAAAGAGCCGATTATACTGACTTAATTCCACATTGCTTTATAATGTTTAAAAACATACTCTGGGTTATGTCTTTTAATAGCATGTTTGTATCCAACTTTTGCGTATGCTTTCATTTTATCTAATTGGCGTAAGCTGTTTAAAATAGTTAATTCAACATCTTTAAGATTATTTCCTTCGCACAAGACACCCGTTACTCCATCAGTCACTGCTTCAGCTGCGCCACCGCTTTTCCCAGCTATAACAGGAAGATGGTGATAGGCTGCTTCGATATAGACTAAACCAAAGCCCTCTATTGATCTGCTTTTTTCTTCGTGCCGGTTAGGCATGACCATTAAAGTAGCCTGTTTGAGTAAGAGGTTTTTGACGGACTCATCGATACTTCCCCAGAAGACCACTTGTTCGGAAACATCAAGGTCTAGTGCCAGTTTTTTCAAGCGTGATTGATCTGCTCCCTTTCCCGCAATCCAATATTTGATATTTGGATGCTCTTTTTTTATTCTAGGTAGGCATTTGATAACTTGGTCATGACCTTTTCTAGGTTCAATTCTTCCGAGTGTTAAAAGTGTTGGGTCTCCTTTGTATTGTTTGATTTTTTCGAGATCAGAATCGCTGTAGGCTAAATTTTCTGGTAATGGAACCAAATTATAGATAACCGTGCATTTCTCTTCATTTGAGATATAATGTTTAACAAGCTCTGCAGTTGACTTTGAAATCGCAATAATTTTTGAGGCATTTGTAAGTGCTTTTCGTATACGTTTTTCTTTTTTCAATGAATCTGGGCTCGGAAGGACTTCATTGCCGTGGGCAAAGCAGAACAAGGGAATATCTCTGTCTTTTGAAAGTTGTGCAATAGCTTCATTACTCTTCCATGAATCTGTAAAAATGGACTTTATGGATTTGTTATTAGCTAGCTTTTTTAGAATGTATTTTTTCTTTGCGTTTCGTAAGAGCTTTAGACCTCCGCAGCGGAGAATTGTGTAAGGTTGTTTTTGATCGAAATCGGCTTCTGCGCTTGTGTCACCTTTAGAGTCAGTAATGACA
>JAQWIW010000025.1 GCA_029248665.1 Opitutia bacterium | reverse complement strand
ATCTAACTCATTTTGGTCCACGTCTGCTTGGAGATCATACCTCTGAGAATCAGAGATCGCTCGATTTATTTCGATCGACTCTTGCAAGGCTTCTTTCTCATAAGTGACTAAGCTATCCACATAAGCTTTATTGGCGGCTTCTTCTGGTAAGTTCGGTTCCGGCACGCGTACCCCATCTGACATCCTAAAGTCCGCAGTGCCATATTCTATTGATAAATCGCCCATTAATTCTAAGCGGTTGGCACTCAAACGATTCGCACCCAAACCATCCTCAAAATAAATATTCTGCGTAGGATCCACCGTGAAGCGATTGAAATTCAATGCATCCACTCCAAACTCAAAGTTATCGGTTGAAGTACTGAGAACATACGCTTGCCCTGCATACTGTCCCTCCCTTACGTAAACCATATCGCCCGCTCCGATTTCATCGGCACTATCATAATCAAGTGCACGTACTAAACTTGTGGCATGGGTCCCTGTATTATTCACCGCTCCTATCGTGTAAATTCCGTTCTCAGAAGCATTGCTACGACCCGTTAATAAAACACGCGACCCTATTGGTGCATTTAAATAACTACCTGATCCGTCTGGATTTAAATACTGCACATTCAGACTACTTAGATTATAATCACCAATCACCGCAACAAGGACTGGTTCCTTAAAAGGCATAGCAGCGTCTGCTGCCTGGCGCGCTACAGTCTCAGCCTCGAGATCATTTTGTAAGCTAGTGTCTGCTAGCATTCGATTTACGGTCTCGGCATCCACCGCGCTTTGAAGAACCGCCGCAATGTTCGTCACCTCTGTATCCACATACCCTTTATTGGTGGCTTCATTATCCTGATCTGGGATCGGGACTCGTACCTCTTCCGCATTCTCAAAGTTCGCTCGAAGGCCGTTCATCTCTAAGTCACCATTAACTTTTAGGCGGCCATCTACATTCGTGTCCATGGCACCTATAGTTAAGCTTTCGCCGCTTATATGATTATGGCTTCCGCCCAAAGACGTGCTTCCATAAGGGCTATCCAGTTCTATTCTATCGGCGTCTAGTATTCCGCTTACAGTAACATGATTAAAACTTGATGCTCCACTTACGCTTAAATTGCCTGTAATATTTGAATCTGTTGCATCCACGAGTCGATTTGCCGATTCTGCATGCAGTGCATAAGGGACTGAATGGATTGCCTGCCTTGGGCTTAAGGTTTCTTCATTGACTGTTAATTCTAGCCACAAGCTATCATTACTTTCTAAAACACTGACTAAACCTGTATCTCCTATTGCTATCGAATACATGCCATTATCATCACTCACTACATCGGGGAAAGATTGCGTATAGAGAATCACTTCATCCTGCTCGCTAGCGTAAAGATTAATTGAAATAGAATGGTTCGCATTCGCCAAGGCTGTGCCAGAGGTATCGGTCAAAAGTCCTTGATAATGAATCGTTGAAGGTGCAGCAGTTAAACAACTAGCAAAGACCGAGAAGAAGAGAAGGAGGTAGGAGGATGTATTTTTCATGCTTAATCAATTTTTTCGACAGACATTTTAAAGAAATAGGAGTCAGCGCTCGAATCCATTCCGGTAATCTCTGAAGCAGATGGGTTAAATTCTATGGTGTGTTCAGCATCGTTGCCAGAAATAGTAGTCCAGGTATGCCATGTTTCTAAGTCTGTACTGACATGGACGGTGTATTCTCTGCCGCTAATTGTCGGGAGATTCATTTCAAATTGGTCGACGCTAAAGCTTCCTGAAACATTAAAGGAATCATTGCTGTCAATTGGGCTAGTCCCCGCAATATATTCTTCTAGATTACTTAAGCCGTCGCCATCTAGGTCATCAGCATCATTGGCTGTGAAGCGATCGAGCCCATAAGAACTTTCCCAAGTATCCGGCATTCCATCAAAATCCGCATCCTCCTCTTCGGGATTTCCTAGACTAGCATCCATGAAATTAAATAAAATGAAGCCCTGCGTACTTGTTACGGATGCACTACTTCCATCACTTATTGCAAATACACCGCCTAAAGAACCGTGATTGTGCAGTTCGTTCCCTTCGCTAATTCCACCACTAGTTGTAAATACTCCATAATTCTTCTCAAAAAGCCTCAGTACTAAATGCAGAGTAGATTCTTTTTGTATATTGTAATCAGCAAGTGTACGTCCGTCTTCTACTTCTTTCCCCGCAAAAATCAATCGCTGCTGACCGGGAGACACCCCTTCTTTGTCTTCGACCTTTTGTTTGATGTTAAAGATCGAATCCGAAGACTCTACCTCTAAAGTTAATGTGGTACCGGTAAGCGTTTTTACGAAAATCTGCATAGAACCACCAAATACTGTTGTTAATCCAAACAGGAACAAAAGGGGCAATATGAAGTAACGCATAATTACTTTTAATTTTTTTTAATAAAAATTAAAAGCTTATAACGAAAATCTATCAAATAAGTGGCGGACAAATTGCATTAATTTGCAACAATGCCTAGTATCTATCGGGCTTGAGGCCTCCAAACTTTTATCTGCATTTTTTAGGCATTCTTCAAATTCTACCTGAACTTTGTCTAAAATCGGATTGGTGACCAAAAGAGCCTCTAAGTTTTGGATAGCAAGATCCGTCTGACCTTCTTGGTATAATTCAATCCACGCTGAGCGGGCCTCACTTTCCATGCTCTCCAATAGTATTAATAGAGGAAGCGTGAATTTCCCATTGGCTAAATCGGTGCCCAAAGTCTTCCCGATTTCCGATTCACTGGCGAATAAATCGACCACGTCATCAAAAATCTGATACGCACAGCCCAAGTGCAAACCAAAGCCTTCGAGAGCCTTAGCCTCGGCGTCAGATTTTCCTGCTACCAATGCCCCTAAGCGACAAGCCACCGCAAATAACTCTGCTGTTTTCAGCTCAATAATTCGGAAGTAATGCTTCCGATCAAAATTCAATTCTTTCTTTGCGTAGGTCTGACTGATTTCTCCAGAGCACACTCGACTCGTTGCGTAGGCTACCGAACGACAAATTTCGGTCGTATCGTACTCTGAGGCCAAACACAAAGCATGGGCAAAAAGCACATCCCCCACTAAAACTGCCGCATCTTTACCATATTTAGCAGCCACCGTCGGGCTTCCATGACGAATACTCGCCTCATCTAAAATATCGTCATGCACCAAAGTCGCCAAATGGACCAATTCTAAAATCGCCCCCAAACGAATTAAATCCTCGTTGCTTTCAAAGCCTTCCTGCCACCCGCTGTAAGCCACCAAGATAGGACGAAGGCGTTTCCCACTATGACTCAGCACATACCTAACTTGTTCCTGCACCTCTGGCTCCAAAACCTCGACCTGCTCAAGCAGATAAGTATCTAAAGTCGCTAAATACCCACGCACAGGAGCAACAATCGATTCAAAGCTCGGTGCCTTTTCGAGTGCGTCTTTTATTTCCTGTTGGTTTGTTTCCTTCACTATATTAAATTTAAATGATGATTATTGAAAGTAATCGAACTCGCTAAAAAATCAAAGCCATTCCAATAATTTATTGATTAAGGCCTCTCTTCCGTCGACATGAGGATTATGTGAAACCCCTTCCATCAGAAAAAACGTAAGCTCCGGAAAATACTTACGCATCGCATCAACATCACCCTCCTCAATAAAATCAGATGCTCCGCCTTTCACCAACAAAGTCTCACCCTGAAAAGAATGTCCTTCGCTCAAAGGGTTCGTCCGTATTGTTTCTAAATTACGATACAGCACTTTCAGATTCGGCTTCCAAGCAAAACTCCCATCCTTGCGAGTCAAATTCGTCAACAGTGATTCCCGAAAACCCGCCTCAGGGATCGCTTCCTCTAAGGCCTCCGATACCGACTGCCGAGATTTTAACGCCCCTAAATCCAGCTCAATCATCGCCTCAAATTCCGATTTATAATGAGGTGCATACGGCTTAGGCACGATATCCAAGACCACTAGCTTTGCCACACGCTCACTAAACTCAGTAGCAAAATGCATCGCTACCTTCCCGCCCAAACTATGCCCCACCAAATAGATCGGCTCGTCAATCCCCTCGCCCTCTAAATAGTCTGCCAAATCCGCACTCATCGCCCCCCAATCCATTGAATCTGACCACGGCGACTCACCATGATTTCTTAAATCCAATAAATGCACCTCATAATTATTAGCCAAAGCCTTCCCCACCAATAGCCAATTCCGCAAGCTTCCCATCAAGCCATGGACGATCACCACCTTAGGTGCACCCTCTCGCTCCATCTTCAAACTTTTCAATGCTACTGACATACGCTTCCTATCCTTAAACCTCTTATTTTTTTACATTTTTTAAAGTCACGACTTTATTTTTTCTCTACACCTGCTAGAAAGGAACCTTTAAAGCATAATGCCAAACGAAAAGACAAAAAAAATAACCCCCATGATGCAACAATGGCATTCGATTCGAAGCCAGTTGTCTGAAGATACCTTATTGTTTTTTCGTTTAGGCGATTTCTATGAAATCTTCCATCAAGATGCCGAAAAAGGGGCCAAGCTCCTCGGCATTACCCTAACCCAACGCAACGACATCCCCATGGCCGGCATCCCCTATCACGCCGCCGATAACTATTTACAAAAACTACTCAATCAAGGGATTAAAATTGCCCTCTGTGAACAAATGGAGCCCGCCACCGCCGGCAAAATCGTTGAACGAAAACTCACCCGCATCATCACCCCAGGCACACGCCTAGCCGAAAACCAAATTGAGGCCAACCGCAACCAATACCTCCTCGCCATTGAATTCACCAAAACCCAGACCCACCTCGCTTGGCTTGATTTAACCACAGGTACCTTTGCCATTGCCACCGATACCCATCACGAAAATCTCACCCCCCTCATCGAAAGCCTTGCTCCCAAAGAAATCCTCATCCCCGAAAAAACCTCTGAGGCATGGGCCCAATCAGAAAACCCTTGGTGCGACACCTTTCAATACCTAAAGCAAAACTACACCCTCACCCCCATTCCCGATTATCATTTTGACCCCATTGCTGGTGCTCGAACCACTTGCGATACCCTCGATGTCTTAAACTTAAATGGCTTCGGAATTTCCGATCAACACCCCGCACTCGGTGCCGCCGGTGCGGTCCTCCAATACGCCAGCGAAACCCTCTGCAATACCCCCGCAAACATCAAGAAAATCGAAGAGTATAAAGCCTCAGAAAACCTACTCATCGACCCCGCCACACAACAAAACCTCGAAATTTTCAAATCGGCCACCAACACATCCGGCAATAGCAACAATAAATACGGCTCACTGCTTCATGCCATGGACGGCACCGTCACCGCCCCCGGCACCCGACTCCTCGAACGCTGGATGGCCCAACCTCTTCTCGATCTCGATGCATTACACAAGCGACAAAATGCCGTCCAAGAATTTGTTCAAGCCCCAGGACTCGCCACCGATTTACACAATACCTTAAAGCAAATTCGTGACCTCGAACGCATCCTCGGACGACTCCAAAATCGTATCCAAAACCCCCGCGAACTCGGAGGCATTCGTGATTCCCTCGAAAAACTTCCCCAAGTCAAAGCCCTGCTCGCTGAATTTCCTGACTCACCCATCGAGCCCATCGCCCAACAAATCGATACCTTTGATTCACTCTCCACTTTACTCACAAATGGACTCGCTGATGAACTCCCCTCCAAACTCGATGAAGGCGGAACCATCCGCAACGGATTCGATTCTCAGCTAGACGAACTTCGTGCCCTCAGCTCTTCCAGTAAAACCTGGCTCTCCGAATTTGAACAAAAAGAACAAGCCCGCACCGGTATTAAAAATTTACGCATCCGCTACAACGGTGCCTACGGCTATTTCATTGAAATCACCAAAAGCCATTTAGAACGTGTTCCCGAAGACTATACCCGCAGACAAACCATGAAAAATGCGGAACGCTTCATCACCCCTGAACTCAAAGAACAAGAGCAAGCCATTCTCCATGCTGAAGAACAAGCCATCGCTCGTGAACAATCCCTCTTTCAAGAACTCATTCAAAGCATCTTAGCCCATTCTGATACACTCAAAGCCACCGCCGAAGCCATCGCCCAACTTGATGTTCTCATCGGCTTTGCCAACAAAGCACGCGAATGGGATTACTGTAAACCCACCCTAGACAACTCCAAGCTCCTCCACATCGAGCAAGGACGACATCCCGTTGTCGAACAAATGCTCAAAGACTCGCCTCTCGGACTCGCTGGCACGCACGCTTTTGTTCCCAACGATTGCCACCTTTCCACCACTGGCGAACCCCACCCACAAATCGCCCTACTCACCGGCCCCAACATGGCCGGAAAATCCACTTACATCCGCCAAATCGCCTTAATTGTTCTGATGGCTCAAACCGGTGCTTGGGTACCCGCCACCCAATGTCAAATCGGCATCGTAGACCGTATCTTCTCCCGAGTCGGTGCCTCCGATCAACTCGCACAAGGCAACTCCACCTTCATGGTCGAAATGAATGAAACCGCCAACATTCTCAACAACCACACCGAAAACAGTTTAATCATCCTAGATGAAATCGGACGAGGCACCAGTACCTATGACGGACTCAGTATCGCCTGGGCCGTGATCGAACACCTTCATACTGACAACCAAGCCGGCCCCCGCACCCTTTTTGCTACCCACTACCACGAACTCACCAAACTTTCCCAAAGCCTTAGCAAACTCCAAAACTTTTCCATCGCGGTTAAAGAATGGAACGACGAAATTATCTTTGTTCGACAAATTATCAAAGGGCCCGCCGATCGCTCCTACGGAATTCAAGTCGCTCGCCTCGCCGGACTCCCCAGCTCTGTGATTGATCGTGCCAAAACTATTCTCGACCATTTAGAAAACAACAGTCAGCAAACCACACCCAAGGCACCCGCGGATAAAACCACCGCCACTGCTATGCCAACCGCAAAAAAGGGCAAAATGAAAAAGATGGCCGACCCTGCCACAGAATCCCCACAAATTGACCTCTTTTCTTAAAATAGTGTACTTTTGTTCACTATTTACTTGATGCCTTCCCCCTTCTTTCTTTATTACTTTAGCTTCATTCTATGGCGCTACGGTACTTATTCATTGATTTCGACAGCTTCTATGCCTCAGTCGAACAAGAAAGTCACCCTCATTTAAGAGGGCGGCCTATCGCTATTGTTCCCAGTATTAATGTCGAAACAACTAGTTGTATTGCAGCAAGTTACGAAGCCAAGCACTACGGGGTAAAAACTGGCGTTCCCGTCCGCCAAGCTCGGGTCTTATGCCCGGAAATTGAATTCATTCAAGCAAAACACGAAAAATATGTCGCTATTCATAACCTAATTACCAAAACTATACACGAAATCATCTTTGTTGATGAAGTTTTATCGATAGATGAGATGTATGGACGGCTTCCTCCCAAGTGGCAATCGCCGAAAATCGCCATAGAAAAAGCAGAGGCGATTAAGACCGCCCTTAAAAAAACGATCGGTCCTTATATCACCGCCTCCATTGGAATCGCCCCCAATCGATTTATCGCCAAGCTCGCTAGTAAAATGAAGAAGCCGAATGGGCTGATGCTCATCGACCACCCCCAACTTCCTCAAGCCTTAGATTCTCTTGATTTAAATGACATTACTGGGATTGGTGCTCGCATGCTCATTCGCCTCAAAAACCACGGGATCTTAGATGTCGCCAGTCTCTGCCAAGCAGATCGCGGCACACTGCATCGGATTTGGGGTTCCATTGAAGGCGATCGCTTTTGGTATGCCCTCAGAGGGATTGCCCTACCTGAACAAAGTACCCACAAACGAAGTTTTGGACACTCCCATGTCTTACCGCCAACACTAAGAACTTTCAATGGGGCTTTTTCCACTCTACACCGCATGCTCGAAAAAGCCTGCCATCGCTTACGCATGAATAATTATTTCGCAGGGCATCTCATCTTGCAGGTTAAATTTGGCTTTGAATGGCGTTGGGGCCAAGAAGTTCGCTGTTCACCCACTCAGGACACCTTAACCCTAGCGAAACTGATGAATATGCTTTGGGAGACACGTCCTTCCATGACTCCTAATCCAACTAAAGTTTCTATCACGCTTATGGGACTCGTCCATGCCCATAATCACACCCCATCCTTATTTGAAACCCACGAAGAACAGCAACGAGCGAAACTGCTCCAAACCATCGACCAAATCAAACAACGCTACGGGAGTCGCTCAATTTGCTATGGCCATGCCATGATCGCCCAAAAAACGGCCGAAGCAGCTCCCATGCGTATTGCCTTTAATCACATTCCTGATTTATCTATAGAACGTGACTGATCATACACACGCAGACCAAGACGAAGCACTCGAGCTAGATTCATCCACCCAAGGAGCCAAAGCAAACCATTGGATAGGAATCGATGGCTGTCGTGGCGGATGGATAATCGCTTGGCTTCAGTCTGATCACCCCGCCCAAATACACTACACAGAAACGCTTCAACCTTTTCTGAGAAAAGCCCCTAAACAGGCCATTATTCTCATTGATATGATTCTTTATAAAGCAGGCGATAAAAGCCCAAGGCCGTTCGATCGATATGCGAAATCAGAACTTGGAAAATGGCACTCCCGAGTATTTCCTGCGCCCCCTCAAGAAGCCCTCATCGCCCAAGACTATTTAGAGGCCTGCCAACGCTCTCAATCCATCAGCGGGAAAAAGATTTCGAAACAATGTTACAACTTATTTCCCAAAATGCGTGAAGCGAATGATCCGGCCATCCCTTCCGAGCAAATGCTTGAATACCACCCAGAAATTGCCTTCAAGCAACTCAATGGAAATAGCATAGTCGAGCCCTCAAAAAAAACAGAACTCGGGCGAAGCCTTCGACACAAATTAATCAAACATCATTTGGGGCACTACCCAAACGCACCGATTAAGCCTAAGGCTGAAAAAACCCCTTGCCCTTGGCAACCCGATGACCTGCTGGATGCTTTGGCCCTCGCCCTTGTCGCACAAAATGGCGAATACAAAGACTTTTATCAGGCCTTAGCCACGAGCCACGCTCCAAGTCTAAAGCATATCCAAGTCAACGAGAATTTCTCGAGGGCTTGAGCCATTTTCTGGTCCCACGATCCCTCGATCTTCCAAATCCTCCATAAGGCGAGCCGCACGATTATAACCGATTCGCAAACGCCTTTGTAGCATCGATGTTGAGGCACGCTTAGAAGACTTCAAAACCTCCAAGGCCTTGTTCAGCATCTCGTCATCTTCGCCTTCGAGAAGACCGCCTCCCTCTTCATCGCTCGAATCAATCTGCCGTTGTACTGCTTCAGCAAATACAGGTGGCTCATTTTTCACCTTAAGAAAATCGACAATTCCATTAATTTCATCGTCGGAAACAAAGGCTCCTTGTGCTCGCACTAAATTAGACGTACCTGGAGGAATGAAGAGCATATCTCCTTTGCCGATCAGGGCCTCCGCTCCACTGCCATCCAATATTGTTCGACTATCTATTTTTGATGCTACCTTAAAAGCAATACGGCTCGGTAAATTAGCCTTAATCACACCCGTAATCACATTCACAGAAGGTCTTTGTGTCGCCAAAATCAAATGAATCCCCGCCGCTCTTGCCAACTGGGCAATCCGTGCGATCCCCGTCTCAATATCCGCAGGGGCAACCATCATCAAATCCGCCAACTCATCAATAATACATACGATATAGGGCAATTTTTTCTTAGGGACTTCGAAGGCATCATCATCTCTCGGCACCTCAATCTGTGATGCCGCTGCACGCTCTTCTGCAGTCATCTCCGCTTCTAATTCCTTAGCTCGTTCCTGCTCAGCTTTGTCCTTAGATATTTTTGCATTAAAGCCTGCAATATTACGTACCTTAGTCTTGGCAAAAATTTGATAACGCCGATCCATTTCAGCAATCAACCATTTCAATGCACCCGGCACTTTTTTCGGCTCTGTCACCACCGGAATCAACATATGGGGCAAAGAATTATACAACTGCATTTCTACCACCTTAGGATCCACCATAATGAAGCGCAAATCCTCAGGCCCAGAGTGATACAGTAAAGAAGCAATGATCGCATTGATGCACACTGTTTTACCCGATCCCGTAGAACCCGCGATTAATACGTGAGGCATCTTGGTCAAATCGGCAACCATAGGCTTACCCGTTACATCCTTACCCAAGACGATTGGAATCTCCGCATTCGCATCTGCCCACGATTTTGATTCAATAATATCTCGCATACACACCGCCTGAGAGATGCGATTAGGCACCTCAATACCGACAGTACCCTTGCCCGGCACAGGGGCTAAAATACGAACCGATAAGGCTTTCAGACCCAAAGCGATATTTTTATCTAAATTCACAATTTTTTCCACACGCACACCCGCCGCAGGGGTCACCTCATAGCGAGTGATTACCGGCCCAGTAAAGATTTCTCCAGGCACCACCTTCACGCCAAACTCATCTAGGGTTTGCACCAAGGCTTCCATCATACCCATATGGTCTTCGTTTGCCTGATCCGCAGGCATTGGGACATTTTGTAGTAAATCAATTGTCGGAAAAACATAATCACCACGCCGCTCTGGAATTGATGCCACTGATTTCTCCGTCTTCTCCCCTTTGACAATTTTAAACATTGCAGGGTCCAATGGCGGCTTCTTCGCTTCTGTTTCCACTACTGGCTTTTTCTCAAGCACCGAAGCAGTTGCCGGCTGACGAACCACTGGGCCAGACTCCTCGATCGCTTGATCCAACAAATCACCTGCGCTGCTTTTCTTTTCATTGACCGCTTGCACTTCGGTTCCTCCTGCCTTTTTGCCTATATGGATATTACTGAAAAATTTAATCAGCCAATCAAGCAGGCCACGAAGCCCATCAATAATTGCTTTGATCACTGAATAGATCCCCTGAGCGAGAAACTTCACCCCATTATATAACTGACCCAACACATAGGATGCCCCAGTCAGAAATAAGCGACTCAACGAGCCTAAATTATCTCCCAGCCCGATATAAAGACTGCTCGCTAAGGCCATTGAGAAAATAAGAATGCTTCCCAAAGGACCTAAAACAGGTTCCAAAAATTGGAGCACCATCAAATTACCAAGAGTGCCCCCCAATCCTGAAGTCAACTGATCGCTCAAACCATTGGCGACAAAACCTAAAAGTTCCAAAGATTCAAAAATGGCGAACAAGCCCGACAAAGCAATGACGCTGACGATCGCTAAAATAAATTGTCGTATACGAAGCCCCCGCTTCTGCTCAAAAAAGAAGCGATAACCAAGAAAGCCCATTAAAAAAGGAGATAGCCAAAGAGCTGCACCCAAATTATGAAATCCGTAATGTCCCACAATCGCCCCAAATTGACCGATCCAATTCGCATTCTCAGGGTCAGTCCCATGGAATTGTTCTTGAGAATAATCAAGAATAGAAAGCAACACCAGTGCGGATAGTGTTATTAAGAGAACGGCCATAAATTTTTGAGGTGGCACCGTCCTTTCTTGAGTAGTAATCTTTTTACGCTTGGGCTTAGGTTTTGTCTTCAATAGGAACGAATAAAAAGTGATTTTATCTACAAGACAATCTAAATTATCGCTTGCAAAAACCCTACTATAGAGACAATTAAAAGAATCTATTTTAATTAAAGCCAGCCCATGAATCCACTCATCTTCAAGCCCATTTACAAAGAGCGAGTGTGGGGAGGTCAAAAGCTCGCCACCCGCTTAGATCGCTCCATTCCTCACGACAAGCCAATCGGTGAAAGTTGGGAGATTGTCGATCGAAAAGCAGACCAATCCATAGTGGCAGAAGGCCCTCACAAGGGAAAAACTCTCAAACAATTGCTCGAATCCTACGGAGCTGAGATAATGGGACCTCAATACAAGCAACACACGCCCTTTCCCATATTAGTTAAATGGCTCGATTGCAAAGACACTCTCAGCGTACAAGTGCATCCTCCAAAAGACATCGCTCCTCTTTTCAACGGAGAGCCTAAAACAGAAAACTGGTATATTCTTGAAAGTGACCCCAACGCACAACTCTATCTCGGGCTTATTCCTCAGACCAGCCTTAGCGATTTTACAAAGGCTATTGAGCAAAACCGCCTAGAGCCCCTACTCGCATGCACAAAAACTCAAGCGGGCGATTCTTATTTAATCGAAAGCGGAACCCTTCATGCTATCGGCGGAGGTAATCTCATCCTCGAAATTCAGCAAAACTCTGACACCACCTATCGTGCCTATGATTGGAACCGGCTAGGGCTCGATGGCACTCCAAGAGAACTCCATCAAGATAAATGCACTAAATCATTGATTATCAATGACTTGCCTATTAAGCCTGTGCGTATTAAAGGCCCCTCATCCATTTTAGTAGATAGCCCGCAATTCCGAATTACTGGGCACACCCTCACTCCGGATTGCGCACCACTTATATTGCCCGCCAATCAAAGCCCTCGACTCATCCACGTCACCCAAGGACAAGTCACCGATTCACTTTCTCAGCAGAATATCCAATTGGGAGATACCGCCCTTCTACCATATACCTCGGAAATTCAATTAACCGCGACTGAACCCGCCACCGTATTAATTACCGACCAATTTTAAGCCTTTAATTCAAGCTTCGAGCATTAAGCTTTTTTTGCTTTTTTTGCCTCGGCCGCTTTTCGACTCATCGCTTCGATAGTCACCATTAATATACTGATATCTGCAGGATTCACCCCACTGATTCGGCTAGCTTGCCCCAAAGTCTGTGGCTGGATTTCAGCCAACTTCTCCCCACTCTCCGCTCGCAAACCTTTCACTTTTGCGTAGTCCAGTGATTGAGGCACTTTGATCTTATCAATATGCTTTAGCTTATCCACCTGCTTCATCTCACGCTGCAAATAACCCTTAAAGGCCACTCGATAAAACACCTCATCTTGCACCGCTTCCGATAAGCCCGCAAGGTCTTCAGGAAAGCTGCTTTTATCTCGGCTACGTCTCACATGAGTCGCATAAGAATCCCCTTTATGGTACTCTTTTTCTAAATATTTCACCCAATGCTCAATCGTTTGTTGTTTCTCTTCGATCGCTTTTATCCGACTGTCTTTCAACAATTTATGCTTTTTAGCGTGTTTGAGCAATCGCAGTTCCGCGCTCGGATGATTGAAGAGTAATCGATGCTCCGCTCTGCTCGAAAACATGCGGTATGGCTCCTGTGTCCCCTTAGAGACCAAATCATCAATCAGTACACCAATATAGCATTCATCACGCCCCAAAACCATCGCCTCCTCGCCTCGGACTTTCTGTACTGCATTCACTCCGGCAACCAGTCCCTGCCCCGCCGCTTCTTCATAACCCGATGTCCCATTGATCTGTCCCGCAAAAAATAAATTTTCTACCTTCTTTGATTCAAGCGATGGATATAATTGTGTCGGTGGTGCAAAGTCGTATTCCACTGCATACGCTGGCCGTAGTATATGCACGTTTTCCAATCCCTTTATGCTTCGCAGCATTTCTATCTGTACCGCAAGAGGTAAACTAGTCGATAAGCCATTTATATACCACTCATTGGTGTGACGGCCCTCTGGCTCCAAAAACAACATATGACGGTCTTTATCCGAAAATCTTACTATTTTATCCTCGATACTTGGACAATAACGAGGACCCCTACCGACAATCTCACCCGAATACATCGGCGATAAATGCAAGTTAGCCTTAATAATCGCTTCAGTATCCGCACCCGTGTAGGTTGTCCAACAAGACATCGGCTCTGATCCAGGTGCCCAACCCAAACGCTTTTCGCCATAATGTTCCACGTGGAACAATTCCTCGGGCGAACGTGTGTCGTAAAAACCGAACAAGGTTGGCTTTTCATCCGCCTTTTGTTCCTCTAATTGAGAAAAATCGATTGTTCTGCCTAAAATACGTGCTGGAGTCCCTGTTTTGAGGCGTTCTAATTCAATACCTGCCTCAATAAATGATTTAGACAGCCCTTTAGCCGAAAAATCGCCCATACGCCCGCCTTCATTCTTATTTTGGCCCACATGCATAAGACCTCGTAAGAAAGTACCTGTGGTGACAATAACGGTTTTAGCTTTAAATTCTACGTCTAAATTGGTCTTGATACCGACAACACGCCCATTATTCATGACTAACTCATCAACTAGCGCTTGAAAGACATCTAAATTATCCTGCCATTCAATTGATTGCTTCATGCGGAATTGGTAGGCTTTTTTATCGCATTGAGCTCTAGGAGCTTGGACAGCAGGCCCTTTGGACGCATTGAGTAAACGAAACTGGATCGCTGTAGCATCCGTATTCATCGCCATTTCTCCGCCAAGTGCATCGATTTCTCGAACCATGTGACCCTTGGCTTGTCCGCCGATCGCAGGATTACAACTCATTTGAGCAATCGTATCTAAATTACCAGTTAGGAGTAGGGTGCTCGCACCACGACGTGCAGAGGCTAGGGCGGCTTCACAGCCGGCATGACCTGCGCCGCAGACAATCACATCATAAGCTTTATCTAAATGGAATAGGGGATGCGCACTCATTTTCCGATACAAAATTTTTGAAACAATTTATCAAGCATTGCATCATTCTCAATTTTACCAACCACTTGACTGAAGCCTTCTATCGCTGAGCGTAGTTCTACAGATACTAATTCGTTAAGTTCTTGACTATGAACACCTTCCAATGCTTTTTCTAAAGATATTTTAGCCTGTTTTAAGGCAAGTGTATGACGTGCATTCAGTACAATTGCATCCGTTCCTTTGGGTAGGGCGATGCCTTGGTCGATCAGTTTTAGCATAGCCTCTTTAAAATCATCAATTCCTGTATGGGTCTTCAAGGAAATAGGGCAGTGCTGGCAGTCAGCGAGGAATTCTTTTTGGGAATGTTTTGATTCCAGATCTATCTTATTCTCAATGACTAAAGTATTTTTGGAATTAAATTCTGCCTGAATAGAATCGGGCAAACTAGGGGAGGGCTGGCAATGATCGACAATCACTAAATAAAAGTCCGCATTTTGGGCTAATTCCATTGTTTTTTTGATTCCCTGCTGCTCAATCTCATCCTCAGCTGTGTGCAATCCAGCCGTATCAATAATTTCAACACGATAATCCTTCAACATGATATAAGAAGTGATAAAATCACGAGTGGTCCCCGGAATATCACTGACTATGGCCCTTTGAGAGCCAACCAAGGTGTTGATAAGGCTACTTTTTCCCGCATTAGGTGCCCCAATAATCACGGTTTTAATTCCTTCTTGGAGTAGGGCGGAGTAGTGGTGGGTCTCAATCAAATCATTCACCTGCTGAATCAGTCGGCTCAAGTCATGAATCGGCCCTGCATCGGAAGCTTCGGGCAAATCTTCTTCAGGAAAATCGATATAAGCCTCTAATTCAGCTAATATTTCTAAAAGTTGATCGGTTAATTCTGACATTTTCTGCCCGATTGAGCCATTGAGTTGGCGGCGGGCCACTTCTAGACTGAAATTAGAACGTGCATGAATCATATCCGCCACTGCCTCCGCCTGACTGAGGTCTATTTTTCCATTAAGGAAAGCTCGGCGAGTGAATTCCCCAGGTTCAGCCATACGGCAACCGCGTGTAATCAGATCTTCTAAAAGCTTTTGTATAATCAATGGATTTCCATGAGGCATTATTTCAAGCATCGCTTCATTGGTGAACGAAGCATTTTCTGGATAGGCAATATAGACCCCCGTATCGATTTCTAATCCATTGACATCTATATACTTACATAATGTTGCCCGCCTTGGCTCTAGCGATTTGCTTCGCCCGCAAATTGCCATCTCGATTTCTGAGCAGAGTGGGCCAGACAGTCGTATAATAGCGAGAGCCGATTCTCCAACAGGAGTGGATAATGCAACAATAGTGTCCGTAGCAAGCATAGTATCCTGCTACTTTCCAATAAAAGTGCCTTAGGTCAAGACTGTGATTCAGTCAACTCGCTGTCTTACTCTTCTTAGTCCGAATCTTCTTCAGTCGAACTTGCGATAGATTCACCTACTTTAGGGTGTACTTTGTCTAAGATCAAACCAGTGAGTTCATCGGCTAATTTAGGATCTGTCATGATCGCTTGCTTGGCCGCTTCTCTCCCTTGTCCTACCATTTCACCTTTAAAGGAAATCCAAGACCCTTTCTTTTCTAAAATCTTATGCTCAACCCCTAGATCCACTAATGAACCCGAATGAGAGATACCTTCATTGTACATGATATCAAATTCACAATCCGTAAAAGGGGGGGCGACTTTGTTTTTCACCACTTTCAAGCGTGTTCGATTACCGATCACCTTGCCTGAGGTTTCTTTAATTTGACCAATTCTTCGGATATCCAAGCGAACTGAAGAGAAAAATTTCAAAGCACGACCGCCTGGTTGTGTCTCTGGACTTCCAAACATCACCCCTATCTTTTCACGAATTTGGTTCGTGAATAAAACCACACATTGCGTTTTATTGATCGCTCCAGTAAGACGACGCATCGCCTGACTCATCATTCTTGCCTGCAACCCTACTGTGGAATCGCCCATTTGACCGTCCAATTCATTTTTAGAGACCAAAGCGGCCACGGAATCGATCACGATAATGTCGATTGCACCTGAACGAATCAATGTTTCGGTGATATTCAGCGCATCTTCGCCACATTCTGGTTGAGACACCATTAAATTTTCTAAATCCACACCGACAACTTTCGCATATTTTGGGTCTAAGGCGTGCTCTACATCAATAAATACCGCATTACCGCCCTGTTTTTGGGCTTCTGCGATGATACTAAGACAAAAGGTTGTTTTACCTGAACTTTCTGGCCCATAAATCTCACAAACACGCCCTTTAGGTAGGCCCCCTATGCCCAGTGCCAAATCAATCGCAATCGAGCCCGTAGAAATTTTATCCACCTCCATTTTTGTCGCTTCCCCTAAACGCATCAAGGCTCCTGGGCCAAATTGTTTATTAATTCCGGAGATCGCTAGATTGAGATTTTTATCGTTTGCCACCTTGTTGGCTGCTTTTTTTTGGATTTCTGCTTTTCCTGCCATGATTTGTCTTTTGTTTAAATTTAGTTTTGATACGAAGATAGAAAGCAAAAAACAAAAATCAAGTTTAAATGAAAATATGTTCACATAAATTGGTTTTTCCTCCGTCCTCCCAAAAGTTATGAAAACTCCAAAACCATCGGCACAAACCTCCTTAGAGCGTGGACTTGAGTATGCTCGTTGGGGTGGCTTTTTATTCAGTGCTTTGTTGCTCTTGCTCGCCTTTGGGGAAATTCGTTCACTGTCTTCGGATAGCACGTGGTACCCTTATTTTAAAATCTTTTACTATGGATTGCTCGCCTTATGGGTGCAATTACCCTATCAGAAGCTAGCCGGCATTACATGGCGCATCTGTTACGGGGCCTTAATCCTGCTTTCCATCGGCTTTGTATTTCTAATGATTGTTGTGGTTATGTTTTCCTACATAGAATCTGCGGAAAGAGGGGAACGTTTAGGGGTTCCTGGATTTGAAGGCTCCTTGATTTTCCTTTGTTTACTTCAAGCGCCAACCATCCTCTTCCGAAAACACCCTGATTTATTGGATGGATGATCGAGCAGTATAAACATATTTTATGGGACTGGAATGGAACCCTGCTCGATGATAGCTGGCTCTGTGTTGAAGTGCTAAACACCTTACTAGCAGAGCAAGGCATGGCTCAAATTTCATTAGACAGTTACCGCACGCATTTTAATTTCCCCGTTATCCATTTTTATCAATTTCTTGGCTTTGAGACTGATAAAGCCAATTTTGAAGCAATAAGCCAAAAATTCATTGCCGCTTATGAGTCTCGTTGGCTTGAAGAATGTCGCCTACATGATGGGGTGCATCAAATTTTTCAAGCCAGTCGAGCGAGTGGGCTCTCGCATTCTATTTTGTCAGCCGCTCATCAACAAGCACTTGAAATTGGCACCACTCATTTTGGCATTCAGCACTATTTCGACAATTTACTCGGTACGGATAATATTTATGCCGATGGCAAAGTCCACCGTGCGAAACAGTGGATTCAACAATGCCCTTGGAAAGCCGAAGAGATTCTTTTGATTGGTGATACCCTGCATGATTTTGAAGTCGCAAAGTCTATTGGTGTTCCCTGCTTATTATTAGGGGCGGGGCATTGTCACCAACAACGCCTCGAGGACACCCCATCACTTGTACTGGGTTCCCTCAATGACTTATGGGAACGCTATCCCAAGTCTCCACCCCAAAGACCAAGCCAAACCTAATTTAGGTTTAGGTCTGCGGAGCAAAAGAAGTAAGGGCAATAAAAGTCCGCAGCGAGGCGAGACCAAGCCATACGGAAGAACCGCTGGCCCACACCAAGCACATCACAGCAAATAGCTGCGAATCACTAAAGCATTAGAAAATTTAGGGAATAAATAACGCCTAAGGGTCTCTTATTTGCAAGCAAAGCTCTTTTAATCGATCGAGCTTAATCAACATTGATAAATCAAGTCCCTTTTAATGAATCGAATAAATCGAGTTATAATGAATCGAGTTATCTCAACTTCTATAAATTTGTATTATGCATAATCAAATCAACTGCAGAGTCTCGATAAAAAAGCCTTTGTTTCTATTTAAACAAACAAGCATCCCTTTCTTATACCTTCGATGCTTTCGTGCGAAATGCTCCAGCCTTTTCAGCCCTTTCAGCCTTTCCCGCCTCTTCACTCTCTTTACTCTAGCACTGCTAGGTTTAGGGTTAAGCTTGAGCTTGGGCTCGTTCAGTCTCTCTGCTGCGACACTCGCCGATCTAGAATTCACCTTGCTCAATGACAAGACCGGATATTCGGTGTCCGCAGTCGATACCTCAACGATTACGGGAGCGGTGGACATCCCCGCCACGCACAATAATCTTCCCGTTACGGAAATAGGGGTGCAAGGATTTGGGGGTTCAGTAATCACTTCGGTGACGATTCCGAATAGCCTTAAAGTTATTAAAGAGAATGCGTTTTACGGCTGTGCTTCCCTAAGCACGGTCACCTTTGCCGAAGTCTCACAAGTCACGACTATTCGTCAGGATGCTTTTTATGGGTGCACCTCCCTTGAGAATATCGACTTACCCAACTCAGTAACCATCCTCGGTAGTAGCGCATTTAATAACTGTACTGGCTTAGTCAGTGCCACCATTTCTTCAGAGGTCACCGTGCTTCCTGTCAATCTATTCCGCGAATGTTCTGCCTTAGAGACGGTCACCTTTGCCCAAGGTTCAGAAGGCTCAAAACTCGCGACTATTGATACGGCTGCTTTTTATCAGTGCACCTCCCTTGAGAGTATCGACTTACCCGACTCCCTAACCACCGTAGGTCGTTCCGCTTTTTCTGAAACCGTCCTGATCAATCTCGACTTACCCGATTCAGTAAGTTCCGTGGGTAGTTTCGCATTTGCGTACTGTAAGAGCTTAGTCAGTATCAACATTCCTGCAGGGGTCACTATCCTACCTGAACATGTATTCCGTGAATGTACTGCCTTAAAAACGCTCACCTTCGACCAAGGCTCAAAAATCACGACTATTAATTTTCAAGCTTTTTTTGGTTGCAGCGCCCTTGAGAATCTCGTCTTACCCGACTACCTAAGCTTTCTGAGCAATCAGGTATTTCAAAACTGCAATAACTTAGCGTCCATCACCTTCCTTGGGACTGCTCCAAACTTGGGAACTAACGTTTTTGAAGACACCGGCTCTGCTGTAGGAGGATTGATCATCACTATCGATGAGGCTCATGAGGCAAGCTATGATTCATGGCGTGACTCCTATACCCTCAATGTGGTGGCTGATCTGACCGACCCGACTGACCCCGTCGATCCCACCGATCCCACTGACCCGAACGATCCAACCGATCCCACCGATCCTACAGACCCGACCGATCCCACCGATCCGACCGATGCAGTCCATCTCTTCCTAAAAATTAGCTACGATCCAAGTACAAATATTTTAAGCCTCGTTTCAGACAATGAACCGAGCGACGTCACGATTAACCTACAGCACACCATCAGCCTCCATGATCCGTGGGCTACTTTAAGTATCCTCGACTATCTAAAAGCCGCTAATGCCATTACTGGAACCGTCACCCGTTCTTTAAGACTTGATCCTGAAACCACTCCAACTGGCTTTTATCGCCTGACTTCTGAGATCTCAGAGGCTTCTGGAAACACAAATTAAATCCAGCCTCCAATTCATTATGTAATTCCCAAATTCAGATTCAAAATGAATAAACGCGAATCACAACCAATAACTGAGCCGCAGTTCATCGGACTGTTCCGGCTCTTCACTCCCTTCACTCTCTTCAGCCTGGCCTTAATCCTGAGTTGACTTAGGGTTAGGTTGGGCTGGCTTGGGTAGATGAGGGCAGGCTTGGGCTGGTGATATTTCAAATAAAAGCGCCTGATTCCGTAAAGGCTGTTTGGTTTATTTCTTCGAGCAAGTCCCTATAAATTGGATAAACAAATAGAAAGATGGATTAATCTGTAAAAAATTATTGGCAGAAATAAAGAAATAGACTCTTTTGGCTGTAATAAATCAATTTTACCGTGAACCGAGTCTATATAAAAACCTATGGCTGTCAGATGAATGAAAGAGATTCTCAGGCAGTGGCGGCCTTACTACGTAATAAAGGCTACTCGATTATTGAGGAAGAAAGCGAAGCGGATATTATCTTACTGAATACTTGCAGTGTTCGGGAACAGGCAGAGCAAAAAGCGATTGGGAAGGCTGGCTATATAACCGCAAAAAAAAGGAAGAAGGCGAATCTTATTTTGGGCATCATGGGCTGTATGGCACAAAATAAAGGCGATAGCCTAGTAGACACTTTGCCTGATTTAGATTTGGTAATCGGCACGCAGAAATTCCACCGAGTTCCTGATCATTTGGATAATATGATTGCGAGCATGAATGGCTTGGGGCCGAGACCGGAAACTATCGTGGATATCGAAGAAGAGGCGGGCTCACAAAATACGATTAAATCCCATAGTGATGAGGTGCATAAAGTATCGGCTTTTGTGAGTATTATGCAGGGCTGTAATATGAAATGCTCTTATTGCATCGTCCCTAAAACCCGTGGTGCTGAACGAGCACGCCCGATGAATGAAATTGTAGAGGAGATAAAAGGCTTAGCCAATAAAGGAACTAGGGAGGTGACTTTGCTCGGACAAATCGTGAATCAATATGCGGTGAGAGAATTTCCTTTTGTTGATAAAAAAAGCCCCTTTGTGCAGTTATTAGAAAAAGTAAATGCGATTGATGGAATCGAACGGATTCGATTTACAAGTCCGCATCCTGTTGGCTTTAAAGATGATTTAATTGAATGCTACCAAAGACTGCCTAAGTTGTGCGAATACTTACATTTTCCCATGCAAAGTGGAAGCAATTCCATTCTTAAAGCGATGCGTAGACCTTACAGTATTGAGAAGTTTCGAGAAATTATTGAAAAATTACGAGCGATCCGCCCAGATATCTATATATCCACAGATATAATTGTCGGCTTCCCTGGAGAGACCGATGAAGATTTTGAAGCCACTCGTTCGGCTTTTGAATCGATCGGTTTTGATATGGCTTATATTTTCAAATACAGCGTTCGCCCTGGAACCACGGCCGAACCGGAAGGTGACCCGATCTCTAAGGAGATAAAAGAAACACGAAATCAAATTTTACTCAATATTTTAAGTCGCTCATCCTTGGCTAGGAATCAATCTTTGATCGGAACGACTCAAGAAGTTTTGCTGGAAGGGAAGGCGAAGCGTGGCGATAATATGTATCAGGGTCGTACCAGAGGCTTTCGAAAAGTGATCGTCCCGGCGAGTGAACGATTGATTGGCGAATTGGTTGATGTGAATATTACCGATGTATCGGTGAATTCTTTAACAGGTGAATTGGTGATCTCTGACTGATCCGATACTTTGTATGGATTGATCTATCTATCCATTCTTGGATTCTTCAAGTTCCTTAATTTCGTTTAGTTCATCTAAAACGGATTCCATAGAGCGTAGTTCTTCTTTTGGAAAAAATTCGTTAATTTTACTGATGACTTGCTGAATTATCCCATCTGGGCAGGAGGCCCCGCCAGTGATTAATATACGTACGGGTTTCTTTTGCTTCGGCTGCCCATTGGCATGGGTCTCTGTGCTGAGCTCTGTGTTGATAAAAGGGCGAGTTTGTTCGGTGTTATCTCCGCTTTGGCTATAAACATAATGATTTATCGTATCGATAGACTGGATATTGGCTTCGGATTGAATGTAATGCGCTTTTTCGCCTGATTGACGTGCGCAAATTTGGTATAGTTGGTAGGTATTCGAGCTATTTTTTCCACCTATGACTAAAGCATGATCTAAGTCTGTTGATAAGGCTTTGATTAATGCGTCTTGGTTGACTTGTGTAGCATAGCATAAAGTATCTCCTTTTTCATTGTCCCAAAGATGCTCTCTTCGATTGGCTTCTCCATATTTCTCAATGATTAATTCACGGAAATAGTTAATAATTTCTATGGTTAGATTGCGTAAGAGGGTGGTTTGATTGACAACGGCTATTTTTTCTAAATCCGTGTCCGGATTAAACCCGGGAGAGCATCGATTTATAAAGTGTTTATCAAATAACTTTCGCTTTGCCTCCTTTGGAGCCATAATAATAGAACCTAATAATTTAGCTTCCTCGATGTCTGCTAAAATTAAGGCAGGTCCATAACTTAATGCATTTGAAAAAGTGGCTTTTGTTTCTTCATGGTAATATTTTCCATGAATTAAAGTCGTAAATCCTTCTTCGGAATGCTTCTTAATCGCTTTCCATACTTTTTCGACAAGCATGCAGGTTGCATCAAACTCTTTTAAGGAAATGCCTTTTTTAATCAGACGAATTTTATCTTCATGCGTTGCACCAAATGCTGGAATGATGACAATATCATTGAGTTTTAACTGATTCCAGAGGGCCGATATGTCAGACATATCTACAACCGCTTTCCCGTCTGCATCGAGCCATTGTCCCTTATCTGTTTGTAAATATTTTAAGCCTCTTTTATTTAAATCATTATTTACGAATGGGTTATGAATGAGTTCGCTCAGCATATAAATCCGTCTGTCTGGATAATTTGCAATCGTTTCGTAGGCCCTTTCTATGGCATTTTGTACTCCTAAACAAAAACCAAAATGACTGGGCAAGATGTATTCAACCGCTCCAAAGTTTAAAGTTATTGGATCATTCGAAATTTTCTCTTTGATTCGTCTAATCGCTTTAATCGTAGAACATAACTGACTTTGGTAAATAATGTTTCTATCATTTTTATAAATTTGAGTATTTCGCTCTTTTTTATTTCTAAAGCGATAGACATAGTCTGTTTGATTAAATTTTAAGTAAGAAATATTGATTAAATAAGGTTCTATTAAATCTAGTAGGCTTGTGAGTGCTTCGGTTTTTTCGGCCGATTGCAAAGCATCCCAGGTTAAAAAAAGATCGGGGGATGTATGATTAGAATGATAGTCAATATAACAATCGTAGTCTTTATTTTGCCAATGGAGTTTATCTAAGAAATTTTTATTTTCAGCAGAATCATAAATTATACAAGAATCGTAGCTATTTGCTTTATCTTTTTTGACTTTAAGTCGATTATTTAGGTCAAAGCTGAGAGTTATAGTTGGCATAATAAAATTAATCTCCTGAATATAAAAAAGAATCTGACAGAAATATGTATCAAGTCAATTTTAGTGAGCAAAGCATGAAAGAGTTAAATCAACTCGAGATAACGGAACAAATGAAAATTGCGGAGATTATCAGTTCAATTACAAAGGAGCAATTAGAGCATTCTAGTGAAGAATTAAGATCCTTTCATAGAGATAATACTGTATATTATCGTGTTCGTGCGAATGATTTTAGAATTTATTTTGAACTGATCAAAGACCAGCTTTTTGCACATTATATTTTACACAAAAACACTTTATCGGATTTCATATTCAGAACCAAGTTACCTGTTAATGAAGAATTCTTAGCGGAACAAGAAGATTCATTTTGGAAATATTTAGACTCCTTAAAATAAATATATTTCCTAAACATGACTGTGTATACAATGTGTATAGAATGTGCCTGCACTTATTAAAAAGATTTATTCAACTTATTGTTCACAGTATTCACAATTCTTCCCATTCTCTTTACACACGAATAAATATTTTAAATCATTGATAAAAAAGCTTTTATCACTTTATTAAGATATTCACCACCTATACTATTAATAAGAGATTTATATATTAAATAATTATTATCTTTATAGGTAATACAAAAGTGTTAGTATTTTTAAAATATTATGGAATTCAAAATCAACAAAGATCATTTTAGTAATGGTTTACAACAAGTACTCAATGTAGTGGGCACACGATCAGCTATGCCGATCCTAGGAAACGTATTAATCGAAGCGAGTGCGGATCACATATCACTGACAACTACAAATTTAGATATTGGAATACGTTGCCGAATCACTGCAGACGTTTCCGGTGAAGGGAGTATCACTTTGCCGGTCAGAAAATTGGCAACGATTGTAAAAGAATTACCTCAACAGGAAGTCTTTTTTCAATTAGCGGCTAACAACCAAGCAAAAATCACATCTGGAGGCTCAATCTTTAAGGTAATGGGAATAGGGACAGATGAGTTTCCACCTTTACCATCTTTCGAAAATCAGCATGTATTTAAATTAGAGCAAAACGATTTAGCAAATATGCTTAAGAGTGTGTCTTTTGCACAATCGTCAGACGAAAATCGCTACATTCTTAATGGTGTGTATTTTAATTTCTCAGACGAAAATTTAACTTTAGTAGCGACTGATGGTCGTCGCTTAGCTTTGACTTCTTATGAATTAGAATCGGATTCCAAGGATTCAGGTAACTTGATACTTCCAGCAAAAACGGTTTCGGAGATCGAACGTCTTGTGGGTAAAGGTGAAGGCGTGAAGATTGCTTTCAATGATAGGCAAGTAGCTTTTGAAATTGCGATAGAAGACGAAGAGGGGAACAGTGGATTGATCGACCATATTTATTTGGTCTCCAAAATTGTTGAAGGCAATTTCCCGAATTATCGACAAGTCATACCTAAGGAGATCGAGCACCGCATAAAAGTGGAACGTGAACTATTTTTGGAGTGTGTGCATCGTGCAGCTTTGGTGACATCAGAGAAAAGTAATTCAATTAAATTGAAAATGAGTAATAATTTGATGGAGATTATGGGATCTTCAGCCGAATATGGTGAATCACATGAATCTATGGGTATTGCCTATGATGGACCGGATGTGCAAATTGCTTTTAATCCTACGTTTTTAATGGAGCCGTTAAGAGCCTTAAATCATGACGAAATTTTCTTTGAATTTAAGGATGAATTAAGTCCTGGTTTAGTTAAGACGCTTAACCAATTTCTATGTGTGATTATGCCATTAAGGCTTAATTAAGCACATTTAAATTCGTAAGTATTTCATTTTAAATTATGTTCGTAAGCATAGAGCTGACGCTGCTTTTATTGGCGGTTTATATAATAACCTATTTTTTAAATAAACAGCTACCGATGCGATTTTTGGGATTAGCCAACCATTGGATACGCTGGATCAGCTTTGCTTGTGTGTTTAGCTTAATCTTGACCTTCTTCGAGTGGTCAAGTCGTCCAGAATGGGTGCATTTCGTGAGTGGCTTAGCACTATGGTTTATCTTAGAAACTTTATTTTATAAAATTTCTATTCATATGTTGAATATAAGTGAGATGGAATTGTTTCCAAAATATAAAAATGATACAGATGAAAATTTATGGCCCTTAAATAAAGAGGTACTCAAAGTAAAAGAATTGCTTTCAAAAGAAGGATTTAAATTTGAAGAAACTTTAAAAGCTCAAATTGTATCACATATTACGATACGGCAGGCAATTTTTTTGGATGAGACTCAAAAAATTCGCCTGAATATTTTATTTATTCCCAATGCCCATAATCAAATAAAGCTTTTTTATTCGCTTTTGAGTACGAAAGTTTCAGGTGAAAACTTGATTATGGATAATCAAAATATGCCTTTTGGAGGATTTTATCCTAAACATTGGTCAGTAAACCGATTCCCTCTTTGTCATTCTTTAAAACAACTTTTAAAAAAGCATCGAAAGGCTATAGAGAAGACCGCAGACAAATGGGCTCTACTCGATGAAGATATACTCACAAAGACCAATAAGCTGCAGCGGGAATTAGAAAGAGAAAACCAAGACATGGGTTTTCTTAATATGCCCAATAATGAGGAAAAAGGACAAATCTCGCCCGAAGGATGTTTTAGAATTTGGACGGAAATGTGGTTACTCGCTTATTTTGGAAAAACCTTGTCTTAGCTTTCTTTGTCTTAGCTTAGCTTTTTATTTCTGTGCGTTCTGTTGGTGAAGACCAATCAAAGTGAAAAAATTCACCACGTGGGCCATCCACTCGCTCGTAGGTATGTGCACCAAAATAATCTCGTTGTGCTTGTAGAAGATTTTGTGGCAATACGGCACTGCGATAACTATCGTAGTAGGCAAGGGCAGAGCTGAATGTCGGTACAGGTATGCCTGTTAACACAGACTGGCTAATAACTAAACGCCAATTACCTTCGGCAGTATCGATTGCTTGTTTGAAATAATCATCGAGCAAAAGGTTTTCCAAAGCACTATTTTTATCAAAGGCCTCAGTGATTTTCTGAAGAAAAGCAGCACGAATGATGCACCCGCCACGGAAAATTTCTGCAATAGATCCAAAGTTTAAGTTCCAGCCATATTCTTTATTGGCTTCACGCATAAGTTGGAATCCTTGAGCGTAAGAACAGATTTTTGAACAATATAAGGCGTCGTGCACTGCTTGGATAAAGGCGGCTTTATCTTCGATTGTCGGAGTGGCAGCAGGTTGCGATAAAATCTTTGATGCGTTGATTCGCTCATCTTTGAGTGCGGAGATACAACGAGCGAATACAGCTTCAGCGATCGTAGGTGCAGGGACTCCCATGTCTAATGCATTTACCGATGTCCATTTACCGGTTCCTTTTTGCCCTGCAGTATCTAAAACAGAATCAACTAAAGGCTGATTTGTTTTGGGATCTATTTGTTGAAGAATGTCTGCGGTGATCTCCATTAAGAAAGAATCGAGAAGACCTGTGTTCCATTCCTCAAATATTTTTCCAATTTCTACTGGCTCCAATTTTAAAATATCTCGCAAAATATGGTAAGCTTCACAAATCATTTGCATATCTCCATATTCAATTCCGTTGTGCACCATTTTTACGTAATGACCTGCACCATTCTCGCCGATATAAGTCGTGCAACTAACGCCTCCTTCAACAGGCTCACCTGGCTTGGCTCCCATAAGCGGTTTCCCGGTCTTAGGATCTACCTTAGCGGCGATTGCTGTCCATATCGGCTCTAGTTCCTTCCAAGCTTCAAAAGAGCCTCCTGGCATGAGTGAGGGGCCAAAGCGGGCACCTTCTTCACCACCGGAAACACCGGATCCAATAAATTGTAGGTTTAATTCGGTTAAAGCCTTTTCTCTACGGATGGTATCATCCCATTTGGCATTTCCGCCATCGATAATGATATCTTCTTTATCGAGTAAGGGAATGAGCGCATCAATGACTGCGTCAGTGGCTTTGCCTGCTTGAACAAGGATGATGATTTTTCTCGGCTTTTTTAGCGAAGCGACAAAATCTTCTAGTTGTTCAAATCCCAATAATACACCTGGTGTATTTGGATTGGACTCTAGGAATTTGGTTGTTTTTGCGTAGGTACGATTAAAAACGGAAATGTTAAAATTGTGGTCGGCAATATTGAGGGCTAAATTTTGTCCCATTACAGCGAGGCCGATTAATCCGATATCTGAAGATGCAGAAGTCATAAAATTGAAATGATAGTTTTAGTAAATATTAGTGGATTCTTGATTGATGACTGGATTATTCAAGAAATCAGCCATGAAATTTAAGTTTGTTCTACCTGAGCCCATTTGGATTCCTTCTGCAGAGATATTAAGAACAATATCGTTTCCAGGTTTCAATAATACCTCTGGGATCAAAATTTTATTATCCGAAATAGTGCCTTCAACATCGTTGAGGATACTCAAAGGTTTTAAGTGCTCAGAAAAACTTATTTCGATTTGTCCTTTAACCGGTTCAAATTCCCCTTGATTGCGAACACGGATGCTTAATTCGGTGGTTTCCCCGACGGTGATTGGATCTTTGGAATCGACAATAGAAAGTGTTACCCCTGGAACGGCGAGCCATTCAGTTGAAGTTTCGTCCGATGTCGAAAGGCCTTTATTTGTTTTCAATACAGTTTTAACAATGGCATCACCTGGGCGATTTGAAGTGAGTTGAGTAGTAATTAATTGATTGCTCCCAGCGGGTAAGAGGGGAATCATCCAACCTATAGCATTTCCGTTGATGCGACCTCGCCCGGAATCAAGAATCGAATAATTTTCTGAAACGACTTGGGTAATACGGACATTTTCTAAGTCGGTATCACCCGTATTACGGATATTGATTTTGTAGTTATGGGGCTTAAATACATAGGCACTGAGAGGACCGAGTGTTTCTATTTGTATTCCAGATTGAACGATTTGTGTCGATGCTTTGGCAATGGCTTCTGTTTCAGGAACACTATTTGCATAAGTCGCTAAGAAGCTGTTTTCAAATAACCCTTGATTAAGTGCATCGGCTTCAAAGGAAAATGTGCGAGAAGCACCCATATCTAATTCGTAAATCAAATAGTTTAAAGGCGTGATTTCTCGAAATGCGTCTGAGAAATCAGCGGTTATATTGACGGACTTTGCGACAGCCGAGCCTGCATTGGTTATAGTGAGTTCCCAAGTTCCAGACGTATTGCGCTCAAGTGAATTTGGAGCCACTAATTCCAAGGCTAAGTCGGGTTGACCGGAAAAAAGTGCCAAGGAAAGGGATTGCTCAAAACGAACGAGGGTTTGAACATCATGGTCGCCCTTTTCCCTAGGGCTAAAGTTGAAAGCAATGGCTTGGGTGTCTCCTGCTCTAAGCTCAGAAAAATGCCAAACTAAAGAAGTAGGGTCTTCAAGACTAGGGATAACTTGATTCAACTGAAATGAATCTGGAATGCGTTCCTCTATCCATAAATTTTCGATATCTTTTAAAATCTCTAAGGTAATCTCATAAGTGATTTCTCCACCGACTTGATCCGACTCTATAAGGGTTTTTCTAACAAGCAAACGATCGTTCTTAAAAATCAGTGATTCTGCTTCGTTTGCATCTTGTTCGGAAATTTCAGGAAGTGATTCTACGAGAGGAGGGTTAACGGGAGTCTCTAAAACAGTGGGTGCATCATAATCGGCCTGAATGGGATTAGAAACGGTTGTTTCACATCCTACTGAAAAGATTAAAGAAGTTAAAACTAATAGAAGGCTGAAAGCTTTGGGCATGAATTTAAAGGATTTGAAAGAGTTATTCATAGTTTTAAAAATAAGTGATCTAGTAAAGCGACATAAAAATAGCTTATTTCATATCAAAGTGATAAGGATTTAAGAAAAAAGTTCTAGATCAGAATTTGAGGAATCGGGTTCAGGCTCATTGGAATGAGATTTTTTATGGAGGTGTTTGGGTGGTTCTTGAATCGATTTAGAAAGCGTATTTTCACATTCACTAACGACTGCATCACAGATTTTTCTAATGTGCATGGAGAGCCATTTAGTGGTGATGCTGTTTGGAGTATAGTCTGCTGGTCCATAAGAATGAATGCGTCCTGCATGGAGTAAGGCATCATTTTGTGCAAACTCGGCATCATTTTCTGGCTGGAAGACCGCGTAGGTTTTGCCACCATTCTTTTTAACGACAGAAAAACAAGGGATATCACTCGGTCCGTCGGCAATGTAAATCATTCGATCTATAGGAATGCGGCGATCGTTCTTATCAATATAGGCGTTTACATCAATGGAAGGGTTTTTGTTGCCGCCTTTATTGATTTCAAAAATATAGCGAGTCTTTATCGTGTTGTCGACAATGGTGCCAATTTGACTGATTTCAAAATCCAGTTTTATGACCAGTTCATCTTGTTTTGAAAAATTGGGCGGCATGGGTGCTTCAATAAATTCACAGCCAAAAATATCGGTGACGTAATGGGCAATCTCGCTCCCGCGAATCATTTCAGCTAGCCCCGTGCTAATAATGTAATGCTCTAATTGTATATTGTGTTTTTTATAGGCTTCAGACTCTTTTGTTATCGCCTGTAATAGAGGAAATAATTCAGGCAAGCCTGGACAAAATTTTAAGTGCTGTCCCAATTCTCTTAATTTTGCATTGGTCAAGCCTTCAAGGGTCCCATTTTTCACATAGCTGAGTAAGTGATTTAAATAAATGGTATCTGAGGAAACGCGTGTGCCTTTCTTCAGATAAATTTCTGGAAGTGCATTCACTTCTTTCCAAAAGAGTTTTTCATCAATGCCAAAAGCATTGAATAAAGGGGTTTGCATATACCCCGGAATGAGGGTTTTATCAAAATCCCAAACGCAAGCTATAATATTTTGTTTGTATAAAGATTTTTTCGACATTAGTTGGTTTCTATATTCCTATTTAAGAACTCTTTTTTCTGCAACGAATTTTACATAAAATATGCACAAAATACCTGACATTGAGCCATTTAAACAAAAATTAAGTTCACTAGATGAACAAATGGCCTCCGCTGATTTTTTTTCCGATGCAAAAAAAGCAACGAAAGTTTCTCGTGAGCACCAGAGACTATCTTCCCTAATCGAAAAGTTTGAAAGCTTTTACAAGGTGGAAAAACAACTCTTAGAGAATGAAGAACTGCTGAAAGATGAGAGCACAGATAAAGAATTGGTGCCATTAATTGAAGAAGAGCAACTGAGTTTAAAAGAGGAAAAAGAATCTTTGGTACATACCGTTTTGAAGGCGATGGTTCCACCAGATCCCAGCGACAGTCGAAATTCAGTGATGGAGATACGGGGAGGTGCAGGTGGCGATGAAGCTAATATTTTTGCGGGTGATTTATTTCGGATGTACAGTCGTTATGCAGAGAAAATGAATTGGCGTGTTGAATTAATGAGTTCGAATGTTGCGGAAACAGGCGGGTTTCGTGAAATCATTTTCAACATCACGGGAGAAAATGTGTACAAATATTTAAAATTTGAGAGTGGGGTCCATCGAGTGCAACGTGTACCTGTGACAGAAACGCAGGGGCGAATCCATACCTCTACAGCTACGGTTGCCGTTCTTCCAGAAGCGGAAGAAGTGGATATCGAGATTAATCCACAGGATTTAGAAATTTCCACGATGCGTGCCTCTGGAGCAGGTGGGCAACATGTTAATACAACAGATTCTGCGGTGATGCTTGTGCATAAGCCTACAGGTGTGACAGTATATTGTGCGGACGAGCGATCTCAGCATAAAAATCGTGCAAAGGCGATGACCGTCTTGCGGTCTCGTTTGCTTAAAGCAAAAGAAGAAGAGGAACATGCGAAATATGCAGCAGAAAGAAAAGGGCAAATTGGGACGGGTGATCGCTCCGAACGAATTCGTACCTATAATTTCCCGCAAGGACGACTTACCGATCATCGCATAGGAATGAATTTTTCACTTCCTGGAATCGTAGAGGGCAATTTAGAATCCTTGATTGAAGCCTTGCATAATATTGATTACGAAGCCCGTATCGAAAATTTGGTACAATCTCAAAAAGGGTAAGGTAATTCGAGCATGTTAGTTACACTTCGAGAGATCAAAAGTAAGACAGAAAATTTTTTTTCTGAAAAAGGCATCCCTAATGGAAAACTAGACACAGATCTTATTTTGTCCTATGCGCTTAAGATAAAACGTTTGGACTTATATTTGGATTTAGATCGTCCTATCTATCCAGAGGAATTGAATCAGATGCGTGACATGGTTCGCCGGAGGGCGATGCGCGAACCTTTGCAATATATTCTAGGAGAAACGAGTTTTTTTAATTGTTCATTGCGTGTGGATAAACGTGCTTTGATTCCTCGACCAGAAACAGAATTGTTGGTAGAGCAAGTGCTGCCGTTATTAAATGATGCTACGCATATTTTAGAATTAGGCACGGGTTCTGGGGCAATTGTTTTAGCCCTGGCCAAAGCGGGAATCTCTGCAGAGATCACTGCAATTGATCGAGATCCAGAAGCCTTGGCTTTGGCTAAAAGTAATGCGGAAGCATTGGAGCTAACAGAAAAAATAACATTTTTGGAGAGTGATTGGTTGTCTGCCTTGTCCACAGAAAAACAATTTGATATGATTATATCGAATCCTCCTTATTTGAGCGATGCACTTTATGAATCGGCTGAACCAGAGGTAAAAGATTTTGAACCAAAGCAAGCCTTACTCGCAAAGGATTCAGGAATGTCAGATTTAAAAATAATCATGCGAGAATCTTTTGCATTTTTAAAACCAGAAGGAATTTTAGTTTTAGAAACAGGAACCGATCAGCATGGGGAACTATCGAAGGAGGCAGAAAAAATTGGCTACAAGGCAAGTAAGACAATCAAAGATTTGAACGAATATGACCGCTTTCTTTGGTTGTATCGATGAGGTAGCAGAAATGGATCTCTTAGGTGAATTCGATTAATAAGGAAATAAATTAAATTCGGCACTTATTTGCACGTCTTTATTCTCCCACATGACCCAATCGCTTATAATCCGAACGCTTTCTCTTAAGTGTATATCATAAGTGGATTCTTCTTCCTCATTTTCAGAATCGATCTCCTCATCTTGAGGATTCTCGACTGCCTCTTGAATAGCAAAAGAATCTTTCAAGCTTTGTGAATTAGCTTCTTGTGCTACACGTATATCTAGGAGCACGTCAAATTGACTATAGGGATTTGATTTTAAGGCATCGTATCTTTCCTCAAGGGCTTCGTTAAATAATTTTTCTTCGAGTTGTTGATTAATACGTGTTTCTAAATTGAGTGAAATTTTAGTTTCTTCATAACGTTGGGTGCGCCAATCAATTTGCTCCTGCAAATAGATGAGCTCTTCCATTTTTTTTTGTCGAACTTCATTTGATTGTTTTAGGTATGGGATCAAGTCTTCTTGGTAGGGACTGGAAACATCAATTTTCCCCCAATTGTTATACCAATTGACGGGTTCGATTAATGCCCAATTAATCGGATTCTCTAAATCAGATTCGGCAATAGGAAAAAGTTCATTTACGGAAGGCAAAATAATATCGGAAACAACACCTTTGAGTTGAGTCGAACTCCCTTGCGGTAAAAAGAATTGTTTGATGGTAATTTTTGAAGCAACCGGTGGAGTGGATGAACTATTTGTTTGAAACCAACTCATGGGCGAACGTGTGTTCATGTGGTAAATTTCTTGAACCGTTCCTTTTCCGTGAGTTGCACTGTCACCAATAATTAAAGCACGTTCATGATCTTGTAGAGCACCCGCAACAATTTCGGATGCGGAAGCACTGAACTTTGAAGTAAGAATGGCTAAGGGACCTTTCCAGGCCATGGTAGGAATTTGATCGTGCAACACTTGTTTCTTTCCTCGTGCGTCAACGACTTGAACTACGGGACCGACGGGTATGAATAATCCGGTAAGGCGGACGGCTTCACTTAATAGACCTCCTCCGTTTTTTCTTAAATCTAAAATTAATCCTTCTATGTTATGTGATTTTAGTTTTTCGATTAATTCTTGTACATCATCGGTTGTTGTTCCTAGCGCACTTGTCAGTCCAATATTTCCATAAAAAGAAGGAAGTTCGATGACCCCAATTGCCATCATACTGTCTTTAGTGGGAAGATTGATTACTTTAGCACTAGCAAGGTTGGCCGTAAGTTTTACTTCATCACGGACAAGCGACACAATTTTTCTGGCGGATGGATCAGCGGTATCCCCTGGTCGAATTAACAAACGTACAATTGTTTCTTTTGGACCTTTTATCTTTCGTACGATGTACTGTAATTGCATATCAATGACGTCTTCAAATTCTTCATCACCTTGTGCGACTCCCAAAATTTCATCCTCAGCTTTTAATTGATTGGATCGCTCAGCGGGGCCTCCTGGTAAAATATCTTTTATCGTACAAATGCCATCAACGTCTTGGAGTTGAGCCCCAATTCCAACAAAGGAATTTTTTACAGCAGAGTTAAAGCTCTCTAAAGTATGCGAGGAAAGAAAGCTAGAATGAGGATCAAACACATGGGTCATTGCATTGATAAAGATTTCTTGAATATCGCTCACTTCTCGATCTTCTAAGATTCGTAGATTTCTATTATAACGACGTTTGAGTTTTTCAATAACCTCACTGATCTTCTCATCGTAATAAGTCGAATTTGTAAAAAGCAAAGTTAATTGCTCTTCCAATACATTGGCATCGACTTCTGTTTCATCTGAATCCTCCATCGCCTCCCCAGTAATGGATAGGAGCTCATTGAGCACCTGATAATGAATAAATGCATTCCAAGTTGTATCCGCTTCTTTTTGAGAGTTTATCCATAGAGCCTCAGTGCGGTCAGATTCAAACAAGGATTCTTCTTTGAATACAAAGGGTTCATCGAGTCGATCTAAGACCCATTCGGTACGTGCCTTAAACTTACTTATGTAATCATTATAGATGACAAAAGCGGGATACAGATTTCCATTTTCTAAAAAGCTTTCGATAGATTCAGAAAAGCGAAATAGATAATCATCAATGTCTGTTTTTAGGAAATAAAGTTTTGAGTAGTCTAAGCTATTTGCAAAGTTTTCGATGATTTGAGTGCCATCGATGGATTGGATTTCATTTTTTAAATAATGATTGGATTGGATCAGCTTTAAGACCCATTGTGTTTGTGCCTTTAAGGCTACTTGTTCCTTCTCGCTTAATTTAATTTCTGCATTCAATAGATTGATTGCAAAAGCAGAGAAAAAACAAAGTGTTATAAATAGAGATTTTTGAGGCAGTTTCATATAAAAATTTAAGTTGTGACGTTCTTTATTTATTGAATAGACCATGTGCCTTTTTCAGCGTTTCGGATTCTTTGTCTGTTAATGACTCAAATCCATGGAGATTAATTTTATCTAAAATAATATTCACTTCCGCTTTCATTTGTTTTTTTTGGTCTGAATAATTTACGGTATAGCTCACATTTGAGAACGGCTTTTTTTTCTTTTTAAACCATTTAGGCAACTCAATGGTCGGTTCTTGAAATTGCGAAAAAGAAGAAAAGTTACCTTTATAAAAAAATTTATAATAAATAAAGCCGGTTAAAATTCCTCCTAGGTGAGCCGAATGAGCTACATTGACTCTGCCAGTGAGTTCTTCCGAAAAAAGTAAAAGTACGGTAATAGCTAAGTACCCACGAAGAAGCCATTTAGGTTTTAATGAAACTGGAAGAACAAAAAATAATAACAAGGTGATACGTTCTTCAGGTTTGATTAAACAAAAGAAGGCGAGTATTCCAGAGACAGAGGCAGAGGCACCGACTAAGCCATAAAGCCCCTGCGAGGGATCCATATGAAAACATAAATATAATAAGGCTCCGATAATAGCAGAGGTGAGGTATAAATACAAAAATGACTTAGCGCCGATTATCGGCTCAATCACTCGACCAATAAAATAAAGTCCGAGCATGTTAGCTAAGATATGAAAGAGCCCTGGATAACTGTGAAGAAAGGAGTAAGTCAAGAGTGTCCATATTTTCCCTTCAAGCAGGTTGGAGGGGTTCAAAACAAGCAGGCTTTCTATAATTTGAGTATTCGGCAGCAAAATATGCAGCACATTTTGTAACACGAATAAGCTTATGTTAATGATCAGTAACTTAAATACGATTGATTTTTGCTGATAAAAATTATCAGGCGCTGATTTCATATATGGACGATCATAGATCATAATTCCTATTTAATTTTTTTGGAATTATTGTGCAAGCACGGATAATATTTTTTATTTAAATACAGCTATATCTTGACTCAAATCGTTTTATAAAAATGTTCTATAGGTATGGCAGAAATAGAAGAAAAGTGGCCCGAAAATATTTTGGGTAAATTTTATGTGGATGAACAGTGCATAGATTGTGATCTATGCAGAGAAACCGCTCCTGATTTTTTTATGCGTAATGAAGAAGGAGGCTATTCATATGTTTACAAGCAGCCCGTTAATGAAGAGGGTGCTAATTTATGTATCGAAGCTTTGGAAGGTTGCCCAGTTGAGGCAATCGGAGATGACGGCGATCAAGAGTAAGATCGCCAAATCTTTGGTATAAACAAAACTATCAAAGCGTAGATTTCTAGTCTTCCTAAGATCATTAAAAAGGAGAGAAAGATTTTAGAAGCGTCTTTAAGTAGACTAAAATTTTGAGTAGGGCCGATGAAATCAAAGCCTGGCCCGATGTTATAGAGTGCGGATTGTACGGCAGAAAATAAGCTGATTAAGTTTAAATTCGGCTCAAGTAAAGATAGAATGATTACGGATATACCTTGTATGGTAAAAATAAGAATCACATAAATAAGTACGTTGTGGATAAAAGTATCGCTAAGGGCTTT
>JAQWIW010000030.1 GCA_029248665.1 Opitutia bacterium | reverse complement strand
AACATCGCCTGCGGCAAATACTTTATCCACAGAGGTTTTAAATTCTCCGTATTCAGCTTTGATATTTGAACGAGGGTCTTGATCGAGTCCAAGCTCTTCAACAATGGTATTCTCGGGTCCAAGGAAGCCCATAGCTAAAAGAACTAAATCGGCCTTAAGCACACGTTCACTGCCTTCAACTTTCTTAGGCATGAATCGTCCGTTTTCACTGACCCATTCGATGTTATGTACATGCACCGCAGTGACATTACCATTTTTATCACCTTCAAATTTGCTAGCGCTGACAAGATACTGTCTAGGATCTTCACCTTGTACGGCCGCAGCTTCTTCTTGGCCATAGTCCATTTTGTAGACCTTTGGCCATTCAGGCCATGGATTGTTTGCCGCTCTCTCTTCGGGAGGCTTTGGCATGATTTCTAATTGGCTGACTTGCTCAAATCCATGTCGGAGTGAGGTTCCGACACAATCAGTGCCGGTGTCACCGCCGCCTATAATGACGACGTGTTTGCCTTTGGCTAATTCAGAAAATTGTTCGGCTTTTCCTTCTTTGATATCCCAAATTTCTTTAGTATTAGGTCCGAGGAATTCCATAGCATAGCGAATATTTTTCAGTTCTCTGCCATCAATAGGAAGATCTCTTGGTTTAGTCGCACCGCAACAAAGAATCACTGAGTCAAAATCATTAAGCAGGTCTTTAGATGAAATATCTTTTCCAATTTCTACACTACATTTGAAGGTGATGCCTTCGTCTTCCATCAAATGGACACGACGCATTACCGTATCTTTTTCTAGTTTCATATTTGGAATACCGTACATGAGCAGTCCACCTGGGCGGTCAGCTCTTTCGTAAACAGTTACAAGGTGACCTGCTTTGTTGAGTTGATCGGCAGCGGCTAGTCCAGCAGGCCCTGATCCAACAACAGCGACTTTTTTGCCCGTGCGATTCTTGGGAATATTAGGAGTGACCCATCCTGATTCCCATGCCTTATCGATAATTGAACATTCGATGTTTTTAATGGTTACAGGTGGCTCGATGATACCAAGAACACAAGAGCCTTCACAAGGTGCTGGGCATACTCGACCCGTGAACTCTGGGAAATTATTTGTTTTGCTGAGTCGCAAATAAGCTTCTTCCCATCGACCTTTATAGACTAAGTCATTGAATTCGGGGATTAAATTATTAATTGGGCAACCACTTGCCATATTGCTCAAAGTAATACCGGTATGGCAATAAGGGGTTCCGCAGTCCATGCAACGGGAGCCTTGCTCTTGAATCTTTTCGATTTCAAAATGCTTATGAATCTCGTTCCAATCTTTCAATCGCTCTTTGGGTGTGCGATTTGGAATGGTCTTTCGGTTGACTTCTAAAAATCCTGTTGGTTTTCCCATAATATTATCTCCTTTAAAAAATTCTAGTGGCCGGCTTTAACGTTTTCTTCAAATGCTGCGAGAATCGCATCATCTCCTTGTAGTCCACGTTCTTTGGCTCGTTCTTGAGCTTCCAAAACTCGTTCATAATCCTGTGGCATAATCTTCATGAATTTAGCCGACGCAGATTCCCAATTATCGAGTATCGATTGGCCACGTTTTGAACCGGTGAGTGCTACATGTTTTTCAATGCGTGATTTAACGGAACTAATTTCCTCATCACCACATTCAATTAATTGATAGACATTGACCATTGCTGGATTGAGCGAGTGGCGAACTAATTCGTCTTTCTCGTCATAGAAATAAGCAACACCACCCGACATACCCGCGGCAACATTTCTTCCTGTTGTACCAAGGTTAATCACAAGGCCGCCAGTCATGTATTCTAATCCATGGTCACCAATGCCTTCAATGACCGCTTTGACTCCTGAATTTCTTACACAGAAGCGTTCACCTGCCATGCCGGCAATAAAGGCTTCTCCATTGGTCGCACCATAAAAGCAAACATTTCCAGTAATGATATTTTCGTGAGCGACAAAAGGTGATGCGTCATCTGGGCGAACAATGATTTTGCCTCCAGATAGGCCTTTGCCTAAATAGTCATTAGTGTCACCAATTACAGTAAAGGTCATTCCTTTAGGACAAAAAGCACCTAAACTTTGTCCTGCAGATCCAGTAAGGTTAATTTTAATAGTGTCTTCAGGTAAAGCATCTAAGCCATGCTTACGGCTCACTTCAGCTCCAGTCATTGTGCCGACAACTCGATCGGTATTAATCACAGGTAAGTTGATTTCTACTGGTGTTCCGTTCTCAAGTGCAGGTTTGGCCAGATTTAAAATTTGAGTCACATCGAGACATTTATCGAGTAGATGATCTTGTTTCATTTGGCAGTAAGTTCCTACTTCTGGACCAACCTCTGGGCGATAGAGAATCTTGCTGTAGTCGAGACCTTTGGCTTTCCAATGGTCAATCGCGTTACGTAGTTCGAGCTTGTCGACATTCCCGACCATTTCATTAATTGAACGGTATCCGAGTTTAGCCATGATCTCACGAACTTCTTCAGCCACATAATTCATGAAATGAACCACTGCATCGGCTCCACCCATAAATTTCTTTCTCAATTCAGGGTTTTGAGTCGCGACTCCAACTGGGCAAGTGTTCAAGTGGCAAACACGCATCATCAAGCAACCGAGGGTTACTAGTGGTGCGGTTGCGAAACCAAATTCTTCAGCGCCTAAGAGACAGGCGATAGCGACATCACGACCCGTTTTCAATTGTCCGTCCGTTTCTACAACCACACGTGAGCGAAGGTCATTTAAAAGCAATGTTTGATTCGTTTCAGCAAGTCCAAGCTCCCATGGGGCTCCTGCATGCTGAATTGATGATCGTGGTGATGCGCCTGTCCCGCCATCATAGCCAGAGACCAAGATTACATCCGCTTTTGCTTTGGCAACACCAGCAGCAATAGTTCCTACGCCTACTTCAGATACTAGTTTAACATTGATGCGTGCGTGATGGTTTGAATTTTTAAGATCATGAATCAGCTCAGCCAAATCTTCGATTGAATAAATATCGTGATGAGGAGGAGGGGAGATCAATCCTACACCTGGAGTGGTGCCTCGTGTTTTTGCAATTTGAGGTAAGACTTTATGTCCAGGTAGCTCACCGCCTTCACCTGGCTTAGCCCCTTGAACAATTTTGATTTGGATCTCATCTGAATTGGCTAAATAATAACTAGTCACACCGAAACGGCCTGAAGCGACTTGCTTGATCGCAGAACGGCGGCTATCGCCATTTTCGTCTGGAGTGAAACGCTCAATTTCTTCTCCACCTTCACCTGTATTGGATTTTCCGCCAATACGATTCATGGCAATAGCGAGTGTTTCATGCGCTTCTTTTGAGATCGATCCATAAGACATCGCCCCTGTTTTAAATCGTTTTACAATCGCTTCAATCGGTTCGACTTCTTCAATTGGAATCGCTTTAGATTCATCAAACTTAAATTCCATCAATCCGCGAAGGGTATAAAGATCTTTAGACTGATTATTAATCACTTCGGAGTATTCTTTGAATACCGCAAAATCTCCGAGGCGTGTCGCTTTTTGTAATTTATGAATCGTTACCGGGTTGAGCAAGTGCTTCTCTCCACCAGAACGCCATTGGTAAATACCTCCAGGGTCAAGTGCCTCATTCCGATTGTCATCTCTATCTGCGTAAGCCTTAAGATGGCGAGTGCGAATATCTTGAGAAATACCTGGTAGTCCAATTCCTTCAACGCGTGAAGCGGTCTTAGTGAAATAAGTATCAATTAAATTTTGGTTCAGTCCAATGGCTTCAAAGATCTGAGCACCTCGGTAAGAAGCAATGGTAGAAATGCCCATTTTAGACATCGTCTTGATAACGCCATTGAGATTTGCCTTGAGGAAATTGTAGCAGGCACTGTCTGCATCCATATCTAGATCGCCCTTAGCAATTGCATAGCGAACTGATTCGAGTGCAAGGTAAGGGTTGATAACATCTGCTCCGTAGCCAATCAATAAGGCATAGTGGTGTACTTCTCTAGGTTCGGCGGATTCAACAATCAAGGAAACTTTTGTACGTGTTCCTTGGCGGATGAGGTGATGATGAAGTCCAGATATTGCAAGCAGAGTAGGGATCGGTGCTTTGTTTGCTGAAACATCTCGATCAGAAAGAACGAGCAAATTGTCTCCATTTGCAATCGCTTTGTCTGCAGATGCAAATAAGTCATCGAGTGCAAGTTTGAGTGAATCTTCATTGATTGCATTGGAATCAGATACAGAAAAAGTAATCGGTAGTGTGCTCACTTGGAAACCACTTTCTTTAACTGCTTTGATTTGAGCTAATTGAGCATTATCAATTAAAGGAGACTCAAGCCTTATCATTCTGCAAGAGTTTGCATTAGGATTTGTTAAGTCGCCTTCAGATCCTAAGAAAGAAATACTTGCAGTGACTAATTCTTCGCGGATTGGATCAATCGGAGGATTGGTCACTTGTGCAAAGAGCTGTTTGAAATAATTATAGATCAACTGTGGTTGATCAGAAAGTACGGCTAGCGGGGCATCGTTACCCATAGATCCAAGGGGCTGTTTGCCTGTCTTCGCACTTGGAGAAACAAGAAAGCGGATATCTTCAAAAGTGAATCCAAAGGCTTTCTGCCTGTCTTCGATATCTTCATAGTTGTCTTCGTATTCTGAGGCAACTTCGGGTAAATCAGCCAAGTTGATGCGATTCTCTTTCAGCCATTCTCCATAGGGCTCTTCTTTGGCAATCGCTTCTTTTAATTCACTGTCATTAATAATGCGACCTTGTTCCATGTCGATTAAGAACATTCTGCCTGGCTCTAAACGACCTTTTTTAATCACAGTTTTAGGGTCAATGTTACCAACAACACCTACTTCAGATGCTAATATTACCTTGTCATCTGAGGTCACATAATAGCGAGAAGGTCTTAATCCGTTTCTGTCTAAAGTTGCTCCGACTTGAATCCCATCAGAAATCGCCATGGATGCAGGTCCGTCCCATGGTTCCATTAAACATGCATGATATTCGTAGAAATCTCGCTTATAATCAGGCATGTTTTTATGGCGTTCCCATGGCTCTGGAACCATCATCATCATGGCTTGTGCAAGGCTACGCCCAGATAGCACTAGGAATTCTAAGCAATTATCAAATTTTTGTGAGTCGGAGCCGTCTTCACGGATAATTGGTAAAATCTTCTCCAAATCTTCACCGAAGATATCACCAGCAAGTTGCATTTGGCGAGCGTAGAGCCAGTTTTCATTACCTCTTACTGTATTGATTTCACCGTTGTGGCATAGGTAACGGAAAGGTTGAGCCCTTGGCCAACTTGGAAATGTATTGGTGGAAAATCTTGAGTGTGTGAGTGCAAGAGCTGATTCCATCGCATCATCAGATAGATCAGGGAAGTAAGGCTCTAATTGACCTGTGGTAAGCATGCCCTTGTAGGTCATTGTTCTGCTGGATAGAGAACTGATGTAAAAATCTGAGTCATCAGCATTCTTAGCATAGCGCAATTTGTAGCTGCTCAAGCGACGTAAAATGTAGAGCTTTCTTTCAAAAGCGAGACCACGTTCTACTGACTCACCGCGCTGAACGAAAAATTGACGCATAACAGGTTCGCATTCGGAAGATGCTTTTCCAAGAATTTCGCTCCTTACTGGGACATCACGCCACCCTAGAAGCTTCATGCCTTCCTCTTCGATAATTGAGTTAATCGTGTCTTCTTCGTTTTTTCGAATTGCCTCGTCTTGTGATAAATAAACAAAGCCTACACCGTAATCACCTTCTTCAGGAACTTCAAAGCCACATTCAACGGGGCATACTTTTTTGAAAAATGTGTGAGGCAATTGGATAAACAGACCTGCGCCATCACCAGTGATCGGATCGCAACCACATCCACCTCGATGATCTAAGTTTACGCAGATGGCTAAGGCATCTTGAATAATGCTATGGGACTTGCGTCCTTTCATATCAACAATGAGGCCGATTCCGCAATTTTCATGTTCAAATTGTGGATCGTATAGTCCTTGTTTTTTTGGGCTGATGTATCTATTTGGCATCGATAAGAATTATGTATGTGCGTATTAGTTCCTTTTCATTCTTTTATATAATCAAAAATACTTAAGAATCAAAAGACTTTGAAATTTAATTTAAAGAAAATGAATGTCTATGAGAAAATGAGCGATAAATTAAAAAATAAGTTAAAAAAACCGAGCATAGACTCGGTTTAAAGGGATCTATGTGAGTTTAAGTTAGAAAAATCGGATAGTTTTGGTTCGCATTGCTTCATGTTCTTCATCTGTACAGGGAGCATCAATCGGGGCATCAGGGAGTTCATTATTTGTTTTAACAAGCTCATTGCTAAGGAGATAATTTTCCACTTCTTCGCCGCTGACATCAGCAAGCATCACACCTTCAATTTCAACGCAAGGCGATAAAGCTTGTCCAGATTTTTCGACCATTTCTGCATACTGTTCAGCTTGATTAATGATATCTCTATCTTCATAGCTTAAATTATACTTTTTCATTATGGCACGTACGCCCATACTCCATCCGCAGGTTGGTTTTAAGTATGCAATAATTTTCATATTTTGAATTGTGCAAAATATTCTTATTTTGTCAACTGGGTGAATAGGACTGTTTTATTTTTTATTTTTTGGTATGGCAGTGATGATCTTCCACTCTTTTTGAGTATTTTTTCCTAAGGAGAATTTAGAGGTAAGCTGGCCCTCTACTGCGTACTCAACGAGCATGCGTAATTTTGGAGCTAAACTTGCCTCATACTCAATATTTTGGTGCTGAAAGGCTATAGATTCTTCGGGAGCACCAGTGAGTTCTTGAAAGTGTATCGCTTTTATTGGTAATCCGATTTCAAAACTTAATGCAGTTCTTAGAATCGATAGATCATTTTTTTTGATTCCATTTAAGGCATACAGCTCGAGCATGGCATTCATATCCTCAGAGGCATTCGCTATTTCAAAGCGTTCTGCAAATTCACTTAGGCTTTTTTGATGAACAAATGTATCAGAACAAGCGCTAAGCAATACACTCAAAATGATAAATAGTCCGAACCGGTTTTTCATTTTCTGATTTTATCCATCCAGCGATTGTCTAATCAATATTTTGCGGGCTGGGTTGAATCTTTTTGGTATCTTTGATTCCAGTAGCTATAATATCAATAAAGCCAATATTCTCAATCCCGAGGCTTTGATGGAGGGATTCTCGTATTTCGCTTTGTAAGGATTCTTCAATGCTTTTTAAATGACTACCATTTTCAATTCGTAAGCGAATTTGTATATTTAGTAACTTTCGCTTAGGAATGATTTTTGTTTTTAATTGAGAAATATGGCTATCTTGTTTGCAGATAAAATGCACTAAATCAGAAATAGCACCTCGGTTAACCTGCACCATGCCTTTTTCTGTTTTGTAGGCAATCAGTCGAGGGCTTTTAAAAAGAGAAGTAAACCACTTAAGAATAACCAGAACTATAATAAATGTAGTGATACCCAAGATTAAATAAGCTAAAAATGGGTGCGTTACACCTAATTCATTTAAAAGCTTTAGCAGTGTATCTATCAAAGACATCATATGGCATGTACTAGAGCAATTGTTCAATTGGCATTTGCATTGGCATTTGCATTGGCAACAATTGCGAAAAGATCAATGGACTAATCGGTGTGAGTGTTTTCATCCCACTCATCATTTGGATTTTGCTCAGTTGTTTTTACGCCATCAACAATCACGTTGACTCGAGAAACTGAGCGGCTGGTCATTTTCTCTACTTGTTCAATAATTCTGTGCTGGGCTTGTTCCGCGACATGAGCGAGTTCAACGCCAAATTTGAGTATGACTTTTATATCAATAATATAGTCGCCAACTTCATCAGCTTTTACTCGTACACCACGATCAAATTTTTTCTGAGGAAACATATCCGCAATACCGTCAACCAATCCACCGCCTACTGTAGCAACGCCAGGGACTTCAAGGGCGGCAATACGAACGATATTGGCGACTACATTGAAATTAATTTGGATGTCGCCTAAGGTATTTGTCTCTTCGGAAACGAGAGGGATGTTTGTTTCTGAATTTTCGTTGTTCATAATGAGGAATTTAAAGCATTAAATCTTAGGTGTAAAGATTCTTAGGTGCTCGTTTTAAAAATTCTTCAATATATTTAGTCGTTGCTTGTCCCGAACGAAATGTTGGATCTTTAATGATGGTGCGAGAAAATGAAATATTTGTAGCGATTCCTCGGATGATGTATTCTTTTAAAGCACGGTCCATGCGATCTAGGGCAAGTTCACGATTGCGTCCATAGGTGATCACTTTGGCAATCATACTATCATAATGAGGAGGGATTGAGTAACCACCGTAAACATGAGAGTCGATTCTCACACCATGGCCTCCAGGAGGATAGTATAAAGAGATTTCGCCAGGGCAGGGCGCAAAGTTTCGTGAAGGATCTTCCGCACAGACTCGACACTCAATGGCATGGCGAATAAATTTAATATCTTTTTGTTCGTAACTTAATTTTTCGCCACTAGCGATGAGTAGTTGTTCTTTAACTAAGTCAATACCTGTCACCTCTTCCGTAACTCCGTGCTCAACTTGAATACGAGTATTCATTTCGATGAAGTAGTAATTTTGCTCATCATCGACTAAAAATTCTACTGTACCGGCTCCTTCATATTTAACTGACTTAGCCAACTTGACTGCATCACGCCCCATTTTTTTACGGGTGTCTTCTGAAATAAAAGGTGATGGTGCTTCTTCGATTAATTTTTGGTGTCGGCGTTGTACAGAACAATCACGTTCACCTAAGTGCACTACATTCCCGTATTGGTCGCCAAGGACTTGGATTTCAATATGTCTAGGTGCTTCAAGAAATTTCTCAATGTAAACGGCTCCATTTCCAAAAGCCTTGTCTGCTTCGTTACGAGCACTATTATATTCTTTAGCAAAAGCGACTGCGTTATGAGCGACACGCATCCCTTTACCGCCTCCACCTGCCACTGCTTTAATTATTACAGGAAAGCCAATTTTTTTAGCAACAGTCAGAGCTTTTTTCTCATTATCAACAACGCCATCACTGCCAGGGATTACTGGCACTTTGGCCTTAGTTGCCATTCCTCTAGCTTTGGCTTTATCTCCAAAATTGACTATGGCATCAGCCGAGGGGCCGATAAATTTAATTTTACAGTCGGCGCATTGTTCTGCGAAATCGGCATTTTCCGCTAAAAATCCGTAGCCTGGGTGAATTGCATCCACATTCGCTATTTCAGCTGCAGCAATAATGCGATCAGATTTTAGGTAACTTTGACTACTTGTGGCAGGGCCAATGCAAATAGCTTCATCCGCTAATTGAACGTGCAAGGATTGTTCGTCAGCCTCTGAATAAACGGCAAGGGTCTTGATCCCCAATTCATTACAGGCTCGAACGATACGGAGAGCAATCTCCCCTCGATTTGCGATAAGAACTTTTTTAATCATCGAATGCGATTAAGCTTTTTTATATTTAAACAAAGGCTGCCCAAATTCTATGGCATCACCATCGACCACTAAGATTTCCGTAATCGTGCCTTTTACTTCAGCTTGAATTTCATTCATCACCTTCATCGCTTCAATGATACAGACGATAGAATCAGCATCTACTTTGTTGCCTACATCAGTAAAGTTTGCACTATCCGGTGAAGGGGCACGATAAAAAGTACCGACCATGGGAGATTTAATGATTCCGACATTCGGGTCTTCCGCTACTTCTTTGGCTGCTGGTGCGCTAGCAGATGCCACAGGAGCAGTAGCTACGGGATTGATGGGTGCGACACTTTGCATAATCGGCGCCACTGGGTTACTTGATTGTCTGCTAAGACGTAACTTAAACCCATCTTCTTCGAATTCGAACTCAGAGAGTTCGGAGCGTTTCATTAAATCTATTACTTGTTTGATTGTTTTGAGATCCAAAATAGTCCTTTCGTTAATTAAAAGAGTTGATTCTTTAAAGTTTTTTCTTCGGGTGCAATGTCTTAGTTTGTTTTTTAATTATTTTTATTAATGTATAATTATTTAATTAAAACAACATTTACTTTAAAAATGATAACTGTCAACTTAGAGGTATGCCTGCAAATCAATTTTTGGATATCAGTTTGACTGGTTCGGTAACTGTAGTTCCACCAAATGTTCGTTCTATCGAAGAAGATGTGGATTTATTTGGGGGGAATATTCGGCAAATTGAGCGTTTGAAAAAAACTTTAGGTTTGAATGAGAGACGGATTGCTTCAAGCAATATCACGAGTTTGGATTTATGCGAACAAGCCGCACAAGTGCTTTTAGGTCAATTAAATATAAAATCAAGTGATGTTGATGGGGTCTTATTTGTCACTCAAACTCCTGATCATTCGCAACCGAGTAACGCATCGCTATTACATGGTCGTTTAGGGTGCGATACAGACTGTGCGGCATTAGATGTTGGCCTGGGCTGTTCAGGCTTTGTTTATGCACTTTGGTTGGCTTATTCAATTATTGCAAATGGTTCATCGCAAAGAGTTTTGCTTTTGGCGGGAGATACACTCAGTCGTTTAGTCCATCCTAAGGATCGGGCAACGGCATCTTTATTTGGAGATGCGGGAAGTGCGACAATGATTGAAAAGCGAGAAGGTGCAGGTGTGTCTTGGTTCCGTTTGGGGACAGATGGTCGTGGTTCTAATTCTTTAATCGTTCCCGCAGGAGGTGCGCGCTTGCCTTTATCTCAGGAGACAGCTGAAGAGTATACGGATGATGATGGGAACATTCGTACGAAAGAAAATTTATTTATGGATGGCTCGGAAGTCTTTAATTTTTCGATAGAAGTCATTCCTCAAGAAATTAAAGCTCTGCTAGAGTATGCAGGTGCATCAAAGGATACCGTCGATTACTTTCTTTTGCATCAAGCTAATCGTTATATGGTCCATAATATTGGTAAGCGCCTAAAGGTTGGCCTTGATCGCTGTCCAGTTGACTCGTTTGGAGCTTTTGGCAATGTTAGCTCGGCTTCCATTCCTGGAGCATTGGCTTATGAGTTAGCAGATCAATTAAGCGGGAAATGCAAGAATAAATCATCGCATCAGGTGGTTTTTTCTGGCTTTGGAGTAGGTTTATCTTGGGGAAGTTGTTTGTTAACGGTGCCTGAATTAGATTGTCTTGAATGGCGAGTCTATGAAGCGTAAGATGGTTGAATATTCTCAGCTTGTATTTAAGCAGAACCCTTTTATTAAAGTACTATGCAAATTAAGATATTTTTACAGCAGCTCGAAGAGTCATTAGAGGGTTTGGATAGTGGTACCGTATCAGAGACGACTGTTTTTAAGGAATTAAAAGAGTGGGATTCCTTAGCAATATTGACTTTAACAGATACAATTGATTTGGAATATGGCGTATTGCTTAAAAAAGCGGAGATAGAGTCCTGTGAAACTGCTCAGTCTCTTTTTGATCTAGTGCAATCAAAAGTATAAGCTATGAAGCAGATTTATATTGTCGGTGCAGGAGGTTTTGGTCGCGAAGTGTTTGACTGGATGATGGAGACCTTTGACTTCATTGAGGAATATTCATTCGCTGGTTTTCTTGATGATAACTTACAAGCGCTAGATGGGTTTTCAATTGAAGCAAAAGTGGCCGGCAAAATTTCCGATTATCAGGCAGGTGAAAATGATTATTTAATCTGTGCTATCGGAAGCCCTGAAGTTAAGAAAGAGATTTGCCAATCACTGGTAAGCAAGGGGGGCAAATTCATTAGTTTAATTCATCCATCAGTTAAATTAGGAAGAGGTTCTTTAATCGGAAAAGGGTCGGTGATTTGTCCGAATGTCGTTATTACTTGTGACGTTGAAGTAGGTGATTTTGTCATGGTTAATTTATCAACTACGCTTGGGCATGATTCTAAAGTTGGGGATTGGTCCACGCTGAGCGCCCATTGTGATATAACTGGATTTGTTGAAGTGGGTGAGTCAGTCTTTATGGGTAGTGGAGCTAGAATTATCCCTTCTAAAAAGGTAGGGGCATCAAGTATTATTGGTGCAGGTTCCGTAGTTATTCGTGATGTTACTTTGAAAACATCGGTTTTTGGAAATCCTGCGAGGCCTATTTTTTAATCTAGAGAACTCTTTGCTGAGCATTATTTTTTGAGAGCAAACTCAATCGGCTTAATTCTTTAATAATTAAATCAAAGCCTTCTGTTCTTTTAAGCGATTCCAAATTTTCATTACTAGAAATTCTAATAAAGAATTGTTCTTGTCTTAAATTCAGGCCATATTTTTGGATATCAATCAGTGCGCCAAAGATATTTGGTATTTCTTTTTGGGCATATCCAAAAGGTTCTCCTCCAACTAAGTGCCAAAAGTAAACATTTTCGACTGCTCGATCTTTTTTGTAGATACCAAATTCAGCATTTTTTAGTTTGATATCATTAACTTGAAAAGGAATAGAGTATTCACGATCTAAGCGTGTCCAGCCGTTCACCACCCAACAAGTATCCGGTGTGTGTGCTCCAGCCCAGCGATAAGAAACTTTTCCTGGAGTCCAGTAAGCAACATAAACCCCTACACGAATCTTTCCTTTTTTGTAAACACGATACAATGAATCGTCAAAATTCAGGAAGGAAGCGATGCGATCGCTAGACTCGGCCGAAGTAGCTAGATCAAAATCAATGTAAGACCAGCCGTCTATTTCTTTGGGCAAAATTTCTGAGATAGGTTCCGATAAAGAGATGGGGGGAGTGGGGGAAAATACAAAAAAGAGTTTCAATCCCAGTACAGAGAAAAAAGTTAGGAATCCAATGGTTAGAATAAAAACTTTCATGAATGAATGGATAGAGAATGGGTAAAGATCACTTGTTTATTTTATTGTTCTTTACTCTAATTTTGTAAAGTTATCAAGCAACTCTATTTTAACAAAAAATGTTTCCTATCCCAAAACAGATATTATCCCTAATTTCTAAGAAAATAAATTCTCTTACGGGATTAGTGGAAAAAATTATCATTTTCACTTTGGCAGGATCTTTGTCGCTGATGTTTTTCTTGAATGGTGGTTTGGATTTTGGAAAACATGCCTTATTGGTTCCATTGTTTGGGATCCTAATATTGTTACATGGCATTTTTGTTTATTTAAGATGTAGAAGTAAGAGACGGGAAGGTGATTATTTTCTTAACGCAAGCCCTTTAAAATTTTTGCCTTTTCTTTTTTGGGCAATTTTTAGCGTAAACTTTCTTTCACCCGTACCATGGCTTGGGCAAATCTATTTAATTTACTTTTTTGAAGCGTTTATAGTCTTCTGGATTATGGCAAATCATATCGATAAGCTTAAGCAGTTAAATATTGTTTTAATTGCATTATCACTTCCTTTTGCGCTTCATCTTTACTTTGGGTATAGTCATTTCTTTCACGAGAAAAATTTGAGTGAATTAGGTATTGAAAAAGTAATTTCAGGTTTATTTTTTGATTCTAATTCCTACGCATTTATAACCAGCATTATTATTGCCGGTTTGGCGCCAGCTATCTTTTTTCGTTATTGGGAAAAAGCAAAACGTGCCATTTTATTTTTTATTTTTTTGCTCACAGTCCTAGGCTTGGTCATGGCCAATAATTTCCAAGGGTTTTTGATGTTATCCCTTGCGCTGATTTGTAGTGGCTATTTTGCTTTATATAAAATTGCCTCACAAATTAAGTTTCTGCTTACCGCCCTTGTTTTTGTCTGTATCACGTATCTGGTCTTTCATTTTTCCTTTAAGGAATATAGTGATTATTTTTATTCAGCATTTAATACTGGCGACTCTTCCTATTTCTTTTCCGCATGGATAGCTAGTTTCTTTTTGTTTATCAAAAATTGTATATTAGGTGTAGGGCTAGGTGGTTTTGAGGCGAAATTGAATACAGTCAAATCGTTTAACTTTCCCTTAACTATTTCTAACCCGAGCAATTTTTATTTATTAATATTGTGTGAATTCGGGATTATTGGATCTCTATTAATGGCAAAACCTTTGCTTTCTTTAATTAAAGAAAAATACAAACATCTTAAAACAATCCCTAAATGGGAAATTGTTGATCGTAGGCGTCGTGTTCCTTTGGAGCGACTTTTGCTTTCGATATTTTTATCTATGGTGATAACTTTTGCTTTAGTAAGTCTTTTTCATTCAGTTATTATTCTACCGTTTTTTATTTGTTTCTTTGCCGTAATTCTAGCTGTTTTAAATTTTAAAATAAATGCCAAGTCACCGGAGATTATTGAAAATAATGTAGCTCGGACTGAAATATTTGCTGTTCGAAAAGATAGCAAAGATGCGCGTTATTATCTTTGTTTTGCATGTGCGTTGAGTGCTTTATTTTCTTTTGATGGATATAAGGTATTTATGGCTCAAGAACACTACGAAAACGCGGGTGCGGATTTTCAGGCTATTTTGGAATCACCTGCTAATTTCAATGACCAAGATTTAATAGAAGTACTTATTGTAGCAAATGATTCGATTAAAGAAAATAAATACAATTTAGATGCTTGGTTATTGAAACACGAAATTTTAAACACCTTGTATAATAAAAATTCTATACGCTATGAAAATTATCCAGACTTAATGCTTGAGGCTTCTCAGTTTGTTTTAGATCGAAAGAAAAATTATTGGAAAGCATGGATGCGCCATGGTATAAGCTTAACTTTAGTCGAGGAATTTAAAGAAGCAGAGTATGCGTTTACTCGTTCACTCAAATTGGCGCCAAATAATTTTGAGACTAATTTTTATATGGCTTCATATCTTATTCACTTTAAAGAGCGCTTTGAGGAGGCTAGAAAATATATAGAAAAAGCTTTAGCTATTGCTCCTGCGAATCCTGAAGCATTGGCAATGAATCAAAAATTGAATCTATAGAAAGATTATTTATGTTACGATTTCTTTTATTATTGTTTTTTCCTATAAGTTTTTTCTCTGTTGCACATGCTTTTGAATGGCACCGAGGTTTGTATCAAATTGATCATATAGACCCAGGAGTTCAGTTTGCAAAATATGGAGAGGTAGCCTCTGAAATGCCAGATGGAGATTTTCCCTTAGAGTTTTCTAAACTAGCAGAATTTTCTGCTACGAGTTCAGCCAATTTTTTCTTTAGAGCAAGTACCGGCATTCTTGGCAAATGGGAAGGCCCGGGTAAGATTTCTATTGAAGCCTTTGATCATAGTTGGCTAGGGGCTGGCTTATCTGATGAATTAACCCGAACCATACTTTATTTTAATAAAGGACTTCTTTTTATAAATGCAGAAACATTAAATAATGGATCTTCTATTATTGTCGAAACTCCTTTGGGCAAGGTGACTGCTCTTGGCGGTATTTTTTCGATTAAGTTAGAAGATTTCAAAGGTGATACTCGAAGAAATGCGATGATTTATTGTTATAAGGGTTCGCTTGAATACACAGATCAAAATGGAGTATTACACGCTTTAAGTAATGGAAATAAGATGCCTATTATTTTAAAAGATGATTTATTTAAGGTGAATACGGTTTTAATGGATGAATTAGAGACAAGGGCGCTTGATAATTTTAATAAGGAGAGGGTAAATTTCATTGAACCAGATGCTTTCCCTAAATTTGAAAATCCTCCGCTAGTAGATTTAACTCAATCAGACGAATCGTTGAAAGAAGATGAGAACTTTAAAAAATATTATTTTTTTCCAGTGTTAAAGGAGATAAAGCCTTTCAATCCTTACAAGAAATCATATTTTAATAGTGAGGACTGATTTAATAGGTAGGTATTGTCGGGTCAATTTGTGTGGACCATTCATGAATGCCTCCCGCAAGATTTATGGCTTTATCAAATCCCTTTGCCTTTAAATATTCAACAGCCTTGAGGCTTCGCATTCCGTGATGGCAATAAACAATAAGGGCTTCTTCTTGTGGAATCTTTTCTAAATTGTGAGGAATGAGATTTAAAGGTATGTGTAAAGTGCCTTTGATGTGCCCAATTTCAACTTCTTCTGGCTCGCGAACATCTAGAAATTGAATCGATGGATTTTTTTCTCGAAGTTCTTCGGCTTGCATGACAGTAATTTCTATATCCATAATTTTAATTAGATACGATTAAATGACGATGAGTCAATTCCCTACAATTATTGTGCCTGCACGGTTAAATTCTTCTCGCTTAGAGAGGAAGCTACTTTATGAAATCAACGGTAAGCCATTAATTATTTGGACAGCTGAGCGTATTAAAAGTGAAGCGCCTGATTTTCCGCTGTTTTTTGCCGTGGATTCGTCAGAATTATCAGAATGTTTGAAATCTTTTGGCTTCGATTCAATCTTAACTCGAGCGGATCATCCGAGTGGCACAGATCGTATCGCTGAAGCAAATGAAGCAATAGAGGCTGAATGGGTAATAAATGTTCAGGGGGATGAGCCATTAATTCTTGGTTCGCAGATCCAAATGCTTGCAGATAGCTTTAAAGAAGGACATCAGATGACTACTTTAGCGTCTCCATTTGTCCAAGTTGAAGATTTTTATAATCCCAATGACGTAAAAGTAGTTCGTAGTTTAGAAGGAAATGCTTTGTATTTTTCTCGTTCACCGATCCCCTATGCTAGGGATTTGAAAGGAGAAGTTTCAACCGATTGGCTTTTAAATAATAACTGTTATAAGCACATCGGTCTTTATGGATACAGCGCTGAATTCTTGAAGTCTATTGTTCGGATGCCTAGAGGGAATCTGGAATCCTTGGAAAGCCTTGAGCAATTAAGGATTCTTGAGAATGGGCACTCAATATACGTAGGGATATCGAATGAAGAAACAATCGGCATCGACACCATCGAAGATATTGAAAGCTTCAAAGCATATCTCGCTAGTTGACAAATCAATAAATTCCACGCCTTTTATTAAAGAGAACACACCAATTATTTAATGAATCAACAGGAGAGAGATTTTGAACCGAAGGATATGCCAGATGCCAGTGGTCATTTTGGAGAATTTGGCGGTATGTATGTCCCCGAGACATTGATGACTCCATTATATGAATTGACGCAGGCTTATAAGGAAGCACAGGAAGATCCCGAATTTAACAGAGTATTAAATGAATATTTGAAAGAATTTGCGGGCCGCCCGACTAATTTATATTTTGCGGAAAGGCTGACCAATCACTGTAAAGGAGCTAAGATATATTTAAAGCGTGAGGATTTATTGCACACGGGTGCGCACAAAATCAATAACGCTATAGGGCAGGCTTTGTTAGCCAAGCGAATGGGCAAGAAGCGAATCATTGCAGAAACAGGGGCAGGTCAACATGGTATTGCTACAGCTGCTATTTGTGCAAAGTTAGGGTTAGAGTGCGTTATTTACATGGGAGAAGAGGACATGAGGAGGCAATCGTTGAATGTATTTCGTATGCGTTTATGCGGTGCTGAAGTGCGTGGAGTCTCTGCCGGACAAAAAACACTGAAAGAGGCGGTGAATGAAGCGATGCGTGACTGGGTGACGAATGTTAGGCATACGCATTATATTATTGGTTCAGCCTTGGGTTCGCATCCTTTTCCTATGATCGTACGAGATTTTCACAGAGTGATTGGGGAAGAAACTCGTAGGCAGATTTTAGAAAAAGAGGGGCGTCTGCCCGATGAAATTTGTGCCTGTGTCGGAGGAGGCTCAAATGCAATTGGGCTCTTCTTTTCATTTTTAAAAGACAAAGAGGTTAGCTTAACTGGAGTGGAAGCGGGAGGACGTTCTTTAAAGAGTGGCGATCACGCTGCTCGATTTTCTGGAGGTCGTTTGGGAATTCTTCAAGGTGCAAAGACATTGATTCTTCAAACGGAAGATGGGCAAATTGATTCAACACATTCAGTTTCAGCGGGACTGGACTATGCAGCTGTGGGACCAGAGCATGCGTATTATAAAAAATTGGACCGCATTAACTTTGGTTATGCGACCGATGAAGAAGCTTTGGATGCCTTTCAATTATTGTGCAGAATTGAAGGAATAGTGCCAGCTTTAGAAACCTCACATGGGATTGCTTATGCGATAAAACGAGCTAGTGAGTTGCCAAGCGATGCCCTGTTGGTCTGCAATTTAAGTGGACGTGGCGATAAAGATGTACAAGAAGTGGCCAAGGTTTTAGGAGGAATTTGAGTTTTTTGATATGCTTTTAGTTATAGATAATTACGATTCGTTTACTTATAATCTCGTTCAATATTTTGGCGAATTGGGCGTAGAGCAATCGGTATTCAGAAATGATAAGATTTCAGTAGAAGAAGCACTTGCCTTGAAGCCCGATCGTTTAATGATTTCTCCTGGCCCTTGCTCTCCAAATGAAGCAGGTGAAAGTTTGGCAATGATTGAGGCATTTGCTGGAAAAGTACCCATTTTAGGAGTTTGTCTTGGGCATCAATCGATAGGGCAGTATTTTGGTGGCGATGTTGTGCGTGCAGATCGCTTGATGCATGGTAAGACCTCCCCAGTTTTTCATCAAAATACAGATCTCTTTGAAGGCTTACCAAATCCTTTAGAATGTACCCGATATCATTCATTAATTGTTGATAGGGGCACATTACCATCGTGTTTGAAGGTAACCGCCGAAACCAAAGAAGGTGAAATTATGGGTTTTGCCCACGAAACAATGCCGATTTGGGGTGTTCAGTTTCATCCTGAATCCATCGCTACCGAAAAAGGAATTTCTTTGTTAAAGAATTTTCTTAAGTTGTAATTTTTTAATTCTAAACTTAGTCTCATAGTGCAAAATTATGTTATGCCCAAAATGCAGATCATTAAACAACAAGGTCGTTGATTCTCGCCTGAATAAAAACGAAGTGTCGATTCGTCGTCGTCGCCAATGCCTAGATTGTGATTTTCGATTCAGTACCATTGAAGAAATTATGCGTTCGGAGCTACAAATCGTGAAGCGTGATGGACGTAGAGAAGACTTTGATCGAAATAAATTAATTAATGGATTGAAAAAAGCGGTTGAAAAACGACCGATTGAACGACTGCAAATTGAGATTTTGATCTCTGAGGTGACGGCAGAGTTAAATAAAGAGTATGACCAAGAAATTCCAGCAAAAGTGATTGGTGATTTTATCATGGAGCGCTTGAAAACATTAGATAAAATTGCCTATGTGCGATATGCCTCTGTTTATAAAGATTTTCGCGATATAAATGAATTCGCTAAGGAGATCAGCGAGCTTAAGTAGCTGTATGGTTCAATTTAATACAGTTTATCAGTTAAAAACAATTAATGAGATGCTTGCACAGGTGGGTTCTGTAGATGCTGAAGTCGTCGAACATGCGAGAAAAGCGATGCTTTTTTTTGAAAATGAACGAAACGATAAGGATTCGGAAGATGTTCTGCTAATTGGGATTGAACGTTTATTGAAATTATACTTTGGACAATCTGAAGATCGCCTGATTGGGATAGAGCATTGGCACATTCCAAATGAGGAAATTCCTGAATTCCTTTGGCTTCGAAAATCAATTAATGAAAAGCTTTTGCACTGTTCAGGCTACTCTTGTGCATTATTTTTGATAACGGGTCTTAGAGAGTCGATATTAGGCAACAATGTGAATTGGACAAAGCGACATAATCAGCAATTTAAGGATACTAAAGAATGGATTGAAAGTTATGTAGTTTCTCGAACTCCTTCACAGCAAATGTTAAATTTATTAATTATTTAAGAGTGTGAAAACATTATTTGAAAAAATCATAGATCGAGAAATAACAGCACAAATTGAATATGAAGATGCCGATTGTATTGCTATACATGATATTGATCCACAAGCACCCGTTCATATTTTAGTTATTCCCAAGGTATTGATTCCTCGAATTGCTGAATCGGCTTCTTTTAAGCCAGAAATTCTGGGGCATTTGCTGCAAGTTGCAGGAAAAATTTCCGAACAACTCAATTTAGAGAAAGGGTTTCGTCTGGTAATCAACAACGGCGAGGATGGCGGAGAAACAGTCCCTCATTTGCATGTCCATTTATTGGGTGGGCGAAAGCTGAAGTGGCCACCTGGCTGATCTATGGTTTGCTTTGTAGGCAATGTAGATTTGTCATGGAGATGCCACTGAGCATAGCTCCGATGATTCCCAAAAATCCTTGATCTGTTCCAGCAATGAATAAATTATCGATATGGGTACGCCCGTCTTTGATTTTATTAGGACAGCCATAAATAGCGCCATTGATGTGGCCGGTAAACTTATGAACCGTTCTAGGAGTGAACATATCTTTGGCAACTGTCCGAGAAGCAAATTGTGTTTGCGACTCCTTCAGGCTCGGCAAAATATTTAAAGCGGTTTGTTGTAAAATATCATACCAATCTTGTTTTTGCTTCTGATAGGATGCTTCATCTAAGCTGAACCATTTTTGGGTGTGAGCGAGAGCGGTGACACGCAAAATACCATATTCTAAATTTTCGTCATTTGGGTAAGCGTAATTATTAGGAAGGCAAATCACACCACTTCGTGGATCAACTAATTCGTTGCGAGGTGCTTCGTATTTAAATTCGGCTCCATCGTTAAAAAATATAATGGTATCATTCCAGCCAAGGTCTTTGGGCTGCTCTTTAAATAGGGTGATGGTTTCTGTGAAAGTGAGTTTACCTATATTGCTTTCAGTTTCTTTATTTTCGTGCGTATCGCACATACGCAAGGTTTCGGCGTAACCTGCAGTTGAAATAATTGTATTTGCAGTGATTTCTGAACCGTCATACAGTAAGAGTTTTTGTGCACGATTTTTATCGCAGAAAATTTTTGTTACACCGCAGCGCATTTTGCGTGTGCCGCCAAGGCTTCGGTATTTATCTTGCAAGGCTTTAATGATGGTTCGAACCCCGTTTAAGGGACGAGCAAATCCTTCCAGAAATAGAGAGCGAAACATGATTACAAATTGAGAAAAATCCATATCATTTTCAGTAGAACTCCCGTAGTACATGGTTGGACATAGTAGCATTGATTCGAGTAATGGATTTTTAAAATATTGCTTTAGGCTTTCTCGAGTCGAAATGGGGTGTGCTTCTAGGCTGAAGGCATCGTAATTTTTAACAGTTTCAACTAGACGACGGAAACCATCGATATCATTGGGAAATTGGGCAGCAACCTGTGATTCTAAATAGCTGAAATCGTTATTGAAATTCAGATGGCAATCTGGGAAATGGATTTTTGATTGAATTTGAGGAGATAGATCTAATGCATCATAAGGAATTCGCAGTTGCCTTAAAAGTTTAGTCAGAGGGCTACCTTTTGTTCCTTTAGGGACATAATTGGTCAGTGCATGCAAGCCAACATCATATTTATGCCCATCAATGCTGTAGAATGAGTTAAGTCCTCCGGAAGCATTATGCCGTTCTAAAATAATTGATTCTTTGCCGGCAAGTGCGAGACGTATCCCTGAAGCAAGACCTGCCATGCCTGCGCCAATAATGACACAGTCAAAATGTTTCCCATTTAATTTTGAGTCTCTGGAAGAAACTGTATTATCTGGTGAGTTAGTCACGAGCCTAATGGACGGACTTAGGAATTAAATTTTGGAGTTAAGTAGTCCGCACAACTGCCTAATGAAGCAAGTTTAGGATAATCTTCTTCTGGAACCTCGATGCCATGCTGTTTTCTTAGTTCCATCACAATATCAAGGAAGTCCATGGAATCTAAATCCATTTGATCTCGAAGGTTCACTTCGGATTTTAAATTTGAGGTATCCTCATCAGGAGCAATTTCGTTGATAATGTCTATTACTATTTGTTTTACTTGTTCTTCAGTCATAAAATTTTCTGTTAAAATGACTAATCGTCATATTTTTTCAATACTAGAGCAGAATTAATTCCTAGCATTCCAAATGAGTTGTTAAGGATAATTTTCATTGAGTCAACTTTGAGTGGTTGATTTATGACAAGATTGTTTAAAGCACATTCTTCATCGAGCGTATCGATATTAATTGTAGGGTGTATGGTGTTATCTTGGAAAGAAGGTAAGTTGCCGGCAAGTTCAAGTGCGCCTGCTGCTCCCATGGCATGACCAATAAAGCCTTTAGAGTTATTGATATAAGTCGAGGGGCAGTTTTGAAAAACCTCTCGAATCGCTTTGCATTCTTGGATGTCGCCTTGTGGAGTCGATGTTGCGTGTGTGCTGATTAAATCAATGTCGCTCAGGGCTAATCCAGATGATTTCACCGCTTTTCTCATGCATTCAGCCTGTCTTTGAGGGTTCGGAAGCACGTAATCACTTGCATCAGAATTCATACAGTAGCCAATAATCTCTGCAATAATAGTTGCTCCTCTGTCGAGCGCATCATCAAGGCGTTCTAGAGTGAAGATGCAACCACCTTCAGACACAACAATTCCATTACGAGAAACATCAAAAGGGCGACTGGCTTGATTTGGATCGTCATGTTTAGCTAAAGCACCTTGGCTTTTGAACCCGGCAAAGATCCCAAATGTTTGGATGCTTTCACTCACGCCTCCAGCGACCGCAAAATCGACTTCATTGAGTTGAAGCATTTGCACCGCTTGTATCAGCCCTGCATTGCCTGCGGCACATGCCGCTCCTATCGTATAGTGGGGGCCAGTGATGCCTAAATTGATGGTAACTTCACCTGCTGGGTTATTCGCTACAGTGCGTGGGTTGTGGTGATGTGTCCAATAACGTGTGTCGTAATCAAATTTTGAGATGTTATAAATCTCATTTTCCGTTTCAACATTTCCGTGCTCGGTTGTTCCTATATAGACACCAATTCGATCTTTGTCGTAATTTGGAAAGTTGATTTGGCTATTTGTAATAGCTTCGCTTGCACAATAAATAGCGATACTTCCCGCTCGAGTGCCTACTCTTAATTCTTTTCTAGATTGATATTTCGTCGCTTCAAAGTCACATACGCCAGCAGGTACTTTGCCCATATAGCGCATATCAATTTCTTGAATGTTTGCGACTCCACGTAATAAATTATCTCGAAATTCCGATATGGAGTTTCCATTAGGTGAAGTCAGTCCGACTCCGGTAATAACTATTCTAGGGCGATTCATTTTAAGAACAATGTGTCCAGCTGATTTAATTTAATATTTAATAAAGTAGGTTTAATTTTATTGATCAAATTAATTGTATATTGGCTAAATCTTTTCTTTTGCAATTTTTTTAAATTTATTTTTACTAAAAAACATGAAAATAAGCAAAACTATTGCCAATGAGTTTATTTCAGATGCGAAAAAAAGTGTTGGCAATGCGATTGTGTCTAATCGTGATTTAGATTGGGCCATCGTTCAGCGTGTGCAGAATGGAGAGGTATCGGCTTTCAATCAATTAGTCCAAAAATACCGCCAGTCTTTATTTTCTATTATTTATAACATGACAGGCAATCGTGAAGATGCTACAGATATTACTCAAGAAGTCTTTATTAAGGCGTTTCAGTCGATAAATCGATTCAGGGGGCAGGCTTCATTTTACACCTGGATTTACCGAATAGCGGTCAATTCAAGCATTACTTTTATTAAGAAAGCGAAAAAGCAACGTTTCATAAACTATGAAACAATTGATGAAACGTTGGTAAGTAGTGAGATTTTAGAGTATTTTACGGCAAAAACAAAGACGGAAAAAGGGGCTCTTTTAACAGAACTCCAAGAAAAATTGAACGAAGCACTGCAAAAATTGTCTCCTAAACATAGACTTGTTGTTATTTTACACGAAGTTGAAGGTATGAATCATAAATCAATTGCAGACATAATGAAGACTAGTGAGGGAACGGTACGGTCTCGTTTACACTACGCGAAAAAGATGCTACAATCATTTTTACAAGACTATATTAGCTAATTCACTTATATTTAAATTAGTATGGACAATAAAAAACACCCTAGTTTAGAAGATCTGCTGAAATTGAAAAAGGCAGAGCAACCAGATGATTTATTCTGGGAAAAATTTGATAGCAAGTTGCAAGCACGGGCATTACAGACCTTTATTAGGCAAGAACCTTGGTATTACAACATTGCAAGTTTGGTGAATAAGTACGTGCTTTCTGCTTCTATGGCCTGCGGATTGATATTTATGCTGGGGATGGCATTGTATCTTAATCTGGGTTCTGAGCGTAATGCTTTTCTTTCTGAGCTGGCCTTTCCAAATGAAGCATTATTAAGTGCCGAAGAATTAGTGGATTATGCAGTTGTTGGAAACGACGCCCTAGAAAAGGATTATGCGGTTGAAATTATTTCAATAAAAGGTGCATCTGAAGCCTATGATTTTGAAGCAGATGCTATATCTGTAGCGATTGGTGATACCGTCGATTATTCAGATGCTCCAGTTTATGCATCATCAGATTCATTAAGAATCTCAAATCAATATACTCAGTTAGCGAGCTTTGCTTTCTAATTTGCTTTCTAATTTGTTTTTTGGATTAATGCGCATAAAATTCGCTTCAGTATCACTATTTTGTTTTTCAGCGTTTAGCTTTTTACTAACGTCTAATACTGTTTATGCGGCGAGCCAGTCGCTCCAAGAAGATTTGTATCGTATTTATGATGAATACGAGTCGGCTATTGTTCGAGTGAAGGCTGCTTTCCGCCAGCAAGAAACTGAAGATAAGCCATCTCAAATCAATTTGCGAATAGGCACTGGCTTTTTTGTCAGTAAAGAAGGGCATGTCTTAGTGAATGCGAGTCGGGCATTAGGTGCTTATAAAATAGGGATTGAATACCAAAATACGGTATATCCAGCAGAGGCAATAGGGCATGATCCAGTCACTAATATTTCATTATTGCGTTTGATAAATAAGCCTAAAGCTTTTGGTGTTGTTCCATTAACTTTTGAAAAACAGAATATTGCCTTAGGGTCGTTTGTTTTTTCTTTAGCTTGTCCTTTAGATTTCGATGTCAGCCCTATATTTGGGATTCTTAGTGGAGTGGATAAGAAATTGGGGGATAGTATTTTCCCGACCGCCTATTATAGAACATCAATCACGATAGGGTCAGGTCAGGGAGGTTCGCCAGTTTTTGATCTTAACGGGCGATTAATTGGCATGACTATTGCCTCTATTCCGGATATGAATGGCTCTTATTGTTTGCCAGTCAGTGCTTTGGCTCGAGTGAAAGAAGATTTAATGGTTAGCGGTAAATCGCTTAGAGGATGGATTGGTTTGGAGGTGAGGGAAAATATTTCAGATCAAAATAAAAATAATGTGTATATTTCAAAGATTAATGAATCAGGGCCTGCTGAACTTGCAGGATTAGAGGTTGGAGATAATATTGTATCATTGTGTGAGGTTTCCATCGCCCACATCTCAGATTTGCCGAGTGCTACTTTTAAAACCTATATTAATCAACTATCACCAATAAAGATTCTTCGAGATGGTAAAGTGATGGAATTTACTATTAAAGCAACGGAGAGACCGTCGGCTAATATCGACTCTCAATCTTCAAAATAGGGGCATTTTTGGGTAATTTCTGCTAAAGCTTTTTTTACTTCTACTTTATCTTGGGGGTAAGTAATTCCAAGCCATTGGCTGTGGGTCTCAATAGTTTTACAGTTTAATGTATGAGACTGAATTAATGCATCTATCGCATCAGGTAGATAACATTCTGATTTAGGATCATCGATATGAGCTTCTAGAAATTCAGCAAAATATTTTTCAATAAAGATAAAAATATTTGGAGAGAAGGCCCAAAAATTCATAGATACAGGAGTATAGGGAGAAAGCTCTGTGACCTGTTGAGAAGCATTTTTCCCCACTATGCTCTGAGCTTCAAGAACTTGAATCTCTGTATGTTCTTCAATTTTCACTAGCTGTTGGGCTTCATTAAGTGTGCAAACTCCGCGATTTACGGTGCCATTTTCAGATAGAGTATGGTTGAGTTCGTATGTGGCTAAGCCGGCAAACAAGGGTTGGCTTTGTTCTTTAGGCATAGTTTCGCAAAATTTCTGCATTTGCTTAAAGGCGTTTCGCCCGTAAAAGTCATCAGCGTTAATGACGGCAAATGGGGTATGAATTAAATCACGTGCAGCCCAAATCGCTTGAGCGGTTCCCCAAGGTTTGCTTCGGCTTTCTGGGCAGGAATAAGGCTCAGGAAGATCTCCGATTGATTGGTGAGCGTATTGAATTAAAAGTTTTGACTTATAGCGGGCACCAATCTTTGCATCAAATTCTTCAGCAAAATCTTTTCGTATAACAAAAACAATCGAAGTAAATCCTGCTCGTATCGCATCATCTATTGAATAATCCAATATGGCTTTTCCATCATCGCTAATCGCATCAATTTGTTTGAGTCCGCCGTATCGACTGCCCATTCCAGCTGCGAGTACTAAAAGTGTTGTTTCCATATGTTTAATTTAGGAGAAATCCTAAACTCACTAAAATACCATAAAGAAAAACATTCAAACCTGTATTTTTCAGAAGCTTGTACAGGCTTTCTTTGGATTCCTCGCTTAAAATATTTTTTATTTGCATCCAACAAATACAAGCGGGAATGATTCCAAGTAGTGGGAAAAATGAGTGCGTGGCTAAGGCATTGATTATAGGAGTAGAAGCAGCGAAAAGGCATGATATAGCTATGAGGTTTCTACCGAAAGATTTACCAAAAAGAACTATTGTCGTTCGTTTCCCGCTTACCATATCTTCCTCAAAATCTCTTATATTATTAATCACTAACAAGTTATTAGTGAATAATCCACAGGCTAGGGCATTCAGTAGGATAAGCCAATTAAGTCCTAAAGTATGAACGTAGAAGGTGATGCATACGGCAATTAAACCAAAAAAGAGTACTACGAAAATGTCTCCGAGAGCATTATAGGCTAGTGGATAAGGGCCACCGGTATAACACCAAGCGAAAAAGAGACTGGTAATGCCAACGATGAGTAAGCCATAGCCACCATATTCGATTAAATTCAGCCCGATTAAAAATGCACTAGCGAGGACAAGAATAGAGGCGATTCGCATCGCTTTCTCTGAGAGTATGCCGCTTGAGACCAATCGCCTTGGACCTGTTCGCTCTTTGGTGTCAGCCCCTTTTTTACTGTCGAGATAATCATTAGCGAAATTGCTTCCAATTTGACTGAGTACAGCAAAGGCTAAGCAATAAAGAAATACTAAGAGTTGAAATCCATTGTAATAGTAAGCTAATGCGGACGCAATAAATACGGGTGTAAGAGAAGCGGGTAGGGTTTTTAAGCGAGCGGCTTCTATCCAATATTTAAAATGATCCATAATAAAATGTGTTCTGAGGAAATACTTTGAAGTTGAAAAGATTTTTTTCTTGGTTTGAGTGAAAGCTTGCCATTTTTAAGCCAATTGACTTGGTATATCCCTTAACAATTTTTAACATAATTTTATCTTTTCTTTTAATATGACATATTTGATTGCTCAAGCAACTGGTTCTACTGATATTTTCGCACAATTTTTACCACTTATTTTATTGTTTTTAGGGATGTGGTTTTTGATTATTGGACCTCAAAGAAAACGTCAAAAACAACATGAGGCAATGTTATCCGAATTGAAGACAGGCGATGAGGTAGTTACAAGCGGTGGTATCTTTGCGACTGTGACAAATGTGAAAGAGGATCGTTTAGTGGTTCGTATTGCAGATAATACAAAGATTGAATTAGCAAAAAATTTCGTCTCTAAGAAAATAGAGAGCGAGTAAATTTTATTAAGAAATACAATGACTAGTAAATTATTTTGGAAATTTTCTTTTATCATCGCTTTGTTGCTTTGGTGTTACGCGAGCATATCCCCCTTACAGGATATCCCATTTAATAGCTATATAGAAAGCCAAGCCACGCAGAATTTAGATGAATTCAATACATTGCTAGAAGAAGCAAACGAACGAGTTAATTTAGGGGACTCACCAACGCTCTTTATTGCTCTGAGAGATTTGGGCCGTGAGCAAGGAATAAACTACGCTGAATTTTTTCCAGAAATTAACTTAAAAGATATTCCTAATCAAAATAAGCGAAATTCGATTTTGCTGAAGTATTTATTAAGTGAGGCTCAGAGTAATTTACGATTAGGACTCGATTTAAAAGGTGGCGTGGGTTTCACTTTAAAATTGGATGAAAGTTCAAATCAGGGAATCAGCCGCACTGAGCAGACCGAGCAATTAAAAGACGCCATTGAAATCATGGGTGGACGTTTAGATGGCATGGGTGTAGCGGAGCCAATCATCCGTCCTGTAGGCGATGATGCGATTGAAATTCAAATCGCGGGACTTTCGACTAAAGATAATCCAGAAGTGATTGATGCTTTAAAAAAGCCAGCACGCCTTGAATTTAAACAAGTTCATCCCACACTGATTCCAGAGACTACCTCCGAAGAGAATTATCCGGTAGGTTATGAAGTGCTTAATGAAGTGATTGAAGACCGTCGTTCAGGAGAAGTGTATGAGCTTTCACGATTTGTTAAGAAGATTCCTGAGGCTACAGGTGATATTATTAAGACGGCCTTTGCTTCACAAACTCAAACTGGAGGGTTTCAAATTAATTTAGAAATGACTGATGAAGGTGCGAAGCGCTTTCGAGTAGTGACTGAGAAATTAGTGGATAAGCCATTGGCTATTGTCCTAGATGGCAAACTTTACTCTGCGCCAATTATCAATGAGGCCTTGTCGAAAAATGCTCAAATCTCTGGAAGCTTTTCTCAAAGAGAAGCCATTGATTTAGCCAATGTATTGAATAACCCTTTGTCTGTTGAATTAGTTGTAGATGAGATGTTTGAGGTTGGACCTACCATGGCGAAAGACACTAGAGATAGTTCGATTAAAGCTGTTCAATTGGGTGGTATGTTGGTGATTGGCTTTATGGTGTTATATTACTTCTTTGGTGGTATAATTGCTGTCCTATCAGCTGTCATAAATGTCATTTTAGTATTAGGTATTTTAGCCAGCTTAGGTGCTACCTTAACTTTACCAGGAGTGGCCGCACTTGTCTTAACTCTGGGAATGGGAGTGGATGCAAATATTTTAATCTTGGAGCGTATAAGAGAAGAGCGCTTGCTTGGAAAATCTCCAGAGTCGAGTTTGACCAATGGATTTAATAAAGTGATCTCGACTATTTTAGATGCCAATGTGACAACTTTGATCACTGCCTTTATTCTTTTCTGGCTAGGCACAGGTCCAGTCAAAGGTTTTGGGTTAACAATGGCTATCGGTATCGTTGCTTCTGTATTTTGTGCACTATTTGTCACACGAACTTTAGCCGATTTACTCGTGAACAAAATGAAAGTGAAACAACTGCTAGGGCTTAATCTATTGCCGAGGCAGAAAATTGATTTCTTTAAGTTTAGAAAACCGGCATTTCTTTTATCATGGATAATTGTACTTGTGGGAATTTCTAGTGTCGTCACAGAAAAAGATTCTATTTTGGGTATTGATTTCACCGGTGGTGATGAAATGACCATCGCTTATGCTGAGAAGGTTTCGACTGATAAATTGTTGAGCACGGAAAATTTAGATTCAGTAGGGGAAGTGAAATTAGTGTATCAAAAGCTTATTGGTGAAGATAAAGAAATATTGAAAATACAAACACGCTTTGGTCAGAGTCGTGAGGCTCTCAGTATTTTACAAAATGCTTTTCCTGAAGCAAATTTTTCTGAAGTAGGCGTAAACCAAATTGGAGCATCTGTTTCTCAAGGAATTCAGATGAATGCATTAATCTCCGTTCTCTGTGCCTTAGTTGGAATTTTGCTTTATGTTGCTTTCCGTTTTGAGATTGGATACGGAGTGGGTGCTGTGGTTGCAACGATACATGATGTTTTAATGACGATTGGTTTATTTGTGCTTCTTGGTTCGTTAGACTTGTTTGTCAGCGGACAATTCACTGCTCCAATGCTTGCCGCAATCTTGATGATTGTTGGTTATTCTATCAATGATACCATTGTTGTCTTTGACCGTATTCGTGAAGAGTTGGAAATGAACCCAGGAATGAATCTGAAGGCGATTATTAATTTAGCGATTAATAGTGTATTTGCTCGTTCTATTTTAACCAGTATCACGACTTTGCTTGCGGCCGTTTCTTTATATATCTTTGGTGCGGGTATTATTACTGACTTTTCTTTCGTCTTTATCGTGGGTATCATCACAGGAACTTTTTCTTCTATCTTTATTGCTAGTCCTATTTTCTATTATTGGCATAGAGGTGACAGAAGATTGGTCGAAGCGACTGAGCATAAGCCTAGTTCTTATGATTGGGAAGAAAAGGAAAGTTAATTACCTCTAGGGCTATTTTCGATTTAGCCATTGATTGATCTCTCGGGTCTATTCTATTCTATTCTATTTCCATGTTCACAATGATTTTTTTATATGCTTTGGAAGGTTCATGAAAGCTCTTCTGCTTGGGTTGATTCCTTAGCTGAAGAATTCGGCATTTCTAAAGTATTATCGAAGCTATTAGTGCAAAGAGGAATCGATAATAAGAATCAAGCAGAAGCTTTTTTAAAACCCTCCTTGAAGAATTTATCTGACCCTTTTGATGTTAGTTATTTAAAGGAAGGAGTTGAATACCTAAGTGAGTCCATCGATAAGAAAGCCTCGATTTTTATTTTTGGTGATTATGATGTCGATGGGATTTCTTCTATCGTCCAAATGATCAGCATTCTTCGATTATATGGACTCGATCCGAATTACTGCGTGCCTCTTCGTTTGTCTGAAGGCTATGGATTGACTCGTGAAGCAATTGATCGTGGACTCAATGGCAGCCGACCAGATTTGATGATTGTAGTGGACTGTGGTACAAATTCTAAAGAATCAATTGATTACTTAAAAAGCCTTGGGATTTTTGTTATCATAATTGATCATCATAAGTTAACCACTGAGCGTTCAAAAAATTGTATTTTAATAAATCCTCATGTGAATGATCTTGAGGATGGGGATAAGGCTTGGACAGAGCTTTCAGCAGCAGGCCTAGTGTTTAAATTTTTACATGGCTTGATCAAATATCGAAGACAATTGAAAGACTCGATTGCAGATGAAATAAAATTGAGTCAAATCATTGACCTGGCAGGGATGGGAACGATTGCCGATTTAGTTCCTTTGAATGGAGAAAATCGAATACTTGCTTGGTATGCATTACGTCATTTGAGAAACAATAAACGCTTGGGGCTTTTAGCGCTTTTAAAAGAGAGTAAAGTCGCAAATTTGGAAACATTGAGTAGTGCGGATATTTCGTTTCGATTAGCCCCAAGGATTAATGCTTCAGGTAGACTTTCCGATGCTTCTATTCCAGTGAAATTATTGCTTACCGATAAACCAGCATTCGCGCGAAAATCAGCCAAAGAATTGGGAGATATCAATAACGAACGCCAAACGATACAGCGAAAGATGGTTGAGGAAGCAGAGTTAATGATAAGCGACCTTTCTCCAGATCAATCGGCTTTTATTTTGCATAATGAAGAATGGCATCCTGGGGTCGTGGGGATCGTAGCCAGTCGTATCAGTCGGAAATTAAATCGCCCGTGTATTATTTTAGGAAATGAAGGAAATACGGTTAAAGGATCAGGCCGAAGCGTCGGTGGAGTTGATTTAGTGAAACTATTAACAGAGTGCGAGTCATCTTTAAAACATTGGGGAGGTCATCCAATGGCGGTGGGGGTAAGCTTAGCTGAAGAAAAATTAAAGGCATTTTCTGATGCTTTTAATGAGGCAATGGCTCGTATCTATCCACAAGGGATTCCAGAACCTGAATTGGATATTGCTTGCTGGGTAAAATTTGAAGATCTGGGGGATGAATTACTGGATGATCTTTCTTTATTGGAGCCTTATGGACAAATGAACCCTGAGCCAATCCTAGGATTGAAGAGAGTGATGCTTAGAAATGAGGCGACGACTTTTGCCAATGTACATAAGAAATTTTCATTAATTAAAGAAGGGCAGCCTGAAAAGTGGATTGAGGGGATCGCTTGGAATTTTGAAAATATGCCTGAAGCTAATCAGCCGTTGGATTTAGCGGTACGTTTAGAGTGGAACACTTGGAATAATAAAAAAACTTCTCGAGTTATTCTTGTTGATTGGAAAAAATCCATCTTTTAAATATATTTTAATTTATGTCTAAGAATTCTATATTATTGGGTGTTAATGTCGACCATTGTGCAACCTTAAGACAAGCTCGCTATAAAGACGACCCAGAGTTTATTTTAGCAGAGCCTAGTGTCTTGCAATTTGCACTTCTCAGTGAGTCTGCTGGGGCTGATGGAATTACTATGCATCTTCGTGAGGATAAGCGTCATGTTCAATCCTGTGATATAGAAAAAGTAAAGGCATCAATGAAAACTAGACTGAATCTAGAAATGGCCTGTACGGAAGAAATGACTGAATATGCTCTCAAGCTCTTGCCTGATTCAGTGTGTTTGGTTCCAGAAAAACGAGAAGAAGTCACAACGGAAGGAGGCTTGGATTTAATTAAGAATTATGAGCGAGTATCTGAAGTGGTTAAGGCAATGAAAGCGGTGGGTGTGGCAAGCAGTTTATTTATTGATCCGGATGTAAATCAAATCAAAGCGGCCGCAGATTTAGGAGCACCTTGGATCGAATTGCATACAGGGGCATTTTCTAATCAGTATGCCTTAGGTGATTATCAAAAAGAGTGGGATGCTCTTAAGTTGGGCACAGAACTTGCCCACAGCTTAGGCCTAGTTGTAAATGCAGGGCATGGAATTAATTACGAAAATATAAAGCAAGTGAGACAATTACCATACTTGAATGAATTAAACATAGGGCATTCAATCGTCAGCCAATCATTATTTCTGGGTGTGGATACCGCAGTAAAGAACATGTTATCGCTAATGCGTTAACCAGCTATAATGATAATAAAAAACATTAGTTCATTAATAGGAAAAGGAGTTTCTCCCATTTTAAATAATGCTCAGGCAGTTGATCTTGAGAAAAAATGCTTACGCTCAACAGACGATGAGTGGTCCGCAATGAAGCAAGTTGGCTATAAAACATCCATAGAAGTGTTAAAGGATTTTCAAGAATTAAAGCCGGTCCGAGAAAATCTTACTTTGCTAGTGCTTTGTGGTAAGGGTAAAAATGGCGGTGACAGTTTATTGGTGGCGGATCATATCATGCGGACAATGCCAAGAGCTAAGGTAGTGGTTCTTTTGGTTGGCAGCAGAGATGAATTACACCCACTCACTGAGAAGGCCTTGAATGAAGTTGAGGAAAGAGTTTCAGTTCATGAATGGTCAAAAAAGTCAAGCCAGAGCTCCTTAGACGTGCTAATTCAAAATGAATTTGGGGAAATGGGAGGCATCGATATTTGTATCGATGGTTTGTTAGGCTTAGGATTTAAGCCACCACTTAAAGAGGAAATTAGCCAATTGGTATCGTTAATCAATAAAAGCGAAAATATTAAGGTACGACTGTCTATTGATATCCCATCAGGGCTCTCGGAATTATTAGTAGAGGATGAATTATATTTCAGGTCGGATTTTTGTTATCTAGCGGGTATTCCCAAACAGGCAGTTTTTAAGAAACATTCTACTATATCACGCCTGCGTTATATAGACATAGGTCTTATGGAAGACGTTAATGAAAAAGATTATGAATGTGATCAATATTACCTTGATAATAATTGCTTAGATGTTCTTAAAAAGCTTCGTCCTGCGAATGCTGAGAAGCGTGTTTTTGGGCATTTATTTATTGTCGCTGGATCGGCCTTAATGCCTGGAGCTTTATTAATGTCTGTAAAAGCAGCCATTCAATCAGGTGCAGGTTTAGTTACCGCATTTGCTCCAGGTTCTATTGTTCGATCTTTGTCGGCACAAGTTCCAGAAGCTATGTGGATTGCTTTGCCCGAAACTAACTTTGGAACGATTAGTGCACAGGCATCGGATATAATTTTAAGCCACGCCTATCATGCAACAGCGATCATAGCAGGTCCAGGATTAGGTCAATCACGTGACACTGAAATGGTCATTCAAGAGATTTTACAAAAAACAAATGTTCCAATTCTCTTGGATGCAGATGCCTTAGTCCCAAGAGTTTTAGAAACGCTTCATAAGGGGAAACATGGTGCTAAGCAGATTGTCTTAACACCACACTTAGGTGAATTCTTAAGAATGACTAAGTTAGCCAATTTTTCATTCAATTCAAAAGATTTGATCAAAATGATGAAAAACATAGGGGCCACAGTAGTCCTTAAAGGAGCGATGACTCGTATTTGTGATGGAGAAAAAATCTACTTTAATACTCGTGGCGGCCCTGTTTTTTCAAGAGGTGGTAGCGGAGATATTTTAGCGGGTATCATTGGAGCTCAATTAGCCCAAGGCTATAGTGATGCTGCTTTTGCGTCTGCTCTGGGAGTCCTGATACATGGAAACGCTGGTGAATATCTTGCGAGAAATCGTGGCCAAATTATGGTCCGTACGACCGAAGTTTTGGATTATTTGCCTCAAGTCATACGCTGAGGATTGAATAGGTTTGCCTATCTAAAAATAGTTATTAAATTATTGAATTGTTGAACGATAATTCAATAATATGGCGGAGGTCCGAGATAATTCTAGTTTAACCAACGAGCAAGCTCTCATGGTATTGAATGCCTTGCCTATGGTGGGGTCTATTTTATGCCGAAGATTCTTAAAACGTTTTCAAGGAAAGGCAGTGTCTGTTTTTAATGTGACTGAATCAGAGCTACTTTCTGTTAAAGGTGTGGGCAAGCAGACCTTAGATAAAATACTCAATTGGCGAAAATATTTTGATTTAGATAAAGAATTATCATCGATTGAAACACGTAAGTTAAATTTTATTTCGCTCAATAACCCTCTATATCCTGAGCTATTAAAGGAAATTTATGATCCTCCAATAGGCTATTATCATTTGGGCGGTATGAAAGAAATAACCCAACCCTGTGTGTCAATCGTAGGCACGCGCATGGCATCATTGTATGGCCGAAAACAAGCAAGGTCTATTGCCAGAGAATTAGCAAAACTTGGATTCTGTATCGTAAGCGGACTAGCACGAGGAATTGACTATGAAGCACACATGGGAGCTATCGATTTAGGCGGAAAGTCGATAGCGGTTTTGGGTAATGGCATTGATATTATTTATCCTCCTGAACACTTTGAACTATACCAAGCTTTAATGAAAGACGGCTGTGTCATTAGCGAATTTCCCTTAGGGCGAACTGCCGACAAGCAAAGTTTTCCTATGCGAAATAGAATTGTAGCCGGGCTTTCTTCGAATGTGGTGATTGTAGAGAGCGGGATTCGAGGAGGTAGTATGATAACCGCTAATTTTGCCACTGAGTATGGCCGTGAAGTTTTTGCGGTGCCAGGACGCCTTGATCAAGCACATAGCTTGGGATGCCTTAAACTGATTAAGGAAGGTGCAACTATGTTTACCTCTATACACGAATTTCTAGAAGAGACACAGCATAGCAAAGAGATTCAATCAATCGCACAGTTTGAACGCCCTAAGCAGACAATTAATTATGAGATTTTGAATGACTCGGAAAGGCAGATAATCGATGTACTCCAAGGAGGAGAGCGACTAAGCATTAACCAAGTAGCTGAGGCAATTAATGAAAATATTAGCGCAGTAAATGCATTGATGATTCAGCTCGAACTCAAACATTGCCTGACTAAAGGCATGGATGGAAAATACGAAGTTTAATTCGAATCAGACATTCTGAAGTACACAGAGCATTTAAAAACTAAATGTATACTTAGAAAGTCGGCTATTAATTTCTTCAATAATGGAAGTTTCTTCGCTTTCTGAAGGTGCGAGGAATGTGACTGAAAAACGGACAAAATGTCCACAATCATCCCAAGGTACGGTGCTAATTAATTCATTAGTAATTAACCATTGAGAGAAATCTTCTCCAGTTTCAAAATCGAAAACTTCTCCATTTATCTCCGCAGATTTTGGTGATTTTACATAAAGGAAAAAGCTACCCTTAGGTTTTTTCACTGAGAATCCATTGCCTTTTAAGGCTTTCACCAAATGATCCATTCTACGAGAATATTTATTTGCTATGGTTTGAGTGATGATTGGATTCTTTAAAGCTACTGCAGCAGCGGATTGAATTGCTAAGAATTGTCCGGAATCTGAATTATCCTTCATATCACCATAAGCTTTTACAAGAAGAGGGTTGCCTACAACAAAGCCAATACGCCATCCAGTCATGTTGAAGCTTTTGGATAAAGAATGTAATTCTACTGCTACATCTTTTGCTCCTTCGACTTGGAATATGGATAAAGGATCGCCTTCAAAGATAAGGGATGCATAGGCAGCATCTTGTAGGATGATCAATTCGTTTGCTTTGGCGAATGCCACTGCCTTTTCAAAGAATTCCAATGTTGCAGAAGCACCTGTTGGATTATTGGGATAATTTATAACAAGAATCTTTGCTTTCTTAAGAATGTTTTCAGGAATAGAGTCCAGGTCAGGTAGAAAGTTATTCTCTGCCTCGAGCGCTAAGTTATAAACATGACCTCCATAATATTGAGCGTGTGTTCCTAAAACAGGGTAGCCAGGAGTTGTCATGAGTACATAATCTCCAGGATTTATAAAGCAGGCAGGAAACATTGTCAGTGCAGTTTTTGAACCGATCGAGTGAATTATTTCTGTATCCGGGTCGATGGAATCAACCTTGAATACTTCGCTCATATATTCTGCCGCGGCTTTTTTGAAATCGTCACCCCCATTGTCTGCATAGCCTCTGTTTTCTTGCAAGTTTGCCGCTTCTGTAAGGGCATCAATAACAATAGGGAAGGCCATTGCATCGGGTTCACCAACACCCATGTCGATTAAAGGAAGATCTGGTTTGTTTTCGATAGCCGCCTTTTTAGCACGTTTTATTTTTTCAAATTTATAAATCGCCGTGGATTTTCCGTATTGATTTCCGCCAATGCGTTCTGCAAAAAGTTCTTGAATATATGGATCGCTCATAGTCAGTATTTTAAATAGTGTTTAAAATTAGTTAATTATTTTGTTTGTGAATTTCTTACTCTCGTAAAGAATAATCGAATAAAATATGCAAGTTATTGAATCCATCGAAGAAATGCAAACTGTTGCTATGCAATTACGCTTCGGGGGTCATTTGATTGGATTGGTCCCGACTATGGGCAATTTGCACGATGGTCATATCTCCTTGATTAAGCAGGCAAAAGAAAAATCAGATAAGGTGATTGTTACTATTTTTGTGAATCCTAAGCAATTTGGTCCTAGTGAAGATTTCGCGGAATACCCAAGGACTTGGAAAGAGGATCTGAAAAAATGTGAGGATAATGGAGTGGATATCATCTTTCACCCTTCAGCTGAAGCGATGTTTCCTAAAGATTTTTCTACTTATTTAAATGAAGAAACCGTGAGTGAAGTTATGTGTGGCATATCTAGACCCAGTCATTTCAAGGGGGTCACTACTGTTTGTTTGAAATTATTTAATTTAGTGCGTCCGGATTTTTCTTTTTTTGGACAAAAGGATGCGCAGCAATGTGCGGTTATTAAAAAAATAGTTCGTGATTTAAATATTCCTACCGAGATAAAAATAGGAGAAACAATAAGAGAACCTGATGGCTTGGCTTTAAGTTCAAGAAATCAATATCTCACAAAGTTACAAAGGGAAGATGCGCTCTCTATTTCAAAAGCACTCACTAAGGCGAAAGATTTGGTGGACAGCGGTATTAAAAGTACAGATCGAATTATAGCAGAAATCATTCACATGCTTTCGCAAAAACGGCGTATCCGTATCATCTATGTTCAAGTAGTGGATAGAGAAACGATGCAAGCGGCTAAAACAGTATTACAAAATCAAACGATAGCTTGTGTAGCTGTTTGGGTTGATGATGTACGCTTGATTGATAATATTGTATTTTAAACAATAAGTTAATGGGGCTTCAAAAAAAATATGATGTGATCGTAGTCGGTAGTGGTATTGCTGGATTAAGTGTGGCTTTACGACTTGCCGATAAAGGTCATACGGTTGGAATCATCACAAAAAAAAATTCCGCTGAATCGAATACAAATTACGCACAAGGTGGAATTGCTGCAGTTACATCAAATTCTGATGAAATTGATATTCATGTTGAAGATACTTTAAAGGCTGGCGACGGACTCTGTGATCGACCTGTTGTTGAAGAAATATTGAGAGATGGGCCAAAGGGAATTAATGCACTGATTGCAAAAGGGGTGAATTTCTCGTTATTAGAAGATGGGCGTATTTCATTAGGAAAAGAGGGAGGGCATTCTAAAAGAAGAATTCTCCATGTGAAGGATATGACAGGGAAGGCCATTGAAAAAGCTTTACTGCATGCGGTAGAAATTAATCCGTTAATTGAAACACTAGAGCATTATTTCGCGTTAGAATTAATCACGGTAGATAAGTTGAGGCAAAATAATCAGGATATTTCAGAAACTAATCGAGCCATCGGCTTATTTGTAATGGATGTAAATGATAATCGGGTGGAAACTTTTGAGGCCAAGGCAGTCTTATTGGCTACAGGTGGAATGGGGCAGATTTATCAATTCACCACAAACCCTTTAATTGCTACAGGTGACGGTATCGCTATGGCCTATCGAGCAGGTGCTGAAATTCAAAATATGGAATTTATTCAATTTCATCCAACCGCATTTTATTCACAAAAGCATGAACGCTTTTTGATTACAGAAGCCTTGAGGGGAGAAGGAGGAATTCTTCGGAATTTGGAAGGAGAAGCCTTCATGGAAAATTACGATGAGCGGAAGGATTTGGCTCCAAGAGATGTAGTGGCTCGGTCAATCGATACAGAGATGAAGCGTTCAGGTGCGGAACATTTATGGCTGGATGCCACCTCTTTGGGAATGGAAACTTTGCAAAGAAGATTTCCCAGTATCTATGATTATTGTAAAAGCCGAGGGATAAAAATTGAAAAAGAATGGATTCCGATTGTGCCAGCGGCACATTATCTCTGTGGCGGAGTGAAGACAAATTTAAATGGTGAAACGCGAATTCCTGGATTGTATGCGTGTGGAGAAGTTGCCTGCACCGGCCTACACGGAGCAAATCGCTTAGCCAGTAATTCATTGTTGGAGGCGGTTGTGATGGCGAATCGTGGAGCCGATTCTTTGGAGCAATATTTAAAAGAAACCGATTCTTTTTCTTTGGAATCAATTAAGTGGATTGATGGTGATTTAGAAATTTCTGACGAGCGGGTTGTACTCACACACAATAGAGATGAATTACAACGAACGATGTGGGATTATGTCAGTATTGTGCGAACAAATAAACGATTAGAAAGAGCTTGGAGCCGTTTGATCAATTTAGAATCTGAAATCAATGAATATTATTGGAACTTCAAAGTGGATGTTTCTTTGCTAGAACTTAGAAATATGATTACTACGGCAAAGTTAGTAGTCGGATGTGCGCTTAAAAGAAAAGAAAGCAGAGGATTGCATTTTAATTTGGATTACCCGAATAAGTTAAAGTCAATTGAATCGAGTTCAATCGAACTGGATGAGTTGAGTAGTTAAAATAACTATGACAAAAAAAGAACGGGCAGTCTTTGTTGATGATTATTTAGGCAAAAAATACCCAGAAACGCCGATTCCCCTAGATCATAAAGATCCTTATACTTTGCTAATCGCTGTTTTATTATCCGCACAATGTACGGATGTACGGGTCAATCAGATTACCCCTAAGTTATTTGCTAAAGCGGATAATCCTTTCGACATGAGTCAATTATCACAAGAAGTGATTGCCGATATTGTTCGGCCTTGCGGCTTAGCTCCAATGAAATCAAAAGGAATTTTTAATTTATCAAAGATTTTGGTCGAAAAATATAAAGGAGAAGTTCCTCAGAAATTAGAGCTTCTAGAAGAATTGCCTGCTGTTGGGCATAAAACTGCATCTGTAGTGATGTCTCAAGCTTTTGGAGTCCCCGCTTTCCCAGTGGATACGCATATCCATCGTTTAGCCCAACGTTGGGGACTGACCTCGGGCAAAAATGTTCAAACAACGGAGCGAGATTTAAAACGCCTCTTCCCTCAAGATCGATGGAATCAATTACACCTACAAATTATTTTCTATGGTCGAGAATTTTGTACAGCAAGAGGTTGCCAAGGGCTTGATTGTGAGCTCTGCCACATCTTATATCCAAATAGAAAACACCCGAAAAAAACAAAGAAATCATAGAGCGAACCTAAGCGATTAGGAACCTCCTATTTTTCGCTTTTCGTTTTCGCTTTTCATTCAACGGTGATATTGTTTTATTTATAGTTATGCTAAAAAAGATAACACGCTTGCTGAATCGAACTAGTTTATGGTTCACCATGCCTGTCTTGCTCTTGGTACTTTTAATTATCTTTTTTTCTGGGCTCGTCATTCGCACCTATAATGAATTGAAAAATTTTCAGATAAGAGAGAGTCGATTAGAGTTGAGGCTTCTCGAAGCAGAGAATGAATTCAAAAGAAAAGAAGCCTATTTCAAACGTCTACTTGAAGACGATGAATTTCTTGAAAGGGTGGCTAGGCAACGCCTTGGCTATGCTCGCCCCGACGAATTATTATTTCGCTTTAATGACGAATAGATGAAATTGACTGCTTATTATATATATCCCTTGATTCTTTAAGAAAATATACTAGCAAAGAATCCCATGGTAGCATCAAAAACAGTAAATGAAACTAAAGAAAAACTGAGTGATTTAGGGCAAGAACATGTTTTTAATTTTTACTCAAAATTAAGTGAAGCTGAACAGAAGACTTTTTTAGAGCAGGTACAATCAATTGATTTAAATGAGCTAAAGACCCAAGTAGACCGTCTTGTTTTAGGTAACGAAAAGGAAGCCGACTTTAATTGGGATGCTTTAAAGCCGGCGGATTATATTTCTTTGCCTGAAAATGGAGGTGATTCTGCTCTGTGGGAAAAAGCAAAGTCTTTGGGTGAGAGTGTTATTAAAGAGGGTCGTGTCGCAGCTTTTACTGTGGCTGGAGGGCAGGGAACTCGTCTTGGCTATGATGGACCGAAAGGAACTTTTGTTGTAACACCTTTGAGTCAAAAATCTCTATTTGAAGTGTTTGCGAATAAAATCACTCGAGCTAGTGAGCGCTACGGTGTTGCGATTCCTTGGTTTATTATGACGAGTGCAATCAATCACAAAACGACGATAGAGGCTTTTGAAGCCAATAACTATTTTGGTATGCCTAAAGAATCACTATTTTTCTTTTCGCAAGCTTTATTCCCTGCAGTGGATCTCAATGGCAAAATTCTCTTAGAAGAAAAAGGCAAAGTAGTCATGACGCCAAATGGACATGGGGGTTCTTTGAGAGCACTTGTTGACAGTGGAGCTACCGAAAAAATGCGCAAAGAAGGCATTGATGTCCTGAGTTATTTCCAAGTGGATAACCCATTAGTTTCTTGTATTGATCCCGCCTTCATTGGCTTTCATGTTTTGAATCAATCTGAATTATCCAGTAAAATGATACCTAAAGCCTACCCTTTGGAAAAAGTAGGTATATTTTGTCAATATGAGGGCAACAATCTTGTCGTAGAATATAGCGATATGCCCAAAGCGATGCAGGAACTATTAGATGAAAATGGTGAAATTGTTTTTCGCTCTGGAAGTGTAGCAATTCATTTATTTGATCGTGATTTTATTGAGCGAGTTGGAAGTGCTTCAAGTGCGGACAAGCTTCCTTACCACAAAGCGGTAAAGAAAATTCCTTTTATTAATGGATCAGGCGAATACGAATCACCAAAGGAATTAAACGGGGTTAAATTTGAAATGTTTGTGTTCGATGCTTTATCTAAAGCGAACAATACAGTGATTATTGAAGGGTTAAGAAATGATAATTTTAGTCCAGTGAAGAATGCTGATGGAATTGATTCACCTAAATCTTGTCAAAAGGATCAATTAAATCAGGCTATTCGTTGGCTTAATGCGGCAGGTGTAGAATTGGACATAAGTCCTGAAGGGAACAAAACAAAAGATTTTTCTTTTGAAATTAATTATCGCTTTGCCATGGACGAAGAAGATTTTATCAATCAATGGAATAATTTAAAAAACAAACCAACCATAGAACTAGGAACAATTATAGAATAAAGTAATGAGTTTAAAAGATGCATTATTAGTGGCCAAAGAAAAAGGCGAATTATTTGAAAGCTCAGCTGAGAATATCAGCCAGTGGCTAGAATCCGATTTTATGCCCAAATGGGTGAAAGCTTCGATTGAGGAATTGATTTCTACAAATGCTTGGGAGGAATTGAACGATCGATTTTATCGTAATCTTGCTTTTGGTACTGGAGGAATGCGTGGGCGAACTATTGGTAGAATTTCTACGAGTTATGAATTAGAAGAGGGAGAAGCTAAAACGCCCTTGAAGCCAGCTGTAGGAACCAATGTCTTAAATGACTTTACCATTATTAAGGCGACTATTGGGCTTTATCATTATGTATCACAATACCTGAAGTCTAAAGGCAGTATTGATATTCCGAGATTTGTTATCGCTCACGATGTTCGTTACTTTTCCCGTCATTTTTGTGAACTTTGTGCGTCAACTTGGAATCAGCTTGGCGGACAAGCGATTATTTTTGAAGATGCTCGATCGACCCCTCAATTAAGTTTTTCGGTTCGACATTATAAAGCACATTGTGGAGCTGTAATTACGGCAAGCCACAACCCCTATCATGATAATGGTTTTAAGGTTTATTTTGAAGACGGTGCACAAGTAGTGGAGCCACATGCAAAAAGTATTGTTGATGCAGTGAATGCTGTGGATCTATCCACTACGATTCCATTCTTAGAAAAACACTTAAAGGGCGTTATAAGCCTAGGTGAAAGAGCAGACGATGCTTATAAAACACTATTAAAAGAAATACTATCTGATGAAGCTTCAAGCGGTGAAGATAGTCTGAAAGTTGTCTTTTCTCCAATTCATGGAACAGGTGCTGTTATTTCAGTTCCATTACTTGAAGAAATGGGAATCGAAGTTCATTGCGTAGAGGAACAAAACGTCATGGATTCTGCATTTCCAACTGTGGTTTCGCCCAATCCGGAAAATGCCTCTGCTCTTAAGATGGCCTTAGACAAAGCCGAATTTGTAAGGGCCGATGTAGTGATTGCAACCGATCCAGATGCGGATCGGATGGGTGTGGCAGTTCGAGACGGGGGGGACGGATTAATGAAATTGCTTTCAGGAAACCAAATTGGATCATTAATGGCCGATTACCGTATAAAAACATTAAAAGAGCGTAAAGTTTTGCCCGAAGAAGGGAGTGAAAATGCTGCTTTAATTAAAACATTTGTCACCACCCCGATGCAAGATGCGATTGGTAAGGCACATGGTCTTAAGGTCGTGAATACTTTAACTGGGTTTAAATGGATTGGAAAAAAATTAGCCAATTACGAAGCAGAGATGTCGGTTAAGTATAAAGATGCTGAAGGCATCGCAATCAACTATGATATTACCGATCCTGATGTGCGTGCAGACATCATGATGGATTATGCAACATATTTTGTCTGTGGAGGTGAGGAAAGCTACGGCTATCTCGCTCATGACGTGGTCAGAGATAAAGACGCAAATGCAGCTGCGATATTATTCGCTGAAATGGCAGCATATTATAAGTCAGAAAACCTTACTGTTATGGAGGCCTTAGATGGGCTTTATTTAAAGCATGGTTTCTTTGCTGAAAAAATGATCAATATTTATTATGAAGGTGCTGTAGGAGTTCAAAAAATTGCAAATATTTTAAAATCCTATCGTGAAAATCCACCAAAGGACTTTGGTGAAATCAAAGTAAATGCAGTCAAAGATTTTGGAGTGAGTGATATTTATGATGAAGATGGTGAAATGATTCCTAAACAAGATTTCTTCTTTTTAGAATGCAGTCACGGATATAGCTTTGCTGTGCGTGGTTCAGGAACTGAGCCTAAGATTAAATTTTATGTTTTTGGTCAAAAGTCTTTATCAGAAGAGGATGTATTGACTAAAATTAAATCAGAAGTTGGCTCAGCTATGAAGCAATTCATGGAATTAATTGAGGCGGATGCCCACACGCGTGCGGAATAAAATAAAAAACCCATAGTATTTTACTACTACGGGCTTTTTCAAAGTGGCGGGATAGACGGGACTCGAACCCGCGGCCTCCTGCGTGACAGGCAAGCGCTCTAACCAACTGAGCTACTACCCCTTTGGAAGATGAAACAGTAGAAAGGCGTGATTTGAAGTCAAGAGATGTTTTTATTATTTTTATACTGTTTAAAATCTAATATATACTCTAGGTTACCGAAGACCAATGAATATAATAAATACGGAAGAGGGCTTAATCAGTGTTGTAAAAAAGGGAATATCCGCAGGAGCAGTGGCTTTAGACACCGAATTTGTCTGGGAAAAAACTTATTACCCAATACTAGGATTGATCCAAGTAGGGTATCCAGACGGCTCAGTGGATTTGATCGACGGGGTTACGATTAAAGATTTTTCTGCTTTAGGTGAATTGCTTTCTGATCCGAATACAACAAAAATACTTCATGATGCTGTACAAGACTTGGTCATATTGACTCGTATTTCTAAAGCTTTCCCTAGAAATATTTTTGATACACAACGCTCTGCAGGCTTTATCGGATTGAGTTCAACAATATCCTTATCTGAATTATTAAAAAAGGTGCTTTCAATTCGTATTGAAAAATCTGAAACAAAGTCAGATTGGGTGGCTCGACCTTTAAGCGAGAGTCAAATTGAATACGCCAAAGAAGATGTCTGTTATGGTGTCGACTTAATGAATGCTATTTTGAAAAAGTCAGATGACTTAAATTATAAAAAATGGGTGCTTCAAGAGATGCAAATGTATGAAAACGAAGCTTTATATATAGAAAAAGATCCATTGGAAATTTCGCCTAAAGTTAAAAATAGTGGGTCGCTGAATTTTAAGCAAAAAATATTATTGCGATCAATTTTCATTTGGCGTGAGATTTCTGCTCGCAAACAAAATCTACCTCGTACTTTTGTTTTGCCGGATGAAGTGATAATTAAACTTGTGAAATCGCCTCCTAAATCCATGGAGGAGTTGAAAACGATGAATTTAGGAAGACGTTTTTTGAGAAAATTTAGTGGAAGTTTGTGGGAAGCAATTGATCGAGGTTTGCATGAAAAAATAGCTCCTCTTGAGAATGGATTTTCTAATTTTGAAAAAGAAGATGCTTTAGAAGCTCAGGTCGACCTTGCTTTGGCCTTTATCAAAGGATTGTCCTTGAATACAAAAATTGATTCTAGCTTAATTGCAAACCGAGCAAAAATTACAAGCTTTGTATATGCTAATTCGCAAAATGAGGCGAGTTTAGAAGATCATCCTTTAAGTCAAGATTGGCGAAATGAATTTTGTGGAGAACATTTATCAAAATTGCTGAAGGGTGAAGGCATCATTCGGGTGGATACTAAGAGTAAAATCCCTTCATTCTACGAAGAATAAAAGCTGAGTTGGTTCTACCGACTATGTAATCACTTTATAAGGTGAATTTTCGCTTAGCAATAAGTACAACAAACTCGCCTTTTTTACTTGTTTTGGAAAGTTGCTCTAAAACAAATTCAGCAGTGCCCGTAAACACTGTTTCGTGTAGTTTTGTCATCTCTCGACAAACCGATATGACGCGATCACTACCCAGTGTGCAGACAATATCGCTAATGCATTTTTCAATGCGATGGCAGGACTCATAAATAATGATGGTATAAGGTGCCTCAGAATTATTTTTAAAAAATTTCTGCCGTGCTGAAGTTTTCGGAGGTAGAAATCCTTGGTACAAAAAGGAGTCAGTGGGTAAGCCAGAAAGAGCAAGGGCATTAATTATAGCACAAGCTCCTGGCAATGCATCAATTTGAACATTGGCTTTTCGGCAAGCACTGATGAGACGAAAGCCTGGGTCGGAAATCGCAGGTGTACCTGCATCTGAAACTAATGCAATTATTTTACCCGATTGTATCTCAGAGACTAATTGTTCGGAGAGTATTTTTTCATTTTCTTCTCGATAGGAAATGAAAGTTCCACGCTTTTTGATATTGAGCTTATCCAGTAGTTTGCCCGTGACTCTGGTATCTTCACAGGCGATTAAATCAGCAGTAGCTAAGGTTTCTTTAGCTCTTACGGAAATATCACCAAGGTTACCAATAGGAACTGAGACAATAGCTAAACTACCACCTGAAATATTTACTGTCATTAGGAATTATCCACCATAAAAGGGTGTGTCTCGCTCCCATTCTGCAGGACGACCCCATGGCACAGTTTGATCATCAGGGTTGGCAGACATGCATCCCGAGAGAAGCATAGTTAAAAGAAGTGTGCATAATGTTATGAGTCCGAGTAATTGAGTTTTCATAGGTAGTTAACTAATCTTATTCTGAGATATATTTCAATAATTCATTCTTTAGTACTAATATTTCACTATCTTTTTGCTGAATGAAAATCGTTTGTGAATTTATTTTTTGTTCGAACTGGTTAATTGAATGTCTGAGAGCATCATTTTTTGTTTTAAGCTCAGAATTGGCAATTTTTTGCTCCCTTAGTTGTGCATCCATGTCTGCATTTTTATTTTCAGCAAATTCTATTAGCTTCATTATTTTAGAATTTTTCTTCTCGTGATAGCTTATGGCTAATACAGCGTCTTCGTGCTCCTTGATTAAAGCTGTATTTTTTTTGGAGTTATTATTTAAAAAGTAACCTTGTATAAACAGTAATGAGATTAAAATTGCGACTAATGTTTTCATACAAGCAATGCTATTTTATTGGCAGTAAAATTCTGCTTCTGTTGAGCAGGTATTTGAAGAGATATGAATATTAGAAGATGAATTATGAGCTAAGCGATACAGTATTTTAAAAATCAATTCCTCATTGCCTTGAAGTGAAGTTTTTTCTGCTACGGCTTCAACAGAAAGAGGTGAAGGTTTCTCTTTTTTAAGTAAATCGCAGACAGTCTCTTTCATTTTGAGTATATTCGTAGCTGCTTTTTTTCCTGCTTCAACCCCTGGTTGGTGGTAGGCATTAATATTTATTAAATGTGCATAGAGACCGACAGCTCGCTCAAATAAAGCGATCAACTGACCGATAGATTGAGTATTAACCTCTTTAATCGTTACTGTAAGAGTTTCTCGATCTTTTTCATCAAGTGCTTCTCGTGTGCCTAAATAAAAGCCATGTAAGTAATCACCAGTTGAATTTCCAGCTTCATCCACTGTGATAGAGTCACCCTCACGATCCGTTAATACTTCAACAAAGGTGACAAAGAAATTATGTATTCCTTCTCTGAGTTGTTGGACGTAAGCATGTTGGTCGGTAGATCCTTTATTGCCATAAACAGCGATTCCTTGGTTGACCACTTTACCATCGAGATCTGTTTCCTTACCAAGCGATTCCATAATCAACTGTTGTAAGTATTTGGAAAAAAGTACAAGGCGGTCTTTATATGGAAGAATAACCATATCTTTAAGGCCTTTTCCATCAGTGGCTTGAAACCAAGAGAGTGCCAAAAGGGCTGCTGGGTTTTTGCGAGTTTCTTTGATTCGTGTCACAGCATCCATCGCTTTTGCTCCATCAAGTAAATCGCTAACCACGATTCCTTGAAGCGCAGCAGGCAATAAGCCGACTGTAGCAAGTTCTGAAGTACGCCCGCCAACCCAATCCCACATAGGCAAGCGGTAGATCCAATTTTCCTCAACAGCTATAGCATCTAATTTTGAACCTTCAC
>JAQWIW010000022.1 GCA_029248665.1 Opitutia bacterium | reverse complement strand
AATCGCTTGTCGCAATCGATTGCCGAAGTCTGCTCTGTGAATGCAATTAAGGGCCACTTTATTGAACCTTTTTCCGGTGGAGCTTCGGTGGCCTTGCATCTCTTGATTGAAGGTTAGGTGGAACAGATCACTTTAAATGATTACGACCGCTCGGTCTATGCCTTTTGGTATAGTGTCCTGAATCATACAGAGGCTTTATATGCACGGATTGAAGAGGTCGACTTGACCATGGCGGTGGAAAATAATGTGTCTAAGCAAAAGGCTTTGGTTTCACAAAGTGGGTCCCTTATCGGAGATATACTGAATCAAGAGTTTGCGAATGATGCTTCGAGTGAAACATCTATAGAACTGAATTTGGCTATGATCAAAATTAAGCATACGATTAAAAAGGGGAGAAAAGCTATAGATTAATGAAAAGTGACAAAATTAGGGGGCAGGGGGCATTTGCAAAGGCTTGGCTTGCGTCAAATGGGTCTGTGCTTGAGCTTTCTAGAGACTTGGCTCGATTCCTGCATTAGAGTCTGTGTATGGACCTTTTTCTTGATGAATTTATCGCAAATGAGCGTTTAGATGGCTCTTTCCGTGGGCTTGTTTCTCGTGCCTACATGCCGATTGCGGAAAAAATTCTCTCTTGGAAAGCTGAGAAGGGGGGGCCTTTGGTTGTGGCGATTAATGGGGCTCAAGGTACGGGCAAATCTACGCTGTCTCGGTTTTTATCTGATTTTTTTCGGGTGAGTGCTGGCTTGAATGCTTGTGTGCTTTCTTTGGACGATATTTATAAGTCTAAGGCGGATCGTTTGGCTCTTGCTGAGCGGGTGCATCCTTTGCTGGCGACTCGGGGGGTTCCGGGGACACATGATACGGATTTGGGGATTAATTTAATTAAGACTTTCACTTGTGGTGAGGCGGGTTCTGTGCAAATACCTCGTTTTCGTAAGGAGATTGATGATCGGGCGGAAATTTCGGAGGGCTACTCGGTGTCCTTACCGGTGGATATTGTTTTGTTTGAGGGTTGGTGTGTGTCTGCGAGGGCGGAGTCGGGGGCTTCGTTATCTGAAGCAATCAATGAATTTGAAGCGGAGTCGGATGAGGGGGGTGTTTGGAGAAATTATGTGAATGGTTGCTTGGAGACTGCATACCGTGATTTATTTGCTTTGGTGGATCATACTATAATGCTGAGGGTTCCGAGTTTCGATTGTATTTTAAAATGGCGTATGGAGCAGGAAGAGAAGTTGTGTTCGCAATGCGAGTTATTGACGGATGGTGCGAAACATCATTTTATGTCGGAAGCGGAGTTGAGGTATTTTATTGCTCATTTCGAGCGACTGACTCGATGGATGCTTAAGGATATGCCGAGTTTTGCGGAGCTTATTTTAGATTTTAATGAGGATCGTTCTTATAAGAATTTGATGATTAAGGATGGCTAAGAAGGTACAGTGGATAGTGGTCACGGATTTAGACGCATCTTTATTGGATGAGTCTTATTCGTATGAGGCTGCTTTGGAGGCTTTGGGGGCTTTGGATGCCAAGGAGATCCCTGTTGTTTGGAATTCGAGTAAGACTCTAGATGAGATGATTGAGATGGCGAAGCTTTGGCAATGGAAACGTAAGCCTATTTTGGTTGGAGAAAATGGTGCGACTTTAGCTTTTCCGTGTGATGCTGACGATACGGATACTGAGGGAGCTTGGGGTAATCATATATGCTCGAGTGAAGTTAAGGGTGGGTATTTGTGTTTATGCGATTTGGAGGTACGGGCTGGTATTTTGAGGACGATCAAACAAATCAAAAAACAAAATAATTTCGCCTTTAGGGGCTTTTCAGATTTTACGGATGAGGAGTTGTCTCAATTGACTGGCTTGGAAGACGATGCGGTGCGATGTGCGAAAGCTCGATTTGCGACTGAGCCGATTCTTTGGGAGGGCAGTGATGCGGATTATGCGGCTTTTGTTCAATTAATCAAGGGTTACGGATTTAAGACGCTGAGGGGCGGGCAATTTACCCACATTATGCATATAAACTATGACAAGTCGATTGGCATGGCATCGGTGGTTTCAGTTTTTGCAAAGCGTTATCCTAATCAGACATGGAAAACGATTGCCCTTGGAGATAGCCCAAATGATGCGGTGATGTTGGAGCAGGCGGATTTTGCAGTGGTCATTCCTAATCAGGCAAAGGGGACGATTACTTTAAGGCGTAAGGATTATTTTCTTGCGAATGATTATGCCTCAAAGGGCTGGAATTATTCAGTGCTTAATTTTCTAAATTTAACTAAACTATTTATATGAGCGACTTTCACCAAAATGGAGTAATTACCAATTTTCATAATTTGAAAACACGTTCGGACGAGAGTCTTGAGCGAGAAGTTTTTAAGTTATCACGCAAAAATCCAGTTGGCTTGATTTTGCCGTCTTTGTTTTCGGAATTTCAAGGGGCTGCTTTTCCTCGCATTGTGGAAATCTTGTCTGAGATGGATTATTTGGATGAAATTATTGTGGGCTTGGATCAAGCGACTGATTCTGAATATAAGCATGCTTTAAAATTTCTTGATGTGCTTCCTCAGAATGTAAAAGTCTTATGGAATGGCGGACCTCGCCTAAGAAAAATCGATGCGGTTTTAAAGGACTATAATTTATCACCGATGCAAGAGGGCAAGGGGCGTAATGTTTGGTTTATGTTTGGTTATCTTTTGGCGAGTAATCGTTCTAAGGTGGTGGCGATCCATGATTGCGATATTCTAACTTACCATAAGGAAATGTTGACTCGTTTGATTTACCCTGTGCTGAATCCGAGTCTGAATTTCTCTTACAGTAAGGGGTATTATGCGAGAGTGGCGGATAATAAAATGAATGGCCGGGTGTGCCGTTTGTTGATCACTCCTTTACTGCGTGCTTTGAAGAAAGTTTGTGGGGAAACGGACTATCTGGATTATATGGATAGTTTTAAATATGCCTTGTCGGGTGAATTTGCCTTTAAGAAGGAGATCATATCTGAAATTCGAATCCCTTCGGATTGGGGTCTTGAAATGGGTATGCTTTCGGAGATTTATCGGAATCACCAAAAGAATAAAATTTGCCAAGTGGATATATCGGATATGTACGACCATAAGCACCAAGAGTTGTCTTCACATGAGCAGTTTAAGGGTCTTACTAAAATGAGTGCGGATATTTCAAAATCGTTATTTCGAAAATTAGCCACTTATGGGGAAGAATTTTCTACTGCGAAGATTCGTACTTTGAAGGCGACTTATTATCGTATGGCTTTGGATTTAATCGATGTTTACGAAAGTGACTCTCGTATGAATGGCTTGGTTTACGATCGTCATAAAGAAATGCAATCGGTTGAGGTCTTTTCGGAGAGTATTATGCGGGCGGGTAATGAGTTTTTGAATCAGCCTACGGACACACCGTTTATTCCAAGTTGGAAGCGAGTGGTTTCTGCGATACCCGATATTTATGACCAGTTGATCGATGCGGTGGATGAAGACATGGCGATCTATCAACCAATTAAGGTGAGTCGTAAGCGAAAATCCAGACATCATGAATTGGTGCACCAGCATGTGAAACATATGTATCCGAAGGATGATACGGATTCGATTACGGATACGATTGTTGCTTTGTGTGAATTGGATGGGGTGCCGAATGTGAGTTCAAATGATGTAGCTCGTGCCCACAATAAGTGGAGTGAGAACGATGTGATTTTGATTAGTTATGGCGATACGGTTAAAAAGAAGGGGGAAGCTCCTCTCAAAACGCTGAATAAATTTTTACGAAAACATTTAAGTGAAACGATTAGTGCGGTGCATGTTTTGCCATTCACTCCATATAGTTCAGATGATGGGTTTTCTGTGGTGGATTACTTTAAGGTGAACCCGGAATTAGGGGATTGGTCGGATATTGAATCAATGAGTGAAGATTTTGATGTGATGTCTGATTTAGTCATCAATCACTGTTCCGCTAAATCGAAATGGTTTGAAAATTTCTTAGAGAATAAGGAGGAGGGTAAAGATTTCTTTATCACGGTGGATGATTCTTTTGATGTCAGTCAGGTGATTCGACCGAGATCGAGTCCTTTGCTTAAAGAAGTGGAAACAGCCGATGGTAAAAAACAGGTCTGGTGTACCTTCAGTCATGATCAAGTGGATTTGAATTTTAAAAATCCAGAAGTTCTTTACGCCTTTATTCGCTTACTGAAATTTTTAATTTCAAAAAAGGTGAAGCTTTTTCGTTTGGATGCGATTGCCTTTTTGTGGAAGGAGTCGGGGACACCTTGTGTGCACCTTAACCAAACCCACGAGGCGGTGAAATTGATCCGCTTGATCTTGGAACAGTTGGATCCAGAATCAGTTTTAATTACTGAAACGAATGTTCCAAATCGAGAGAATTTAAGCTATTTCGGGAATGATAATGAGGCACATCTTATCTATAATTTCTCTCTCCCACCTTTGTTGATTTATTCTTTATTAAAGGGGGAATCTACTCATCTAAAAACTTGGATGATGTCGATGCCACCTGCTCGCAAAGGACGGAGTTATTTGAATTTCATTGCTTCGCATGATGGTGTTGGGGTGCGTCCTTTAGAAGGCTTAGTCTCAGCAAATGATCAGAAAGATTTACTGAAGACTTTGGAAGGCTTTGGAGGGACGATCTCTAATCGCAAAGTAAATGGCGGTGATGAAGTCCCTTATGAGGTGAATATCAGTCTTTATGATGCGATGAAGGGAACCATTGCTGATGGAGAAGATGAATGGCAGCAACAGCGCTTTATCTGCGCGCATACAATTCTCTTAGCCTTAGAAGGTATCCCTGCTTTTTACATTCATAGTTTATTAGCCACGAAAAATGCCCATGACTTGCAGAAAGAGACGGGTCAGGCTCGTTCGATTAATCGTTATTGTTGGGATCAGAAGGTTTTGAATAATAAATTAAGTGATGGGAAAGAGCATCATAAGCTTATTTTTGATGAGCTTAAGCGACGGATAGATATTCGTAAAAAACAACCTGCTTTTCATCCTAATGCGACTCAATTGACTTTGCATTTAGGCAATCAATTATTTGCTTTTTGGCGTGAGAGCTTAGATCGCCATCAGAGTATATTTGCTTTGCACAATGTGTCGGATAAGCCAGCGATGGTTTCCTTGAACGAACTGAATTTAATCAGTACAGACAATTGGCGTGATTTATTAACTGGGCAAAAATTCACCAATGTGAATGAGGATATCGAATTGCCGCCTTATGGCTGCGTGTGGATTTCAAATGCTTAGTTTTTGGGCTAAGCATTTGGGCTAAGGATTTGGGTTAAGGCTAATAAATTAGTTTTTCCATGTTTTCACGTAACATCCAATCACTATCCATTTTCTGAATTAATGTAATGTTGATTAAGGATTTGACTGGATCGATCCAGAACTCAGTACCTGCGGCACCGTTCCATGAATATTGCTTAGTGTCATATTTCCCCTCATTTGGATTGAGTACGAGTGTCAGCTTAAATCCTAATCCAAAGTGAGGATTATCGAGTTCAAAAGAGTGCTCACTCCATGGATTATTGATGTCGTCTAAGGTGTCCAATAAGTGATCTCGTGTCATGAGGGCGATGGTTTCTTTTTCTAGATAGCGTTTGCCTTTATAGAGGCCTTCATTGAGTAACATTTGGGCAAATTTTAAGTAATCACTCGCAGTGGATACAAGACCGCCTCCGCCTGACTGATAGGGCTTTTCTATGTAGTAATGGCTATCCTTAAAATTATCTTCAACTTCTAGTTGATCGTCCACATTTCGGTAGTTTGTGCTGAAGCGACTTTTCTTGGATGATGGTAAAGAAAAACCGGTGTCGTTCATACCAAGTGGATCGAAGAGATTTTGCTTTAGGTATTCTTCAAGAGACATGCCTGAAATTCGCTCTACCAATATACCTACTAAGTCGGTGGCGATACTGTAGTGCCACTTTTCTCCTGGATGATAAATTAGTGGGGCGTTTGATACTTTTTCGATAAAGTCATCCGATCCTTTTACATTATTTCGTAATAGATCAATTTCTTTGTAGGCGAGATCAACAGGGTGATCGGTCCATCCGTAAGAAAAACCGGCGGTGTGGGTGAGCAGGTGCTTTAAGGTAATGGGCTCTCTTGGTTCAAGCATATTTCCATCGAGATAGACTTTTAGTTTTTTGAATTCAGGAATGAATTCAGTGATCGGGGTCTCTAATTGTATTTCCCCTTGTTCGACTAATTGCATGATGGCGACTGAGACGATGGGCTTTGTCATCGAATAGATGCGAAAAATCGTATCTTTTTTCATGGGTGCTTGAGTGGCTAAATCCTTATACCCGTAGGCCTTGAAATGAACAATTTCACCATTGCTATAGGTTAGGTTAACAATACCTGCATATTTCTGATCATCGACCCATGTCTGAAGGGTAGAGTCTAGCTTCTCTATTTGAGTGTGAGATAATTCTGCTGACATTTTTAAAGTCATAAAAACAAGGATAAGAAAAATAATGGAAAAGGGTTTCATACGATTTATCATTCCTAGTCTTACTGCGTATCAAGGTAAATAAAAAAGCGGGCACTGTTTTAAACAGTGCCCGCTAACAATTTAAAATTAATATTTTCTAATATTTAAAAGCGGCCAACAAGTTTAAGAGTGGCGTGGAATGGAGCGCCAACGGATACTTGGTGATCGTCATAATTATGAGGATAGTACAATTTGTCTGCTAAATTTTCTAAATTTAATTGTACTCTCATATTATCATCAATCTTATAGTAGGCAGCTGCATCTATGCGAGTATAAGCAGGTAATTTTGCATCATTACCTTTGCCGATAGTATCGCCTTTGTAAACAATGCCTAGACCAAGACTAAGCTTCGAATCAACTTTATAGAGATTCCAAATAGAGAATGTCTTCTCTGGAACTTCAAGAATGCTATCAGCATTATTTACGAAGCTTGCACCAGCACTCATAAACCAATCTTGCGAAATGTTTCCAATAGCCTGAAATTCATAACCATCAACTGTAGTTTCGCTTATCGTGTAGCTACCCGTGCTCGTAACTTTTGGAGAAATATCTTTCAATTCATATTTTGCAGCAGTTACTGAAATGCCATTATCTAAATCAAATTTTACACCAAATTCAGTACTTTCAAATACGTCAGGATCAGTTTTATCTCTGTCTAAACCTTTGTAGTTGGGATTCAAGTCAGCATATTGTCCACCGCTTTTAGGTAGAAATGTTTCACTATAACTTGCATAGTATGTAACATTATCTTGTGGTTTGTAAACAAACCCAAGGCGTGGGGAAAATTCTTCATCTTTTCTATTTTGATCTCCGCCTGACTTATTATCGTCTGTATCATCCTTGACATCTAGTTCAAACTTATCGAGCCTGCCACCTAAAACGAGGTCTAGCTTATCCGTAAGCGCAATCTCATCGCTAAAATATATAGATGTTACATCAAGTTGAGCGCGAGTTCTGTCGTTAAGAGCATCATTTGAATCTATTTCTGCAAGAGCATCAAATTGTGAAGGATTCACATATGTATCGCTACTAGATTTGTCTCTCATGTTGTTATTTGCTGTGTCAATAGTCTCAAACCCTAAAACATATTTGTGTGACAAACCGTTGAATTCTTTCTCTCCAATAAGATCTATAGATAGGGCCTTACTTTCTCTTTCTGTTTCATCATGGTATCCTTTCATATTATATCCATCTTCTGCCTCGTTATAAGCAGAATTTGGGTAATAATTTTGATACATTTTAGAAAAGTCACTTTCAGTGTAGTTTAAGCGAAGCTTGCTGCTTGAGTCTAATTTATGGTCTACACTTAATTTTATAATATCAGCATCAACAGTAGATTTGTTATAATCTGCATCTCCAAAAGTTATATCAGCAAGACTTGCGTCAGGTGAGTCATTAGAATCAGTCGGTATGCCTCTATCAATGAAACGCTCTTGATCGAGATTTTCATAAGAAAAATTTACTGTGGTATTCTCGCTCACTTTTACTTTTAAGGATGGATTTATCCCGCTGTTGTCGCCGTAGAAGGAGTCACGGTGATTTTCAAGGTCTTCAGTATAGTAATTTAGGCGAAGAGCCATATTTGGACCGATTGTCATATTTGAATCAAGCTGAATAGATTTTTCTCCTAAATCATCAAATGATAGCGTATATCCTGTGAAATCTTCTCCGATTAGTGCTTTTTTGCTGACTCTGTTGATAAGACCACCCGTTCCGCCACGACCGAAGAAAAGAGCGTCTGCACCTTTAAGTACTTCAACTTGCTCAACATTATATAGTGGTCTGTAGTATTGGATATCGTCTCTTACGCCATCAACAAAGAAGTCAGCGGTTGATTTTTGTCCTCTGAAGAGGATATCATCTCTATGACCTTCACCTTGACCTGCTACAATTCCAGGAACGTAGTCTGCAATTCCTGCCATACTTGTTAAGTCTTGTAGACCAATTAGATCGGATGTTAAAATAGTCACACTCTTGGGAATATCTTCAATTGGAGTGGGCGTTTTAAGCGAAGTAATTTGATCAGCTTGTAGGTATTTGCCTACAACTTCGTAGTCATCTAATTCGACAATATCATTTTCTTGTGCTTGTAAATTAGCATATACCGCAGATGAAGCTGCAGCCAATACTAAGTACGTTAATTTATATTTATTCATTTCTAGTGTTTGTTTTATTCTTAATTAATGAGAAAGAGTCTCAAGATCATTAAAAAAACCCTCTTGTCAAATATTTTTTTGAGAAAGAGTCTCATTATCATAAAAAAGAGGTTTTTATTGAGAAATATCCGCTTTACCCCATAAAAATTTATGAAACTATGTGCGCATGCTAGGCTTAATGCGACAATATGGATTTATATTAGGATTAATTGCTGTGATTGCTTTAGCGGTCTGGCACGCTCAATCTTCAGCGAATCTATCTATTCTCAGCGAATCCACTAAATGGAGTCTGATCGCAGTGATCTTTGCGTTTCAAGGACTCGGACTGACAAAAGAGGCCTTATCGAAATCCTATAAGCCAATTCGCCTGCCTTTGTTTGTTCTATTTTGGAACTTCTTGGGTTTTCCTTTAGTCGTTATGGTCACAATTTTTTGGTGGGTCAGTCCAATCCTGCAAACAGGCTTTTTCTTTTTGTCGATTGTTCCAACAACCATTGCCTTATCGGTAGCTTATACTGATTTATCAGGAGGGCGAGTGGAAGGGGCTTTATTTTCGACCTGCGTATCCAATTTAATAGGGGCCTTATTGGTTCCCTTAGCTTTCATTGCTTTATTTGGGATCGAAGCAACATGGCAAGGTCAGCTTATGCAGATGGTTGAAAAAATTGTCTTCATGCTTATATTGCCCATTTTAATAGGGTATGCTCTAAGGCGTTATTTGCCAATGATTGCCAGTTGCCTACTGCTGATAAAAAAACAGTCAGTAGAGATTCTGCTTCTAATCCTTATTTACTCTGCCTTTGTTGACTGTTTCTGTCAGGGTTTGGCTTCAGAATTATTTTTAAATGATTTTATCACATGCTTAGGCTTGAGCTTACTTTTATTTTTGGGAATCAGTGCCTTGGTCTGGAAAAGTAGTCATTTTATCGGATTGAGTCGTGAATCTCAAATAGCGGCTTTTTTTACGGCTAGTCATAAATCAATTTGTTCAGGCGTTCCTTTGATTTTACTCACGATTGGTAGTCTTGGTGATGCAAGTATGCAGGCGATGGTTTTACTGCCTTTAATCGCTTACTACTTTTTTCAGGCAAGTTTGGGTGCTTATATGACACATCGCTTTAAGCAAACAAGCTAAAGGCGAAGGAGGAGTTTGAATCACTGAGTTGTTCTAAGGCTTGTTGTGCTTTTTTCATAAAATCGCTGAGACCCATGGGTATAATCGGTTCGAGTACTAGATTTTGGCTATCGATTTCAAGGGTTAAGTTAAGCGAATCAAACTTTAGCGTGCACCGAGAGGCATCACTTGGATATTCTAAGATAGGTCTCAAGGCATCGACGGCTTCAATTGCATCGATAGTCTCTTCTACGGGGATAGGGTTTTCTGCTTCAATGGATAAAATACTGCAATAGGCTGATAGGCTGTCTAAGAGTAGGGCTTGGCTTTCTGGAGTATCTGCTTTCAGTTCGGTGACTTCGGTAGTAATCACATATTGCTTGAGTGCTATAGGGTTTAAGGCAATAGATACGGAAAAAGTTACCTGAGGTGTTTCAACAACGACTCGACCAAATTGGGTTTCCATTGAATAGTCGATACGCTTTAAATTAAAAAGCTTTCTTTGTGTGTCTAAAATTTCGCTAGCTAGATTTTCTAGATCAGCCATTCCCACCTTTTGAACAAAAGCATCCGTCGTGTCGTTAAATTCTCCTGGTAGATGATGGGCACTTGAGAAATCCTTAAGTTTACGAATACTACCTACATGCTTGCCATAAACTGTACTTCTATTATTCACTGTTAATTTAATTTATTAATAAATAAATACTCTCCTTGAAATCAATTAAAACATAAAAAAGATTCAACTATGAAAAGCTATTTCTTATATGATGGTAACTGCGGGGTCTGTTCTTGGTCAGTTCGTTTTTTTCTACGCTTTTCTAAATCGGATGATTTTTATTTCAGTTCGCTAGATTCAGAATTTACCGACAAGCTACTCGATCATTTAGTGGTTGTCTATGATCAAGATGACGAAGGGGCAATTTATGTCCGTGGTGAAGAGGTTTATCACAAAAGCACAGCTATTTTGGAAGCCATGTCAGACTGCTGTTGGCCTGTTTCTACGGCAAAAATCTTTTTGAAACTCCCTGAACGATTAAGAGATTGGTTCTACAGAGGTTTTGCCAAATATCGCTTAAAGCTATCCAAACTATTCAATCTCAAATGTGGATTGCCCAATAATACAGACTCCAAAAGGGTTCTTTAATTTTTAAAAAGTAAATTTTTTACATTTTTTGCTTTACCAATGAGACTTAGGTGGGCACTTTCTTCAATTCTTTCACATGCAAAAAACAAGAAAATCAATCGCCAAACGTTTTAAAGTGACAGGCACAGGTAAGCTTCTACGACGCACTCCTGGCCACCGTCATTTGCTTCGTAATAAAAGTGTCAAGCAGCGTCGCCGTGCAGGTGCTAGCAAGCTTGTTGCTGATGGCCAGCGTGCAAACCTAATTCGCGGGCTACCTTTTGCGTAAACACACAACGTTTAATAACTATAACTCGATTCGTTAGGTAACATGCAAATGGGCGACCTAACAGTCACAAAACCAAGAGAACTAATAACATGCCTAGAGTAACAAATGGACCAGCGACTCTTAAACGTCGCAAAAAAACACTGAAGAAAGCGAAAGGCTACTTCGGTAATAAATCACGCCTTTTTCGCTATGCGAAAGACGCAGTCGAACGTGCCGGTAAATACGCTTATCGTGACCGCCGTAAAAAGAAATCTGAATTTCGTCAGTTATGGATCATCCGTATCAACGCTATTTGCCGTGATAATGGCATCAATTATAGCCGCTTTATGCATGGTTTGAAATTAGCTGGAATTGAGATGGATCGTAAACAACTCTCTGAGTTAGCGATTCACGACGAAGCCGCATTCTTACAACTTGTCGCCAAGGCGAAAGAATTGAATGCCGCTGCCGCTGCCGCTTAATTTTTAATTAATTTACCCCAAAATTATAAAGGTCACTTCTTTAATCGGAAGTGGCTTTTTTCTTGAGAGGATTAGAGGCTTTTTTATAAATAAACTATGCAAATGTATATCCTCCTGCTGAGCCTTTTCATTATTCAATTGGAAGGCTCAATAGTCCCGATGTCTTGGACGGTGAATGAAGAGGAGAGGACCGCTTTAGTTTATATACCTAAAAAGACTTTATCTGAAAAAGCTCCTTTGGTTTTTGTTTGGCACGGGCATCGAGGAAGTTCGGAGAAGTTTCTTAAGAAGTGCTCCGTTCATAAATTCTGGCCAGAAGCTATTGTGGTCTATCCTCAGGGTTTAAATACACGCACTCCTTATGATAGAAATGGAAAACATACCGGTTGGCAGCATTCTATTGGGGATTATTCAGATCGAGATGTCGCTTTCTTTGATACAATGTACAACCACTTCAGTGAACTTAATCTAATTGATCTCAAGCGAGTGCATAGTGCAGGATCTTCAAATGGTGGTGCATTTACTTATGTGCTACTTCAAATGCGTCCTAATATATTTGCTTCAGTCGCACCAGCTATCACAAATCATATTGGGATTGAGGATGATCAGCCGATCGACTTACCACCCGTACCTATTTTGCATTTTACTGGAGAAAGAGAGCCCACTTTTTCCAAGCAGAAGCAATTGATCGAAAAGATAATAGAAAGCCGTGATGCCAAACTAGTAGATAATTGGCAGGGTCATTCAGGAGTAAACTTATATAAAAGTAGTGAAGGGAACTTGATTTGGTTTGTTCATTCGAAGGGTCACAGATGGCGTTATGTCGATACCCGTCCTATGGTTAAATTCTTTAAAAATCATTCTAAGCAATAAAAAAGCCACCCCTGCAATAAGGAGTGGCTTTTGTTTTAAAGAATTTTAAATCAGTGAATTAGACTTTCAGCTTTCCGCCGTAGATTGCATTTTCGCCAAGCTCTTCTTCGATACGAAGAAGTTGGTTGTATTTAGCAATACGGTCTGAACGACTGAGTGAACCTGTCTTAATTTGTCCACAATTGGTCGCCACTGCGATATCCGCAATCGTTGCGTCCTCTGTTTCACCAGAACGGTGAGAAAGTACAGAGGTGTAACCTGCTTCCTTAGCCATTTCAACCGCTTCTAAAGTCTCAGTCAAAGTACCGATTTGGTTTACTTTAACTAGGATAGAATTAGCTGTTTGTGTATCGATTCCTTTTTTCAGGAATTTAGTATTGGTTACGAATAAATCATCTCCAACTAATTGTGTCTTATCACCGATTGCATCGGTTAACATTTTCCAACCAGCCCAGTCGTTTTCATCACAACCATCTTCGATAGAAATAATTGGATATTTCTTTTGGAGGTCTTGGTAGAATTCAACCATTTGTTTGGCATTACGTTTTGAACCATCGGATTTCTTGAACTCGTATTTCTTAGTCTTGGAGTTGTAGAATTCTGAAGACGCCACATCAAGTGCGATAAAGATTTCTTTACCTAATTTGTAACCTGCTTTCTTAACCGCTAAGGCAATCACTTCAAGAGCCGCTTCATTTGAAGCAAGTACAGGAGCAAATCCACCTTCGTCACCGACTGCAGTTGAAAGCCCTTTAGCTTTAAGTACACCTTTAAGTGCGTGGAAGATTTCACATCCCATTCTCAAAGCCTCACGGAAGGTTTCCGCGCCTTTTGGCATGATCATAAATTCTTGGATATCAATTGGAGCATCTGAGTGAGCACCACCATTCATGATGTTCATCATTGGTACTGGTAGTACTTTAGCATTTGCACCACCGATATATTTATAAAGTGGTAAGCCTAAAGCTTCAGCGGCTGCTTTTGCCGTGGCTAGTGATACACCGAGGATGGCGTTGGCACCTAATTTTTTCTTAGTCGCAGTACCATCAAGATTAAGCATCATTGAATCGATAGAAACTTGATCACACGCATCCATTCCCATTAGTTCAGGAGCGATGATAGTATCTACATTTTGTACGGCTTTAAGTACGCCTTTTCCAAGGTAGCGTGTTTTGTGATTAAAGCCTTTAGGGAATTTAGAAGCGGGTAGTGACCCATCTCTTAATTCTACGGCTTCATTAACACCGGTACTGGCTCCAGACGGAACAGCAGCGCGTCCAATGACTCCAGACTCTAGTTCTACGTCTACTTCAACAGTAGGGTTTCCGCGTGAATCGATGATTTCGCGGGCTCGGATATCGATAATTGATGTACTCATGTGATTATTTTCTGAATATGATTTTTTTTCTGTCAATCATTCAGATACTGATTGGCAGTCAATTGTATACTTTTGTAAAGTTTTTGGGCTTAAAGGAACTGATTAATACGAAATTTCCAGCTGCCTGCATTATCAAATGCATTGATCGCTTCGGCCAAGGCTTCAACTTTCGCTTCATCGCCCTTAGTTTTTGCATCGACTAATAAAACATATCCCGCTTCTGCTCGAACTGATTCTAATATATCGTAATTGGCAAAAAGATTTTCGAGAGCGGAAAGTCCATCTTCTTGGTCGATTTGATAGCGAGCGAATGCAAGACCAATAATTGCTTTATCTTTTAGAGGACTGTCGACTAATGCAATTTCAGCAGCTGTATAATATTCAAGAGCAAGAGGGAAGTCATTGGCTTCATAGGCCTGATTGGCCAATTCAAGTGCAGCAAATCCACCCAGAGCGGTATCTGAATGACTTTCTACAAAGCTTTCTAGGGAATCATTAAGGGTGGCTTCTTGGTATGCATTTTGAAGTGCTAATTCAGCCTTTTGCTCAGCCATCTTAAAGCCTTGGACAGCGATGATTACTATGGTGCTAATTATAACTGCTCCAATGATCGAAGATTTGTTGTTTTCCCAATATGAGAGGATGCGCTCATTAGAAGAAAGCTCACTATTTGTGGAATCTATCGCCTCGTTTGGCTTATCCTCTTGATTGTCTGGAAATAATGGATTTTTAGGTTTTTTTGGTTCGCGGTGCATAATTGATAATAAATTAAGTTTAATCAAATACTACAGTCTTATTGTTATAGACAAGTATTCTATTGTTTAAATGTAAGCGGACGGCGTGAGCAAATACGGACTTTTCTAAATCTTTTCCTTTGCGTATGAGATCGAAAATGGTGTTTCTGTGATTTATTTGAGTCACATCTTGGTAAATAATCGGGCCTTCATCAAGATCAGCATTAGCATAGTGTGCGGTTGCACCAATAATTTTCACACCTCGTTCGTAAGCTTGGTGATAAGGCTTACCGCCTGCGAAAGCAGGTAAGAAGGAGTGATGAATATTAATCACCGGTACGCCTGCTTGATTTAAAAAGTCTGAAGAAAGTATCTGCATATAGCGGGCAAGAATAACTAACTCGACCGAATGCTCTTTAAGTATTTTTATATGTTCGGCCTCGACTGTCGCTTTCTCCTAATTTTCGAAGGGAGTGTGATAGAAGGGGATGCCGTAGGTTTCAGCCGCCTTTTCTAGGGCTTTATGATTTGAAATAATGCAGGCTAATTCGCCAGACATTTCATTAGCTTTGAAGCGTAAAATAATATCGTGGAAGCAGTGGTCAATTTTGGATACGAAGAGGGCCACTTTAGGCTTCTTTGTATTCAGTACCACTTGAGCATTCATCTTTAATGAAGTTTCTGCAAAAGTTTTAAAAGCTGCAGCTTCTTCTTTCGGATTTCCAGAAGGCACCCATTCGACTCTTTGGAAAAAGATATTTGCTTCAGGATCTTTATGTTGGTCCGCATGATCAATATTGCTACCTCTATCAAAGATCCAAGAGGAAGCTTTGGCTACGAGTCCAGGCTGGTCGGGGCCATGGAGTAGAGCAATGATCGTTTCTTTTTTCATTTAGTCGGTGCTAGATTTTTGCACTGTATTCTTGGATCGAACAGACTTCAAATCCCTTTTGCTTCAGTGATCCGATTCCATCAACAGCTGCCGATGCAGCAGAGATAGTCGTCATAATACATACCTTGTGTTTAACTGCTTCCGTACGAATTTGATTTTCATTCTGCCTTGGGATGGTTCCTTGTGGCGTATTAATAATCATACTCACTTGGCTATTTTTAATTAAATCGATTACGTTTGGCCGGCCTTCACTTAAGCGACAAACACTTTTTACTTCAATATTGTGAGATTTGAAAAGTTTTCCAGTACCTGCAGTAGCGATAATGCCAAAGCCAAGATCACTCAGCTTTTTCGCAATGGTAACGGCAGTTGATTTATCTGAATCCTTCACGCTAATGAATACGTCACCACTTTCTGGAAGTGAAGGAGAAGCGGCCATTTGGGACTTAGCAAATGCTACACCGAGGTCGGCATCAATTCCCATAACTTCTCCGGTACTACGCATTTCAGGGCTAAGCATAATTTGCGATCCAGGAAAGCGATTGAAGGGAAATACAGATTCTTTTACAGCATAATAGGGTGGAATAACTTCTTGAGTGAAATTCAGATCTTTGAGTTTTTCTCCTGCCATGACACGCGCAGCAAGTTTAGCTAAAGAACAACCAATTGCTTTTGAAACAAATGGAACCGTACGAGAGGCTCTCGGATTTACCTCAATAATGAATAATTCATCATCTTTGATCGCATATTGAATATTCATCAGTCCAACAACCTTCAGTGCCTTTGCTAAGGAATGAGTAGCGATGCGAACGGTTTCTATCATTTCTGGCGATAAGGTATGTGGAGGCATCACCATGGCCGCATCACCTGAATGCACACCAGCAAACTCAACGTGTTGTAGCATTCCTCCGATAACGGTTGTCTCTTGATCCGAAATACAATCCACATCAAGTTCATAGGCATCTTCTAGGAATTTATCGATTAATACAGGCTTACCTGGAGCCGCTTCAAATACATCCGTGATGATCGCACGCATTTCTTCTAGATTATATACGATGAACATACCTCGACCGCCTAAAACGAATGAAGGTCTCAGTAGGACAGGGAAGCCAATTTCCTCTGCAGCTTTGTAGGCTTCATCTCTTGATTGGGCGATGCGATTTTCCGGCTGTTTTAAATCTAAGTTTTCTAAGATGG
>JAQWIW010000021.1 GCA_029248665.1 Opitutia bacterium | reverse complement strand
AAGCAAAAGCACCGAGCAATTCCTCAATCGGCTCACAACCGACTGAGATTCGAATCAAATTGCGATCTATTCCTAAGCGATCTAGCAAATTATTGGGCTGGGTATCTAGCACGAGATCGTAATGGGCTAAATAAAAATACGGACAGACGATGGTGAAGTCTGTGCCAAAACTGGGACCTTTTACTAATTGCAAATGGTCGTAAAACGCTTCCATCGAACCCTCCAATTCAATACTGACAATTGAGCCACCGGTATGCTCCTGTTTTAAATACGAGCGGTGTTGCTGATTTTCCGAAACAGAAAAAACTTTCTTCACTTTTGGATGACGCTTAAAAAATTCGAGCACTGTGCACGTGTTTTGATTGATGGATTCAACGGAAGACTGAGCCTCTCGCATCGATTCCCACAAAGCCATGAGATCTGCCTCGTAAAGAGGAATCGCATTAGCTTGAATTCCATCCTTTAATTCTGAGAAAAGCCTCGAAGCTTCATTGAGAACAATCGCACCTGCCATCACATCACCAGTGTGTCCCGCGTACTTCGTCAAACTACAGACCATCACATCGGCATAAGGTGTGCAATTGACATTATAGATAGAAAGGATTGAGGGATCGACAAGAACTAGACCGCCCTGAGCCCAAACCGCTTCAGAAATCCGTTTTAAATCAGCCAGTTCGCAGAATGGGTTGGTCGGAAACTCCAAAACTACCACGGACAAAGCATCACCCATCGCTTCAATTTTTGCCACAATTGCTTCCGTGTTTAAAATATCATAATGCACAGAAAGGCTTTCTTCAGGACTCAAATATTTTTGCAAAATATTGCTTGAATCCACATACACCCAACCCAACTGCAACCATTCACTTCGCCCTTTAGCTCGTTGTACTGACTGCAAGGCTTTAAAAGCACTATAAAAAGCATTCATTCCCGAAGAAGTCAGCGTCACTGCCTCCTTGGATTCCACCGAGCTTAAATCCCTTATCCATTCTTGAGCCTCATTTTTTACATGACCAATGACAGATTGATCGATCTCATGCATATCGGACTGCAATTTTCCTAAATGATTTAAAGCCTTTTCTGCCATTCGAGAACTGATCAAACATCCCGTATGCTGAATAAATAATTTCAATGCATTGATCACAGAAAGCTTATCCTTTTCACCGGCATCTATAAAGACTAAGTCCATAGGCACACCCATATCATTTTCGCTTAACGATATGCACTGAATACTTTTATCCAAACTACTGATAAAGGATTGTATCCGTTGATTTTTCTGTAGTAAGACCGCATAAGATACCTCAAGTGCAAGGCTTTCGACAACCGACTCAATTAATTGATTGACCCAAGCATGCTGCACAAAGCGTGGATACCCTTGTTGCATAGCTGAAACGACACAGTCTAATTTTTCTTCATAAGCACAGACATCCGACAAAGTAGGCACATTGGAAACCACAGCATGTGGATTATTCGGCACAGGCTCACCCAGAACATATTTTTGCTTTTGGCTCATAGTATTAATCTTCCATATAAAAACTATTTTTTGGTGAAAGCGAGCAATGCTTTACATTTTTTAATCCTGTGACAAATTCGCCCCATGGAATTCTCTAGACGAAACTTTGCTAAAAAAATATTCCTTTCCAGTTTAGCCGTACCCTTTTTGACGCTAACACCGCAAAGCCTTTCCGCTTCTGTCACCTATGTTGTTAAGTCAGGCGATACCTTGTCACGGATTGCTCAACGTAATGGCACCACCATTTCCAAAATTAAACGCCTGAACCAACTAAAATCGGACCTTATCAAAGTCGGACAAAAGATACAATTACCCGACCCAGAATATTATTCCTATCGCAACCCCACCCGTCACCTCGTTTACCAAAATAAGAAAATCAAAGTCGACCGTAAAAAATGGAAGATCATTGTGGTACATCACAGTGCCACCAACCGAGGTAATGCGTCCATGTTTGATGTCTCACATCGAAAAAGAGGTATGCAAAATGGGCTTGCTTACCACTTTGTCATCGGCAACGGAACGGACACTAAGGACGGGCAAATTGAAATGGGCTCTCGCTGGAAAGAACAACTCCATGGCGGACACGTTAAAAACAATTACATCAACGAAGTCGGTATCGGCATCTGCTTAGTCGGTAACTTTGAAAAAACTAAACCCACGGCTAGACAATTGAAATCGCTCACCGCTTTGATCGATTGGCTACAAGGCTCCGTACTTAAAAAACGCGTGAAATTTGCTGGGCATAAAGACATTGAAAAAAATCTCTGCCCGGGCAAAAACTTTCCCCTGAAATCCTATCACAAGAAATATTCTATATAGTATCATTGAACTAAGCTAGGTAAGACGAAACTTAAGTTCAATTGAAGGTATTCAAATTAATGCCAAAGCAAAAAAGTATCAAGATGCCAGGATAGAAGTGAACCTAGCTTTTTAAATTTTACTTTTTTATTTTCAAATAAACGTCCCATTTTTATAAAAAATACGACCGCCCTAAACAATGTTTAGGACGGTCGATTATTAGGACACGTTATTTCTTATTAGCAAGACAGCTAAAATGTAATCGTAGATATAAAAAATTATAAAATAGTAATGAAAAATTATCTTAATAAAAAATCCTGCTAAAAACAAAATACGATCCTATCCGACTCGTAATGTTTCTAATTTAAAAGTATATTATAAGTATTACTTTTTCTAGTTATTAATTTAAATAATAATAAACTTCGGTCAATCACATTCTTCTTTTTTTATCTAAATAAATCAGCTATCACTAAGGATATGGGAAAAATGGAATACACTTTGCTGGACAGCGGTGCCGGAGAAAAATTAGAACGCTTTGGCGATTACACATTAATACGCCCCTGCTTTCAAGCGATCTGGTCGAAGTCTAAAGACAAGATGAATTTGTGGGACAACGCGGATGCTTCATTCAATCGAAAAAAAGGGTTAAACTGGCAAGGAAGAGATCATTTACCCCAAAATTGGACCATTCAGATTAACTCGGTTAAAATGAAACTATCCACAACCGACTTCGGCCATATTGGTATCTTCCCCGAAACCATTCAACTGTGGGAATCCATACAATCCCAGATTAAAGTCGCCCATGCCAAGCAGAAACAGCCACTCAAATTCCTCAATTTATTTGCCTATTCGGGTGGGGCTACTATGGCGGCAGCTCATGCTGGTGCTCATTGTTGCCATGTAGATGCCTCAAAAGGCATGGTACAATGGGCCAGAGACAACGCCGAACTTAACGGACTCAGCGACCACCCGATCCGCTGGATTGTCGATGATGTGAATAAATTTTTACAAAGAGAAATTCGAAGAGGCGTACGCTATGACGGTATCCTTCTTGATCCCCCATCCTTTGGACGAGGAAAAAGTGGCGAACTTTACAAAATTGAACATGCCATGTTGGAAACTCTAGATAATGTAAAACGTGTACTCAGCGATGATTTTTCATTCGTTTATCTCACCTCACACACTCCAGGATTCACTCCAACGGTTCTGAGTAATTTACTCAATAAAATGGGAAAAAATGGGAATATTTCTTCAGGGGAAATGCTCCTATCCAGCATAGACACGTTTGAATCGAAAGTAATCAATAAACAATCAATTAGTAACAGTAAGAATAAGAGTAAGAATCATAATGAAACACTAAACATCCCCAATGGAACTTGGGCTTGCTTAGAAAATAGATAATGTACCTCTACAGGATCCATTATCACTTAATCCTCATTATCTCTTAATCCTCATTGGAACCTATTGAGGTTTATGTAAATATTAATGCAGTTATAATGCAGTTATAATGCAGTTAAATAGACATTAAATTTTAACCGTTAGTAGTTAGCAGTTAATAGAACATTTAATTAAAAATAGTTAAAAAATATAAACAAAAGCCTTAAAGCCTAAAAGCCTTATTGTGCCTTTTGTTTCAGATTAGGTCTAATCCAGTCTCCCTAGCCTAATTCCATACAGGCTAGACCAGATATTGGACTAAATTATCAAATCCTTCAATGGATGACCCCCTGAAATTTTGTTATATATATTCTTTTTTCTATTTCGTGCCCTCGGCACTCAGTTCGCCTATCGTGAGTTTGCCTATCGTGAGGCTCCCAAAATTCGTAAAACGACGCTTCAAAATAGCTATAGCGAAACACAGAATCAACCACGGCCCTTACAGTCCTTGAAGTCACGAAAGGTACGGGCACCCTTCTCTCCTCGTATAAGCTTAGGTTTAGCTTTCCTAATCATTTTTGCTCATATCGAGATACAGACACTAAAAGCAGAAAAGGCAGAAGCACCCAAATATGCCCCTAATCAAATTATTGTTAAATACAAAGATCCGAGCTTCTCCCCCTTAAATTTTCCGAATGATCATTTCATAAGCCAAACCAGTAACCACGAAGAAGAATCATCCAGTCAAAACAAAGGCACAACAACTGAAGCGTTGCCTGGTCACACTTACAACATGCAAACCATCGCAATCAATAACCGAATATTGACGATGCAGAGTCTCTTACCTAAAGCACATTCAAGAGCCAAAAATACCGAATCCTTTGCTGTTGTCGAAGGGGATACCACCGAAGCATTACTTGCTTTATTTAGGAAAGATCCAACCGTTGCCTACGCAGTGACCAATGATTTGATGCGACCCTACAACGTATCTATAAGTAGAGCCGACCTGCCGAACGACCCTGACTTTCAATTACAATGGAGTTTAGAGAATCAACTTGATGACAGCGGTAGTGATATTCATTTTCTTGAAGGATGGGCACTTTCTAGAAAATCTCGCTTAAACAATGATAATTCACAAACAGGGAGCGAAGCCGATCCTATCATCATCGGCGTAATTGATACAAAATTTGATACCGACCACCCTGACTTGATCAATCAGCTATGGGTGAATAGCCAAGAAATTCCCAATAATGGAATTGATGATGATGAAAACGGTTATATCGATGATATCCACGGGTTTGATTTCGAAAACAATAATGGCAACCTAAAGGGCAACGATAGCCACGGAAGCCATGTCGCAGGAATTAGTGTAGCAGAAAACGGAAACACCCTCGGTATCAGTGGCGTAATGCCCAAGGCGAAATTCATAGCACTCGCTTGTCTCACTGATGATGGTTACCTCAGTACGCTTAGTACTTATCGAGCCATACAATATCTCCTACATATAAAAAATCGAGGAGAGAATATCGTTGTCGCCAATGCTTCTTACGGCAGTGAACACTTTAATCAAATTAGCTATGAGGGCATACAATCACTTTCAAATACAGGCATCCTATTCTGTACCGCAGCAGGCAATGACGGCTGGGACTTAGATCAAGAAAGCGACTTAGATGGCGACCTATTTTTAGACACTGGAGAAGACTTTAATTTTAATGGATTATTAGACCCAGGTGAAGATATTGATAATGATGGATTACTCGATTTAACCGAGGACCTCGATGGCGATGGACACTTTGATATCATTGATGAAGACAGTAATAACAACGGTGTTTTTGATCAACCCGAAGAAGATTTTGACGGCGACGGACACTTTGATCGAGGAATTGAAGACATTGATCAAGATGGCTACTTTGATAAGATCAACGAAGATGTAAACGGTGATGGCCTCCTCAATCTCTCGTACCCTAATGGCTATGACCTACCCAACATCATAAGCGTAGGAGCTTCGAGCTATAATGAGACCCTAGCGAGCTTTTCCAATTATGGAAAAAGTGAAGTCGATATCCTTGCCCCAGGTGACCATGTTTATTCAACCATTCCCTTCAGCTTTGAAGAAACCAATATCGGCTTAAGTAACGGAAATAGCTTCAGTGCTCAATTTATCGAAAACACCGCCCCTATTCACGCTCAAGGAATTACTGCACGCATAATTGATTGTGGGATTGGCGATAGCGATGACTTCCCCGAATCAGTTGCTGGGCAAATTGCCCTAATCCGAAGAGGTACTCATAACTTCACCCTCAAAATAATGCGAGCCACCTATGCCGATGCTGTAGCCGTTGTCATCTACAATAACGAAGCCGAAAATGAAGAAAACCTTCGTTCGTGGACAAAACTCAACCCCAGTGGAAACAACATTCCCGCCCTAAGTCTTAGCCAAGCAGATGGAGCTACCCTCCTCTCACTGATTCAATCCGATCCCAGTATCACAATCAACCTAGACCCCTCTCAAAATATAAACAAATATCTACATTTATATAAACATCAATCAGGGACATCGATGGCATCGCCCATCGTCGCAGGTGCCGTTGCCTTTGCCGCTTATAATTTTCCCCATGATACTATGGCCCAACGACGGGATCGTGTCCTCAACAACGTCGCCTTCATACCCAACCTCAGCGACAAAATTGCTACTGGAGGCATGATTAATCTAGAGAAAATCGTTGATACTGATGGCGACCAACTCCCCGACTGGTGGGAAACTGAACACTTTAATTCACTCGCAAGCACAGCAAATCAAGACAGCGACAGCGACGGCTACACCAACCAAGAAGAATTTCTCGCTGAAACCCACCCCATGTTAGCGAGCCAAAAACCCACATTTAAAGAACACTTTACGATACAGGACATGAACATAAGCCAATCCAATACCATTAGATTTAATTATATCGCTTACCCCGGATACAAATACGAAATAGAACAAAGTGATGCATTAGATCAAAATTGGCAAAATGCTTTCACGCACATAGGAGACGGCACAGCAACTCAAGTTCAGATTGAGTATTCCACGGCTGTCCCCAGCCTTAAAAAAGGCTTCTACCGTGTCTCAATGAGTGAATAAAATTTCACCCTCAACGGATTGTAACTCGGATTGTAACTTTCTTACAAAAAGTAAAAAAGGGAATATTTCTTCAGGGGAAATCCTCTATCCAATACAAAACAAAACAAAGTTGAATTCTATCCAAGCTCGAGAAACTCTTAATATCCTCAATGGTATATCGGCCTTTTTAAAAGCCTCTAGGTACAATTTATAATCTATTTTAAATCTATTTTAAATTCCATAATCTTTCGCATCGTTTTGTATATATCAAATTTTTCCACTATATTAACGACAAGATCTCTATTAACTATTAACTAAAGTCACCATTCCATATAAACTTTTTCGATTTTTAAATGACTGCATTTTTAAATGACTGCCATTGCTTCTATCCATATCTCTAGCATAAACAAACCTATCTCTATTTTTTTGCCTAACCTTTAAAAGAAATTCAAGATGACACCCAGATCTCTCATACACATTTTCTTCTATGTCATCATAAGCTTAGCTACACTACTCAAGCCGACCATTTTTTTAAACGCTAACGAAGTCGATCAAGTCCCCAATCAAATTATTGTTAAATATAAAGATCCAAAATTTTCCCCTTTATCCGAGAATTCATCACCCGTCACCGATGCCACCGCATCCGATGACGCTCCCGCCTACAAATACACACCCATTTATCCTAAACGCAATGACCTCGTATTAATCGAAGGTGAAAACATCGACCAACTCTTAGAAGAACTCAAAAACGACCCAAATGTTGAATACGTAGAGCCCAACTACATCAAGCAAGTCTATGACATATCACTGGAACGAAGCGACTTACCCAATGACATTGATTTCGACAGACAATGGGCACTCAAAAACTCAAATTCTGGAAGTGGAGCCGATATCGATTTCTTAGAAGCCCTCGCCTTATCACGACCCAGCTCACCCGAAAACCCTATCATCATTGGCGTCATAGATTCAAAATTTGCGACAAATCACCCAGATCTGGTTAATCAACTATGGGTTAACGAAGAAGAGATCCCCAATAATGGCAGGGATGATGACAGAAACGGCTACATCGATGATATCCACGGATTCGATTTCGTTAATCAAAGCCCCGATGTCACTGGAAATGATGATCATGGTAGCCATGTTGCTGGCATCTCTGCCGCTGAAAACAATAATCAAATCGGTGTTTCTGGTGCCTTTCCCCATGTAAAATTTATTGCTCTAGCCTGTTCTTCAGGAGGCAGGGACATCAGCTTCGCCGCCGTTCTTCAAGCCATACACTATCTCGTAGAACTCAAAATTAGAGGCTATAATATCGTAGCCGTAAACGCCTCCTATGGGGGGAATGTTTTTAGCCCCTTTGAATATGAATTCATTGAGAATTTATCCTTCAACGATATTCTTTTTTGTACCGCTTCCGGCAATGAAAGCTGGAACCTTGATTTGGAAAAAGACCTTAACGAAAATGGGCGAATTGATCAAGGTGAAGACCTCAATGAAAATGGAATCCTAGAAGTCTCTTATCCCAACAGTTACAACCTTCCCAACATAATCAGCGTCGCCTCAACCAATCGCTATCAACAACTCGCATCCTCTTCCAATTACGGACTCACCGAAGTCGATATCGCAGCACCCGGAGATTTCATCTACTCCACCGCCAGCATAGAAGATTATCTTAAAGAAATTCAAGATATCACTCTAAGCGATGGCACGACACTCACCAATCAATGGATCGGTGGAGCTACAAACATCTCAGGCGACTCGCTTTCCGGACTAGTCGTTGACTGCGGAATCGGAAATCCTGGAGACTTCCCTGCTGAAGTAAACGGAGAGATCGCACTCATCGAACGAGGCACCCTCAACTTTTCTGACAAAATCTTAAACGCGATGAATGCAGGCGCCATCGCCACCATCATCTACAACAACGTCCCAGAAGAGCCAAACGGACTTAGAAATTGGGGCATAAGTGGCACTGCAAATGGCCCATGGATCCCCATCTCATCCTTTAGCATCAGCCAAGTCGATGGAAACAACTTGATCCAAGCACTCCCATTAAACGCTACTCTCAGAGCCTACACCATATCCGAAAACCCTGACCCCAATAGCAACTACGCATACCTATCCGGTACCTCTATGGCCAGTCCCATAGTCACCGCCGCCGTAGCCTTCGCTGCACACAACTTCCCCAATGAAACCATGATCGAGAGACGTGAGCGTGTTCTCAATAACGTAGCCCCCCTAAGTAGCCTCAATGATAAAGTCGCCACCGGAGGCGTCGTCAACCTACGCAAAATTGTCGACACCGATGAAGATAACCTACCCGACTGGTGGGAAATAGAGCACTTCAATACCTTAGTTCATACAAACGCCCAAGACAACGATAACGACGGCTACACCAACCAAGAAGAATTTCTCAGTAAGACTAACCCCATGCTCCCTTTCGACACCCCAAATTTTAAAAGTCAACTCCTCCTCGACAACCTTCTAATTACCGACACCACCCTAGAGTTTGATTTTAAAACCTACCCAGGTTACCAATACCAAATTCAAAGCACCGATTCACTCGGAAACCCATGGCAAACCCAAGCCACCTACAACGGTGATGGCGCCCCAATCAAAAGCACCATCAGCGACTACATCCCCGCCCAGCAAAGCCAAACCTTCTATCGCCTAGAAGTCAGTGAGTAAGGCCCTCTAGGGCCGATCCCTTGCAGATAAATACCGCCCCCTTTTTTGCTTATTGCACTAGTGTTTCTAGGAATACTAATTGGAATATTTGGGGGTGGTACATCTCTAACATAAGATGACTAATTCAAGTAAAGATATTAATTTTTATCGCAGAATTTGTTTTTTATCAGATAGCGATGAAAAAACTTATAAGGCTGTTCTAAATTCAATAATTTTCGAATTCATTTACGATAATGAAAATAAACCTGTTTCTGTAGCTGATTCTAAAAAACATATATTAGATAAATTTAAATTAAACATAAATATTGAAGAGCTAGAGCAAATTATCCAAAAGAATTCCAGTTATGTGTTACATCATAATACAGAGCCTTTAAAAATAGAATTAAAAGAAGAAAAAATTAAAGAAATTAAACATAAACTTTCCGAAAACCCAATCGATACACAGATTAATAACTTCCTCAAAAAAAACAACCATCCAACTAATTACTCAATCAAAATTAAGGATTTATTAGAACAAACAATCTTTGAAAATATTTCTTCCTTAAGTAAGCATGAACGTTTCTCCGATGTTTTGAAGCAAAGTCAAACGCTCAAACAAAGTAATTTATTTAATATATATAATCAATTTTTAGATCAATGTGATTCCGATTCAATAAATTCGATTATGGATTTATTTGTTAAAGCAACAGAGTTCGCAATATTAACATCTGGTCGAGGAGTAAGTGAAATTACAAAAGATATTTTCAAAGGGAAGACATACCTTTTGGATACTAATGCAATACTAATGCTACTTGGAATTGGAGGAAACAAAATAAAAGACTCCATATCGCACACAATTTCTAAAGCATGCTATCAAGGGATTAAATTCCAATACACTTTAGATACTGAAAGAGAGTTTAACAGAAGAGTAGATGCATTTGCACAAGATTTACAAAATATTAAAAACTTCGATATTATAAAGAATCAACAGAAAGAGACTCCATATTTAGACCATGGATTTCTAAAGTTATACTGCAAAATGCATGATCATTTAAGCGGGGCTGATCCATTAAAGAATTTCATCAAAAAGCTAAAAAATGAAATGAGGAATCTACGGCAAAGCTTAAATATTACGCCTTATAATGGAGATGTTAGCGCGGACGAAAATTCCAAAGATTTTTTAGAACTAGAAGATCAAATAGTTTCTCATAAAAAAAATAATAACAATAACACAAAGTCAATTAATTCAATTGAGCGGGCTGCAAAGGTAGATGCTAAAAATATAACTTTAGTTAGAAAACTAAGAGGAAATAATAATTACAACTATTCCAATATTAAATCCTTTTATTTAACAAGAGATTTAACATTGAATACGCTATTGAAAAATTTAAACTATGATAAAGAAACAATGATTGAAACCTTTACTCCAACCCAACTTTTCTTGTGTCATAATTCACTATCTACAGAGCACGAAAAAGAAGATTATAAAACTTTCAAAATTTATCTAAAAAGAAAAAACATTTCTGAAAGCCTTTCACGTGGGCGAGAAATTTTCCAAGTAGTCCGTGAAGCAGAAAAATACACTGAGAATCCCGAAGTTATTAAGGATATACTCAAAGATCAAGTTAATGAAAAAGCTAAAGACCCCCAAAAATATAATCACAAATCAACGATACAAAGCATTCCTAAAAAAGTTGAAAATATTCAAAAAAAGCACGAACTAGATTCACGAAAATATTCAACTGCACTAATGAATGCTGAAAAATTATTCCCAAAACATCTAAATTGCAGCAAAATATTAGTGAGATTCATAGATATCTTCTTTTGTTTGGCACCTACCATTTTACTTTATTGGAGTACAAAAAACAATTTAAGTGTAATAATAATACTTCTATGTCTGATTTTAGATTATTTTTTTAATAAGATATTTAAATGGCACAAAAATTTGGTTAAATTTATATTTAAGAAGAAAATTGAAAATTCTCCATATTCTCAAGTATACAAAGATAATAATGATTATATTGAAAAATCGAATTCTTTTTTCGAAAAGAATTTTATCAAACTTTGGTCAAATTAGCCCCCTATCGCTTCATAAACTTAGCCTTTTCGGGAGGCTTGAGGCCTTGGGCTTCGTAAACGGTTTTGAAGTGCATTTTGGCGGTTTCTTCGAGTCCTTCGACTCCTTCGTTTTCAAAGATTTGGGTGGCTTGTTTGAGTACTTCTTTGCTCGCTCCTTTGGAGAGTTCCATTTCTGCCTGAATGGATAGAGCTTTCATTTCACGAACGTAGGTGGCACGTGCGACAATGGATGCGGCAGCGACCACGGGATCGGACTCGGCTTTGGTTCGGGAAATGAGATTAAATTTAGGATGCTCTTTTTTCACATAGGGATCGACCAGCGGTTGCTTGGAAAATTGGTCGAGGATGCCCCAAGGTGCGGGACGCACTTTCAAGGCTTCGTTGAGAGCTCGTCCATGATACCAGGCTAATAGCTTGTTTAAGTTGTTTCCAAATTTTCCGTAGAGCTGATTATATTTCAGCATACGAGCGAAGACAGTTTTCACGACTACGCCTTTGGTCTCTCGAATGAGTTTATCAAGTTTTAAAATTTTGCTATCGGTGATTTTTTTACTGTCAGCGATGCCTGCTTTGAGCCATTCACGCACCATGTCGCCGTCGGCGATCACACAGGCGACGATGAGGGGGCCGAAGACATCGCCTTTGCCACTTTCATCGGAACCGGCGTGGAGCTCAAACCACTCGGGGTGATTGACTTCATCATAGCCGAGTCGCACTTCACCGGTGATTTCGGGTTCGATGGTCATTTGTACAAATTCTTCGGTACGTTTTCCAGAGATGACGAGCTTGCCGCTTTTGTAGCCGACCACATTGAGCTTCTCTCCTTTATAGGCGAAGAGTGCATAGTTGATGCTATAGTGATCCCATTGTCCGAGTTGCCCGCTTTCGATTAAGTCTTGCAGTTTATCCATCTGCTCGGGCGTCAATTCAAGTGTATACATCGAACGCTTTTTTTCTTTATCATCCATGTTTGCCATCTTTTAAATTTATCATTCTATAGGCAATCTCTAAGTCATATGAACCTTAGAAAAATCTATCCTTTAAAATAAGTAAATAAGCACCTCTTTTGATTAATAAGATAACAGATTTTCGTTTGGCCCTCTTAGATTGGTACAGACACAACCAACGAAGTCTGCCTTGGCGAACTGAACCGAGTCTCTATCGGACTGTGGTTTCAGAGTTTATGTTGCAACAAACTCAAATCAAAACAGCTCTGCCTTATTTTGAGCGTTGGATGGAACGCTTTCCTGATTTTACAACTTTGGCGGATGCGGATAGTGAAGTGGTTTTGAAGCATTGGGAGGGCTTGGGTTATTATAATCGAGCGAGGAATCTGCATAAGGTGGCTCAGTGGATGCGTGACTCGGAGGTTGTACCTGATACGGTGGAGGCTTGGAAGGCTTTACCGGGTATTGGCGATTATACAGGAGCGGCGATTGCTTCGATTGCCCAAGGGGTGCCTGCGGCGGTGGTCGATGGGAATGTGGTGCGGGTCTTGGCTCGTTTAACGAATGAACAGACGTCTTTTTCGAATAACGGCAAGGCGGTGGATTTTTTCAAAGACCTAGCGAATGAATTACTCGACCAAGCGTCTCCTGGGGATGCGAATCAAGCGATGATGGAAATTGGGGCGACTGTCTGTACTAAGGGGAATCCGAAGTGTACACTCTGCCCGCTTCAAAAGTTCTGCCGTGGCTTTGCTGATGGCTCGGTGTCTGAGTTGCCAAAGATACAGAGAGCGAAGCGAGAGAAGGTGCGCCTGTATCGAGGACTGGCCGTTGATCAAAAGAAAATTTTACTGCATAAGATCGACTCTGAAGCGAAACGCTTAAAGGGGCATTTTGAAATTCCAAGTCTTGAATGCTTAAAGCTTACTGAGGATTCAAAGCAGGTGGAAGCGGTGTCGGTTCGGCGGCGTGCGATTTCCAATCAATCGATTGAGGAGCATCTCTTCCGTGTGGATACTGAGGGGCTATCTATAGACGGAAAGGGTGCATTGAATTGGATTGATTTTAGCGAAATAAATTCCATCCTGTTATCAGGTCCACATCGACGATGGCTAATGGAATATCTAGGAATATCTACAAACACTTGATCTAAACTGAATACCCTATTTAATCTGTATTGAATTTAAAACTAAGCGAATGAATTTAGAGGCACTCTATTCCGACATTGATTCTGAGGAGATTTATAAGATCGATCTCTTGCCTCGTGATGCCAAAATGGAACACATCGCTTTGTTGAAAAATTTACCGACTAAGGATGCCTTAAAGGAAATGGCTGAAGCAATTAAGATTCCTTTGCTCGATTCCTTTAGCTTGATTGACAATCCTTCGCTGCACCTTCCTGTGAAACTGATTCATGAGTACCACTGTGTGCCAATTGAGGACAGTTCTCATAAGAATAAAAATGAGGATGAGAATGGGGATGCAGATGGAGATGAGGACACCATTGCTTTAGTCACTTTGTGGCCGCCAGACACTCAAATGGATCGTTGGATATTTGCTAGTTGTGGCAAAAAGCCTAAGTGGTATCTGGGTGATCCAGAAAAAATACAAGATACCATCACTCAGCACTTCGGTGTGGGGGCAGACAGCTTAGACGAATCGAGCTTAATAGAAGATGTCTCAGAAGAGGATGCTGTGGAAGATGCGGATGCGGCGATTATTCGTTTTGTGAACGAGGTGATTTTCAAAGCGGTGAACGACCGTGCGACCGATATTCATTTTGAGCCTTTGCGGGATTCGCTCCAGATTCGTTATCGCATTGATGGTGAATTAATCTCCATTCGTGTGCCGGATAATTTGATCCGATTCCAAGACGCAATTATTTCTCGTCTCAAGATCATGGCAAAACTCAATATTTCGGAGAAGCGTCGTCCTCAAGATGGTCGTATTACTTTTTCTTCAGGTGAATCAGAATTAGACATTCGTATCTCCACTTTTCCGACTATGTACGGTGAGAGTATCAGTCTTCGTTTGCTCAATCAAAAATCGAAACCTTTAACCATGAAGGAATTGGGCTTGTCCAATCACGAGGAGCGTATCTTGGAAAAGGTGCTAAGCTCACCGCACGGGATTATTTTGGTTACGGGGCCGACCGGTTCAGGTAAGTCTACTTCCCTGACTGCTTTTATTCGTCTGATTAATCGACCTGAACGCAGAATCATCACGGTGGAAGATCCCGTCGAATATGAGGTGCCGGGTATTAACCAAACTCAGGTGCATCCAGAAATTGGACTTACTTTTGCCCAATCACTTCGTTCAGTATTACGACAAGACCCTGATGTGATTATGGTGGGGGAAATTCGAGATCGGGAAACTGCAGATATTGGCATTCGAGCTTCTTTGACCGGTCACTTGGTATTGAGTACCTTGCACACGAACGATGCCCCTGGAGCCTTAACTCGTTTGATCGATATGGACATCGAACCTTTCTTGATTGCTTCATCAGTGGAATTGATAGTCGCTCAACGATTAGTCCGTCAGCTCTGCCCTGAATGTGCCCAACCCGCCAATTATGAAGCGGGCTATTTGGAAAACTGCCTCAGACTGATGAATATTCCGGTGACCGAAGAGAATTTAAACACCCCTATTTACAAAGCGACTGGTTGTGATAATTGTCGAAATATTGGATTCAAGGGACGAATTGGTATTTTTGAATGTTTATCGGTGAGTGAGGAAATCCACGAACAGATCGTTCAAAAGGCATCCGCTCGAGCGATTCGCCAAACGGCTATCGAACAAGGTATGCGATCTCTAACCGAAAGTGGTTGGAATCATGTGAAAAATGGCTTAACCACCATTGAAGAAGTTATGCGTTACGCAGAAATAGAAACGGACGAAGAAGTTTCGTCTTAAGCTTGCTTCTTTTCTCTTTCAGATTCGATCACTTTCAACTTTTCGTACTCTTTGTCGAATTTCTCACGATTGCAATTACAGTGTATGCACAAGGGTGAGTTATACTTAAGGGCAAATTTTTCGTGCCATTTCAAGGGTGTTTTTTGCCCCTTTTCCACTAGGTTCAGTGCATCTCTGCAACTAGGAAAGATGTGCCCTAAAAAACCGTAGATTGCATCGGCTAAAGAAAATTTTTGTTGTCCCATAATTCCATACGCTAGATAGTTTTTTTAATTTTTCCAATAAATAGATACTTTTTTATGTCCTTTTTGTTTTTTCATTCATTTTTGCGAGTACAAAAGCTTAAGCTTTTGGCCTTGATGAGTCTGGGAATACTGTTCTCGCTTTCATTAAATGCCACGAATTCAAATGCGATTGAAGAAGCCAAAGCACACTTTATAGAAGGTTCAATCGATACTTCGATCGCAATACTTGAAAGCTTAGACTTGCAAACCAACCCGCAGGCTTTGGTTTTGTTAGCTTCAATTTATTGCAATACAGCTGACTGGTATAAACTAGAAACTCTAATCAAGGATATGCAGGAGATTCCCTTCTTAAGTGATTTAGCTTATTACTTTTCTGGACGCATTGCCCTTGCTAATAATCGCTTGGGGTCAGCTCGGAGAGCTTTTGAGCAGGCTGCCAAAGAACGGCCTTCAAATACTCAATTTATTCAAGGTCACCTCTATTTCTATCAAGCAATATGCTTTAAAAGACTTAAGCAAATAGATCAAGCAGCCGATGCTTATGAGAAAGCTTTAAACAATAATTTCACTCCTGAATCACTTGAAGAAATTATTCAGTTATCTCAATTCCATGCCTTGCTTGCTGATGCTCAAACTACGATCGCTTTTATTAATTCATATCCTGAATCTTTACTTAAAGAAGATGCACGAGTCGGAGCGATTCTTGGCCGGGCCTATTTAAATAAAAAGTTGAACTATCTGGCAATCAAGTCGTTTAGCAAATCACTCACTCTTGATCCTAAACAAGCATCCACTCTTGCTTTACGGGCCAATGCCTACCGTTTAACTCAAAATTATAAAGCTGGCTTAAGGGATATTAAGGCAGCGATTGCCCTAGCGCCCGATCTAATCGAACTGAATTACATTCTTGGCTTAATTAATTTCGAAATGGGTGAGCTTGACGGTGCCAATACTGCTTTCCAAAGCACCTTTTCCTATTTACAAAAAGATACTGGTTTTTTACTTCTCTCGGCTCAATTAGCCTTCACCGTTAATGATATACAATTTTCGAAGCAAGCGCTGGCTCGTTATTTTCAACTAGAGGCGGATACCAGCCATATCAATGCACATTATATCTCTCTTCTTCTCCAGGAAGACGAGCCAATAGACAGTTTAACTAAGCCACAATCCTTGGATTGGGTCTTATTTGAAAACTACCTACATGAGAGAAATTCTGCTGACTATATCTTAGCGAATACTACGAGTGCTAGTTTGACTTTTTTTATGGCACAAGTGGCCAGAGCGAAAAATGATTTTCTAACAGAAAAACTATTACTCAAAGCTACCTTAGAAAGAGCCACAAAAAAATCTCCAGAATTCCTTTGTGCTAACTGGCAATTAAAAGCATTAGAAAACTGATTTTTTTACTTGCAGAAGAGGTAAAGAAATTCATTTTATGACGCTTAGCGCTAAAGTTCATCCTTTCATATAGGGTCAACTTCTCGACTGCCTAATGAGATATACAAGATATAAATCACAGGTTTAGCGGTTGGTGTGGCATTCGCTGCCCAACGATTTCGAACACTCGAAGTCCACAGTCGTGCAATCAAAATAAAAATATGTCAGAAAATACAATCGTCGATAAAGCATCCATCATCAAAGAATTCGGAACTAACGAATCAGACACTGGCTCGTCCGAAGTTCAGATCGCACTTCTAAGTGCTCGTATCAAACATCTTACTGAGCACTTACGTGAGCACAGAAAAGATTTTCACTCTCGCAGAGGTCTTATTGCCCTTACTTCAAGACGTAGAAAACTACTCGATTATCTAAAACGCACTGCATTCACTCGCTATACTAATATATTAGAAAAGCTGAATTTGCGTCGATAGAACACTTTACCAGCCGGATCTTTTTAAACATTAGATCCGGCTTTTTTATTTATTAATAAAGTAAACTGACTTAGCTCATTTGAGAAACGGGTCCTACCCCCACTAGGTCGCAAATATGAAACAAGAAATATGAAACAAAAACACAATGTCATTGTTGACAACTTAGATATAGAAATCTCAACCGGTACACTTGCAGGTTTAGCCAGTGGTGCCGTAACTATTCGCTCAGGCGATACCAGTCTATTCGTATCGGCTACTGCCGCTTCCGCTCTTAGACCAGGACAAGATTTCTTCCCATTAACCGTAGATTACAAAGAAAAATTTTCCGCAGCAGGAAAATTCCCAGGCGGTTATTTCAAACGAGAAGGAAAACCTTCAGAAAAAGAAATCCTTACCTCTCGTCTCTGTGACCGTCCACTTAGACCCCTCTTTCCGAAAGGCTTCATGAATGAAGTCCAGGTGATTGGTATCCTTTTATCGACAGACGGAGTTAATGAACCTGATATTTTGATGGTGAATGCTGCATCTGCTGCATTGATGATTTCAGATGTCCCTTGGAATGGCCCTGTTGGTTGTGTTCGTATCGGACAAATTGACAACGAATTCATCGTTAACCCAACAAATGATGAAATGCTCGATTCAGAACTAGACTTAATTTATGTCGGTACTGAAAACGAAATGCTAATGATCGAAGGTTCTGCAGAATTTATTTCTGATGAGCGTTTCTATGAGGCTTTAGAATTTGCACAAAAATCTATCCAGCCATTGATCGCTGCACAAAAAGAACTCGCTAAGATCGCTGGTAAAGCGAAAAAAGAATTCCCATTGGTGATCACACCAAAGGAAGTGACTGACTTTTGTGAAGAACAAGCGAAAGACAAAATCATCGAAGCATTGGCTTTTGACAGTTATACAGAAAGAAAGATCGCGATTGAAAAGATCATTGATGAAACAAAAGAATCATTGGATGCAAAATTCGGTGAAGGCAATGTAGACAGCAATGACGTAGCTCGCGCATTTGATGAATTACAAGAGAAGCTCTATCGTAAGAATATCTTAGACACTGGAAAACGTGTTGACGGACGTGGTGCTCAAGATTTGAGACCCATCTCTGCAGATAGCGGACTCGTACCAAGAGTACACGGATCAGCGGTTTTCAATCGTGGTGAAACCCAAGCACTTGTTATCGCTACACTGGGAACCAGTAAAGATGTTCAAGATATTGACGGCTTAACTGGCGGTGCTACGAGCAAATCCTTCATCCTGCATTACAACTTCCCTCCTTTCTCAGTAGGTGAAGCAGGACGCTTTGGATTTACTGGACGTCGTGAAATTGGTCACGGTGCTTTAGCAGAAAGATCTTTATTACCAACACTTCCACCAGAAGATGAATTCCCTTACGCGATTCGTCTTGTTTCTGAAGTGATGAGCTCTAATGGTTCAACTTCAATGGCAAGTATCTGTGGTGGTTCTATCGCATTGATGGATGCAGGGGTTCCTGTTTCTAATCCTTGTGCAGGTATCTCATGTGGTCTTGTTACTGAAAAAGATGATTCTGGTAAAATTGTTAAACACGTTGTTTTGACCGATATCCTTGGAGCTGAAGACCACTTTGGTGACATGGACTTGAAGATCGCTGGAACAGTCGAAGGTATCACAGGATTCCAACTTGACCTCAAGATTCCAGGTTTACCATTTGATATTGCACTTGAATCCTTAAAGCAAAATAAAGAGGCACGTAATAAAATCCTCGGTATCATGTCTGAGCATTTGAGTGCTCCAAGATCTGAACTGAGAGAGCACGCACCTCGTATTCATAGCTTACAAATTGATCCAGATAAGATCGGTGCTTTGATTGGCCCGGGTGGTAAAAACATCCGCCGTATCACAGAAATCTCTGGTGCACAAATCGACATCAATGAAGATAACAGCGGTAAAGTACTTGTTTTTGCGACAAGTAAAACAGCGATGGATCGTGCGATTCAAGAAGTTGATCTTTGCACAGCTGAAATTCAAATTGGTAAAACTTACCGTGGTATTGTTAGAGGCATTAAGGACTTCGGTGCTTTTGTCGAATGCTTACCAGGTAAAGAAGGACTCGTCCACATTTCAGAACTTGCAGATTTCCGCGTGAATAAAACCGAAGATATTTGCAAATTAGGTGATGAGATGGTCGTAAAATGTATCGGCCTGGATAAAGGTAAAGTGAAGCTTTCTCGTAAAGCTGCATTAGAGCAAAGTGAGGAAGCGAATGATGATGTTGAAGCATCTGATTCCGAAGACGAAGCTTAGTTCTTAATCTAGTTCAAACTCTTTCAAACGACTGCATTTGCAGTCGTTTTTTTTGTTTAATTTACTTTATGCGATACCGCGATCGCTGGCTTCAATGAAGGTCACTAATTCTTGCACCTCTTTGATTTGAGAGAGCTCTGACTCGATAATGCTTTCGATAGCCTGTGAGCGATTGAGTCCCTTTTTATAAAGTTGTTTGTAGGCTTTACGCACTCCGCTGATGGCCTCTTCAGAAAATCCAGCTCTTTGAAGTCCGACTTTATTGACTCCACGGACTTCAGCTGGGTTACCTGATGCGGTGAAAAAAGGCGGGATATCTTGAAGAACGGTGGCCGTAGCTGCAGCCATACTGTGATCGCCTAAGCGACAGAATTGATGTATCCCTACGCCCCAACCGACATTCACATGATCAGCTACCTCGACATGACCGCCGAGTGCGGAATGACTGCTCATCACTAAATGATTTCCCACTTTGCATTCATGGGCTATATGGCTGTAGGCCAAGATGACATTGTGGTCGCCCACTTCAGTCAGCAAATCTTCAGCTGTGGCACAATGAACCGTGGCGTATTCACGAAAGACATTATGGCTACCAATCTTTAAGCTATGAATACCGTCTTTATATTTTAAATCGTGGGTTTTTCCTCCTATGTAGGCATAGGGGTGGACTTCATTATCTTTTCCTAAGCTTGTATTTCCATCCACTGTGGCATGGTGCATGACCTCGGTACCTGATGCGATTCGCACATGAGCTCCAATATAGGCAAAGGCCCCGATTTTAACGCCTTCGTCTAATTCGGCACCGCTCTCGATGATTGCTGTTGGGTGAATATTTGTTTCCATAACCTTCTCTTTATGCCTTGTTAGGCATCAACAATGGAAAACATAAGCTCTGCCTGTGATACAGGCTTTCCAGAAACAAAGCATTTACATTCTGCCTGTGCGAGTTTCTTTGCCTTTATTTTAATGATTTTTGCACGAATCTCTAAGGTGTCTCCTGGGACAACGGCCTGTCTAAATTTTACATTGTTCGCACTCATAAATAATGCGACTTTGGATTCATCAATTGGGCATAATTTCAAAAGTAATATTCCAACAGCTTGTGCCATCGCTTCAACTTGAAGCACCCCTGGCATTACGGGCATTCCCGGATAATGCCCTTGGAAGAAAGGTTCATTCATTGAGAGATTCTTAATCGCAATTAATTCATTCTCATTAATAACCTCAATCACTCGATCGACCATTAAAAAAGGGTAACGATGAGGCAGGATATCCATCACCGCTCTGATATCTAAAGCAGTCTCAGTCGGCGTTAAAACTTCGCCTGTTACCACTTCTTTTTGTAAAACTCCTTTTGGTTTTTTCTTAGCTTTTATGCTTTCCAACTGAGCTTCACGAATTTTTTGAGTCAGTTGTGCATTGAGAGCATGGCCAGGGCGTACTGCAATAATATGCGCTTTTATTGGCATGCCTAACAAAACAATATCACCAATGATATCTAAAATCTTATGACGAACAAACTCATCTTTATAACGGAGTGGTTCCTTAGTTAAAATCTTATCGCCCTTAATGACAATCGCACTATCTAGAGTACCGCCCTTTATTTTCCCAAGCTTGATTAATTCCTCAATATCTTCGTAAACGGTAAAGGTACGAGCCGCCGAAATATGGGTGATGTAAGATTCGATATCGATATCGATGCTCAAATGTTGGGTATGAACACCTCGATCATCCGATGACGTACAGGTGATTTTAAAACCATCATGCGGTAAGGCAATAATCGAACTATTTCCTTTGGTCACAGAAATCGGCTTATCCAATGCATAGAATTCCCTATCTGCTTCTTGGTCAACAGGTTCTCCTTTTTGGATTAAATTAACAAAATGCTTTGCCGAGCCATCCATAATCGGTGGCTCACTGGCATCCATCTCGATCAAAACATTATCCACCGAGCAACCACTCAAAGCACTCAAAACGTGCTCGACTGTGTGTACTTTAGTGTGTCCATCTGCAATTGTTGTGCTTCGGACTAAATCCTCCACAAAATCAATCAATGGCTTGATTACCGGTTTTCCATAAAGGTCTAATCGCTTGAAAACGATCCCATGATTTTCAGGAGCAGGCTTTATAGTCAGATTGACTTCTTCACCTGTGTGAAGTGCCTTACCTTTTATAGAAACTTCGCGTGAAAGGGTTCTTTGTTTCATATGATATAGGAAAAATAGGACTATGTATTTATAAGAATAGTTCAGAAACGATGTACGTGATTAAATCAATTGTAAAGCATCTCTTTTCTGGCGTTGACCCAAGAAATCTATATGACTAACTCTTAGAATACGATCCATAAACCATGCTCGAAAACTTAACACAAAAAATAGGTCAAGCCTTACAAAACCTTAAAGGTGAGAAAAAATTAACCGAGTCTAATATCTCGGATGCCTTAAAAGAAGTTCGGCAGGCCTTACTCTCAGCTGACGTACATTTTAAGGTAGCTAAACAATTTATTCAGGATGTTGAAGCCAAGTGTGTCGGGCAGACAATTACTCAGACTGTAGGGGCCAGAGAACAAGTTATTAAGATTATCAATGATGCACTCGTTGAATTATTAGGGGCCGAATCCTCTAGTTTAGAAAATAAGCGACCTCTGAAAATAATGATGATCGGTCTACATGGTTCTGGTAAGACAACGACTTCTGGAAAATTAGCCCGCCTTCTTAAAAAGAAAGACAATTACACACCTGCTTTGATTGCCTGTGACATTTATCGGCCCGCTGCTATTGATCAGTTACAAACCTTAGCCGATAGTGAGGATACTTTATTTTACTCAGATCGTTCAGAAAAAGATGTTTCCAAGATCGCGAAAAAAGGAATGGCCGAGACGAAAGCTCAAGGGGCTAACTGCTTTATTTTTGATACAGCAGGTCGTTTACAAATTGACACCGATCTTGTCTCTGAAATCAAATGTTTAAAAGACAGCATCATGCCCGACGAAATCTTACTCGTTGCCGATGCCGCCCTAGGACAAGAAGCAGTCAACATTGCTCAAACCTTCCACGAAGCTGTTTCATGCACAGGCATTGTACTCACTAAATTAGACGGTGATGCTCGAGGTGGTGCCGCTCTATCGATGAAAGCGATTACGGGTATCCCCATAAAATTCATGGGAACAGGAGAAAAATCCGATGCCTTTGAATATTTTCATCCTGATCGTATTGCCTCAAGAATCTTGGGCATGGGTGATGTCGTTTCTCTTGTTGAAAAAGCACAAGAAACGATTGACCAAAATGAAGCCGAACGATTGGCAAAACGCATGGAGAAAAATGAATTTAATCTCGATGATTTTCTCAAACAAATGCAGCAGGTCAAAAAGATGGGTTCCCTTGGCTCCATCGCCTCAATGATGCCAGGCATGAGCAGTGTAGAAATTGGCGACAAAGAGGAAAAGAAAATGTCCCATACTGAGGCCATTATACTATCAATGACAGCCAAAGAACGGACCACACCTAGACTTTTAAGAGGCAGCCGCCTAACTCGAATTGCCAATGGATCAGGAACAAAAGTTCGTGACGTCAACGCCCTACTGAAACAGTTTTCTCAAATGCAAAAAATGATGCGAATGATGAAAGGGAGCAAAGGGAAACGAATGCTCAATGAAATGAAAAATAAAATGGGTGGCTGAGAATTATAAAGATATATCTCAATCTAAACTAATTACTTTTCCCACTCTAGAGCGCCTTTTTTCAATTCGTAGACTAAACCAAAGGTCAGTACGAAAATGAAAAATAACATCGGTGCTAAAATACTTATATTTGCGACCATAAAGTCACGAAAGACCAATACCCAGGGCACTAAAAAAACGACTTCTAAATCGAAAAGGATGAAGAGCATAGCCGTAACATAAAACTTAACCGCAAACTGAGCCTGGCCACTACCCTCTGCAAGCATTCCACATTCATAGGGCGAATTCTTAATTTCAGTCGATTGACTTCGCTGACCAAAAATATGAGAAGCCACCAAAATAATGATGCCCATGCTAAACGCTAAGGATACTTGTACTAAAATTGGATAGTAATCGCTCAATTCCATACCTTAGAAAGAAACCTTTGAGGCAAAAATTTCAAGAGGAATATTAGAATAAAGCATGATTGCTTGTATCTTTTGCAGAAAATTATTTTGCATCATTGATATTTTTGAGAGTAATCGCATCAATCGAGTCTTCCCCGAGGCCAATTTTCGAAGCATAGGAAAGCTGCAAATTGGGGATAGCAAGCTCCTGAAAACCATTTTCTCTTCGCTCTCGATTTATCAAATCCACCAACAAGCGATCCAAGGCCACTGGATCTAAGGACATCCAAAGCACGGGCTCGGTTCTTGAATAGAGAGAATTGTAGTTAGGTCCTCCGATAAATTGAAATTTCTCTAAAGCGACAAAATGTAACTTAAGGTGCTGATTCAATTCAGGTATTCCTAATATCTCAGCCACTGCAACTGCAGCTGTTGATTCATTCGCTAGGAAGCGACGATGATTGCTTACATTCCACAAAGAAGCATTCGCTAAAACTCCATCCACGCCTAAAACGGGATCATCAAGCCCCACGGCTAAATTGATCCAAAAATCTACTTCAAAAAGTAAAGATGTGGGCAAAAAACTCTGCCTAAATATGGGAGCGATACTATTAGAGGACACAGAGTTTGAGTCCTTATTGTAAGGTCGATCCTTCAATAAAGGTGGAATTGGACTATCGTAAAACCAGTCTGACTCAAAATACTTAAATGAATTGAGTGCCAGGACAGAACAGCCTTCAAAATAAAAAGCACCCTCTTTTACTTCTTGATAGAACCCTGAAGCCTTTAAATCAAAACTTGAGAAATCGATAATCAAAATAGATTGCCGATCAAACCCTCTAGACTCTAATGACTCAATCGTCGCACGAACCAAATTTAAAGGCGTAGATAAGCCCTCACCAGCTCTGGTATTAACCTTTAAGGCAACTTTTTTCTTACTTCCTGGAACTAAGTCTATTCCGCTACTTTTTTCGTATTCAAGGAGTAATTCACCCACCGCTTCAGAGTAAGCTCCCTCAAAATTATCCAATGCAAATTCCCAAACAATCGATTTTTTTTCTTCCTCTGCGATAAGAAGCATTGACTCTAAAAAAACTAACAAAAATAATGAAAGGTACTTTGCACTAAAAATTGGTCTACTGCGGATTCGGTATAAACTTCGACGCAGTATTGCTTTCAATAAATTTTCCCAATATATTATCATCCTTTCGCTATATATTCTATGCTTAAACAAATAATTCAATTTTTTACAGTATTATATTTTTCAATTATACTTTCTTTCTTCACTGCCTGCCAGCCCACTGACATCAGCAAAAAGACATTAATAGGAGAAACTACAGAATTTCTCGAAAAAGGAAATCCTCAAGCGGCGATTAATCTATTGGAAACACAGATGGATACATACGGGCAAGATATTGATATTCTTCAATTACTCGCCCAATCGTACCTAGAAAGTATGGACCCATTCACCGCAACCGTTATATTGCTCAATGCTTACGAACTCGAGCCCGAAAACGCCAACACCTTAGATCTATACTTAAAGAGTTTAAAAGCGGCAAATATGGATATCACTGATATTTTATTGGAAGTTGCCCAAACATCCCCCGCTTCTTTGAACAAAGAAGAATGGCAACAAGCATCCGCTCTATTTGAAAATCAAGGAAACACCGAAGCTGCCTTAAACGCCTATTTTGAGTACTTAGGCACGAAAAAAGCCTCTAAATCAACTTCACCTGAAGCCGCTTTAAAAATAGGTGAATATTATCTTGAACTCAAACAAACAAAAGAAGCTCAAGCTTGGTTATCCATCTCAGCAAATTCTGATTCAATTGAAGCACTCCCTGCACAACTTAAATTAATTACTATTGAACTACAGAAAAAGGATTGGTCGGCCCTCATGAAACAAATTGAGCGGATTGAAAAGCAGTTTCCTGATGCACTAGCCTCTACTTCATTTGCTGACTTACCAAAAATTGTCGCAGAAAAACTTGAAGCAAAAAAACAAGCGAGTTTATTTCAGTCAAAGAATCCAACAACTTCGGATAAAGCGGGATCTATTCAAAATATAGAAGACCTAGAAGCCTATGCCAACCAAGTGGCCAAACCGTTTCTTGAGAAAGCTGAAGCCATAAATGCTTCACCTACTGAATTTAATCCAGACATTGAAATTGAGCCTGCCGACCCTTATTTAAGCAATTTCGATACAGCCGAATTAGACGAAGCCTTTGACCAGACTACCATGGCTACACTTAGCCAAATCAAACTGACTTCTCAAGAAATTGAAGCCTTAATTGCAGAAGCGAACCGTTCTGTCTTAAGTAATGATCTGGATACTGCGGCTGCCTTGTATCGAGAAGTTCTCGATGATAGCCCGCAACGTCATGAGATTTGGGATCGCATTGCACAAGTTTATTTTGCCAATGAAGAATACAACAGTGCAGAATCGGCCGCCCTCGACGCTATTCGCTATCAGCCGAGTAACATTGCTTACACCATCAATTATCTAAATATTGCGAAGAAAACAAAATCCGAAATTCGCTTTTTATCCGAGCTATTGAGTGCTTCTAAGCAGTTTACCAACAGCCCAGAAATCGCCCTTTCATTAGCTAGAGCCTACGATCGCAATAGTCGTTACCGATTCAAAGCAAAAGATTACTATACGAAATTTATTACACTTGCGCCCAATCACCCTCAGCGTCCTGAAGCCGAAGCAGCCATTTCAAGACTACCTTAATTTTAAAATCATTCCCCCTTTGCACATACTTTAAAGTGCCATCGATCTCTAAGCAATCCATTGAAACTTTAAAAGCACAACTGAATCTAGTTGATGTGGTAATGCCTTATGTGCAACTAAAGCAATCAGGACGATCATGGAGTGGATTAAGCCCATTTACTCAGGAAAAAACGCCCTCTTTTTACGTACATCCCGATAAAGGATTTTTTAAATGCTTCAGTACTGGAGAAGGTGGCGACTGTTACTCCTTCATTATGAAGGTTGAAAACCTTGAATTCTACGAAGCGGTTGAATTCTTGTCACAAAAGTTCAACATTCCCATTCAATACGACAAGGGAAATCAAAGCCCCAAAGAGCTCTCACTTCGTAAGCAAGCTCTAGAAATTCATTCCTTTGCTACTGAATGGTTCCATAAATATTTCATGCAAAGTAAAGAAGCTGAACCTGTTCGTTTATATTGGCAAAATCAAAGACGGTTTTCTCTCGATGTTGCGAAAGAATATAATATCGGATACGCCCCAACTAACCCTAAAGCCCTTAGCCTAGCTCTCGAAAAGAAACAATTTTCAATTGAAGCTTTGAAAGCATCTGGACTCTTTTTCACTAATGAAAGAGCGAGACAAATCGATCAATTGAAGCCTCGATTTCGTGGACGATTGATGATTCCAATAAGAGACATCAACGCCAGAGTGATCGCCTTCACAGCGAGACAACTTGAGCAGACTCCAGATGACGACCCTTCACAAAAAGCCAAATACGTTAATTCTCCAGAAACTCTACTCTTTCACAAAAGCAAAATATTATTCGGCATGGAGCATGCACGGAAATATTTAAAAACAACACCTTATTTCATACTGGTGGAAGGACAACTTGATGCCATTCGTTGTTGGTCGCTTGGACTGAATACGGCCATTGCCCCACAAGGTACCGCTATCACCGAAGAACAATTGCTTTTGCTAAGACGCTATGAGCCTTCAAAAATCGAATGCTTGCTTGATGGAGATTCAGCAGGAAAGAAAGCTGCTTTGCGTACTTTACCTTTAACCTTTAAAGTGGGACTCGAATTTAGCTATTTAACGCTTCCTGAAAAAAGTGATCCAGATGATTTACTGTGCACCAAAGGTATCGAAGCACTTGAGCAATTGCGGACTCATGCCTTTGGCCCTATCCAACTATTACTAGAAACCTTACTTCCCAAAGGATCAGCCGCTTCCACTCAAGAAAAAATAAAAGCCTCCAAACATATCTTTGAATTGCTCAATCATTTAAAATCAGAAATTGCACAAGAAGATTATCTGCAAGAAGTTAGCAAAAATGCCCAAATAAGCATGCAAAGTTTGATTAAAGATTTCTCTGAATTTAAAAAGCTCAAGGCAAGGCAAACAAGTTATCAAAAAAACAATGCAGTGGCCTTGGTCGAAACCCCTGCTAAAACAGTTGAGAAATCTCCCATGACACAAACTCATTGGGAGCTTTTGTATCTCGCTCTAAACTTTCCTGAATATGGAAAACAAATTGCTTATACCATTGATTCTGATTCTATACATAAGATGAGCCTAACCGGTAAATTTTTATCTAAATTGCTCGCTGAGTTTTATGAAACAACAAACATTGATACTATTGACACAGAGACACTTATTGAAACAAATGAAGAACGGCAACTATTAGCCGACATTCACACTAAAGAGCTTCATATCGATGACCCCATCAAACTTATCAATGAATGCCTAAGAACCCTTAAAAAATATACACTTAACCAAAAGAAAACCCTATTAACTCAAAAAATTCAACAAACTGACTCAAATGATGTGAAATTCATTGAATTGATGAAAAAAGTTAAACAGATTAATCAAGAATTGATTGAAACTCAGAATTTAGCGATACAGTAAATTCCTTTATATTATGGCACAAAAACAATCCAAGAAAGTCGCAAAAAAAGCTGCGGCTAAAAAAGCTCCCACAAAGAAAGCTCCTACTAAAAAGGTAAGTGCTAAAAAAGCTCCAGCAAAGAAAGCTGTCAAAAAGACAGTAGTCAAAAAAGCGACTAAGAAAGTAGCGGCTAAAAAATCCACGAAGAAAGTGGCAAAAAAGACAACGGCTAAAAAGCCCGCAAAGAAAGTGGCCAAAAAATCAGTAGTCAAAAAATCAGTAGTCAAAAAGACAGCGAAGAAAGTGGTCAAGAAGACAGCAGCCAAAAAAACAGCGACTAAGAAGGCAGCAAAGACCGTAGTCAAAAAAGCGACTAAGAAAGTAGCGGCCAAAAAATCAGCCAAAGAAAAAACGGTCAAAGCAGAAACTGCGGGAAAAGCAGCCAAGCCGAAAACAAAACGTAAATTATCCGCAAAATCTCAAGATAAATTAAATGCCCGTATTCGTGAACTTATTCGCCAATCAAAAGAGCAAGGATTTCTTACTTATAAAGACATCAACAAATCTTTACCGAATAGCATTAATAATCCTGAAGATATTGAAAACGTAATTTCAATTCTACAGAATTTAGAAATCGATATCTTAAATGATACCGAAGTCGAAGCCTTTAAAGCACGACAAGAGGAAACCGAAGAAAAAGAAGTACGCACGTCCCAAAATGACATTTTGGATGATCCCGTAAGAATGTACCTAAAGCAAATGGGACAAGTCCCTCTTTTGACTCGTGAAGAAGAAGTTGCCATCTCTAAACGTATTGAGAAAGCAGAATTAAAAACACAAAATTCCCTATTCTCCACTGCACTGACTTTAGAATTTCAAAACAATATCATTCAGAAACTGATCAACCGTGAAGAGCGTTTTGATCGTGTAATCTTAGATAAGAAAATTGATAGCCGAGAAGCCTATTTTCTTGGTCTTCCTAAATTCCTAGAAGAAGCACAGAAGCTCGGGATTAAAATTTACTCTGCATGGGATTCCATAAAGACAAGCACCAATCCATCCAATAAGAAACGAGCTGAAACTCGTATGAAAAAATATGAAGTAGAGCTTTCAAGTATCCTCAAGAAATACTGCTTGAAATTAAAGGTATTTGAAGACTTCATCAATAACCTACTTCCAGTCTACCGAGAAATAAACGATATAGTAGATGATTTATCTTTAGTAAAAAAAATCTCTACTCGACGCAAAAAGAAAGTAGACACAAAAGCAGCAAAAAAACGACTGTTGCAATTGAGGGATGAATTTAAAATTGATCCAGAGATGCTGGCAAAAATAATCAGTGAAGTACGCCAAGGATTGAGAGAAGCCCATAAAGCTAAAACTGAAATGGTTGAAGCCAACCTTCGTTTAGTAATTTCAATCGCTAAAAAATATACCAACAGAGGACTCTCCTTCCTCGACCTTATTCAAGAAGGCAATATGGGATTAATGAAAGCGGTAGAAAAATTCGAATATCGTAGAGGCTATAAATTTTCAACTTATGCAACATGGTGGATTCGACAAGCGATCACTCGTTCCATTGCCGACCAAGCAAGAACTATTCGAATCCCAGTTCACATGATTGAAACCTTGAACAAAGTTATGCAGGTGCAGAAACAACTTTTACAAGAATTGGGACATGAACCAACTGCAGAGGAAGTTGCAGAAGAAATGCACTTACCCATTGACCGTGTTCAATCTATTATGAAAATGGCTCAGCAACCTATTTCATTACAAAGCCCTGTAGGTGATTCAGATGACACTAATTTCGGTGACTTTATTGAGGATAAAGGTGCGGAAAACCCTTATGACATTACTGCTTACAGCCTATTGAGAGAAAAAATTACTGATGTTTTAGACAGCTTAACAGAACGAGAAAGGCGAGTACTTTCATTAAGATTTGGGCTGATTGATGGTTATTCTAGAACACTGGAAGAAGTCGGTAAGCAATTTAAAGTGACACGTGAACGTATTAGACAAATTGAAGCTAAAGCTTTGCGAAAAATGAGACATCCAACTCGTATCCGACAATTGCACGGATTTTTTGAAGGAGACATAAATTTAGACAAACCTGGAATGGATAGCATAACACGCGATAACCCTAAAAAATAATTCAATGAATTTTACCCAATTATATATTAGCTTAATTGCAGTTCTCTCGCTAACATCTTGTATAAGCTCAAATTCTATTAACCTGAAAGATACCTCCACACCCGAAGAGAGTGAAATTTCTACTTTAGAAAAATATAAAATGATAGAATTCGCCTCTATTGTGCATATTGATTCACAGCAAAGAATCGCCACCATTCGAAGCGACAAACCATTATTAAAAGGCTATTATTTAACAAATTCTCGAATTAATGGTATAGAAAGCTCTGTATTAAAGCTTTACGACACTTCTTATGAATCAGTATTTATAGCAGATATTCTCGAAGGCTTGCCTAAAATAAGCGACTCAATCTCTCTAGTTTCTGATGAAAGAGTTGCTGAATTAGACCTTAACTACACCGAGGCAACTATTGACTAATCTTTTTCTTCTTATAAATTTCAATCATGTCTTATTTACACTCAGCATTCCTTTCAAATCTAAGCGGTTGGGAACTCATTCTGATCTTTGCTGTAATTCTCTTATTTTTTGGTGCTAAACGCCTACCAGAATTATCTGAATCTCTAGGAAAATCCCTTAGGCGATTTAAAAAAGCAACCTCAGAGGTTGAAGAAGAAGTTCGCTCTGCCTTAGACTCAGAAAATATTAAAGAAGATAAACCAGCTTCCGAAAACAAGACAGTTTCAGATGCTTGTTCAATTGATGACAACAAAGACGAGTCACCAAACGCTTAATTAGGACAAAAGCGATTGAATTTTTGCACAAAATGCTTTGCTCCCTGTAAAATAAGGGCATTGAGGCATAGATGGATGAAACTCTCTCAATGGGAAAGGTGATTCATTCAAGAAATGAAACTGATTACCGACTGCTTCAGCAAAAGCATAAGTAGCCGCTATATCCCAAACTTTCGCTCTGACATCCAGTGCCCCAGCTAAATATCCTTGGGCGACAAAAGAACCGAGTAAAGTACTACTACCTAAGGCTCTTATCTTAAAATCGCTAAAAATAGGTATCAACTTTTGAAATAGGCTTTGCTCAATTGGAAACTGCACCCCTATCATTTGGCGTGACTCTCTATCGCTTCTTAGTGAGGTATATTTTTGCTGATCTCTCAAAAGTCCGAAGCCAGCCCCTCCCTCAAATAGGGCATTTACACTAAAATCATAGACAAAACCATAAACTGGGAATCCTTCATGAAGTAAAGCCAAAGAAATGCCGCATAAAGGAAACCCTAAAGCAAAATTATTGGTTCCATCAATGGGATCCAAAACCCAAGAGAAATCCCCCTCTAAATGGATTGGAGAATCATCAGAACTCATTTCTTCACTACAAAAATCGTCTTTAGTAAAATCTTTATTTAAGCTAGAAAACAAATTTTCCGAAATTGCAATATCGGCAAAAGTCACTCGAGATGCATCTGCTTTCCAATCACTAGTAACTTGCCCAAAATGTCGCCGAAAAAATGAAATCTGACTTTTAATTGCCACCCTACCTGCATTAGCCCGATGACGAATTTCCGTTTCTAATTTAAGTTTCGCTTGGCGACTTAATAGTTTTTTCTTCATTTGGCTTAAATTATCTTATTTCTTTTAAAATTTAATATAGCTCTAGTCTTTAGAACTTAACCAAGGATTGAAAACTTTGAATAAAGACGAGTCCCCGTCCCTGTTTCTTTTTCAACATTTTTTATAAAGACATCAAGTTCCGATTCAATTACTTCAAAAAAACTAGTCACTTCAGCTTCTTCCCCTTCTGCTAAAAGTTCTACACGACCATCATTTAAATTTTTCACATAGCCAGTAAGCTCAAAACCTTTCGCAATAGAGATAACTTGATAACGGAATCCCACACCTTGAACATGACCAGAAAAATAACTCTTAATAAAATATAATTGGGTTACCATATAATCTAAAAGTTAAACATTAAAAGTGGTAAAATAAATCACTAAATCAAAAAATTGATGTTGATTAACAAGGAATTAGAAGCTTATATTTAGATAGAGATGATATCTTCATGACTGATTATAATTTTGATTCAGAGGAAAGTAATTGGGATCATTTTTCTAATGAATCTAATTGGAACGAGGCACAGTGGCGTAACTATCTTCGCATCACTGAAAAAGACTCCGTCCGGTTTTTATCTATTTATAATAGTATAAAAGATAAATCTAATCACCTAGATGAAGCTGCTTCTTTAATGGGCTGGGACGGTGAAGATATTTCTTTAATTGAAGAAGGTACAATTTTTGAGGACACGGATGAAGATACGAATATAAACGATGCTTCAAATCTCCCTTATACCCTGCACAAGCATCCTGTGTTCATTGTTACAAAGGCTTTATATAAATACCTTAATCAAAGCTGGAGCCATTTCCTCAAGAATAATAATCCATCAATTTCACCAAAACTATGTTGGGATTTTGCACAAACTCTTCATATAGGAGAGTTCAATGTATTGCTTGCGATACAAGCACTAGACCTTGGCGATTATGGCTTAGCGATATGCCATTTAAAAAATAGTTTAGCTGAATTGAATCAATCATTGAAGTTACTCAACGATTTATCACATGACGATAAAGAATTCCTCAAAGCATTTACTCAAGAATTACGTATTCGAATATTTGACCTAAGGGAGCTGTGGATTAGGGTCATGAATGATTGTCGTCATGAGTCTCAAAGAAGAAGCGATAAAGATCCGGATTAATTTCCATATCTTCGCATCACACAACTAATTGATCTGTTGCTATGAATCGAAAATCATTACTATTTATTTCATTTATTACAAGCTTTCTGCTTTTGCCTCTATCTCTTTCTAAACTTATTGCGACGCCTTTACTGAATGGGCCGATGCTATCCGATTTAACCTATAGAGAAGCTCAAATTTGGATACAAACTGAAAGCCCTTCCCTAGTTGCTATTCATTATTTTGAAACCGAAAGTGCCGATAAAATATTCATTACACCATCGATTAAAACAGATGAAGCGAATGCATGCGTAGCCAATTTTGTCTTAAGCAAAATTGAGCCGAACAAAAGCTATACCTATGCCATTGAAATCGATGGTTCAATGAGTTCGAAAGAATACACTTTTAATAGTTTAAATTATTACTATGAGAAAGAACCCGCACCCAATGTAAAGATTGCCATTTTGGGAACGCATTATGGAGTCGAACAAGGATTTGAGCCACCTTACAGAAGGCTAGGCGATGGCTATAGTATATTTGAAAAAGTATACGAAGCTCAGCCAAATTTAGTATTATGGGCAGGCAATACAGCCCATCTTAGAAAAAGTGATGTAGATTCCCTAAGCGGGTATTTTAAACGCTACTCTTTTGCACGCTCATTGATTCAACCCAAAGAACTCATTGCCCAAATTCCAAATTTGGGCATATGGAGCTATAATGATTATGGAATAGCCAACTCTGGTAAAGAAATGCCATTAAAGCACTCTGCCCAAAAAGCGTTCTCTAAATTTTGGCCCAAAACTAGATCTGTAGAACATCAAGATGCCTTTTGCTACACTCATAAAATATCTGATGCAGAATTCTTTTTTCTCGATGTACAATCACAAAGAAATACGAATACCTCAGTTTATGAGGAATCTACAATTCTTGGAAAAGAACAAATTGAATGGCTGAAAAATGCTCTACTTGTAAGTACTGCAAAATTCAAAATAATTGTTTCAGGTGCCCCTGTACTCAACCCATCTAAAACAGAAAAAAATCTTTCCTTTGCTAATAATGAAAAGGAAGAACTAATAGACTTACTGAAGATTTATAAAATCCCAGGTTTATTTTTTATAAGTGGCGGATCTTACAAAGGAGAACTCACCCGAATGGTACATTCAACTCATTATAATTTTTTCGACCTTACTGTTGGTCCAAGCACTGCTATGCCTATTTCTGAAGATAAAGAATTAAACTTTTACCGGATTCCAGGTACCAATACTTTTGAAAAACAGTATACAATACTTGAGATTAAAGGCGATGAAGATAATCGATTTCTCGATATTCAAGTATTTAGTTTAGCTGGTCTCGAGCTATGGTCTCGAAAGATAAAAGCCAGTGAACTCACTGTATTTGAGTAAATACTTTATTCAAAAAAATACCTTCTTAATTGAATAATTACAAACTTCACATAAGTTTAAGATATGCTTTTAGCTGAAAAACAACAGTCGTTGATAGAAGAACTAAGCCTCATACCTGATGCCTATGAGCGTTTAGCCTATCTAGTCGAGTATGGTAAAAAAATAGCTAAACTAGAGACTTCGTTTAAAATTGATCAATTTATGATTGAAGGTTGCTTATCTCAATTATGGATAGTTCCAAAATTTGAGTCAGGTAAGTGCACATTTCAATCTGAGTCAGACTCAGCGATTGTTCATGGAATTGCTGGACTACTCTGCGACTTTTATAGTGATCAACCTCCAGAAGAAATCATCTGTAACGATGCAAGCTTTCTAGGAGATGTTGGAATAAGCCAACACCTTTCGCCCAATCGAAGAAATGGTCTTAGCAAAATTGTTGAATTCATCCAACACTTTGCCCAATCTTGCCAAAAGAGCGAGATGATTGATTAATCAATCACTTCGCTGAAGTACGATGTGTTGAACATCTATTAATTCGTTGGAAAAACCAGCGATGCAGTAACTAAAATAATAGCGCCACTTACGCTGAAAACTCTCATCGAAGCCTAATGCCTCAACTTGCTTTAAGGACTTTGTAAAGTTCTCATCCCAGCAATTTAAAGTCTTAGCATAATCTTTTCCAAAAGAATAAACATTTTTAATTTCAATTCCTTCAATTTGTTTAATATGCTTTTTAATTATCCCCAAGGAAGGTAAGTGCCCGCCTGGGAAAATGTGTTTTTGAATCCAGTCACAGCTTCTTGAATATTCTTTGTAATCGGAATCACGTATGGTTATTGCTTGCAATACTGCGATCCCGTTTTTCTTAAGTACCTCTTTAATTTTCCTAAAGTAGCAGTCTAAGTACTCCTTACCTACAGCTTCGATCATTTCACATGAAATCACATTATCATAAAGACCTGTTTCGTCGCGATAATCTTGCAAGCAGATTTCTATAGATTTATCCGATCCTCGATCTGCCATCTCAGATTCTACATAATCGTATTGTGCTTGAGACAAAGTGATTGTTTTCACAAAGCATTCTCTTCCTTTCGCCTCAAAGGCTAAAGCACCCCAACCCGAACCTATCTCTAAAATATGACTGCCTTTCTTCAGCTCAGAAAGGTCAAGAATCCGATGGATTTTATTCAATTGAGCTTCTTCTAAATTCAATAACTTTTCTTCAAAATATGCAGAAGAATAACTCATGCTTGAATCAAGGAATGTTTTATAAAAATCATTACTTAAATCATAGTGTGCTTGAATATTGGAAATACTATTTTTCTTATTGTTATTTCTGAGAAAATGATAAGCACAGTTAAACCAATGGCTGATTAATGAAAGCCCTTTTTGAAAAGTCCCAAATTTTTGAACATTCGCTCCTAATAATGTTAGTAATTTAGATAAATCAGAGCTGGACCAAATACGATCAACATAAGCCTCCCCTAAGCCAACACTACCACCAAATATCACTCGAGAATAAAAAGAAGCATCATGTATAATTAACTCGGCATAGGAATCCGCAGGCTTTCCATAAAAGCTTACCGAACCATCGGAATGGGTAACTTTCAAATAACCAATCGTGATCGTACTTAAAATAGACTGCCAAATTCTTTTCCATAAATGAAGCTGCCAAACTTTTTTAGATGGCATATTATTATTAGATGTTTTTGGCATAATTTGAGTATATTATAATTTCGGAAACCACAGAAAAAAAACATTCGTTTCTTTTTGGTATAACTTGTAGGCATCGCCTCGACTTTCTAGAGAAGATAATTCCGCAAATGGAACTCCTGTAATATAGCGTAAAAACAGATACATTACAATTGGGCCAACTAAAGACCAATAAAAGCTATCACCTCCATAGGCTAAGCCAACGAAGCTAAACCAGAAAAGCCATTCAAAAAAATAATTGGGATGACGAGAATATCGCCAAAATCCCTCTTTGCAGACTTTACCCTTATTTTGAATATTCGCACTAAATCGCTTCAATTGATTATCCGACAGCGTTTCCCCCACTAAAGCTAAAATGCCAATAACAAAGCCTAAGATATTAAATAGACCAAAACTGCCACCATTAGAGTCGATTGCTGCTTTTATTGGAAATAAAAATATGAAAATAAAGAAAATCTGTAGAAGGAAAAAAGCAAGGAACACCAATTTCCAAGCTTTACCCGAATGATCGATCAATCTTTGGTAACGAGAATCTTCTTTATCGCTCAGGATTCGATTCACAAATAAATGCACCCCCATACGCACTGACCATAAAAAGATTAATCCAAGCGACAACCACGCGTTCAATGAATGAGAATCGGATTTTTGAAAAATCAATACGCCTCCAATGCCTAAGCCGAGAGACCATACAATATCCATTAAAGACATCTTTTTAATAATCAGAGCCAAGCCGTACATCAATACCGCATAGAGAACGTACCCTACCCATATATTTAAACTTAGCACTTAATTACCTTCTAATTCTAAGCGCGATGCTTCTTCGTAGATTGCTTTAGGATACACTTTGAGATCCCATATCAATCCGAGTTTTTCCAAAATTCTTAAGATTAAATACGATAAATCAAATTCCCACCAGTACATACCTTGTCGAGCTGAATGCGGGTAACGGTGATGGTTATTATGCCAGCCTTCACCAAAAGTCAGCATGGCTACCCACCAATTGTTGCGGCTCTCATCCTTGTTTTTGAAACGTTTATTTCCAATGATATGCGTGACTGAATTTACGCAAAAAGTAACATGGTAAACTAAGGCCGTACTTAAGAAAAATCCCCACATGACCAGCTGCCAGCCACTTGTCCCTAAATCTGGATAATAAAAGTTTAATCGGTTACCGATATAAAATAAAATCAAGCCTAGGGAAATTGCCGGTAAAGCGTGCCATCGATCAATAAACCTAAGCTCTGGAAATTTATATAAATCTTTTACTTTTTCTTGATTAGTCCCTCCATAGGTACGGCATAAAACCCAGCCTACATGCGCCCAAAAGACATCTCTAACTACAGGTGAATGGACGTCTTCTTCGGTATCGGAATGCTGGTGATGGTGACGATGATGTGCCGCCCACCACATAGGACCCATTTGAGCAGATGATGTGCCAGCCCAGGCTAAAATAAACTGGAAAACACGACTTGTCTTAAACGAACGATGTGAGAAATATCGATGAAAGCCTGCAGTAAGTGCAAAAACTCTAAAAAAATAAGTTATGAGTAATGCCCAAACAGCGATCCAACTAAATCCTGTAAAAAAAATACCAATACAGGCTAGGTGCATAAAAACTAAAGGCGAAGAGATTAGTAACAGTCTATTTTCTTCCTCTTCTAGTGTATGTTTAAGAATTTTTTTTATCCAACTCACAGATGTTTATATATACACAAAAAATCCAAAAACAAAAGTCAAATAGTGTAATTTATAAAGTAATAAGTAAGTTATTATTTTTTGTTTCGATGAGTGTAGATGCCCAAAGTTTACGAATTCAGACGAAAGCAAATTATCAAAACAGATTTAGACACCGCTTGGAATTTCATGCGCTCTCCATCAAATCTCAATAAGATCACTCCGCCTGATATGACCTTCAATATACTTAGTGACCTCCCTGATGTTATGTTTGAAGGGCAGATTATCCGCTACAAAATAAAAATTCCATTTATTGGAGAGCAGAATTGGGTCAGCGAACTCAAGCACATCAAAGATAAACACTCTTTTGTCGATGATCAAAGGATCGGCCCTTACACATTGTGGTATCATTATCATGAGATCAATGAATGCCCAGGAGGTGTTGAATTTATCGACCATATTACATATTCTATCCCTATGGGTATATTCGGCCAAATTGCACATTGGGTCTATGTAAGAAAACAATTAAAAAAAATCTTTGATTTCAGAGAAAAGACCACGCCGAAGCTTCTGGAAAAGTCTTAGCTTGCCACCATCAAGAAAGCTTTTTCTTGAATTGACATAAATAAGCGAGCCTATCTAATTAGATTTACTCAATGGTGTACATTTAGTGCAACTACTCACATTCCTATTACTTTTAGAAGTAATTAGACAAATCTGAGGCTCCTACACCATATTAGTTAGTCCTAAGGTATATCCTATATACATTACTTTTATTTATGAGCGAATCCACTGAAGAAGAAAATCCTACAGAACAAATAGCTGTGTCAGGTGTTTTGGAAATTTTAAAAAACCAAACTGGGCAATTACTTGACCCAAGTCGTAATGGCAAGACACAGCCTTGTGATCCTTTTGTGCCAAGAGAACTGATCAAGCGATTTAAAATAAAAAAAGGCAGCTTTATTGAAGGAAAGGCTCAAAAAAATGAGCGTTTTTCAAACCCAAAGGTTCGATTCATTGATACGATTGATTCAAAAGCCCTTGATTCAAGAAAAGGGCAATACAGCTTTCAACAAATGACAACGATTGCCCCGGATGAACATTTACGCCTAGAAAGCAAAGACGGCCGTTTAACTACACGTATAATCGATTTATTCTGTCCAATCGGTAAAGGCACTCGCGGTTTGATTGTTGCCCCACCAAGAACAGGAAAGACTACTTTACTGCATGATATTGCTCATGGGCTGATCGAAAATCATCCCGAATGCCACTTAGTTGTTTTGCTCATTGATGAACGACCTGAAGAAGTGACTGATTTTAAACGAAGCGTGGATGCAGAAATTTATGCTTCCTCGAATGATGAAGAATTGGAAAATCATCTGCGCATTGCGGAAATTGCAATCGAGCGCTGCAAGCGACTTGTTGAATCAGGCAAAGATGTCGTTCTTTTGTTGGATTCTATAACACGACTGTCTCGAGCGTTTAACTCAGCCTCTGGCAAAGGTGGTCGCACCATGACAGGTGGACTTGATTCACGGGCTTTAGAAAAGCCACGACAATTATTTTCAGCGGCAAGGAATTGTGAAGATGGACCAAGTTTAACCATCATTGGCACTGCCCTAGTCGAAACTGGAAGTAAAATGGATGACCTCATTTTTCAGGAATTCAAAGGTACGGGTAATATGGAAATTGTACTCGATCGAAAAGCAGCCGAACTAAGACTATGGCCAGCCATTAATTTGAATGCTTCAGGGACTCGAAAAGAAGAGCTCTTACTCTCAGGCAAAGAATTAGAAGGTGCTCAATTCCTAAGACGTGCACTCTCTGGACAAAAGATTGAAGATGCCACTGAAACTATGATTGATCGCATCAGCAGTACAAAAACGAATACTGAGTTTTTATCCCTGCTCAATCGCTAATCTAAGTGATTAAAGTTTTAGATAATTTTTAATCCACTGAGCACTCCAAGCATCGTAGTCATTGCTAGCAATATGCTCTCTTGCTTCTCGCATTAAATCTAAAAAGAAATGCAGATTGTGGATCGAAAGCAAAGTCGAAGCCAACAACTCATTCGACATCAATAAATGCCTAAGATAAGCCCGACTGAAATTTTTACAGGTATAGTTATCTGCTTCCATAATCGGGCGGCCGTCTGTTTTAAATTTTTCATTTCTCAAATTCATCATTCCAGTCGGAGTGAAAACATTTGCATGCCGAGCCAAGCGAGTGGGCATAACACAATCAAACATATCGGCACCCAAACCAATCATCTTCAATAGCTGCACCGGTGTCCCTACCCCCATTACATAGCGAGGTTTATCTGAAGGCATATGAGGTAAGCAGTAAGAGACCTGTTTGATCATTTCTTCTTCTGGTTCACCCACACTCACTCCACCTATAGCATATCCAGAAAAAGGCATTTCAGCCAAGGCTTGGCTACAGGATACTCTTAAATCAGAATAGGTTGACCCTTGAATGATTCCGAAAACATGGTGCCCTTTTTCGATAAAGCCATCGTCTTCTGCACGCGTTAAAAAATCTTTTGCCCAACGAATCGTTCGTTCAACCGCTAATTCACAAGCATCTTTTTCGCATGGAAATGGAGGACACTCATCTAAGACCATCGCAATGTCTGTACCTAATTCAGCCTGAATTTGATAACAGGACTCTGGGCTCAAAAAAAGTTTTTGCCCATCTAAGTGGGATTTAAAATGGATTCCTTCTTCGGTGATTTTTCTTAGAGCCGACAAGCTGAATACCTGAAACCCTCCACTATCAGTCAAAATTGGCTTATCCCAATTCATGAATTTATGGAGCCCTCCTAGGTCTTCAATTAATTTGGAACCCGGTCTTAAATTCAAATGATAGGTATTCCCTAGAATAATCTGTGCCTCAATTTCATCTAACTGCCTTGGCGTCACTCCTTTGACTGTAGCCTGTGTGCCCACTGGCATAAAAATTGGCGTTTGGATATCCCCATGTAAGGTACTGAAACGACCCAAGCGCGCATTGTTTGATTTTGAAATAAGTGAAAACACAACTCTTTGTGAATGATGGAATTACCACAGAATTCAAATTTAAAAAATAAAAAATGCTTCAGCCTTGCAAGATCAATGGCTTGATATCTAAATAAAATTATGAGTCTCGACCCTCCAGTCTATAATTCTACAAAGCCCACCGAAGGTTTTTCCATCGCTATTGTTGCTGCTCGTTACAATACAGCATTAGTGGATGCACTCATTGAAAATACGGTAAATGAATTAAAAGCGTCTGCTATTGAGTCTATTCACTTGGAACGTGTCCCTGGCTCAGCTGAATTGCCTTATGCTGCCAGTTTGATCGAAAAATATAATATTGTAGATGCGATTATCATTTTGGGAGTCGTCATTGCTGGAGCAACTGAGCACCACTCGGTGATTGCTTATTCAAGTGCTCAAGCCATAAATCAAACCTCTTTAGAAAAAGATATTCCGATCATCAATGGAATTATCGTAACTAATTCACAAGAAGAAGCCGAAGATCGTTGCGGCTCAAAAATAAATAGAGGTAAAGAATTTGCATTAGCCGCCATAGAAATGGCACAACTCAAAGAAAAATGGACGAAGAAAAATCGATAAAAAAACCCAATCCAAGAAGAGCCAATCGTATGGCTACGGTTCAATTCCTTTATCAATGGGAAGCCAATAAACCTGAAGAATTACTGGATAGCCTAAGTACATTTTTTGCGGACCAAGAACAAAACAGGGACTTTTATGCATTTGGTGAATCTCTTATTTTAGGAGCCATTGAAAATATCTCAGCCATTGATGAAGAAATTTCAAAATATGCCAACAATTGGACATTTGACCGAATTGCCAAAGTTGATTTAGCCGTTTTGCGACTCGCTATGTATGAATTACTTTTTCGCGATGACATCCCCCCTATTGTATCGATCAATGAGGCGATTGACTTAGGGAAAACTTTTTCCAACTTAGAATCCAAGCGCTTTATCAATGGCATATTAGATCAAGTTAAAAACAGCATTCAAAGACCCTTGAGGAAAGCTAATGATTGATGCCTTATGATAGGGGTTTTTAAAAAATTTGCCAATAATCTAAATAGCATTTTCAAGTCTAAGACTTTAGATGCAGAGAGCATTGAAGAACTTGAATCCTTATTATATACTGCTGATTTTGGGACAGAGACGGTTCAGAAAATCATAAATGAGATTGAGGCTGATTTAAAGAAGCAGGCAAAGGATAAAAACACTGCACCGCTTGAACTTGCAAAGAAAATTATATGTGAACAGCTCGATGGCTCCGAAAGAGCACTAATTCCACCCTTTAAGCACACACCCAAAGTTATCATGCTCATTGGCGTTAATGGTGCAGGAAAAACGACCTCAGCCGCTAAGCTTGCTTACAGCATACAAAAACAGGGTGGCTCGGTATTACTCAGTGCCTGCGATACCTTTAGGGCAGCCGCAAATGAACAGATAAAATCTTGGTCTGATCGATTGAATATTGAACTGATTTCGAGTCATCATGGAGCCGACTCTGCCGCCGTCGCTTACGATAGCTTATTGGCGGCAAAAAAACGTAATCACGATCTCCTAATTATTGATACGGCTGGACGCTTACATACCAAAAAGAATTTAATGAATGAGTTGGAAAAACTAGATCGTGTTTTAAAAAAACAAGATGAAGCCATCTCTATTGAAAATTGGTTAGTCATCGATGGAAGCCTTGGCTCAAATTCAATTGACCAAGCTTATGCCTTCAACCAAGTCATCCCCATCCATGGATTAATAATAACAAAATTAGATGGCACCAGCAGAGGAGGTTCACTGGTTGGTATTTACAAGTCCCTCAAAATTCCTATTTATTTTATTGGTACAGGAGAAGAACCAGATGATTTTTATCCTTTCAATATAGAAAAATATACGAAAGCATTATTTGAAAAATTTGAATCATGACTGATACATTAAACGTTCAACTAGATGATAGATCTTATCCGATCTATTTTAATCAAGATGATAGTACTTTAAAAGCTACCATCCATGACTTAAATCAGGTAAACCAGGCTTGTTTCTTAATTACAGATTCAAAATTACATGGTTTATACCAAGCTTATATTGAAAGCCTAGGCATTCCTCAAACGCATGTTTATATTGTCCCTGAAGGTGAGCCTTCTAAATCTGTTGAACAATATGAAAAGATTCTCTCTTTCTTAGCTTCTCATTCAGCAAATCGAGATGCGGTGATTTTCGCCTTCGGCGGTGGTGTGATCGGAGACCTTGCTGGTTTTGTCGCCGCTTCTTACTTAAGAGGAATTAATTTCTACCAAATACCAACAAGCCTACTGGCTATGGTGGATAGTTCCGTAGGAGGGAAAACAGGCATCAATTTACCGGAAGGCAAAAATTTAGTGGGTGCCTTTTGGCAACCTCAGGCAGTATTTATAAATCAAAGATTTCTCGAGACCTTACCGAAAAACCAATTTGCTTCAGGAATCGCAGAAGTTATCAAATATGGCTTAATTGCCGACAAATCTTTTTTTAATAAACTCCTAAGTATAGAAAATCTGAATTTTGACGAACCTACTCTACCTTCAATTATACGTCGATGTTGTGAAATTAAAGCCGAAGTTGTAGCAAATGATGAAAAAGAAATAGCTAATGCTAACGGACGTGCATTACTTAATCTCGGGCATACGTTCGGTCATGCCATTGAAAATGTAGCAGGCTATGGTGACTATCTTCATGGTGAGGCTATAGCAGTTGGAATTCATTTAGCCTGCATGCTCTCAGAAATCACCTACCCCACATTTAGCAAAACTGATACAGAGCAAACAACTCAGCTACTTGTAAGAAATGGATTGCCGATTTTATTGAAAAAGCCACTAAGCATAAAAGCTCTCAATCAAGCCATCTCTAGAGATAAAAAGAATCGAGCAAGCGGTATTCGTTTTGTGCTCATGGAAACTTCAGGCAATGCACAAACCAAAGAAGGTATTGACGAAAAAATCATCAATACCCTCTGGAAAAAAGTAGGTGCAGTCGATTGATCTAAAACCTAAGTACTAAATAGCTAATACGTCCGTTATACCAGACATAGAAGCGGTTGGCTTTCTCTTCATCTATATAATCGCCTATATCTTTAGGCTCGGTTACAGACTTTCCATTCACCTCCATAATGATTGTATTCGGTCGTATACTTCGAGCGAAAGGAGATTTGGGTGAAACATCTGCAACAAGCACGCCAGAAATCTTTTCTGGAATAGATAATTTTGCCCGAATTTCTTGATCTAGATACTTTAAGGTAAGCCCCTCTAGAATCACTCCTTCACTATGTTCTGAAAAACCATCCTCTATATCTCCCAAAACTACAGGTATCTCGAGCAGATTTCCATCACGATACAGAAAAACAAGCACTTCGGCACCAGGATTCATTTGTGATACCTTTAAGCGTAAGTCCTGAGACGATTCTATGCTTTGATCATCGATCTTGATAATAATATCACCATGAGAAATCCCCGCTAGATCAGCGGGAGAATCTTTTTGTACTTGATCGACTAAGGCACCTTCCGTCGATTCCAAGCCAAAAGCCTCAGCAATATCTAAAGTCACATTCTGTGAATAAATGCCTAAAAGTCCTCTAGGGACTTCACCGACTTCAACTAATTTTTTCATGACATCTAAGGCTATATTTACAGGAATGGCAAAACCAATACCAATACTGCCACCCGATCTTGAAAATATTGCAGTATTAATGCCGATGAGTCGGCCATAAGCATCAATTAAAGCTCCTCCTGAATTTCCTAAATTGATAGAGGCATCTGTTTGAATAAAATCCTCATAAGCATCTTGACCGAGAATGCCTAGTGAATGACGACCCGTCGCAGATACAATTCCTTGTGTAGCCGTTATACCCACCTCTAATGGGTTTCCGATCGCAAAAACAACATCTCCCATTCGAATTTGATCACTATTAGCTACATTCAATGGAGTGATTGCTGAAGTCACTTCGATTTTCAATACGGCAATATCGGTCTTTTGGTCCGAGCCGATTAATTCAGCCACATATTCGCGCTTATCATTAAGCCGAATCCTTATTTCATCCACTGGTTTACCTCTTTGGTCATGCACTACATGGTGATTCGTTATGATATAACCATTCTCTGTCATGATCACCCCAGAGCCTGCTCCGTAAGGCTTCAACTCTTCTTTTTCCTCTTCTTTTATTTCAGGTTCATTATACATTTCAGGCACAGGAATCCCAAATTGGCGAAAAAGATCAGGAATGCCATTCGGCATGCGATTTGAATAAACAGACGCATACTTTGATGTATAAACACTGACTACTGACGGTGTGGCTTTTTCCAGCACGTCAGCATAAGAAAATGTCATTCCATTTCCTGCATCGATTGTATTAATAATCGATTCTTTTATGATAACTTTTTCTATGCTATCACTGTTATTTTCATTATTGTCTCCTGCACAGGCAGAAAAATATAGCCCAAAAGGAGTTAAAACGATCCATAAGATTCGAATTAGTAAGTTCATAATATTATTATAATAAATTAAAAATCTAAGACGATAATAAGATAAAATTAAAACCCTTTTATTTCAAATAATCCTGTAACACTTTCGTTTTTATGAATTCGGTTTATGGCCTCACCTAATAATTTAGAGACACTCAAGACCGTAATTGGAATTCCTTCTTGTTGTAAAACGGGTGTCGTATTTGTAGTGATCAATTCATCTAAATGACCGTCGGCTAATCGCTGATAACCTTTATCATTTAATACTCCGTGACTGACAGCTGCAAAAACTTTTCGGGCTCCATTCTTTTTTAACAACTCAGCGGCCGCACATAAAGTACCGGCTGTTTCTGTCATATCATCAATGATTAAAATATCACGCCCTTCTGTATCACCCACAAGTGATATCGCTTCTACTGTTTCAGCATCTGTTCTACGTTTAGCAATAAAGCCTAAAGGTACTTTTAAGAAGTCTGCATAAGCTGATGCCATCTTCATGCCACCCACATCTGGAGAAAACAAGGTGAGGTTTTCACAATCGATATTTTTCAAATGCTCAAACATGACCGGTGAAGCATATAAATGATCTACTGGTATATCAAAAAATCCTTGGATTTGTTGTGCATGTAAATCAACAGTCAAAACTCTAGATGCCCCAGCAGATACAAGTAAATTTGCGACCAGTTTTGATGTAATAGGCACTCTTGGCTGATCTTTGCGGTCTTGCCTAGCGTAGCCATAAAAAGGAATTACGGCCGTAATACGACTGGCTGATGCACGCTTCGCAGCATCAATCATGATAAACAATTCCATTAAATTCTGATTCGCAGGATTACTTGTTGATTGGATGATAAAAACATCCATCCCACGTATATTTTCTTCAATACGAACAAAACTCTCTCCATCTGGGAAACTATTAACGGTAGCATCCCCTAAAGGCACCCCCAAATAATCACATATTTCCTGTGCCAGCACTGGATTTGAATTACCACAAAATATTTTAAAAGAATTGTTCATTAGTTAAGAGATGTATGAATAATGGAGTTATAATTAAGTTTAAAGATCTTTAAAACGTTTAAATAGATCTGGCAATTTTCGTTTTAAAGAAATCAAACGCCAGAATGTAGCTTTAGGCAAGGCGGGAAACCCAATTACATGACTATCATTTTCTAGAGAATTGATGACAACTGACATCGTCCCTATTGTTGAGTTTTCGCCAATCGTTAAATGTCCAATAACACCAGATTTTCCCGCAAGAATTACATTATCTTTTAAGATCGTGCTACCAGCAATTCCAGATTGGCTTACCAATAAACAATGTTTTCCGATCTGAACATTATGTGCAATTTGAACCAGGTTATCGATTTTCGTACCTTCTCCAATAAAAGTACGTCCAATTCTTCCACGATCAATTGTCGTGTTGGCACCAATATCCACGTTTTTCGCAGTTTCAACAATACCGATCTGTGGTAATCTTTCATGTTTACCCTCAAGTTTAATGTAACCGAATCCGTCTGAACCAATCACCGAACCCTCAAGCAATCGATTTCTTTCTCCAATTACGCAATATGCACCAATTATAACTTGAGGAAAAATCTTTGTACCATTCCCTATTTTTGCTCCTCTCCCAACGGTAATTTGACTCACTAATGAAGCTGCACCAATTTGAGCATCCTCTTCAATACAGCACAATGGACCAATATAAGCATCGGGAGAAATCTTTGCCGATGGATGCACATAGGCTGATGGATGGATCCCCGGTTTTGGTTCGGGGATTAGATCCATCTCAATGGCTCTGCAAATTTTTGCTAAATCAAAGGAAGGATTTTTTACATAAAGAAATGTTTGCCCGCTTTGAGGTAAAAATTTCGAATCACTGGGGACAAGGACAACCGATGCCTTTGTTTTAAGTAAATCTTGCTTATACTTTTCTAAGTAAAAAAAAGAAAGATCTGCTTCAGTAGCATCAGCTAATGAAGCAAATCCCTCTATATTTCCATTAAAATCACCCTTAACCGTTACATCGGATTCGATAATTTCTAAAATAAATTCCAATGAACAGGAATATTTCATATTTTAGAATTTGAAAATCTAGCTATAGGTGGAAAATTATTTATTTAATTCAGAAATAACTTTATCTGAAATGTCTAATGACTCTTCCACGAAAATAACGCTATTAGTGGATAAAACAATATCTATACCCTCTTTTTCTGCAATTTCCTTAACTGCATCTTGGGCTTTTTGCTGTAAAGGAATCAACTCTTGTTGCTGTCCATTTTGCCCAAGCTCTTGTGCTTGCTGAGAAAACTGCTGTAATTGCACTTGTTTATTTTGAAGTGTAGTTTGATATTGAACTAACTTAGAACGAGCTTCATCGCGTGCATCTTCGTCTAATGCTGGATTATTTGAAGTTGCATCTGCTTCTCTAGCTTCTGCAATAATGCCAGTAATTTCTTCCTGCATCTTTTGAATTTCTTCTTGAATGGGAGCGACTGAAGCTAGCACCTTTTCGCGTGCTTGATTGAAGGCAACATATTCAGAAAGAACTTTCTGCTCATCTACTGTAGCAATAGAGCCAGCATTAATCGTTAATACTGTAAAAGTAAGAATAAGTAAGTTTTTAAGTAATGTATTCATATAATAAATTTTGTTTAATAGTAAGATAATTGAAAACTGATAGATTTAATAGCGTGTGCCAAATGAAAAATGAAACTGAGATGATTTTGACAGATGGTCAGGAGCATTTAACGGAATACCGTAATCCAATTTCAAAGGTGATCCCATCATTAGAAGCCTAACACCAAAACCATAATTGTCGACATAATCATCAAAACTAAAATCTTTCTCTTTGTCATTAACAAATCCTCCATCATAAAAAGCAACCAAGCCCAATCCATCGGAAACATGAAATAAATATTCGGTAGAAATCAATCCGTAAGTATGACCACCCGCTGTTTCATCAATAAAGTTATCCGCTCCGTTTATTTCCCCATCCTTAGCACGTGGTCCTACATCACGATAATCGTAGCCACGTAATGTCTCAGGTCCCCCGAGGAAAAATCGATCATAAAAAGGTGCACTCTCATCATCTTTAAGAGGCATAATCGCTCCTAAGCGTCCAACAATAGATAAACTTTGCTTCCATAAATCAACCGTTGGAATGAATTGAGCGGTACGAAAATCAATTTTAAAATAATTCACATCGCCCCCTAATCCAGCTAATTCTGCATCAACAGATGTTCTATTACCTGTACGCGTAAACAAGAAACTGTCGCGATTATCTCGCAATAAAGTCAGGCCAAATTTTGATACAGTTTGTTCACCAAGGGCATCTTGGAAGACATCGGCAATATTATCAGGCTGATTTGAGTTTTCAGGAAGAAAGACATCAAAGATATCCACTAACTCATATTTGTAAGATAATTTTGCTTCGACTAATTCAAACAGTCGTCGACGGACATATAGCTCAAGCCCAGTCCGCTTTTCATTATAATCAGAACTATTATATTCCGATTCAGTCGCATAAAGGTTGGTCCCGAATGTGAGTCGTTGCTCAAATAACCAAGGCTCTTCAAATCCGATCAAGGCCTGACTACTTAAGCTACCAATAGAAATACGTGCTCTAAATTTTTGCCCGGCTCCTTGAAAGCCTGATTCCCAATCCTTGATATCGAAATTACTCTGTTTCATCTCAAGAAAAAATTGCGTGCTTCTCACAGATCCAAAACCAGCACCGAAACTAAACGAGCCCGTTCTAGATTCTGAAACAAGAACATTTAAATTTTTTCTACCTGGTATATTAGTAGATTCAGGTGTTAGACGAACTTCGTCAAAGAAAGCAGTATTTTTTAAACGCTTTTCACTAGATTCCATACGCCTATAATCAAAGACATCACCTGGCTTTAAGGCTAATTCACGGATAATAACCTTTTGTTTGGTCTTAGTATTTCCTTCGATAGCAATACTCTCGAGATAATATTTTTCACTTTCTTTGATCTTAAATATAACATCGATTTGGCGATTTTCTAAGTTCGATTTCTTGTCTGCAAAAATCCTTGTTTCTAGGTAGCCTCGTGCTGAATAAAAATCCTCTATTATACCTGCCCATGAATCAACTACTTGAGGCGAATAAACGAGACCTTCTTTTTTACTCAATCTTAAAAGAGCGAGGAGCTCTTGATTGGTATAGATGGATGCGCCCTCAATTTCTACTGTGCCCAAGAAGTACTGCTCTCCTTCATCAATAGAAATAGTAATCTTCCCTTTTTTAGATTTAGAAAAATCGTAACTAATTAGGTCAGGATCGATTACCACATCTAAGAAACCTGCATTTTGATAAAACAAACGTAATTGATCTAGGTCATCTTCAAAAAGTGACTGATCAAACTTCCCTGAACCTGATAACCAAGAAAACATATCCTTGTTCTTGGTCTGAATCACGCGATTCAAAACCTTTGGCTTAAAAGCAGTCACTCCTGTAAAATTGATAGACTTTAAAGCAATCTTTTCTGATTCCTTGACCTCAAAATAAACAATGGCTTCTCCCTTTGTTTGGTCACGATCAATAACAAAACTCACATTCGTGTCCTTGTATCCTTTTTCTAAATACAAATCAGTCATTTTTTCTGCAGCAGAGTCTATTTGATACTCATCTAAAATAATGACATCTTGTATCTCGCCCTCCTCAAGTAAGCGCTCAGATGAAAATTCTTTATTCCCGGAAAACTCAAATTGTTTCAATTTATATTTCGCTGTTAAGTGTATACTTAATTCAGCCACACCTTTCACGTCAGCGACTCTAAAATCTACGAATTCAAAATAATTAGTATTATATAAAGAACGGAGTGACTGGTCGGATAAAAGACGATTATACAAGCTTCCTTCATTCAAACGAATATGTGATAAAACAAACGCACGATCGACTGTTTTAAAATTTTCGTAAACAACATGGACTGCCCCTAGTTCAAAGGTATCATCTATATTTTCTTGAGAGAAAAGAGTGTGGTTAATTAAAACTGAAAAAAAGAAAATAATTAATGACGCAAATTTAAATGTTTTCATACGATAAAATTAATGTTGTTGATGAAAATTCTCATAACGTGTGTAACGGCGGACAAAAGCTAAGTCAATCTCTCCAACAGGTCCATTTCTCTGCTTAGCTAAAATTAATTTAATATGCTCGACCTCTCCAAAATTAGATCCGTCACCGTCTTCATCTTCACGTTTTTTGGGTCGATGCAACATCATTACTACGTCAGCATCCTGCTCAATAGATCCAGATTCTCTTAAATCCGAAAGCCTTGGGCTACGATTTTCCCGTTCTGAATCACGATTTAACTGACTTAATACCACCACGGGAATATCCAATTCCTTTGCCATGCCTTTAACCCCACGGGAAATTTCCGCAATTTGTTGCTCACGTTGAACCCGTGCGTCCGTACCTCGAATCAACTGAAGGTAATCAATAATGATTAATCCAAGTGGGTCTTTGGAGTGAATTCGGCGTGCTTTAGCGCGAATATCTAAAATACTAGAATTAGAGGCATCATCGATGAATAAAGGTGCTTTTTTTAGTTCTACTGCAGCCTGTACAAGGTCACTTGTATCCTGCTTAGAAGCAACTTTGTCTCTTATTCGCTTAAAATCAACTCGAGCACGACCACACATTAATCGAGTCGCCAATTGGGTCGCAGTCATTTCTAAACTAAATACCAAAACGCCCACTGGCTTGCGACTTCCCATCGGCAAGATCGCATTTTCTGCAAAATTCATAGCCAAACTGGTTTTACCTACAGAAGGGCGTGCCGCTAAAACCACCATTTCTCCAGCATGGAAGCCATAAGTCAAGCCATCCAAATCTTTAAACCCTGAATCGATTCCATGATCCTGCTTATTACTTAAGATTGACTGTATATTGATCTCTGCCTTTTCCACCGCTTGCTTAATCGTTTTGGCTCCATCGGTGACTCGATCTTGACTGATTTCAAAAATTGATTGCTCAATTTTCTCAATAAAAACTTCAATATCTTCTTGTTGCTCATAACAAGCATCAATTGTTTCGCGAGAAGTGCGAATCATTCTCCGAAGCAAATATTTTTCATGAACAATCTTGGCAAAATATCGCGAATGAACCGCAGTTTGTATGCGATCTTTAATCGCGTAGATCGCAGAAATACCACCGACTTCTTCGTCTTTGCCTGCCTTCTTTAAATATTCAAAAAGGAGGATTTCATCAATAGGATCACCCTCTTGATATAGCTCTAATAGAGACTTAAATAGGATTTCATGCGTAGGCTTAATGAAACATTGAGGTGTAATTTTACGCTCAATGCAGTCCGTCAAAACATCCCTACCGCCGTCAATCAAACAGGCCGCCAAAAGACCTTCTTCAGCCTCTAAACTATGAGGCTGAACTCGAGTGATATCCAGCTGAGATTTTGAATTTGAAAACGATCTCGAATCTCTATTGTTAGATTTAGATTCAATGGACATCTTTCTGAGGAAACTCGATCAGTGAAATTTATGCATCGTCCTGAGAATCATCCTCTGTAGCATCAGCAACTTCGCTTTCAACAATGATTGGATTTTCAGACACAATTTCTAAACTAAATGCCGCTTCGATTTCAGAATTCAACTTCACCTGTATCTTATGTGAACCGAGATCTTTAATCGGTTGAGTCACATTCAATTGTTTTTTCTGAAGCTTAATGCCCTCTTCTTCTAGGCGAGTTAAAATATCTGTATTTGTAACTGATCCAAACATTTTTCCGTTGTCTCCAGTTTTCACTGCGATGGAAATATTGATTTGCCCAATTTTCTCAGCTAAAGATTTTGAAGCTTCTAATTCTTCGGCGATACGCTTTTCTTTAGCGATCCTCAAAGATTCAATTTGCTTACGATTTCCTTGGTTTACTGGAATTGCTAGCTTACGAGGAAATAAGAAGTTACGAGCATATCCTGCGCGTACTGAAACTGTATCTCCTTCAGACCCTAGGCCATTAATTGCCTCTAATAATAATATATCACTGTTTGCCATAATTTTTACCTTAAATTTTTACTTAATAGATTAAAATGGAACATCTCCATCAAAAGATTCTTTTTCTTGTGTATTATTGCTAGTATCTTGAGAACTTGAATCCGAAGTACTTGTACTGCGTGATGTATTATCATCACGACCACCAATAAATTGAAACGATTCTAAAACTACGCCTAATTTACTACGCTTTTGCCCATCATTAGATTCCCATTGGTCTAACTTAAGTCGGCCTTCGATCATTAAAGGGCGACCTTTTTGCATGTATTTGCCTAAAATCTCAGCCTGTTTCCCAAATGAATCAACGTCCACATAGGTTGTTTCATCTTTGGACTCACCATCTTTACTCGTATAGGTACGATTAACCGCTAAGCCTAATTTACAAATAGACAGCCCTGAGCCAGTCACCCGTAATTCAGGATCACGGGTTAAATTTCCGATTAAGATAACTTTATTGAATGATGCCATAGTTTGATTAATCGTTAGATTCGACAAATATGCGATTCACACGCTTGTCCAAATGTAATTTTTCTTTTAGCTCTTGAGGAACAGATGCATTTCCAGAAAAGTAAACCTCTAAGTAATGCGCTTGTTTAAAATTTGGATCCGCGGCTCTTGCAAATTCTTTAATCCCAAGATCTTCGCTTTCACTGACTGAAGCACCTAATGAACTTAATATCTCGGTTATATCCGCTGATACTTTTGCGACATCATCTTCTGTTTCTCTCAAATCCAAGATAAATGTAGTTTTGTACTCTCTATTCACTGTGTTCTTCATGTTCGACTGTATTACGTTTGTTAGTTTGATTCATTGCTTTTTCAATACCCTCGCCGAGAATAAGTCTTACGTCTTCGATCCAATGAGTAAACATTGTATCTAAGATTTGCTGTTCTGAAAGATCAAAACGGCCTAAAACAAAATCTGACAAATTTAGGGAAACGTTACATTTAGGATGAATTCCCAAACGAAATCGAGGAAAATCTACACCAATTTGAAGAATTATACTAGAAATACCATTATGCCCCCCATCAGCACCACCGATTTTCAACTTAGATTGTCCTAAATTCAAGTTGTAGTCATCGTAAGCAACAAGAAAGGCATCATTTGAGAGCTTATGATATTCTTTGAATTTTTGCACGGAATGACCGCTAAGATTCATAAATGTTTGAGGTTTAATCAAACTGAGCTTCTGATTTTTATAGATACCCTCTGCAATTTCTGCATTAAATTTCTTATCAAATTTCCAATTAAACGAAAAATGCCTCGCCAGACGATCGACCAGGGCAAAGCCAAGATTGTGACGACTATTTTTATAATCATCTCCTGGATTTCCGAGGCCAACAATGACTTTCACAGCCATACTATGCAATTGAGATTAGAGCGTGTCGAGGATAAGACTTAAGCACTAAAGGACTAAAGGACTAACCTTCAGAGCTTTCTTCTTCATTCTTAGCTTCATCTCCCTCACTCGCTTCTTCACCTTCTGTTGAGCTTTCTGCTGCATCAGAATCATCAGTTGCAACAGCAACTGTTGGAGGTTGGCAAGAAACAACTACTTGAATTCCTGTATTTAAGAACTCAACATCTTCGATTGCCTCTAAATCATCTACATGAATGGAATCACCTACATTTAAGCCAGATACATCCACTGTGATATTCTCTGGTAATTTTGAAGGACGGCAACGAATCTCCAGCTCTAATGTCTTGTGATCCAGCATTCCACCTTCGTGCTTAACTCCTAGGCAATCACTTGCTCCAGTTAATACGACTGGGATTTTGGAATCAAATGTTTCTCCACGTGCCACCTCATGAAAGTCAATATGCTCAATAGTGCGAGAGATTGGGTGTATTTGCACGCCTTTAACGTGAGTCAAAGCCAAGTCACCATTCTCGTCCTTAAGCTCAATTAAACCTGCTCCACCACCAATTTCTTTATTCACGTTTCTAAAAGCTATCGTAGATACTGAGATAGATTTTGCATTGCCCTTACTGTAAATATTTCCAGGTATTTCCCCGCCTTTTCGAAGTTGCTTCAAAGCTCCTTTATTCGAAGGAATTCGGGTTTTCACATTTAAAGTGTATTTTTGCATAATAGGTAAGATTTATATTTAAACTGTTTAATTCTTAAAGACATTTAGTGTTTTGAAACTTGAATGCAAACTAAACTTTTTATTTATTATAAGTCTTTATAAACGACTCAGTCACTTTTTTCTTCAATTAAAATATGCAAAATCCTACTCCAGAAATTCCGGAAGCAAGAATTAAGCAATTTAGAAAAATACCTTTTCAGGATACTCCAAATCCAGCATTTATCGTACATACAGATTTATTGAAAGCGAATGGAGAAATTCTCAAAGACATTAGCACTAGGACAGGAGCTAAGATATTACTCGCACAAAAAGGCTATTCTTGTTTTAGCACTTATTCAATCCTTAGAGCCTATTTAGATGGCACAAGCTCTAGCGGAACCAATGAAGCACTCTTGGCAAAAGAACACTTTGGCAAAGAAATCCATGTTTATTCTCCCGCTTTCACTTCCCAAGAAGTGAGTAATTTAGCTTCTTTCAGTCACACAATTATTTTTAATTCCATGCAACAACTTGCCATGGGCATTACGGCAACTGAAGGGCAAAATCGCCCTGAATTCGGACTTAGAATCAACCCACAAGTCTCAACAGGAAACCATGATTTATATGATCCATGTACCTCCGACTCTAGGCTAGGAACCATTCGTTCCACTTTAGATAAGAATTTAAACGACTACCCCCATACATCATTAAACTCAATTTCTGGATTACATTTCCACACTTTATGCGAAGAAGACTCAGATGCTTTGGAAAAAACAGCTCTGGCCTTTGAGGCCAATTTCAAGGATATTATCAAAAATTGCAAATGGCTGAATTTTGGAGGTGGGCACCATATCACTCGCCCTGGTTATGATATCAATCGCCTCTGTAAAATCATTGAGTATTTTCAAAAGAAGTACGACCTTACCATTTACTTAGAACCAGGCGAGGCCGTCGCATTGCATACCGGCATACTCAATGCAAAAGTTTTAGATATTTTAGAAACTGAAAATACACAAAGTGCGATTCTCAATATATCCGCAACCTGCCATATGCCCGATGTGCTCGAAATGCCCTATCGACCGAATATCTTAGATGGCTATCCCGCAAAGGAAAAAGCCTATACCTACAAACTTGGCGGCTTATCTTGTTTGGCGGGAGATATCATCGGCGATTACTCCTTTGCAAAACCTTTAAAGATAAATGATACAATTCAGTTTTTAGATATGTCGCATTATACTATGGTAAAGACTTCAACCTTTAACGGAGTGCCTCTTCCTGCCATATGTCTTTTTGATGAAAGCAATGGGCTAAAAATTGTTCGTTCATTCACTTATGAAGATTATCGTGATCGTTTATCTTAATTAACCAAGCAAAGCATATGACCATAAAAGGATTACTCTTAGGAGCCGTTTTACTTATCTTAGCCATCGTATCCACGCTGACTATATTTAAGCTATACAAAAACCAACAACAAACCGAAATCCAGAATCAATCGTTACAACCTTAATCGGGCTTAATTTATAAGCCGGCGGCACAGATTGCCTTGTACTCACTTTCACTCACAGGTGTAATCGATAGACGATTTCCTTTTTGCAAAACCTTCATCTCCGCTAATTCAGGCATGCCTTTCATTGCTTCAAGGCTGACTTGGTGTTTGAAATCTTTCCTATAGGCAACATCCACTAAAAACCACCGTGGATTACTAGGGTCACTTTTTTCGTCATAATATTTAGACTTTTTATCAAATGCCGTAGGGTCTGGATAAGCCTCACTCACAACTTCAGCCAAACCTACGATTCCAGGAGGCTTAGTATTTGAATGATAAAATAATATTCCGTCACCCACAGACATTCCATCTCGCATAAAATTTCGTGCCTGATAATTTCGCACACCGTCCCAAGGTTCCCTTTGTTGAGGACGCTCTTTTAAATCTTGTAACGAAAACGTATCCGGCTCCGACTTCATTAACCAATAATGCTTGCCCATTTTGAGTCCCCCTTAAATTAGCGTTGATTGATACCCAATAATTCCAAAAGCCTATCCAGATCTTCGTTACCGAAATATTCGATAACTAATTTACCTTTTTTCTTTCCGTGTTGGATGCTTACATTGGTATTAAAGTGCTTTTCAATACGCTTCTCTAAATCAGCTATTGCTGTATTTTCTGCACGATTACCATCGGATTTGCCTGCATTACCATTGCCTGTTCCCGATCCATCGAATGGCTCAAGCCCTTCATTCAATCGTTTAACAATTTTCTCCGCTTCACGAACACTCAAATTAGATTCAATAATTCGTCGTGCTAATAAATGTTGCTGAGTGCCATCCTTGACCCCCAATAGAACTTTTGCGTGGCCGGTGGAAATCAAACGACGGCTCAAAAATCCTTGGATTTCATCGCTCAAAGAAAGCAGTCTCAGTGCATTGGCTACAGTCGCTCTCCCTTTACCTACACGATCGGCAGCCGCTTCTTGAGTTAAATCAAAATCCCTAACCAAACTTGCGTAGCCTAAAGCTTCATCAATCGGATTCAGATTCTCTCTTTGTAAATTTTCAATCAAAGCCAAGGAAGCCGATGAAGCATCACTCGCTTCAATCACCCGACAAGGAATTGTTTTTGATTTTAAAAACTTAAAAGCTCTAAGACGACGCTCCCCTGCAATTAGCTCAAAACCCTTAGCTATCGACCGTACAACAATCGGCTGAAGCAAGCCTTCTGACTGTATACTCCGAGCCAATTCTTCCACTTGTTTTTCAGCGATTTCCCTTCTTGGTTGATAGGGATTAGCTTTAATTTTGCTGAGTGCAATCTCTTGATAGCCTAAACCTGAAACTATACCTGAATCTAGACTTTGGGGAGTACTGGCACTTTTTCGCTTGTTTGATTTCGATGAAGTTGGAGTGGTTTTCACTTTTGCTTTACTCGCGGGAGCAGCCGTTTCTTGAACCTTCTTAGCTTGAGCCACTCCGCCTCCACTAATTAATCCGCCTAAACCTCTTCCTAGTCTATTCTTTGATTGTGCCATAATAATTAATCTTCAGTTAATGGTATAAAAATAATATCGCCAACACGCAAATCTCTCGCTGGATCATTAATTTGGTTTGCATCTTGAATGTATTGAACCTTCGAGCCAAATTGTGCCGCTATTTGGCTTAACGTATCCCCAGACTGTACTTCATAACTCACCCCAGACTTAGGGTAACTATCCGAAAAAACTTTCTTCACATCCGCAGACTTCACCTGACTCTCAGTAAAAGCAATCTGACTATTAATTTGGGATACATACGCATCCATTTGCTCTGCTACTTCATTTAAAATCGCTTGCTTAATTCGCTTCTCCTGGGCAGATACCGCTTTTTTTAAAATATTCAAATCATTACTCATTTGATTGAGTTTCAATTCTAAGGCACGAACAGATGATTTATTAAGCGTCTCGGCTTGGTTATCTTTTAAGATTTCAATGTCCAACTTCAAACCACGGATCTGCCGATCCATCAAAGCAATATCTTGAGAAAGGTCTGCAACTAGTGCGCGAGCTTCTTGATTTTGTGCAGACAAATTTCCACTCAAACACACACTGCCAAAAATAAAACAGAGTAATAATGATGAAGGAAAAACCAATTGCATATCCTTGTATAAATTTTAATAATCTGTTTTAAAAGTAAAAATTTTCAATAACAGTAAAAATAATCGCCCAAACAAATTTCAAATTAACTTATGTTAGCAAAAAATGTAGATTATTGGGTACATGACTTGAGTCCCTTTCTTCTGAAATTTCCAGAAAATCCTCTTGGATTAGAAGGCATTCGTTTTTATGGACTCTCCTATTTACTCGGATTTTTATTCACTTGGTTATTTCTCTATTACAGTGATAAAAAACAAAAATTTCCCATAGATGCGAAAGAACGATCTGACTTCATGACCTACATTATTCTAGGAGTTCTCATTGGAGGTCGCCTAGGCTATATGCTTTTTTATGATTTGAGTGATTTCATGGCAAATCCTCTTCTATTCTTCCGTATTGATCAAGGAGGCATGGCCAGTCACGGAGGGATTATTGGCGTGTTATTTGCAAATTTTCTTTTCGCTAAACAACGAAATTACAATCCATGGTCTCTAGGTGACTGCATTGTAAGCATCGCACCACTCGGGATCATGCTTGGACGTTTAGCCAACTTTATCAACGGGGAACTATGGGGGAAAATAACTACCGCACCCTGGGCTGTACTCTTTCCAAATAGCCCAATGAGTTATAGTGAATTAACGGGCTATTACGGAATCCAACCAAGACACCCCTCCCAAATATACGCATCTTTTAGCGAAGGGTTCATTCCTTTAATTTATTTACAATACCGATTTTGGTTCACCAAGTATTCCCCTGGGCAACTCGTCGGAGAATTCCTTATACTCTATAGTGCATTTAGGATATTCAATGAAGTATTCCGAGCACCCGATGCATCTTTAATTGTCGGGATCAGCCGAGGACAGTTCTACTCTTTGTTTATCTTAGGAATCGGCTTGATTATCTATCTAAAGAGAAATTCTTATCCCCAAAGATTCTAGATAACCAATTACGCTTTCATCTGAAAGTCATCTAATAAGACAGCATCTTTGGTCACAATCAAAATGCCGTCACGAATAACCACGTCCGCCCCAGATTCAAAATTATCCTCTAAGCCCGTCGGATCCAATACCACATTGTTCCCAATCCGTACATTTTTATCTAAAATGGCATTTTTGATCGTACAATTTTTACCCACCCCAATATTCGGGCGACCCAATTCTAAATTTTCTTTAAAACCAGCATCATTTTCAAAATCATCTGCACCCATCATCACCACATTTTCAAGCTTAGAGTCCTCAGATATTACCGAACGAACGCCAAGCATTACTCGACTCAACGTAGCATTATTAATGATAGAACCATCCGCAATCACCGCATTTTGTATGCTTGCTCCATTAACCTTCACAGCTGGAAGATATCGAGCCCGTGTATAAATTCTCTCTTCTTCGTTATAAAAATTAAACGGTGGTTTTATCTCCGTTAACTGAAGGTTGCATTCGAAGAACGCTTTAACCGTTCCAATATCTTCCCAGTAATCATCAAAAATATAGCTGTGTAACTTCTTTTTACCTAAAAGACTCGGAATGACTTCTTTTCCAAAATCTTTCATATTTGAATCCAAGGCTTCCGAAAGTGCCCTCGCATTAAATACATAAATACCCATTGAAGCTAAGCAATAATCCTCCGTGTCAGGATTTTTCATTTTTGACTTCACTCCAGAACCTACAGCAAGGCCAGCAATCACTTTAGGGTCTGTTGGTTTTTCAACAAATTCGTTAATTGCAAGTGTTTCGTTAACACGCATCAATCCCAGCCCCTCAGCTTGGTCTAAAGGTAGAGGCTTTGCCGCAATACTGACATCTGCATTGTTCTCAATATGCTCTTTAACGAAATTACCTAAATTCATTCGAAAAAGCTGGTCGCCCGATAAGATAATACAAAGGTCATCTTCTCCTTCGACGCCAAAATGGTGCATATTTTGCCGAACCGCATCGGCTGTCCCTTGGTACCAAGTATCGCTTTTTTCTGTCTGTTCTGCGGATAAAATATCCACAAAGCCTCCGCCGAACGGGTCAAATTTATACGACTCTTGAATGTGACGATGTAATGAAGCCGTGTTGAATTGAGTGAGCACAAATATTTGATTGTACCCAGCATTTAAACAATTACTGATCGGAATATCTACCAAACGATATTTTCCCGCCAAAGGAACTGCTGGTTTACAACGAACTTGGGTCAGTGGATTTAAGCGAGTGCCGCGACCCCCTCCCATGATTATACAAATGACTTTACGCTTGCTCACAATGCAAATAGAGACTTAAAAAGAAGCTATTGTCAATGACACTCACCCTAACGAAAATAAATAAATACCCAAGATGTGCGGAATAGTAGGATATGTAGGCTCTAAAGAAATTGGAACCCGACTGATAGAAGGCCTAAAGCGATTAGAATACAGAGGCTATGACTCCTCTGGCTTATCCGTTATTGAGAAAAACAAACTCGAATACATCAAGCGAGTTGGACGTGTCAAAACACTCGAAGAATCCCTGCCTAAAAATATCCTTAAAGCACAGACTGGCATCTGCCATACCCGCTGGGCAACTCATGGAGATGTCACTGAGAAAAACGCTCACCCACACATCAGTAGCGATGAAAAATTTGCTCTCGTTCATAACGGAGTAATCGAAAATTATCTACAGATTAAGCAATTCCTCGAATCCAAAAATTACACCTTTGCATCAGATACCGATTCCGAAGCCATCGTCAACTTAATCGCCTACCACTTTGAAAAAGAAGCGACTAACCCCGATGCTAATAAATTCCTAGAATCCGTTCGCAAAGCCCTACTGCACCTAGAAGGCACTTTTGGTATAGCTGTCATTTCAAAAGATTATCCCGATGAAATGATCTGTGCCCGCCGTGGCTCACCCCTCATCATCGGAGTGGGAAAGAACGAGCACCTCATTGCTTCAGATGTCAATGCACTCACCCACTGCACTCAAAATGTTGTCTATCTGAATGACAACGAAGTCGCACATTTAACTGCAGATGATTTTTCCATCTCTACGATTGCTAAAGTATCCGTAGACGCCGTGATTCAAACAGTCGACTGGGATACCAGTGACGCAGAACTCGGTAGCTTCCAACACTTCATGGAGAAAGAGATTTTCGAACAACCCACTGCTCTAGAAAATGGTATGCGAGGACGCTTTTCTGATGACGGCAGTACCGCTTTCTTTGGTGGATTGAACATCCAGCCACAAGAACTCAGCCAAATTGATCGCATCATCTTTATTGCCTGTGGCACTGCATGGCATGCTTGCTTGATCGCTGAGTACTTAATCGAACGCTTCGCCCGAATTCCTGTTGAAGTCGAATACGCATCCGAATTCCGTTATCGCAACGCCCCACTCGATAAAAATTCTCTCGTCATTGCCATCAGTCAATCTGGCGAAACCATTGACTCACTCTCAGCCCTCAAAGAAGCCAAACGCAAAGGCTACAAAACCTTATCGATCAATAACAGTGTTGGATCTAGTATTGCTCGAGAATGTGACGGCGGTATCTATCAGCACGCCGGCCCAGAAATCGGAGTCGCTTCAACCAAAGCCTTCACCTCTCAAGTCATGCTTTGTGCCATGCTCGCTCTTTATTTAGGACGCTTAAGGAATTTAAGTTATACCGATGGCTGCAATATCGTCAAAGCACTCAAAGGCTTGCCAAAACTCGTTGAACAAACCTTAGAATCAAAAGAAGCCATTCAAAAAGTAGCGAAAAAATACGCCCACTACGAAGACTGCTTATTCTTAGGCCGACAGCTCATGTTCCCCATCGCCCTCGAAGGAGCGCTCAAGCTTAAAGAAATTTCTTATATCCACGCTGAAGGCTATCCAGCTGCCGAAATGAAGCACGGCCCCATCGCCCTAATTAGCGAAGAATGCCCAACTGTTTTCTTAACCACCAACGGTGAAATGTTCCAAAAGAGCATGGCCAATATTAAAGAAATTAAAGCTCGAAAAGGAAAAGTTGTTTGCATCGCTTCTCAAAATTGCGAACTCCCCGAAGACGCTATTGATGATCTAATTCAAGT
>JAQWIW010000017.1 GCA_029248665.1 Opitutia bacterium | reverse complement strand
CTTTTAGCTATGGGCTTCCTTGGACCCGAGAATACCATTGTTGAAGAGCTTGGACTCGATCAAGACCCTCGTTCAAATATCAAAGCTGAATACGGAGAATTTAAAACCTCTGTGGATAAAGTATTTGCCGCAGGCGATGTTCGTAGAGGACAATCTCTCATCGTTTGGGCGATTAATGAAGGTCGAGCAGTAGCACGAGAATGTGATCGCTTCCTAATGGGTGCCACTCAGCTTCCTTAAGAAACACTCCCCTTTACTCACTTAAGTCTTCTTAGAAAGTTGATTTCTTGTATCTCAATGAAGTCACCTTGTCCTTGTCTATTCAGAATAAATTGGATCTTTGCTTTACGCGCCTCTTCGGGGGCAATTAATGGAATCTCTAATTGAAGATAACCACCTGAATCTCCGTTCGGCAATTGAATCAATCTTTGTGATTTAAACTTTATTCCTGCTGCATTTATCCAATCCACGCGTAATTGTGCACGACAATCAGGGCTGATCTTGGACTTGATCTTTGCCGTTAATATATAGCCTCTCTGCGGGCCTAATAACGCTAAGGTATATAACTGAAATATATCCGCATTAATTATACGGAGACCTTTTGTCTGCTCTTCAAAACCCAAAATTGGCTCAATCCTAAACGCCTCAGCCGGACGAAAATCTATTTGCCAATACTTTAATTCTGGAATCTTCGGTCCTAGAAAATCTCTTTCTACAGCATTATCAAAAGAAACCCTAAATAATGGATTTCCGATACGAGTTCTAAATGAACTAGTAGATTTTATCCATTCGAGCCCAATTGATAATTCTTTTTCGTATTGTTTTTTAAATGTGCCTTCAATGATCGAATTCTCTTTTATGATTGGAACCATACTACATAGAATAGGGTCAGTCTGCCTTAACTTCAAAAAATACCTAAAATGCTCATGCAAAGGATTTTTGATCAATTCCTCCGCTCTGCTTAAATAGTGAGCTTTCTTCTCTTTTAAGTTTTTTACTTTTTCAATACCCCCTTCTGCTTCTTTATCTGCTATGTAAGGCAGTAAGTCGAGTCGTGCAGAGTGGTAAGCATGATAGAGTTCCGTCAATTCAAAAGCCTCCGACACGACAAGCAATCTTTGGTAATAGCGACTTGAAGGATGTACTAAGCTCTTCGCCTCTTCGATATACGAACGCATTTCTTCTATGACTGATTTTGGGAATAATTCTATGCCTGATTCGTCAAAATAAAACTTTATCCAATTCGCAGCGCCTTCATTTTCATTTCTATGAGATTCCGCTCTCTCATAAAACGCTCTGACTGCCTTGGAGGCATTCCCAAAAAATTCTTGGTAAAATTCATTCAATAAATCATCTGCCTCTGCATTGGCATCCCAAAGTAATTGAGTCGTAAGCCATGCTTTCGGCCCATCCAATCCCCACATCGAAGGTAATTGCGAAAAGAAGACATCTACACGGTTTTTATGTAAATAAGGAATGCTTTCACTAATCCATTGAGTGAATTGTCTTGGATAAGGATAAGGCGCTCCAAAATAATAATCCCATGCCCCTATTTTTTGTGCTCCTGTTTGTCCCCATCGTTCAATCAATGCCCTGTCTTCTGTTCTATATAAAGGGTCGTGCCATTGCGCTCGATCCGATGTTAATATAGGCAACACCCTTCGATGCAAGGGAATGCTTGGAGACTGTTCAGCCCAATAATAGGCAAGCATTCCTAGATAGCGATCTTCTCCCTTATCCGTCTTCCATAAATCTGCTTCATTAAAGACCTTGTGGGCGACTTGATTTGCAAACTGGAATGTCATATCCGTATAATTCGGTCGCTTCCTAAAATAAATTAACGGCGATACAGCTTTTTCCGTTGCTTCAGTTGTATCGTATAGAATGTTGTCATTAGGCGATAAAGAAAAACTTTTTGCTGAAGGATTATTTTCAAAATAATGAATTGCGGCTAGTGCTGTTAATTCTACAGCACCTTCATGAGTTAGATTAGGCTGTGGATCAAAAGTAGTACTTCCTTGCGGGATTATTTTTCTATCCCCTAAATCGGCAAAGATATTGGGCACTAAGCTTTGATACTCAGGCCTAAAGATATTAGCTAAGTTATGGTTAAACGAATACCCGCCCACTAAACGATTTCTTAAACTATACTCAGTATCTGAACCGTATAGACTTCGCATACTAAAGCTCGGCTCAATTGTCGTACTTGCAAGTTCCCAAGTTTCAGGAACATCTCCTACCCATTCAAAACCTAGTGGCGTCGGCCAATACCATCGAGCACCTAGTAACTCATGGGCAATATAGTATAAGGCGTTTGCTAGGCCTTCCTCATTATAAGCATCCACCAGTATCCCTTTGCTTTTTTTGCGAAACGAAAATGATCCTTCTTTCAGCGATTTCAGGCGATTACTTTGTCTTAAATAGATTCCTTTTGCCCTACCAAATTTTGATTTCTCGACTTCAAGTAAAGACCCTACTCGAAAAGCCCAAAGGGCATTAAAATCAGCGACTGCCTTTCTGAGCTTTGGACTTTCAATCGGAGCTTCAACAATAATGAATTCAAGCTTTTTTAATACAATGACATTAGAGTTTCCAATAGTCCAGAATCCTAACCCCACTACGTTAGATGTAGGAGCGAAAAGTAATGTTAAAAAAAAAGATACGAATGTTATTAAAAAACGATTCACATAAATACCTTTAACATTCAATCTTAGCTTTGCAAAGACTGAAACACCTCCACCCATTGTTTGGCTAATGAGACTTGCCCGAACTGTTCATGAGCAACTCGGAAGGCATTCTGCCTTTTTTTTAACAGCAGACCCTTATCCGATTGAACTTCCAGAAGGCATTTTTGAAAACCTAGTACATCTCCAGGGACGACCCACCAACCACAGTTTGTCGTCTTTATTAAATCCACTAAATCGGAATTTTCAGGAGCTACCGCCAAAATTGCCTGCCCTGCCATCATTGCACTGTAAGTCTTGCTAGGCATGACCACTTCTTGAGAACCTTCCGACATAGTGACTAAAGCAATTTGGGAGGATTGCATCACCTTTACCCATTCTTCATTGGATAGTCCTTCATTGACTTGCAAGTGGTCACCTAAAATAGCCTCGTGCTTTTTCTTGAATAATTCTAACTCCTTGCGCTTTGGCCCACTACAGTGAAATAAAAATTGGAAAGAATTATCAACCCCCGACTGCCATATATCTAATAAGGTTTTAGATTCGTGCATATTTCCGAAATTTCCGCAGTATAAGATCTTTATTCTTTCGGAATCTTCAAGTGGCTCAAGTTTAGTGAACGGAGTTTCATCTGCACCTACGGCTATAATTTTGCTGTTCGGCAGACTACCATGAATAGATTCAACATAATTCTTCAAGCGTTCCCCTAGAAATATATTGGTCACTGAATGCTTTAAGCTCAAACCAACAAGCCAACGAAAAAACTTAACCCTAAATTGATGCTCTTGCCACTTCCCTGAATGAATCATCGCTTCAGGGAATAAATCATAGACTAAGTGAACAACTCGCTTGTTAAAGAAAGTTGCCAGAAGCGGGGCAAAAAATGTATTGGTCGCCACTACAACAGGTCGCTTTGAATTTCCTGCAAGTGCCTCGTAGAATAAATTAAAGGATAGCTGAATCGGGTAAATAATGTATTGCCTAAAACGCAGAAGTAATCGCTGTGGACTGCTGCGAGCAGAACGATAAATTGCTTCTGAAATATTAAACCTCTGGCTGGCTTCGATGCCATTCTCGCCTAGCTTTTCCATCAAAGCATTCATAAAGCCTCCATACTCAGTCGATGTCCAAAAATTAATTCTCATTTTATTTTAATTTTGAATCCTTCAGTTCTTTCATTTTTAAGTCTATTTGGTACTCATAGATAGAACGCATCAGACTATAATGAAAACCTGCAAGCCCGTCTAAAATCCCTAGCTTAAAAATATATAAAAAGATAAATGTAAGAATTGGGCGGCATGGTACTTTGTAAGCTAAACTTTTAAATATTTTTCGCCTTATCATAGGGTCCTTATGAAAGAAATTTTTTAAATCCGCCAAACAAACCGATTCGCCTAATAAGCGCTTTGCTTCCATGGTTGAGTATTTATTATGTCGCTCAAACCAATATTCAATACCTTTGTTAAATGGATAATGGATGAGGTGACCTTTTAAAAATCCGACTTCACCATTCGTATAATATTCTTCATTGATTTCTCGCCTAACTTCAACTTCGCCCTTTTTCATTAATCGTCCAAACCATGTCGGATAGCCACTTGAATGCTTAATCCACTTATTCATGAAAAAATCTTTTCTACGAAATCGATAAAGTGAATTACTATTGCCTTTTAGATGAATGATTTCCGTGATTTCTTCTCTCAGTTCATCTGAAACTCTTTCATCGGCATCAATCATCAAGATCCAATCATACTTAAAATTTAACGATAGACCGTGATTCCTTTGGGCCGCATAATTATCAAACTTCCGTTGGTAAACTTTAGCCCCTAATGCTTCCGCCTTGCCTACTGTGTTATCTTTAGAAAATGAGTCTAAGACTATCACGTCATCTGAAAATTCAACTGAACTAAGACATTCCTCGATATTATGCTCTTCATTTAATGTTAATATGAATACAGATATCATAAGTTAATTTTCTTAAAAATTATAGTTTAAATATATTCATTAATTTTCGCTTGAGGCGCTTAGGAAAATTTATAGCCCAAAGAATAAATGGGTAAACCCAAAGTTTTTGTTTAAAGTATCCAAGACCTTTACCATTTAATTCTTGCGATAAGAATGTTTCTTTACTTTTTTTACACAATTCAATTCTCAAAAACTGCACAATTTTGTAAATGAAGCTATAATTATACTGAGTAGCAAATTTTCTTTTTTTAGGTGCCCACTGATTGTTTTCATGCATTTGCAAACGAGCGTTTAATCCATTTCTTCTCTGTCTCAAGCCTGCACTTTGAGATTCGATTGCTTCATCAATAGTTATTTTATCTAAATGAATTTCATTCCTTGAAATACCTGCTTCCAAAATTTCCTTAAAGGAATTAGAGCGATTAAGCACTAAACTGTGCCCTCTGTAATCAAGGCTATAATCTTTTAACCATGCATCTCCGATGGTTATGTCCGCAGTTTCTGAAAAAACATCGTCACAATATTCACATGCTTTCAACATAAATAAATTATTACCCCAACTGCTACCCCACACATTTTTCATAAGTATTTGCTCTGATTTAAGTGTGTTGTTCTTCATATAATCGACCTTGAATGCATAATTTATGGCCGCATTGCCCTTTACTTTATGGCGGAAATCGACGTTTACGATAGACTCATTACTCACGCCACAATGATGTGCTAGATAGCGTGCATATTTTGCAGTTTTTAAATGCCCACATATTAAGCCAATTGTGTAATGAATTTTTTCATTTAAGGATGGATCTAGTCGGGTGAATTTCCTGAGTGCCTTAATAAAACAAGGAAGTCCAATAAACAAAAATCTACCCTCTAATTCTCTAATCTTAGGAATCACTGAGGAGACTTCTACAGGATAATATTTGGACTTTTTACATTTAGCTAATGCTTCGATACTATTAACAATCTGATACTCAAAATGCTTTCCCTCTTCCGAAGATGGTCCGACACAAACAATATAGTCAATCAGATCATTCTTTAGTAAATATTGAGCTAGCCAAGAAATCAAACCTCCTGAAGTTGCCGCCAGCCTTTCTTCCTCATCCAATGTGTATCCTACAAATGTATCAATATAGAAACCAGTTTCATCCGTATGCTTTATATTCTCTGTTTCTCTAAATAACTCACCAGCGATTACATCTTCATCAACCTTGTCATTAGTAAAAGGGCAAATTTTTTCAATTTCGCTTATGCCAGAAAAATTTTTCACTTTTGGCTTATATTGACCATACTCATTAAGGTACATTTTGATTTGGTTTGGATCCTTAGCAGCGCACATTCCACAACCAACACAATAATCATTTTCTATGACTTTTAATAATTCACTTTGTTTTTTTAAGCTACCTTTCATTAGTAATGATTCTTTTTTTTACAAACTTTGCAGGATTACCACACCAAACTTCCCAAGGATTTACATCTTTAAATATGACCCCCCTAGCCCCAATAACAGAGCCCTCTCCAATCGTAACACCTGGGCCAATGAAAACTTGAGAGCATATCCAAACCTTATTCTTTATGCAAATATCTTTCTTAATCAAATTCATAGTGTGCGACTCAATATCGTGAGACGCTGTACAAATTTCACTTTCTTGTGAAATGACTACATTATCTCCAATAACTAACTTAGCTTTGTTGTATAAATTTACTCTAGGACCAATACAGGACTTAAAGCCTACTTCTAGGTTCCAAGGTGCAAATATTGTGCATGAAGGGTAGATCAAGCAGCGATTATCTAATTTTGCCCCAAATAATGTTAATAAAAAATTTCTCACTCGGTAGCATTGCTTACCAACCAAAATTCTAAAAATCGTTTTATTCAAAATTTCCCAAATTAGCCTTTTCAGGAAAAATGGCTTTTCTTCTTTATATTTCTCTAGGGATACCATCAATATGCTTTTTAATAAAATTATTACCCAGCTCTCTTTGTGTCTTAAGAACCAGATTTACATCATCCCAATTAATTTGATCATTGCACTGACCTATATCTTCTACAGGAGAAATTAATCGATTCAAAAGCTTAACCTTCTTTAAAATATTTTCAAATCTAGTACTGCCCCTCTCTTCATTTCCAAAAGACAGAAAATGAACATTAAAAATGAGAGAAAAAAGGGTCCCATGAAAAGAATCTGTAATGACAAATGTGCTATCCCTAAATCCAGATAGAAAATTTTCAACAGTACATTCTTTTTCATATGAATAAGTCTCTTTTGACTGAGCATGCTCTTTCAGGGGCAAGAAATAGTAGACTTCTAAATTAAGAGTATTGGCTACGGAATCTATAAATTCCCTTTTCTCCTCAGTTTGGTCCAAAATATATGCAAACAATTGTTTCTTCTTTTGCGCTTTATTCCCAATAATCGAACTGTATACTTTTGACTCTAAAAGTAATACTGGGTCTGGCAATACTTCCGCATCAGTAATATCGAATGTTTTGCTAAGTATAGAAACGCCAGAATCTTCTCTGAGACTAATTGCATCAAAATCCTGAATTAAACTAGTAATTTTGGATATCCGTTTTGGGTTAATTTCAAATGTATCTTTACCAAAAGAGGCTGCATACGCTATTTTTTTACTCCTCGAACCTTGCTCGATAAAATCAAAAAAATAATTCTCGAGATCAGGACATGCGTCAGGGTTCCAAACTTGGTCACTCCCAACTATGAATACGTCTGCTTCTGCAGCTAATGAATTCAGGCTTTTGCCTGAAAATGAATCTTTAGCAATATCAAGATAATTTCTCTTGAAGCACTCAACAGCTAAAGTAGGTATTCTTTCCCTTAACCACTTTATCTTACTTAATGAAGAAACCCAAAGTCCCCACTTAAACAAAACCAATGCCTTAAAAATTAAATTTCTACTTTTTCTACGTGAAAGCAAAGTCACGCTATGCCCCATATCTTTAAGGATTTTTTGTAATGCAAATTGCTGAAGTATGCCACCATAATTCCAGTTCAATGGCAAAGATAGGATACATACTTTCATAAGAGTTTATGTTTAATTACCCTATTTAATAAATCAATCCATTTATTATAAACGCCTTCTACAGAAAATTTATTTTTAATTTCAATACTACAAAGTGAACATTGTCTCAAAATAGCTTCATTATTAATTAAAAAATTTACTTTTTCGATAAATTGGTGCACATCAAATGGTTTCTCTAAAATAAAGCCATTTACATTATTATCTATGATATCATGTATTGCATCATAGCTACCATAAACCAGAGGAACAACCCCATAGGCCATAGCTTCTGTTATCACTAAACCAAACCCTTCATAATCTGATGTCAGCATCAAAATCTTGGCAGAGCGATAATAATTAATTGGATTTTGAAAACCTTCAAAATATACCTTTTCAATCTTATTATTCTTAACATAAGATTCAAGCATCTCCTTATCTGGCCCATCTCCAATTATCTTTAATTTCCAATTTTTATTACTCTGATATACTGCTTTCCAGATATCTAATATTCTTTTTATTTTTTTCTGATTCTCTTCCAGTCTGCCTACATAAATAATTTCGTTATTTTTATGTGAAAAATATTCCTCCAAATTAATCGGCTCAATAGGAATAGTAAGTGGATTCGGAATTGCTTCCACTTTTCCTTTATTTAAAACTCCCGTAAAATTCAAGAACAGGGGAATAAACGCTTCTGAAAGAACAATATATTTTGCAGAAATTAAGTATGTAATTTGCAAACTAAGAATCGTTGAAAATTTCCAAAAATACTGCAGTAGTTTATACTTTAATTTGCCGAAAATTGATTCGGCTCTATTTAGTTTTTCAACACAAGTTCTGATTCTATGATTTTCATTAGGAGCATTATGATGAATTGAAATAATGGGACAATTCACTCCAAGACCAGCCAAACGACAAAATGCACTTGTAATGAAAGGCAAACACCATTGGTTAAAAATAACATTTATATTATTTTTAATCAATATCTTCCTAAATCTAAGCGTATTCTTGATTGAGGTTACCGGATGTGATAAATAATACAGGCGAACATTTTTATCTAAATCATTCAAAATAGAAAAATCTACTTGCTCAAAAGAAATAATTGAAACCTTGTGGCCCTTACTTTGAAAGTGATTAGCTAATAATACAGTCACACTCTCTACTCCTCCTATATTGGGAAACTTATTTATAAAAAATGCGATGTTCATGAGCTTGGAGAATGCATATTTTTCTTAGAAATAATTAGTCATTAACTGATCGTCTGTGATAACATAATTAATTAAATTAGATATTTTATATCTTATCATAAAATTTAATGAATTCCTTTGCGATATTGTTCCAATTATATTTTTCTTTAATTAAGGCTTTTCCTCTCTTACCCATTATTTCACGTTCTTGAACTGATAAATCAATCGCTTCCGTTATTGCCTTTTTTAAATTGGAAATAGATAAGGTAATCCACCAACCACATCTATGCTTTATCAATTCCTGCCATGGGCAGCCTTTCGTAGTTATTACAGGCACGCCAAATGATAGTGCTTCCGCAACTACAATTCCAAAATTCTCTGAATGAGAGGGCAAAATAAATAAATCCGACTTATTATATATCTCTACTTTACCTTTTTCATCAAATTCACCTAAGAACTGCACTCTGCCTTTTAAATCAGACTGCTTAGAGCGATTGATCAATTTGGGCAACGAGTTGTCATCATCATTTCCCGCAATTAACAAATTCCACCCAGAGGCATCAGTTTGAGCCCAAGCTTCTAATAATAACTCTAATCCTTTTTTCTTGTTGATTCGAGATAAGAAAACCAAATTCCTTTCCCTTCTAGGCAGATCTTTAGAAAATTGCATCTCTGGCTCTCTTACCCCATTTGGAATTACTTTTATCGTTTGATAAAAGCCTAAAGCCTTTATATTTTCTAACTCATCTAAGGAAGTTGCATGGAAAAAATCGGCCTTCTTTAAATCATTCTTTTGATAAGCATTCCATGCAATAAACTTTTTTAATCGCTTATGATGCCTTGCCCAGTTTTGTAGCATGCCTCTTGGTGAAAGAACTAATGGGATCTTGCACTTTTTAACCGATTTTGTAAACCTATGTGAACTGGGTAACCAAATTCCATGTTGATGAGCGATATCAAAATTTTCTGATTTTAAAAATGATATCAATTCTGAATTGGTATCAATATTTACTCTATTGATTTCAGGATTTAGCGTAATCTCTGGCTTCTCCGTTTTATGAGAAGTGATTATAGTTACTGAGACCCCATTAACTGCTAACTCGGAGCATAAGTGGCTAACTGATCTTGGAGGACCTCCATCCGTTAAATTGAGAGATGGCAGATAGTGGCAAATTTTCATGTGAATATAAAATTAAAATATATGTTAATTACTTTCTGATAAACTAGAAGACAGTATCAACCAGCCCAAACAGCCAGCTCCCCCAATAGAAAAAATAATATACTCTCCAAAATTAATTAAAATGAATGTGTACATTAAAAATATAAAATTACCGTGCTTATATCGTGAAGCCCATATCGTAATACTTACAAGGAAATAAATAAATGCTACCGCACCAATTATTCCCAATTCATGTAATATAGCAGTAGGGATAAAACACTTCTCTGAAGGTGCGGTAAACAAACCTGCAGATTCAATAAATTTCGCACTTTTTTCCACGCCAAAACCTTCGCCGAAAATAGGACTGGCTAAAAAAGCTTCCCACGAATTATTTATATTATTCATTCGTGAGTAGAAAAGGTCAGTAAACGATACCCTATAAGTACTATACTTAAATAGAAGTTCTGTAATAAAACCAAGAATAACTTTCCCCTTTAAAGCAAGCCCCAAGATGCAGATAAATATGCCCCCAGAGAGAAAATTTAAAGTATTTTTTCGCCTCCTCTTGGCTATATTTCTATCCGCAATATTATTAAAAAATATGTTTTTAAAACTTGTACTTGTGATGAGAAATACAACTGCGAATAAAGATGTTCTAGATTGAGTAAGTGTAATAAAATAGAAAGAAATTCCGCATAATATAAATATTAATAATTTTACCGAAAATGACTTTGAATCAAAAAGTAATTTAAATGAGTGGGCTATTGTAAAGACTGCTACTAGCCCAAGAGATTGTGGGTGATATATAATTCCGCAAAAAAGGTCTGTATTGATAAATTTACCCGGCTCCCATTCATCAACATAATATACGGAATATGGATTAACTAGATAATGGAACAAACTAGATAAAATTATGAACGCCAATATCGCTAAGCACCATACATATAACTTCTCCCCAGACTCCCTATCAATACTAAGTCTGAATAAAATTAGTGATGATACAAAAACAAAAAATTGCGTAGCTTTTAATAAACTTATGTGTAAATACCAGTTAGCTAATACAGATGTACAAATTGCAATAAAAACAAATATTCCCAATGGGATTAATGCGCCTTTAGCTTGATTAAATATCTTTTGTCGTTTGGGATGATTATAAAAATATAAGTATGATTTAAATGCAATAGCGGCTATTGAGACATAGCGCGCCATCCCCAATAAAAAAGGCTTCGCGGTGATAATAAACGGATTACCTGCGACTAAGAGATAAATTAAAAAAACAGTAACAAATGCTCGCATCGGAGTCTTTCCGGTAAACGCAAATATCGCCAAAAAAACTGATACAAATGAGATAGCCGCTGATCCAAAGCTTGAGACATAAAATGCAAGCGCTACAAATAAGAAGCATTTGGCAAAATCGAATGAAGTTTTTATATTTGTAAGGTTCACTGTAATAGGGGCGATACTATGTTGCATTGCTCTTAACTACTTAAGCAAGTGTGTATACTGTAATTGCAAAAATACTTATTTCCTACCGAAAAATGAGTTTTTTTAAATAGAGGTATTGTCTAAGAATTCTTTTATAAAATCTAACCTTAACACTAACATTAAGTAAATTGAAAAATACAATAAGGGTACGATAAGTAAAAATAAATAAAGATTTTCTGAACCTAAAGTTTTCCAAATGCAAAATGGAACTATCACAGAAATAAAGCTTACCGCGATAGCGCTTATTTGTGAATGCAAAATGTCATGAAATTTTATTCCTGTGCCAATATTAGCATAAAAAATAATTGGAAGCGTCAAAGCCAACTCGGTTATTGCATAGGAATAAGCTACACCATCAATTCCATACCTAGAAGAAAATAATATCACAATTGAAAAGAGTAAAAGCCTAAGAATATTTACATATAAGAGACGGCGTGTGTTTCCAAAAGATAAGAAAAGCCATTTACATAGGTTTGAAGCGCAATAAGCAAAACAGGCTAGTGAGAGACCTTTAAATACGGGGATGGCTTGAATCCAGTTTTCTCCTAAAAGAAGAATTATAAATTCCGAAGGGAAGCATGCAATAATTGTTGCTAAAGGATAGGATAAAAACGACACAAGCTTTGCTAAGTATAGGTAATTCTCATTGTACCCCTTTGTATGCACCTGGAATTTTGTTAACAACGGGAACACTAGCCTATTCAAAGGCCCAACAATTACCATTTGAGGGATAGATGCAATTTTATCCGCTTTAGAAAATACACCTAATTCATTTTTCCCAACAAAATTATTTATAAGCGCATTCTTGACGGCTACGGTAGTAGTCATAAGCACGTTACTAAAAACAAGCGGCACACAATAATCAAAAGAATCCCTTATTACATGTAGCTTAAAACTAAATGCTGGCTTCCAATTAGCGTAAAAGAAAAAAATCAAATGAGAAAATAATAGCTTTATTCCAAATACTCCTATTAGTCCCCAGTATTCATAACCCATTAGCACAATAATGAAAGATAAACCAATGCCTATCGTAGCCGATATTGCATCAATAAAAGATATCGCCTTAAAGCTTAAAGATTTCACCAATTGAGTTCTACCTTGAAATCCGATACTTTCTATCAACAACGATACAACTAAAACATTAATCGCTCCTGACACTTCAGGCATATCAAAGAATGAAGAGAAAAAGTTACTAAAAGAAAAGAACAGCAAACATCCGATAGCCGAAATAAAAATATTAACCCAAAAGAAAGTTGATAGATCATTTTCAGCTAAATTTCGATTCTGTATGATATAATCTGAAAATGAAAACTCAGAAAAAATACGATACACGCTTATTATAGATATACTTAATGCGGCAACTGCATAATCATAAGGTGTCAAGAATCTAGCGAATACAATGATTACCAAAAAATTTAATACCGTACGATATAAATTACTTAAAAGGCTATAGCTACTTCCCGATAAAAACCTTTGGGATATGTGTGATTTTTCCATTTTTAAAATTAGCCTCCTAAGCTTTAAATTCTAAATAGTAAAGTTTGCCTATTAGAAGTAGGCTCCCAAAAAAAGCGACCCAATAAGCCGGAGAACTAAAAATAAAATCTATAAAATTATGCGCAAAAATAAAGCTAACACCCACTAATAATAAACAGGCGGCGGATAAGCTAACTTTAAAAATAATTCCGAGGTAAGCCATAAGGCAAAAAACTAAAAAAATCATTAATGTAATTCCAACGATACCATATTCCGCAAGAAACTGAATCCAATCATTGTGGGCATAGTTGTAAATTTTACGCCCATATGGCCTATTTCTATGGTCATAAAAATGCGTGAGTTGCTCATATTCCATTTGGAAGATAGGGAATATATATCTGAAAGAACCCGCACCCCAACCATAGACAAGCCGTTCCTGTGACATTTCCCATGTCGCTTTAGATGATAAAAAGCGTTCGTTCGAATCGATATTTTGAGTTGCAGCTTCAAATTGTTTTAGACGAGAGCCAAATTCTTCCCAATTAGAAAACTGCATGATAAAAAAACTACCAAATGCGAACATTAGTATAAAAAAAGCAGATGTAATCCAATTCCCTCCTCTAAAAAAACCTCGGATATTATGAAAAATTGCTAGGAAATAGAATAGCATAGCTAAAATCGTCCCTATAATAATACCCCCTCGAGATAAGGCTAACCAAATGGATCCGTGTAATAAGAATATAATTAGAAAACATAGATAATGTGGTCCATTTTGCTTTAACTTCATTTGGGCACGCCTTAAATAAAAAAAATAAAGTAGCCCGGAAATTAAAAGCACCAATATTATAAATGCTGCTCCTTGATTTCTATAAGCAAAAGTCCCCCAAGGATTTGCGTTTGTAACATCAATTAACCATAGGATCTTGTTCGTGCCTGATAACTTCTGCAATATGGCAACAAAGCTCATGGTAACCCCTGATATAACAAACGACCAAAGAATGATTAAAGCGGATTGCCTTCTCTGTATACCCACCAAAATGCCAGATGCCAATCCTATTGCAGATGCTTGAATGACAAAGGTTCGCAGGGCATTCATCTCTTCATAAGATGCCATAACGCTTGAAGGCAAGTTTTTCCCTAAGGGAGGCCTCATGGCCTCAACCCACCATGATTTTTCCCCAAAAACCTGCACAACAGATGGATTGAAATATTGAATTAAAATATAGGTTAAAAAACACATGCCCGCCAAAAAAAATGGCTGCAATAAAAGGCGTTTAAAATTCTTAAGATTTCCATGCTGTTGGTCATAGCCATTCCACGATCTTGGCATAGGAAAAACACTGGCCAAAAATGTTCCTAAGCCACCCGCAAACAAAAGATGCAAAGCCCAATTTTTATAGCCTCCTAATGACCAGGCTGTAAAAACAAGAGTCAAAGTAGCGAAGACACAAACGATCCACTCCCGGAGAGATAGGGGTATTCCGTAGCTATTCTTTTGGCTAAGGCTCATAACAACTAGTAAAAAAGATCATAGCGGTCTTTAAGCAACCTCTTTTTAAGCCGATTAAACTTTAGTTAAGGCAGGTATAAATCCCTTGCTTTTTCTATTGTAGCATTTTTCTGCTCTACTGCCTTTCCACAGAATTCATACTCATCTTGATTGAGTTCTTTCCAACGTTTAGTAGCCAAAACCCAAGCCTCAAAGGCAATATCACAATTCAAATCAAATCGGCGTTGAGAAAATCGACTTTTCTCACCCCAAAATTGAATAAAACTATCCTTCTTTAATTTATCTAGGGTCATACGATCTGAAAGATAGCAGTCTTCTAAATCATAATTTTGGTTTGAATATTCATAAATTTTTTCTTCTCCATTGATAGATAGAACAACTTTTGAATAACCTAGTTTCTTAAGCAACCATTCATAATCATTCCACAAATATTCTGCTTGGCGAATTCGTTCTACTTCTCCGATCAGCCACTTCGATAATTTAATCGCATTTTGTGTTTCCGATCGAGTATTGATGGATTCAGAAAATAATTGCTTAATACTTGAAGCTGTATTGCCATAGAGCCTAAAGGCAAAAATAACAATAACCATGGCAAATCCCAAAAATATTGGAAAATACCGACCTTGATTTGAAAAAATTAAAATGCCTCCAAATAAGGCCACTAATGAAATCGCATACAAAATAAGGACTGTATTTTTATGTGATAAGCCCAGACGCATTAACTGATGATGGATATGTGCTTTGTCCGGTCTGAACAATGGCAAGCCTTGTATTCCTCTTCGAAAAATTGCGAATGTCACATCTAAAATAGGTAAAGCTAAGGCTATCATAGGTCCTAATAATGCAGCAATCACCGCTCCCTTTTGATAATTCATTAAAGATAATGCCGCAATAACAAATCCTATAGTGTAAGCTCCCGAATCACCCATGTAGACTCTAGCAGGAGGAAAATTATGAATCAAAAATCCTAAGATTGCTCCTGCCATCCCAAGAGATAAAAAAGTCGAAATCCCAATACCTTTCTCAACACTGAGAATCACAAGAAGAATCATTAACATAAAACCGATTCCTCCAGCTAAGCCATCTAAACCGTCAATTAAATTAATTAGGTTCATTATAGAAACAAACCAAATAATCGTTAAAATCAGGCTAAAATTATCAAGATCTAAATCCCACTCAACAAAGGGCAGTATTACATGGTCTATCTTAAATCCTGATTGATGAGCAAAGAAAGCAATTAATATTTGAAAAATAAATTTTAATTTTGAATCTACCGACTTAAAGTCATCGATTAAACCCAAAGCAAAACACGCAAGTGCTCCGAAAAAGATACTGAAATGCATTAAACTTTGATTGTCTTTACTATCAAATAAGACAAAAAATAAGCTGTAGGATATAAAAAATCCTATTATTATTCCAACGCCTCCAACCCGAGAGATTTTTCCCATATGAGTATGGTGAGGCTGCTCTTCGGCATGAAATAGAGAGCACCACTTACAATTGATTAAATATAATATAGAAGCCCAGGAACAAACAGTCCCCACGATCAAAAAAAGTAGCAATAAGGTCCAAACCATTTCAAAGGGAATTAAATTATTACATTGCTGATAACAAAAATAATAAAGCTAAAAACAATCCTGTTAAAATAGAGATCGAAGCAATAAAATAAAGCCCAAAATTATATACACTCTGCTTTAAGAGATTAGAATCACCTAGTAACTTAGAAGATAACTTTTGTCTTGTTTCTATTTTTTGCTCTTGAGATTTGGCAAATAAACGAATGCCCAAAGCGATTGGGATAATGCAAATTGCTAATTTGAAGACAAAAATAGCAAAATTTAAGCTAAGAATTTCCATATTTATAAATTATTTGAGTAACCTCAGGTAAACACTACCCTTGATTGCGATTATTCCATAAAATGCAATCTTTATATTTAACTAGTGCTCCACCAAATAAATCTAATCCAGATCCTATGGTAACATCAATTTTGCCCAAACTTTCAGACTTAACCTGATCTAAATCCGAAAGCGAAGTCACGCCACCTGCATAAGTAGAAATAACTGGACTCCATTTACCTAAAAATTTCACCAAATCAATGTCAATTCCTTGGCATTTACCTTCCAAATCTGTCGCATGAATTAGAAATTCATCACAGTAACTCGCCAGCATCTCCAACAAGGATTCGCTAATTGATAAGTTAGTCTCTGTTTGCCAGTTATCTTTCATCACCAGCCAATCCTTTTCTCTCCGCTTACAACTTAGATCAATGACAATCTTATCCTTCCCGATTAAATCAACTAGCTTCTCAAGTTTAGATAACTCAAATTGTCCATTTTTTTTAAAGAGACAAGATGTCACTATAACATGCGAGGCCCCTTGCCCTATCCAATATTGCGCATTATCATGAGCAATCCCGCCACCTACTTGCAATCCATTTGGGAAAGCTTTTAAGGCCTCCAGTGCGGCTACTTCATTGTCAGTGCCCAGCATAATCAAATGCCCGCCTTTTAAATTATCCTTGGCATACAATTTTGCAAAGTTTGAAGCAGACTGATCGCTGATAAAATTCGTCTTCAAATCAGCTTGGTTAACCGTTAAAGAGTTCCCAACTATTTGCTTAACCTTACCTTGATGCAAATCAATACATGGCCGAAATTTTGTCACTATATATTAATGTTAAAAGATTTGGAATAAAGCTTAATGATAATTCTCTAATTTATACAATAGAATATGATTTAACAAATAAATACAATGAGATTTTACTATATAACCTTAACATTATTTTTACTTACCCTTAATCTTATTGCACAGCCTGCTGATGTAGTAGAATTAAGTTCTAAACAAATAGCTCAGATTCAAAACCAAGGAGTTGCAGGCATAAAAGCAGTACTTGAAGAGTCTAACATAGATTTACAAGACAAAGGGGCGACCCATGACCTTGTTTCGCAAATTGTTTCTAGCCAAATAAGTGAAACAAGTACGCCAGAAAGCATTGCTGAAATCACTTCCCGAATCACCATTGCAATAGCGGAAATAGCCCTGAGTGATAATGATATTGATAATAATGAAATTTATCTTGTCATTGAAGCCACAGCTGCTGGGGCTTCTGATGCAGTAATAAAAGCTTCGGAAAATTTAAATATTGATGTCCGTAACGCCGTAAAATCTTCGTCTACTGGAACTTCAGGTGGAGTAATTAAATTTGCCCTTGAAAATGGATTAGATGCGGCTAAAGCAACTTCTGCTGCTGCCTCTGGAGCTACTGCGGGGGCGATTGAAACTGCGGTAGAAGCAGATATCGATGTTCCTGAGATTGTTGAATTTGCATCTTCTGGTTCTGTCGCTGGTGCAATTTTTGCGGCGGTAGAAGCAGATATCGATGTTGGTAAATATATTGAAGCTGCAGCTTCTGGTGCAACAGAAGCTGCGGTTGAAGCACCCGTTGTCGCGAAGCTTAATATTGTGAAATTTGTTCAATCCGCAGCCGCTGGTTCAGTGATCGCTAGTATTGAATCATCACTAGAAGCGAATATCGATGAAAATATTGAATCTGCTGTTGCCGGTTCAACTTCTGGAGCGATACAAGCTGCGGCTGGCAATGGCCCCAATACTCGTGTTTCGATTGCCCCTATAGCGGCTGATTTAAGTGAACTAAAGCGAATTATCGCCATTGGTAGGATAGATGGTGAAAGACGAGCAAAACGTATGCCAATTATTATGACACCTTATGAAGATGATCCTACGATTCGCCAAGTAAGCCCAACCTCACGCCCAAGATAACAAAAGACCAAAGAATGATTAAAGCGGATTTCCTACTCTATATGCCCAACAAAATGCCACATACTATTACTATTGCTATTGCTATTGCTGAGGCTTGAATGTCAAAGGTTCGCAAAGCATTCATGGTTTCATAGTCTGCCTTCACACTAGAGGGCAGATTAGCCCCTAACTGCGGAGCCATTGGCTCAACCCGCCATGATCTTGGCATCGGAGGAACACTGACTAAAAATGTTCCTAAGCCACCCGCAAACAAAAGGTGCAAAGCCCATGTTTTATAACCACCTAAGGATCAAGCAGTAAAAACAAGGGCCAAAGTAACAAATATGCAAACCATCCACTCACGTGGAGAAACGGGCATCTTGTAGCTATTTTTTACTGAGGCTCATAATCACATTTACCCTCCAAATCTGTCGCATGAATTAAAAATTCATCACAGTAACTCGCAACATCTCTAACAAGGATTGGTTAATTAATAAATTAGTCTCTGCTTGCCAGTTATCTTTATAAATCCCGACACCTACTTGCAAACACTTGCAATCCATTTGGGAAAGCTTTTTACGGCCTCAAGTGCGGCTGCTTCATTGTCAGGACCCAACGTGATCAAATGCCCGCCTTTTAAATTATCTGTTGCATACAATTTTGCAAAATCTGTAGCAAACTGATCGCTGATAAAATTTGTTTTCAAATCAGCTTGGTTCGTGGTTAAAGAGTTTCCAACTATTTGCTTAACCTTACCTTGATGTAAATCAATACATGGCGAAGTTTTTCAACTATATAATGATACTTAAAGATTTAAAATAAAGCTTGATGATAGTTCTTAAAATCTATTATATTTTACTTAATATATATATATACAATGAGATTTAACTATATAACATTAACATTATTTTTACTTACCCTTAATCTTATTGCACAGCCTGCTGATGCAGTAGAATTAAGTTCTGGACAATTGGCACTGATTCAGAGCCAAGGAGCTGAAGGCATCAAAACCGTACTTGAAGAATCGAACATAAGCTTAGAAAACATTGACGATGTGGAAGCTTTTGTTGTTAAAGCAGTATCGGCCCAAATATCCGAGAATAGGTCCGTCGATAATATCGAGAAAATCACTTCATCTGCAATGATTGCAATTTCAGAGATCACTATCTCTGAGGGTATTAAGAGCAGTCTAGTTATTGAAGCAGTTTCTTCCGGTGTATCTAAGGGAATTATTGAAGCTTCCCTAAATACAAATTTTAATATTTCTGAAACGATTGAGGCAGCATCTTTTACGGCTGCTGTTACTGCAGTTAATCTAGCAGTAGAAAAAGATATTGATGTCTATGAAATTATTTCTGCGGTTTCCTCAGGTTCTACTGCTGGTACAATTTCAGGTTCTTATTTGGGAGGCATCCAACCAACTGACCCAGTTGAAGCTGCGTCTGCAGGTTCCGCAAAAGGCGCTATCTATGCCACAAGCGAAGCAACAAGTATTAATGTGGCTGATTCTGTTGAGGCTGCATCTGCTGGTTCTGCCGAAGGTGCTGTTGAAGCATCTGTTGAAGCCAATATTGATTTAGCTGTTTCTGTTGAAGCTGTGGCCTCAGGTTCTACTGCCGGCGCTATTGAAGCATCCATTGAAGCTGGCATTAGTGTAGTTAATTCTGCTGAAGCTGCGTCTGCAGGTTCTACACAAGGTGTTGTTGAAGCTGCTTTAGGCTTTGGTGCAAATAGTCTTATTATAATTGATATTACTAAAATTGATGTAGCGAAATCTATTGAGGCTGCATCTGCTGGTTCTGCACAAGGTGCTGTTGAGGCATCTGTTGAAGCTAATATTGATCTAGCTGATTCTGTTGAAGCTGCGGCCTCAGGTTCTGCTGCCGGCGCTATTGAAGCATCCGTTGATGCTAACATTAATGTAGCTGACTCTGTCGAAGCTGCTTCTGCAGGTTCCACACAAGGTGTTGTTGAAGCTGCTTCAGGCAATGGTGCAAATAGTCGTATTATAATTGATACTACTGATATTGATGCAGCGAAAGCTATCGAAGCCGCATCCTCAGGTTCCGCACAAGGTGCTGTTGAGGCATCTGTTGAAGCTAATATTGATCTAGCTGATTCTGTTGAAGCTGCGGCCTCAGGTTCTGCTGCCGGTGCTATTGAAGCATCCGTTGATGCTAACATTAATGTAGCTGACTCTGTCGAAGCTGCTTCTGCAGGTTCCACACAAGGTGTTGTTGAAGCTGCTTCAGGTAATGGTGCAAATAGTCGTATAATAATTGATACTAATGATATTGATATAGCAAAAGCTGTCGAAGCCGCATCCTCAGGTTCTGCACAAGGTGCTGTTGAAGCATCTATTGAAGCCAATATTGATATAGATGATGTAGATGATGATTTACCAATTATAGAAACTCCTTTTGATGATGATCCTTCAATTCGACCAGTAAGCCCAATCAAATAATCTAAACGAATTTAACTTAATTTTTAAAATGCCTCATATAATTCATATGGGGCATTTTTTTATCAAGATTTTAAG